>NZ_JBQCER010000082.1:0-75104 GCF_051960075.1 Bordetella sp.
GAACAAGCTGGTCGACAAGAGCAAGAACTAAGCAGTTGGGCGAGGGCTCGGCGCACGACGCAAGAACGCGCTGAGACCTAGCAAGCATCGCCGCCCCGAGTGGGGGCATCAGACCTTAGAGGCGGGGGCAGTCCCCGCAGGGGACTTTGGGCGCCTAAGGCGGCGCCCAAACCCCGCCGATGGTCTGATGCCCCCACTCGGGGCGGCGATGCGTTTCAAGAACCGACAGCCCTCATCGAACGCAAAAACAGCCCCGCAATCGGTTAACCTGTTGTTTATTCGCGCTCAGCGAGATCAGTTCATAGACATGCCCAACATGCTTCACCGCGATCCCGAACACCGCCATCGGGGCATCTACCTCCTCCCCAACGCCTTCACCACCGCCGCCCTGTTTTCCGGCTTTTACGCGGTCGTGCAAGCCATGAACGCGCGCTTCGACGTCGCCGCCATCGCCATCTTCGTGGCCATGGTGCTCGACGGCATGGACGGCCGCGTCGCCCGCCTCACCAACACCCAGTCGGCCTTCGGCGAACAATACGACTCGCTCTCGGACATGACCTCTTTCGGCGTGGCCCCCGCGCTGGTGGCCTACGAGTGGGTTCTGCAGGACATGGGCCGCTGGGGCTGGCTGGCCGCCTTCGTCTATGTGGCCGGCGCCGCGCTGCGCCTGGCCCGCTTCAACACCAATATCGCAGTGGTCGACAAGCGCTTCTTCCAAGGCCTGCCCAGCCCAGCGGCGGCGGCGCTGGTGGCCGGCTTCGTCTGGCTGTCGGTGGACAACAAGCTGCCCATCCACGACCACCTCATGGCCTGGACCATGTTCGGCCTGACCATGTACGCCGGCATCACCATGGTGAGCGATGCGCCGTTCTACAGCGGCAAGAAATTCGCCCTGGGCCGCAGCGTGCCCTTCTGGGGCATTTTGCTGGTGGTCGTGGTGTTCGTCTTCGTGTCCAGCGACCCGCCGGTGGTGCTGTTCACGCTTTTCGTGATCTACGGCGTATCAGGCTGGTTCGTCTGGATCTGGCGCTGGAGCCGGGCGCGCCGCCTGCAGCAGGAACGCCACGGCTGAAAGACGGACGGGCTTCCGACTCAGTACCGGTCGTCGTACGCGGGATCGGGCCCGGGGTTGTAGCCCGTGACGTGATCGCCGTGGGGACCCATGTACACGTACATCAGCGAATTCCAGACGCCGTCCTGCAGGTAACGGTACGACCAGACGATGGTCGTGTAGCCAGGTAGTCCGACGCCGTCGATATAGGCGGGCGGGCCGAACTCGCAGCGCACCTGCTCGGGCGTCCAGCCCATCACCAGCTTGCCGAAATGCTGATCGGTAAGCAGCGCCTGCATGCGATCGATGTGGCCGTCCGCGCTGACGTTGGCCGCCCAGGCGTAATGCCCCTTGGGCTGCGACGTCCAGATCGCGCGTTGTCCGCCGCCTGCAAGCGGGCAGACCAGATCGGGCTTGCCGTAACGAGCCTCGATTTGCGCAAAGGACGCCCCGGGAGGAATGATCTGGTCCATGTTGGCCTGAGCCATATTCTTGCAGGCAGACAGGGACAGAGCCAGGGCGGCGATTGCGCCGCTTCGCAGAAATAGGTGACGTATATGCACGAGAGCTCCCCAGCATGGGCGGTCCGGGGCAGGAGCCAGGCGGTTCCCGCCTATTAGGGGGATTCTAGACTATCCGCTATAATGGTCGACTTGCATGCGAGTCTGTGTGCAATTGTTTATGTAACCCCACGTCCAGGCGCCCTCAGCCCGAACGCCAGTCCATAGAGGTCTCAAATGTCCGTAGCCGACATCAATAAATCCGACATCGTTGCGCAATTTCAACGCGCTCAAGGCGACACCGGTTCCCCCGAAGTTCAAGTGGCTCTGCTCACCGCACGCATCAACGAACTGACCGGTCACTTCAAAGAACACATGAAGGACCACCACTCGCGCCGCGGTCTGCTGCGCATGGTCAGCCGCCGCCGCAAGCTGCTGGACTATCTCAAGGGCCGCAATCCCGATTCGTACCGTGCCCTGATCGAAAAACTCGGTCTGCGCAAGTGATCGACGGGGTAGTATCCCCATGAACACAACCGTGGTCGGTGCGACGCTGTCGTCGCGGCGGCCACGGTTTTTTATTTTTTAGGAATAAACAGTCATGTTCAACAAAGTGACCAAGACGTTCCAGTACGGCCAACACACCGTCACGCTGGAAACGGGCGAAATTGCCCGCCAGGCTTCCGGCGCTGTGATGGTCTCGATCGAAGACACCGTCGTGCTGGCCACGGTGGTTGCCGCCAAGAAGCCCAAGGCTGGCCAGGACTTCTTCCCCCTGACCGTCGACTACATCGAAAAGACCTACGCCGCCGGCCGCATTCCCGGTGGTTTCTTCAAGCGCGAAGGCAAGCCCTCCGAGAAAGAAACCCTGACCTCGCGCCTGATCGACCGTCCGCTGCGTCCGCTGTTCCCCGAGGGCTTCTACAACGACGTCCAGGTGGTGATCCACACGATGTCGGTCAACCCCGAAATCGACCCGGACATCGCCGCCATGATCGGCGCCTCGGCCGCGCTGGCCATCTCGGGCATTCCCTTCAACGGCCCCATCGGCGCCGCGCGCGTGGGCTACATCGACGGCCAGTACGTCATCAACCCCACGGCCTCGCAGCTCAAGACCTCCAAGCTCGATCTGGTCGTGGCCGGCACCGAAACCGCCGTGTTGATGGTCGAATCCGAAGCCCAGCAGCTGCCCGAAGACGTCATGCTCGGCGCCGTGGTGCACGGCCATGAGCAGATGCAGGCCGTCATCAACGCCATTCACGACCTGGTGCGCGAAGCCGGCAAGCCCGACTGGGACTGGCAGCCCGCGCCCAAGAACGAAGCCCTGATCTCGGCCGTCGCCGCCGCTGCCCAGGAAGGCCTCGTTGCCGCCTACCAGATCCGCGAAAAGCAGGCTCGCACCACCAAGCTGCGCGAAGTCTATGCCGACGTGCAGGCCAAGCTGGCGAGCCAGGCCGCGGCTGCCGGCCAGGGTGCGCCCGACGGCGTCACCGTCGACAACATCCTGTTCGACATGGAAGCGCGCATCGTGCGCAGCCAGATCCTGAACGGCGAACCCCGCATCGACGGCCGCGACACCCGCACGGTGCGCCCGATCAGCATCCGCCTGGGCGTGCTGCCTCGCGCGCACGGCTCGGCCCTGTTCACCCGCGGTGAAACGCAGGCCCTGGTGGTCGCCACCCTGGGCACCAAGCAGGACGAGCAGATCATCGACGCGCTCATGGGCGAGTACCGCGACCGCTTCATGCTCCACTACAACATGCCGCCCTTCGCCACCGGCGAAACCGGCCGCATCGGCGTGCCCAAGCGCCGCGAAATCGGTCACGGCCGCCTCGCCAAGCGTTCGCTGGTGTCGCTGCTGCCCGATCATCAAGATTTCCAGTACACCATCCGCCTGGTCTCGGAAATCACCGAATCCAACGGCTCCTCGTCGATGGCCTCGGTGTGCGGCGGCTCGCTCGCCATGATGGACGCCGGCGTACCGGTCAAGGATCACGTGGCCGGCGTGGCCATGGGCCTCATCCTGGACGACGGCAAGTTCGCCGTGCTGACCGACATCCTGGGCGACGAAGATCACCTGGGCGACATGGACTTCAAGGTGGCCGGCACCGACAACGGCATCACCGCCCTGCAGATGGACATCAAGATCCAGGGCATCACCAAGGAAATCATGCAGGTCGCGCTGGCCCAGGCCCGCGAAGGCCGCCTGCACATCCTGGAGAAAATGCGCGATGCCATCTCGGGCTCGCATACCGAACTGTCCAAGTTCGCGCCGCGCATGCTCACCATGAAGATCAACCCCGAGAAGATCCGCGACGTGATCGGCAAGGGCGGTGCCACCATCCGCGCGCTGACCGAAGAAACCGGCACGCAGATCGACATCTCCGACGACGGTACCATCGTCATCGCCAGCGCCGACGACAACAAGGCCAAGGAAGCCCAGCGCCGCATCGCCGAGCTGACCGCCGAAGTCGAAGTCGGCCAGGTCTACGACGGCTCGGTGCTGCGTCTGCTGGATTTCGGCGCCATCGTGCAAGTGCTGCCCGGCAAGGACGGTCTGCTGCACATTTCCGAAATCGCCAACTACCGCATCGCCAACATCAACGACGTGCTCAAGGTGGGCCAGCAGGTTCGCGTCAAGGTCATCGAAGCCGACGAAAAGGGCCGTCTGCGCCTGTCGATCAAGGCGCTCGGCGGCATCGAACAGCAGCAAGCCGAAGCCGCGCCGCAGGCCGAATAAACCTCGGTTTCGCATGGTAGAGTGCGCCGCGCCGGAGTGATCCAGCGCGGCGTTTTTTTTCAGGGTATTGATCATGTCTTCCACACAAACCGCTCCTTCGAACACTCCCGTCGTCACCGAATTGCGCGTCGTGCCCGTCGCGGGCCGCGACAGCATGCTGCTGAACCTGAGCGGCGCGCACGGCCCTTTCTTTACGCGCAACATCGTGTTGCTGCGCGACAGCGCTGGCAATACCGGCGTGGGCGAAGTGCCGGGCGGCGAGGCGATCCGCAAGACGATCGCCGACGCGCACCCGTTCGTGGTCGGACAGTCCATCGGCAATATGCAAGCCGTGCTGAACGCGGTGCGTAAAGCCTTTGCCGACCGCGATGCGGGTGGGCGCGGTTTACAGACTTTCGACCTGCGCACGACGATCCACGCGGTCACGGCGCTCGAAGCCGCGCTGCTGGACCTGCTCGGGCAGCACCTGGGCGTGCCGGTGGCTGCGTTGCTCGGCGAAGGCCAGCAGCGCAGCGAGGTCGAAATGCTCGGCTATCTGTTCTTCATCGGCGATCGCAACAAGACCGATCTGCCGTATGCGAGCGGCGCCGACGGCCGCGACGACTGGGAGCGTCTGCGCACCGAAGAGGCCATGACGCCCGAAGCCGTGGTGCGCCTGGCCGAGGCCGCGAAGAAGCGCTACGGCTTCAACGACTTCAAGCTCAAGGGCGGCGTGCTGGCCGGCGATGCAGAAATGGAAGCGGTCACGGCGCTGGCCGAACGCTTTCCCGAGGCGCGCATCACGCTGGATCCCAACGGGGGCTGGTCGCTGGCCGAGGCGATCCGTTTGTGCCGCGACAAGCACGATGTGCTGGCCTATGCGGAAGACCCCTGCGGCGCGGAGAACGGCTATTCCGGTCGCGAGGTCATGGCGGAATTTCGCCGTGCCACGGGCCTGCCCACGGCCACCAATATGATCGCCACCGACTGGCGGCAGATGGGCCACGCCGTGCTGCTGCAATCGGTCGACATCCCGCTCGCCGATCCGCACTTCTGGACCATGCAAGGTGCGGTGCGCGTGGCGCAGATGTGCAACGACTGGGGCCTGACCTGGGGTTCGCATTCGAACAACCACTTCGACATCTCGCTGGCGATGTTCACGCACGCGGCCGCTGCAGCGCCCGGCAAGATCACCGCGATCGATACGCACTGGATCTGGCAGGACGGCCAGCGCCTGACGCGCGAGCCGCTGCAGATCGTCGGCGGCAAGGTGCGGGTGCCGCAAAAACCGGGCCTGGGCATCGAGATCGACATGGACGAACTGGACCGGGCGCACGCGCTCTACCAGCAGCACGGCCTGGGCGCGCGCGACGACGCGATCGCCATGCAGTACCTCATTCCCAACTGGAAATTCGACAACAAGCGGCCGTGCCTCGTGCGCTGACCGTCGTTGCGCAGAAAGAGATACCGCCGTCTATTTCGGGGTAAAGTCAGGGCACTTCGCAACTGGAGAAGGCCCGGCGCATGGCGATAAGGCAGTGGATGCTGATTGCTTCGAGCGTCCTGCTTCTGGCAGGATGCTCGTCGACCCCGCCGCGCAAAGACGGCAGCACGCCGAACACCGATCCCATGTCGGCCGGCCAGGTGGTACAGACCGATTTCGACCGTACGGTCACCCTGGCCATGCGCGACAATCTCAACAGCCTGTACAGGCTGCTCGACAAGCTCTATCGCCGCAATCCACGCGAATGGCGCAAGAGCGGCCAGCCGGACGTCGACGCTGCCGTCAAATGGGTCAAGGGGCTGATCGAAAAACGCCAGCCGCCTCCCGGTCTGGTCGGCCTGCAGGACATCCAGGTTCTGTCGGTTTCGCTCGATCCCAAATACACGGGCGACCGGGTCGCGGCGTTCATCTATGGCCTGGCAGACACCATTATCGCCGCGCATAACGGCAAACGGGTCTTCTACCCCTTCAGCAAACTAGACGGCCAGCGCATCTATAACGCCGCGCGCGACGTCGAGGCTGCGGACTGGATGCTGGCCACGCGCCGCACGGCCTCGGGCGAACCTCTGCTCCTCTCCAACGAAATGGGCAAAGGGCCGGCAAACCTGAGCTTCGAACGCGAGTTCGGCGAAATTATCGGTCGTCTGGACCTGGTGGCCAGTCTTCTGGGCGAAAATATCCGTCGCATCGGCATCGACTACGTCCAAAGCCTGTTGCTCTTCAACTTTCTTCCCGTGCGCTGACGAAACGTTCCCATCATGATCGATCTCTCCACCATCCAGGCCGCTCGCGAGCGGCTGCAGGGGCAAGTGCTCAAGACCCCGTTCATGCTGTCGCGCACCTTGTCCGATATGCTGGGCGCGCAGATCTGGCTCAAATTCGAGAACCTGCAGTTCACGGCCTCGTTCAAGGAACGGGGCGCGCTGAACCGCATGCTGGCGCTCTCCGCCCAAGAGCGGGCCAAGGGCGTCATCGCGGTGTCGGCGGGCAATCACGCGCAGGGCGTGGCCTATCACGCGCAGCGCATGGGCGTGCCGGCCGTCATCGTCATGCCGCGCTTTACGCCCACGGTCAAGGTGGCCAACACGCGGCGCTTCGGTGCCGAGGTGGTGCTCGAAGGCGACACCTTCGACGATGCCGTGGCGCACAGCCAGGAGCTCATACGCCAACGCGGCCTGATCATGATCCACCCCTACGACGACGAGGCCATCATCGCGGGGCAGGGCACCGTGGCCCTGGAAATGCTCGAAGACCAGCCCGATCTGGACACCCTGGTCATCGCCATCGGCGGCGGGGGGCTGATCTCGGGCATTGCCACTGCCGCCAAGGGCCTCAATCCCGATATCGAAGTCATCGGCGTGCAGACAGAGCGCTTTCCCGCCATGTATGCCGCCATGCAGGGGCGCGAGATGCCGGCGGGGCCCTACACCATCGCCGAGGGTATCGCGGTCAAGTCCCCCGGGCAGATCACCCGCCGGATCGTCGGCAGCCTGGTCGATCGCATCGAGCTGGTCGCCGAGGCGGATATCGAGCATGCCATCGTGGTGCTGCTCGAAATCGAAAAGACGGTGGTGGAAGGGGCCGGGGCCGCGGGCCTGGCGGCGCTGCTGCGCGACCGCGCGCGCGGCCAGGATGCCTGGTTTCAGGGCAAGCGCATCGGACTGGTGCTGTGCGGCGGCAACATCGACCCGCTCATGCTGGGCGAACTCATCGAGCGCGGCATGGTGCGCGGCGGCCGACTGGCCCGCATCCGGGTCGATCTGCGCGATCTGCCTGGCGCCATGGCCCAGGTCACCAAGCTGATCGCGGATGCTCACGCCAACATTACCGAAGTGCATCACCAGCGGGCCTTCACCACGCTGTCGGCGCGCGACGTCGAGGTCGAGTTCGTGCTGCAGACGCGCGGGCCCGAGCATATCCAGGAAGTCATCGACACGCTCAACAAGGCAGGCTTTGCCGCCAGCAATTACGGCAATTGACGCAGGCGGCGCTTACGCGGCGATAAGCTTGGCCAGCCGATAGAGTCTTTCCCGATGCAGGATGGCGTCCAGCGGCAACGGCTCGCGCCCAAGCGCCACGAAGTCCTGCTCGACAGTCTCCAGGGCATATCGAAGCGCAGGCGCGTCGGCCTGCCACCAGCGGGCCAGCATGACGTCCGGACTGAATACGTCCAGGCCTTGTCTGCGCAGCTCCGACCGATTGAAGTCCTTCAGATTCCAGGTCATGACCTGCACCACGGGCGTGTGCTGCAGTCCGCAGCGCGCACGCCGCGCCAGGCCTGCGGCGATCACGTGAAAATCCTTGGCGTCGCTGTAGCGCAGGCCGGTTTCGTAGGCCTGCGTTTCCTTTTCCATGGCGCCAGGAAAGGCCTGATTCATGTCATTCCACAAGCCGTCCAGAATCTCGCGGGGCGCGCCCCACAGGCGGGCCGCATTGCGGCGCCACTCCTCGCCGATACGGTCCGTCCAGACCGGTTGAAAGACGCCGCTTTGCGCCGTGCGCAGCAACAATTGCCGCAACACTGTGGACATCAGCACACAGGCGTCCAGCACGATGAAGGGAGGCGAGGCGGTTTCGGTATCGGTCATGCATTGGTGCCGGGCAACGCGATGCCGATCCGGTCTTCGAGGCCATGCGGGGGCGGGTCGATCATGACATGCAGAGCCCGCCACAGGGCGACCCGCGCTGCGGTGCTCTCCGGTGCGATGTCTTGATCGTGGCTCATGACGGCATGTTTTCGCGACTGGTGCACCCACCCGGGATCGAACCGGGACGCCTTGCGGCGAGGGATTTTAAGTCCCTTGCGTCTACCAATTTCGCCATGGGTGCGCGATGCCGTAAGAGGCCCGTGGAATGGGCGGCGTCAGGATCGCGGCACTATAACATCGTGCCCGGGGGTATTATCGGTGCAGCTTTCCAAACCGGCCTGAGGCAGTGCGGCCGGCCTATCAATCTTCGAGATTGTGCCGCACATGAATATCCTCGATCGAGCCGTTGGCGCGTGGTGGCGCCATCGGCTGGCCACGCATCTTGCCGTGGTATTCGGCGCGACCATCCTGGCGGCCATGCTGGTCATGATCGCCTACGTGAACAACAAGACGATCGACATCGTTGAGGAAGCCTCGCAGACGCTGTTCGATCATGCCGTCGGTCAGAGCCGCAGCGAAATCGACAAAAGCGTCAGCAGGATCGATCCGATGCTGCAGATGCTGGCGGCCGATCCCCAGGCAACGGACTACCAAGGCGCATCCCAGCCGGTGTTCATCCGGCGCATGAGTCTGGCGCTCAATGTCTCCCCGTTCACCTCGACGCTCTACATCGGCTTCGACGACGGCGGCTTCGTGCTGCTGCGCAAACTGCTCACGGCTGCCGCGCGCCAGAAGGTCGACGCTCCCGGCAGCGCACACTACATCCTCGAACTCGATCCGCCGGCATCGGCAGGCGGGGGAAGGCAGGTGAGTTTTCTGGATGCCGGGCTTGCGACCGTCGAGGAACGGGCCGATCCGACGCGGCCCTACGATCCCCGCACCCGACCCTGGTACCGGGAGGCCATGGCCAGCCGGGGCGCCATACTGACCGATCCTTATGGGTTCTTCCTGAGCCAGGACCGCGGATTGACCATCGCACGGCGTCTGCAGTCCGGCCATGGAGTCGCCGGCGCCGACTTCACGCTGGCCGATCTGTCGCAAGCCCTGACGCAAATGGAGAGCACGCCATCTTCGATGCTGCTCATCGCCAACGATCACGGCCAGGTCCTGGCCAGCAGCGAGCCCTTGGCATCGCGCGAGCCGAATGCGGCCGCTGCCGCGTCGTCGGCCCCGACCGGCATCATGGCCGAGATGGTGGCGGCCGCGGCGAACTTGCCGACAGACCCGACCCAGTCGCACATTGTGCGGGTGCAGGGCAGAGAATGGATCATGCGCTCGGCGCCCTTGCACTCGGGCTACTGGACGTTTCGCGTCGTTGCCGCGACGCCCTCGGACGAAGTTCTGGCCAGCGAGCGCAAGCTGGTTTCCACCATCAGCTGGCTCGGCATCGCTTTGGTGGGCGTGGTCGGACTGATCATCCTGGTCGCTGCGCGGACCGTCAGCCGCCCGCTGCTGCGGCTGGCCGACGAGGCTGAACGCATTGCGAGCTTCGAGTTCCGTCCGGTGCCGGCCATGCAGTCGTCCGTGCAGGAAGTGCAAACGCTGTCGCGCGCCATCGGCAAGGCAGGCCAGACCATCCAGCGCTTCACCGAGATCGGCCAGGCGCTGATCACCGAGCGCGAGCCTGCGCGCCTGATCGGGCGGCTGCTGCAGGAGACGCTGGCCATCCTCGAGGCCGAGGGCGGGCTCATCCTGTTGTCCGAGGACGACGGCCTGGCGTTCTCCGTTGCCGCCCGGAATGTTCCGGCCCGAGGCATGCAGGGGCAGGATGTCGAACCGCGATCCCTGGAGGGTTCCGACGCCGACGAGCAGGTCAGACAGATACTGACGAGCCGCAAGGTGGTCTATTTCGACCGCGATGCATCGTCGCTGTCGCCGCTGCTGTCCGATCTGATCGGGCCGGCGCCTCTAGAGCAGGGCCAGGTGTTCCGCTTCGTGGTCATTCCGCTGCTCAACTCCGCCGAGGATGTGATCGGCGGTCTGGTGCTGGCTGTGCGGGCGCATGCCGCCGATTCGATGCCGGATGCGAGCCTGGCCGTGGCGCGTGCCTTGTCGGGCACGGCGGCGATCGCCATCGAGACGCGGCAGTTGCTCAAGGCGCGCAAAAGTCTGCTGGATGCTACGATACGCATGATCGCCAACGCGATCGACGCCAAATCTCCCTACACCAGCGGCCACTGTCAGCGCGTGCCCATGCTGACCATGGCGTTGACGCAGGCGGCTCAGGCTGCGTGCGACGAGCCGTTCGCAGACTTCGCGCTGACCGCGGAAGAATGGGAGGCGGTCGAAGTGGCCGGATGGCTGCACGATTGCGGCAAGCTCACCACCGCCGAATACGTGGTCGACAAGGCCACCAAGCTCGAGACGATCTACGACCGGCTGCACGAGATCCGCATGCGCTTCGAGCTGCTCAAGGCCGGTTGCCATACCGACTACTGGCGCGGCGTGGCGCAGGGCGGCAACGCGCCCGCCCTGGCCGCGAGACGCGACGCGGAACTGAGCGCGCTGGACGAGGACTTCGCGTTCGTGGCGGCCTGCAACGAAGGCGGCGAGACAATGGCCGACGAAGACATCGCGCGTCTGCGCCGCATCGGCGAGCGTACCTGGACGCGCACGCTCGACGACCGCATCGGCATATCGCGCGACGAGAGGCTGCGCAAAGATCGGGCGCCGGCTGCCTCGCTGCCGGTCGAAGAACCTCTATTGAGCGACCGCCCGGAGCATCTCATCGAGCATCACGACAATCGTCTTGCAGAACTGGAAAGCGAAGGCGGTTTCAGCATGAAGCCGCTGGCACACCGCTTGAACCAGGGCGAAATCTACAACCTGTCCATCGGCCGCGGCACGCTGACCGCCGAAGAGCGCTACGAGATCAACCGGCACATGACCCGCACCATCGTCATGCTGCAGGATCTGCCGCTGACGGGCGCGCTGCGGCAAGTGCCCGAATTCGCCGGCGGCCACCACGAAAAAATGGACGGCAGCGGATTCCCCCGCGGGCTGCGGCGCGAAGACATGAGCGTGGTGGCGCGCAGCATGGCCATCGCCGACGTGTTCGAAGCTCTGACCGCCGCCGACCGGCCCTACAAAAAGGCCAAAAAGCTCAGCGAGGCCGTACGCATCATGGGCGCCATGAAACGCGACAGGCATCTGGATCCGGATCTGCTGGATCTTTTTCTCAAGGAGGGCATCTGGCGGCGCTATGCCCGTCAGTATCTGAACCCGGATCAGATCGACGAACCGGATATCGATGCCGTGCTGGCGATCAGGCCCGCATAAGACGAGCCTGGTGGCGGGTGCGGTGAGATTCGAACTCACGGAGGGTTTGACCCCTCGCCGGTTTTCAAGACCGGTGCCTTAAACCGCTCGGCCACACACCCTGAAGGCAGGCAGCATGATAATCCATCATCATGCATGCCCGCGTGGCGGCATCACTCCGCGTAGCGCGTTTCTTCGATGATGGACTGCGCGCCCAGCTTGTTCAGCCGCAAACCTGCGCGCATGCCCAGCGATACCGGGTCGATGTTGCTGCTGCTGTCGAACACGTCGACGGCGCTGGCGCCGTCCATCGACACCACGGTGCCGCGCAGCTTGAGCTGGCCGTCTTCGATCCAGGCGTGCGCGCCGATGGGCGAATCGCAGTGGCCGTTGAGCGCGCGCAGCAGGGCGCGCTCGGCCTGGTAGCAGTACATGGTTTCACGGTGGTTGATCGCGGCCAGCAAGGCCTGGACCTCTTCGTTGCCGGCGGCGTATTCGACCACGATCACGCCCTGGCCCACGGCCGGGCACATCTCGTCTGGCGTGAAGACGCGCGAGATTCGGTCGCCCAGCCCGATGCGCGTCAGGCCCGCATGCGCCAGTACCAGAGCATCGAGCGGCGGCGTCTTGCCGCCGTAGTTGAATTCCATGGGCGTATTGCTGTCCAGGCGTGCGATGCGCTTGTCGGCCGCGCCGCGGAAGGGCACGATGCGCGCGTTGCGGTACAGCCTGCGCAGAAACGCGGAACGCCGCACCGACGAGGTGCCTATCGTGGCCGGTACGGTGTCGGCCGCCAGTCCTTGCTTGAGCACCAGCGCGTCGCTCGGATCGCTGCGCGGCAGGCAGGCGCCGATCGAGAAGCGCGTATCGGCGTAATACTCTTCGTTGCCCGGCAGATCCTTGAGCGAATGCATGACCATGTCGGCTTCGCCCGAGAGCATCATCTCGTGCATGGCGGTGACGAAGGCGCCTCCCTTGCCGCCCAGGGCGCCCAGGCGGCTTTTCAGATCGAGATCGGCGCGCGCCTGGCGTGTGACCATCTCGAAGCGGTGCTGGGGAAACTGCGCCTGCAGCGCCTGGATAATGGCCTCGGTCTGCCGCACCGCCATCAGGCTGGCGCGGGTGCCGATCTTGAAGGTCTTGGACATCTGGGTTCCTGAGTGCGGAAAATGCCCCGCCGGGGCGCAGGCGATGGTTCGCCCGCCTGCATGATAACAATCTCTGAAAACAGGGCCAGGCACGCTTTGCGGCGACAGGATACAATCATGGGTTTAGCTCGGGAGATTCCGGGCGGCGATCCCTCTTTGCTATGACCCAACAAGCTCGCGCCAGGCTCGTCCTGGGCAACTGGAAGATGCACGGCAGCCTTGCGGAGAACGGGCTGCTTCTGGCTGCGCTGCGCGCGGCGGATGCAAGCTCGTCCAGCCACGTCGGCGTCTGCGTGCCTTTTCCGTATCTGGCCCAGGCCGCGCAGGCCTTGCAAGGCAGCGCCATTTCCTGGGGCGCTCAAGACGTTAGCGTGCACGAGAAGGGCGCCTATACGGGCGAAGTCTCGGCCGCCATGATCAAAGACTTCGCCTGCCGCTGGGTTTTGGCCGGACATTCCGAACGCCGCGCCTATCATGGGGAAACCGACCAGATCGTGGCCGACAAGGCTTGCGCCGCGCTGCAGGCGGGCCTCACGCCGGTGGTGTGCGTGGGCGAAACCCTGAACGAACGCGAAGCCGGGCAGATGCTGGCCGTTATCCGGCGCCAGCTCTCTCCCGTGCTGGCCCTGGGGGCGGACGCCGTTGCCCGCATGGTTCTTGCCTACGAACCCGTCTGGGCCATCGGCACCGGCCGCAGCGCCACGCCCGAGCAGGCGCAGGAAGTCCATGCCGCCATCCGCGCCGAGCTGACCGCCCTGGGCGTGCCCCAGGTGCAAGTGCTCTATGGCGGCAGCGTCAAGGCCGCCAACGCCGCCAGCCTTTTTGCCATGGCCGATATCGACGGTGCGCTGGTGGGCGGTGCCGCGCTCGTCGCCGAAGAATTCCTGCGCATTGCCGCAGCCTGAAAGTTTCCGATCTGGAGTCATCATGTCCTTTACCACCCTCCTGCTGGCCGTTCAATTTCTGTCGGCGCTGGCAATCATCGTTCTGGTCCTGCTGCAGCAAGGCAAGGGCGCCGACATGGGTTCGTCCTTCGGCAGCGGTTCCGCTGGCAGCCTGTTCGGCGCTTCGGGCGCAGCCAATTTCCTGTCGCGCACCACCAAGTGGTGCGCCGTGGTGTTCTTCGCCACGACCATCGGCCTGGCCTATCTTTCGCACGCCGGCCACTCGAGCTCGACCGGTTCGATGAGTTCCGGCGTCATGAAGGGCTTTGAAACCGCTCCCGCCAAGAGCGGCAACGTGCCCGCGAGCCAAGGTTCGGAAGTGCCCGGCGCGCCCGGCACGCCCGCGGCCAGCGGCGCCGCCGCGCCTGCCGTGCCCGCAGCCAAGTCCGATGCTTCCGTTCCCAACGTGCCTGCCGCGCCGGCTAAGTAAGTCGTTTTCGTGCTAGAATTTTGGACTTTCCGCAGACCCCTCTTCTTTATCGCTGCGGAAATCTGAAAAGCAGGGCATAGAGCAAGACCCAAGCCGTCGTGGTGGAATTGGTAGACACGCTATCTTGAGGGGGTAGTGGCGAAAGCTGTGCGAGTTCGAGTCTCGCCGACGGCACCAGAAAGTAGTGCAAGACAGTACAAGTAAGTGCAAAAGCCCTAGAGAAATCAATGCTCTGGGGCTTTTTGTTTGTGCAAGACAGTGCAAGGTAGTGCATTGAAAACGCCCCCTGTTTGGGGGCATTATTGGGGGCGTCGGGCGAAATAGCGCCCCCACCCATGGAAAACGCCCCCAATGAAGCTGACGGACGCGGTCATCAAGGCCAAGACCAAGGGCCTGCAAACCCTGGCCAAGGAAACGGGCAAACCGCAGAAGCTGCCCGACGGCGCCGGCCTGTATCTGCTGTTCACGCCGGCTGGTAGCCGGTCATGGAATGGGAAGTACCGGGTAGCCGGGAAGGAAAAGCGGGCGACCTATGGCCTGTACCCGGAAACCACCCTGGCCCAGGCTCGAGAGCGGCACAAGGACGCCCGTAAGCTTCTGGCGGAGGGCGTGGACCCCGCTGAGAAGAAGAAGGCCGACAAGCGGGCGGCCAAGCTGGCGGCGGCAAATTCATTCGAGGCCGTCACTCGAGCTTGGTTGGCCGAGCGCCAGCCTTCCGTCTCCGTCAGTACGCATACCCACACTCTGGGCCGCATGCAGAATGACGTCTTCCCTTGGCTGGGCAAGCGACCCATTACCGAAATCGACGCCCCCGAGATCCTGGCCGTGCTCAAGCGCATCGACGCCCGGGGCGCGCGGTACTGCGCCCACAAGGTGCGGGCAGAGATCGGCATGGCGTTTCGCTATGGCATCCGGCAGGGGCACTGCAAGTCCGACCCGGCCCGCGATCTGATCGGCGCGATTCCTGCCCACGTTACCAAGAACTTCGCCAGCATCACCGAGCCGGCCAAGGTGGGGGAGCTGCTGCGGGCGTTCGACAGTTTCAATGGCACCTATCCAGTGGCTTGTGCATTGAAGCTGGCCCCTCTGCTGTTTGTCCGGCCGGGGGAGCTGCGCCAGGCCGAATGGGTGCAAATCGACCTGGACCGAGGGGAGTGGCGCTACACGGCGTCCAAGACAAATACCGAGCACCTGGTGCCGCTGTCGCGCCAGGCCGTGGCGATCCTGCGCGATCTGCAAGCCCTGACCGGGGGCGGGCAGTATGTATTCCCCGGCCGAAACAAGAACGGCAAGCCCATGAGCGAGGCCGCGGTTAACGTGGCGCTGCGCCGCCTGGGGTACGACACACAAGCCGACATCACCGGCCACGGCTTCCGGGCTATGGCGCGCACCATACTGCATGAAGAGCTTGGGCAGAAGCCCGAAGTGATCGAGCACCAGCTGGCGCACGCCGTGCCGGATAACCTGGGCCGAGCCTACAACCGGACCAAGTTCATCAAGGAGCGCCAGGCCATGATGCAGATATGGGCGGACTACCTTGACGCGCTCAAGGTCGGCGGCAACGTCGTCCCATTGACGCGCTCCCTATAGGTTTCTGACACCTAAAACACCAAATAATTTTCAAATATGAAAATTATTTGGTGTAAATTGATGCGGTGAGAGCTTGCTAGAGCTAGGCTGGCCTCGCTTTTCAACAGAACTTGGGTGAGTGTCATGGCGATCCACGAGGAAGTAAGACGGCTACAAAAAAAATGGGGTAGTAAGCAAGGCTGGCCTAAACGACTGAACTGGCTAGAGATCGACAACATGCGCGGCTGGGAAAAGCAGCGGATTACGTTCGATTTCCCCATTGTTGCTGTCATAGGCGAGAACGGCTCAGGCAAGAGCACGGTTCTACAAGCGGCTGCGTGTGCCTATGTAGGCGAGTCACGCACGTTTTATCCCACTGAGTTTTTCCCAGATACGGCATGGGATGAGTTGCGATCCGTCACAATCAAGTACGGATATTCGCAGGGTCAGGAGAATTTTGAGGGTTCATTGCGGAAGCCGACTACCCGCTGGCTTGGGCAGACTGACCGGCCAAAGCGCGTAGTGAAGTACGACGATCTAAATCGCATCCAACCAGTGGGCGCGCGCGTAGGATATGCACGTATCGCAAAATCGGCACATACCGAACGATCTGCGAAGCTATTCGACGCTGACAAAGTCAAGCGGCTTTCGTTCGTAATGGGGCAAGAGTACGCGTCGGCGCGTATGGCTCTTTCTAGTGTCGATGATGTTCGCGAAGTTCCTGTTATCACGGAGAAGAATTTCCAGTATTCCGGCTATCACCAAGGCTCAGGGCAGATCACAGTTTCCGAGCTTCTTAGCATCGAATTGCCGAAATATGGCTTGGTTCTTATAGACGAAATCGAATCATCTCTTCATCCGAGAGCACAGCGTCGATTAATTCGCGATTTGGCTGAGCAATGTCGGTTGCAAGAATGTCAAATCGTCTTAACCACACATTCTCCCTATGTACTCGACGAGCTGCCGTTGGAGGCACGCCTTTGCATTCTGCGTACTAACAACGGTATGAAAGCAGTCAAGCAAATCGTCGGTGGTATTAGCCCCGAATTTGCGATGACAAAGATGGATGATGCCGCGTATCCGGAATGCGATGTCTACGTGGAAGACGAAGCCGCGAAAATCTTTGCTGAAGAGATTCTTGCTCGCTATGGGGAGAGCGTTATGCCCCGTTGTGCTGTTGTGTCCTACGGTGCATCAAATGTGGGGTTGGCTCTAGGCACAATGGTTGTGAATAAACGATTCACACGACCAACATGTGTTTTTGTTGACGGTGATACTGATCCTGGTCCAGGTTGCCAGGCGTTGCCAGGAGGGGATGCCCCTGAACAGGTTGTTTTCAAGGGGTTGCGCGCGAAAAACTGGGCCAATCTTTGGTCAGTTGTGAACCGGGACACTTCGTTGGTGCATGACGCCTGCGTAAATGCAATGACACTGGACCATCATGAATGGGTGAGATTCGCGGCAAACTTCATGCGCTACGGTGCAGAGGCACTTTGGCGAGCAATGTGTGCAGAATGGGCAAGGGAGTGCTGTTCAGCTAATGAGGCCCAAAAAATCATTAATCCCATAATTGATGTGCTTCCATAACGTTCAAAAAAGCTTGGATAAATTGAAACCCGGCGCCAACGTGATCTCGCTGATGCGTTCGGCATAATTCCTTTACGCCAGCACCTATCCCGACGGGGAGAAAAGCCGGAACGTCCGCCGGCCTGGTGCTGGTTTCTATCACCCGGACGGCGCGCGGGATGACGCGTATGACGAATCAGCGGGGGCGCCCCCCCAAGGATCGGATTGGAGACTTCACAGTGGGGGGGGCGCCCGCTATCGCCCTTGAAGTACTGGAGGTTGAATTTGCATTCAGGCAGGAGGGGGCGGGGCGTGGCGCGTTCATGAAGGCAGTACGGCAGGTTGCCAAGAATCGCGGCTATACGGAGGCGACAATCAAACGGTACGCCGCCAGATATAGGGAAGCTCTGGAGGGATCGGAGGATGGCGTACCTGGCCTCGTGGAGGGACTCTATAGAACATCCCGCACTGCGGGGGAAATTGAACGGCGGTTGAGCGGCATTCCTTCCGATGTTCTAGACAAGTGTGCCGGCTTGCCTTCAAGCCGGTTTCTGAAACTCCTACGCGCCGCAGGCGCTGACGGGACATGCCCAGATTGGCTGGTATGGGCTGTCAGGGGATGGGACGGGGGCGATCCTAAAGGACTGATGGTTCTCTTAGAAAACTGTCTGGAAAGCCGCGCCAAATAAGGCTTTCGATTTTTTGTCCCCAAACTAGGGGTTATCTGCGCTGATGATTTGCGTTGTGTCTAACGCGGTTCATCAGGAGCGCAGAAAGTGCAAACTCAAATCAACCCCGGGGCGCCGTTCGTTGCCCCTAAACCTCGACATGCCCCATTGCCGCCCGATGTGAGCGCGGCATCCTTCATGCGCGTTCCGGCTGTCGCGATGGCGACGGGGGCGGCAATCTCAACTATCTGGACGTGGGCGCGGCAAGGCAAGTTCCCGGAGCCTGTCCGTTTTGGCCGCATTACGGCCTGGCGCAGCTCGGATGTGACCGCTTTTCTGGCTGATCCCGCAGGCTGGCGGGCCACGCATAGCGTGGGGGATTAAGCCATGATGACGACCAATGAAAAGGGCCGCGACTCCGGCAAGAGCGCGACCCCGACGACCAGCCTCGATCATACCGCCCTTGTCGGCACTATTGCACTGGTGCAGGCAAAAGACGAGCCGCGCATTGACTCCCGCTTGCTGGCTCAGCACCTGGGCCTGCAACACGAGAGCGTAGCCAAGACCCTCAACGCCTACGCCGCCGACTTCCGTGAATTGGGAATACTCCGATTTCAAATCGGAGAAATCCGGGGGCGCGGTCAGCCCGAGCGCTACGTCTTGCTGAACGAGGACCAAACCTACCTGTTACTGACCTACAGCCGCAATACCAGGCGCGTGCGCGAGTTGAAAGTGCGCCTGGTCAAAGCATTCCGCGAAGCTCGCCAGGCTCACGACATGCGCAGCGCCGAATACCTGCCGACCTACCACGCCCTGCATGACGAAATCCACGCGCTGGCGGCCGGATCGACCCATGAGCGCTTCGTCCACATGAACGTGAACAAGCTGGTCAACAAGGCAGCCGGCATCGAGCCGGGACAGCGCGGCCAGGCGGTCATGCCCAGGCTGGCAATGCTCACTGTGGCGCAGCACTTCGCCGCTGAGGCCATGCACGGCACCGCCGATCACCGCGAGGGCTACGCGCTGGCCAAGGTCGCGATCGATCGCCTGAGCGTGCCTCACCTGGGGGCGGCGACTCATGCTCAATAAATCCACCGTCGGCAATGCCCAACGCCAGCGCATCCTGGACGCCCTGGCGCTGCGCCCCCATACCTCCTACGAACTGCGCAAGCTCGGCTGCTATCAGGCAAATACCCGCGTCCTGGAGCTGCGCCGCATGGGCCACAACATCAGCACAGCCAGGGTTTCCATCTGGGATGACGAAGGATTCCGCCATGACGGCATAGCGCTGTACACGCTGCATTCCGGCGCCGATAACAGCAGCGGGGGCGCCAATGCGTGATCTGTACGCCTCCATGCCCTATACTGGCTGCGCTGCCGCACCAACGGCTGCCAGGTTTGGCGACCTGAGATCACATCGGCGGACTGACGCCTCCTTGGCGTTTTTTTACGTCTGCATGCACTTGCACGTCTCCTATGGGCGGGCGATTGCGGGGATACCTTCGGGTATGCCGGTTTCCGTTGTGGCCGGTTCGCCAACCCTGCTTTCTGCCTGCCCTCCTCATTTGGCGATGGGGAGCGGGTTTATCCCACACACGGAGGCTGCAATGGCTAACCATCCCCCGCGCACATCTGCGCATGTCCCCGAGCCTATCGATCCGTCCTACCAATTTCAGGTTGGTGATCTTGTTGAGTACACCCTCCCGGATACAGGTGAGGCTTGTACTGGCGTCATCCTCTTTCCTTACGCCTTACGTAAATACAAAAACGAAAACGATAAGGAAGTGGAAGGCTATTGCTATGTTGGCGAGCTTGATGATTGCGAAGAGCTTATAGCGATGCCTGTGGCAGGGATTAGGCTTCGCCCCGATCTAGAGGCCGCCCGCACTGACAATGTCTTTCAGGCGTTTCTTACAAGCGTCATCACGGCGCCACGCCGGGGACGGCTTCCAAAGTCTCCCTATGGTGCTGCACCCAAGAACAAGACAAAGGGGGCGCAGTAATGGCGAACGGGCGCGGCAAGCGCAAGGGCGACTCGCAGCGGGACGGCACGGCCTTTGTGGCGTTGCCTACCGCAGTGCTGGACAGTTCTGCCTATCTTGGTTTGAGTCACCCCGCTAAGGCACTCATGATCGAACTGGCGCGCCAACTCGGCCGAGGAAATAACGGACGACTGCTGGCAAGCGCCAAGATGCTGGGTCCGCGTGGTTGGCGCAGCAACGATGTCATCACCCGCGCCCTTCGCGAGTTGCAAGGCGCCGGCCTGATTCACCAGACCGTCAAGGGCCAGCGGCCTCACCGGGCGAGCTGGTACGCGGTGACCTGGTACACGCTGGCCGACCATCACGATTATGACGCTGGCGCGGCCCAGGCATTCCGGCGCGGTGCATATCTGGACGCCCAGAGCATCCGCCACAAAAACGCGAGCCTTACACCGTCTGGCGGTGCAAAAGAGCAGACGATTGCACCGTCTGGCGGTGTAGAGGCGTCGAACATTGCACCGTCTGGCGGTGCAATCAGAGGCATTTTTCGTACCTCTCCTACACCGGGAGACGGTGACCATCTAGATATAGCCATCTGCATGCGCAGCGAAGTGAAGGCGATAAAGGGCATGACAAGGGAGGCAATAGCGTGATCAATGAACTGATGCCGAGAAAGCTCTACGGCCAATCCGACGGGCACCAGTCCAAGAGCAGCAATAAGCGGCACAGGGAGAAGAAGTCTGTGAGAGCCATAACCCGCAATATGTCCGCACGCAATGCGGACATATTGCGGACAGAAGCGGGTCGCCAGGCGCTCCAGGGTCATGCATGGCGAATCGACCAAGGGGCGCGGGTCCTCCCCCGGGGATTGCTTACGGGCGGGAGCGAAGACTCGCGGTTTTCGCCCAGCTATAGGGTTTGAAACTTGGTTAATGCATTTGGTTAAGTTAACGGAGGGTTAATTTATGTTGGTGACACAAGCAGAATTTGGGCGAATGCATGACGTGTCGGCAGTCGCCGTCAGCAAGTGGAAGGGCCGCGGGAAGCTCGTGATGGAAGGCGGGCTGGTGGACGTGGAGGCGTCGAATGAGCGCCTCCGCCGCTTGCGCAATTCGGAAGATCCGCGCGCAACTCGTGGGAAGGCCTTGGGAAGCCTCAGGGAAACAACGGGGAAACAACCGGGAAACATCCAGGCCGCGATGACGGCTACCGAAATCCGCGCAGAGTTGGCCGCGTTGGATTGGAGGCAGAAGTTTGAATGGTCGGGGGCGGCGCTCGGTCACCGTGTTTCGCTTGCGGCCAAATGCGCAGGACTGGAAGCAGTTCTGTCTGAGACACGCGACGATGGACATTGGGGCGGCTACCAACTCCGCAACCGCATCGCCATGGAGCGTAATGGCGGCCCTTGCTACGAGGCTATTGAGGCCGGATTCGGATTCGAGCTGGAGCCTTACGAGGTTTTAGAGCACTGCCGCCAGGCTCTCTGCGATGACAGCCACGCCGATGACGAGCTTATCGAGGTGAACGCCTCTCTGCTCCCGATGCTGGCGTATCCCTTTGGCGAATGGCAGATAAATCTGAGTGAGGAGCACTAACCATGGCTGACGATTTCATTATCCGCATCCGCGCCGACGATACCGCGGCTGTTGCGGCGATCAAGAGGCTGCAGGCTGCGCTCGGAAAGGTGACCGAACCTGTCGAGAAGGTGCAGAAACGCCTTTCTCGCCTGGGCACAGCCGGACAGGGTGGCCTCAACAAGCTGAATAAGGGCTTCCACGGCGTCGAGAATGCCACGCGCGGCGTGGTTGACAGAATCACCCAGATCGTCCCCGGCCTGGCAGCCATAAGCGGCGCCGCATCCTTGGCTGGCCTCACTGCTTTGTCTGTCAAATTCGGAAATTTCGGCTTCAACCTGAACAAGTCGTCCAAGCTGCTCGGCATGAATGCCCAAGACCTGGCGGCCTGGCATGTGGCAGCGCGACAGGCCGGCGTCTCTGCGCAGGAATTTGATTCGAGCATGAGCGGCTCCCAGATGGCGATTCGCGGCGCGGCTTTTGGGGCAAACCCGGAAGCCATGATGTATCTGCAAAAGATGGGTGTCCAGATTCAGAGGAATCGCGACGGGACCATCGATTACCTGAAGACGCAGCAGCTGATCATGCGGGCGCTTGAACGCCAGAAGAATGTCCAGGCTCAGCGCGCCGCAGCGGGTGCCCTCGGGATGGGAGCGCTTTTGCCCATGATCCAGCAGGGCACCTGGGAGGCGGACAAGGTTGCCGCGATCAAAAAGGGCCTTGTCCCGACACCCGAAGAGATCGCGCGTGCCCAGCAATTTCACCGGGACATCGGAGGCCTTGAAAACTCGGTTTCCGGCCTGAGCAATAGCATCGGCTCGAAGCTGGAGCCAATCATCGACCCCTTAGTTCATGGCTTCTCAACCTGGCTCGATGCTAACCGCGTAGACATCGCTAATGAGTTGGGCGATGCGGTGAAAAAAATTACCGATCAGCTAGGAAAAGTCGATTGGCGTGGCATGTACGATGACGTGAACAAAGTTGTCGATAAGCTGGGGGGATTCTCCAATGTTCTTGAAGGAATCGTAGCTATCAAAGTTGGCTCCGCCATCTTGGGCTGGGCATCCGCTTTGAAGAAACTTGGGGGCGCAGCTCTCGGGCTGGAGGCGAGCGGAGCGATGGGCATCCTGGGTCGCCTTGGGGTGGCGGGCGTAGCTGCTTATGGTGGCTTGAAGGTCGCAAAGGCCCTGGGCCTGCCCGACACAAACACCCAGAAGGGTATCGATGACATTCGGCGCGGTGACTGGGGTAGGGCATCGGTGGACTTGCCCGCGGCCGACTACATTGGTGCGCTGGCGCATCATGCTTATGGGTTCGGCAAATCCAATGGCGAGATAGCTGACGAGTTGCAGGCCAAATACCCGGCGCTGCCGGCGCCCCAGAAGGGCGACACGCTCGATCGAGAAAAATATCTGTTCGGGCGCTTGAAAGCAGCGGGCTACACAGATGCACAAGCAGCCGGCCAGATCGGCAGCCTGTTGCAGGAAAACTCCACCCTTGACCCCGGCGTAGTGAATGGAAAGTCCGGCGCTGCTGGAATTGCGCAATGGCTTGGCCCGCGCGCGCGTCAATACGAGAAGAAGTACGGGCATTCGGTTGCTCAGGGCACGCTCGCCGAGCAGACCGACTTCTATCTGTGGGAGATGGAGAACGCGTATAGCGATACGGATAGAAGGATCCGTATGTCAAACAACCCGGAAGAGGTTGCGGAGATCCAAACACTGGGCTTCGAACGCCCCGGGGCCAACGAGATGCACATGGGGCGGCGTCAGCGTAATGCCGCGGCCGTCTATGCCGGCTTGGGTGGCGCCGAAGGCTCTACCCCTCAGAATGCAGGCGGGGGCGTGAGCCAGGCTGACCTTGTCGCATCCTTCCGGGATGCAATCAAGGAAGTCCTAAAAATAGATTTGACCGTCCATGCTCCTCACGGCACGCGCGCTGAAACCAAGACGCCAGAGGGATATATGCCTACTAGGGTCAATTACGACATGACAACCGATTTCGGAGCAATACCTTAAATCTAAAAAGACCGGCACAACGGGCAGGCGGCCATTAGGTCGCCTGCTTGCCGTGCCTCTTCTTCTGTGCAAAGTAGGCTCTCAATGCCTCGACATCTGGCTGCACTGGCGGAGGGGTCGGGTCGGCGATCGGCTGCTTGCGACCTCCCATTACATATTCAAAATCGGCCCGCCCCACCAGCGGGCGGCCGTTGGGCTTGCGCTTTACGTTCAGGCCGAGCCTATGAAGATATCTAAGTTGTGCGGCTGGCTGCTGAAGTGGCGCGCAGATATCGGCAATTTCAGCGTCAGTGAGAAAGGGGGGAAGGTCTGTCATGCTCACATCTGGGCATCAAAGGTACGATTAGCTGGCCGTCATAGGAGAGATCATCATGGCACACGATCCGAATGCTTTCTATAACCCGGACCGCGACATAGTGCAGTTCCGATTTACGGTTGCGCCCGATCGAGACTTGTTGTGCTACATCAGCACTGAAGCGCTCACAGATCATTTCGGATGCGATCGTAAACCAGCCAATTTGCTGCGCACGTATGTGGAAAATTGGAAACCCATCCACGAGATAGTTCGGAAAAAGTTAGCACGCGGTGAAGAGCCGGCCGTTCATACCGAAGATCTATAGGCCTACGCCCTGCATAGATACGAGTCGACTAATTTTTTGCTCATGATCTTCGCTTGCGCAATGTCACGACTGCTTCATTCCTCTTCGTCTTGACGCCAGCGTCTTTCATTGATTGTGCGTATGCCGAAATAGCGCCTGGCGTTGCCGCACATCCAGCAGCTACAAGGCGTGGGCGTGTCGATCAAGCGACCGAGTTGTACCGCGGTCTTATCAATGCCGGCCCACCAGGCGCGCCGCTTTTTCTTGAGTCGCGCCCGTTCGGCCCTTCGTTCTGCTTTTCCTGACATTTCGCACTCCGTTTCGTAAGTCGGATGTGCGAAAGCCCGCTCGAGGGCGGGCTATGAAAGCTAGTATTGTTAGGGATAAAGTGCGCCGATATGCTTAGGCGCAGCTCATTTCAGATGATACGATTTTCAGGCTTCGGAGGATCGTTACATGGATACGCAGCAACTGCAAGATGCTATTCAAATACTTAAAAGCGTCAAGCCGCTGTTTGAAAGCCCATCAAGCCAATGGATTACAGCAAGTATTGGTATCGCAGGTGCGGCTGTTGGCAGCATTGCGACTTTCTTCCCAAATTGGTTGCTGGAGCTATGCAAGAAAAAGAGCGAAAGAACAAATATCTCGAACGCGTTGATTGCTGAGGTCAATGCGCTTTTGAAAATTGTTAGCTATCGGCGATACATCGAAGAGATGGAGCAGGTAGTAGCGCGTTTAAACGCAGCACCGCCAGGAACGAGGTTCAAGTATGTCGTGAAAGTACAAGAGCACTATGCAAGGATTTATCAGGCCAATATCGAACGGCTAGGGATACTTGACACAGATCTGGCCGTCAAGATCATTGAATTTCATCAGATGATTGATGCTGTAGTTCAAGACATCAGACCTGGCGGTGTGATTGCAGATCAAGGCGGTGACGCTGAGGGATTTCGACAGATGCTCGAAATCGCTCAAAAAGCAAAGAACATAGGTGAAGAGATAACTCATGCGCGCCATCAAGCGTAGAGTTGGCAGCCTTCTCGTCGACTCACGAAATCGGCACTTCCATGACTTCACGAAAAGCGGGTTTGTAAAGCCATATGCGCTCGAAAGCGTGTGCGTCTATCGCGGCCATCCTAATGGTACCCATAACGGTTTGTGCAGCAGATGTGGGGGCTCTCATAAAGCCGACAGACAACGCGATACGCGCCATTATGGAGCGTGTCGTTATAGGGAATCTTTATTGGATCGGATCACCTGAGAGTCAGGAGATGAAGACTGAACAGTTCGTGAATGTGCGCATTCGTCGAATAGTTCGGAAGAATTACATTGATATTTGGGTATGTGGGTCTGCGCACAATTCTTTTTTCCCGATTGACTCCCGCTTCTTGATCGGCCTAAGTACAAAAACGCGAGATATGGGACTACACCTTCAAAGCGTAGATGTGGAAGACCCAACGAGCCCGGCATCATTGTGGCGGGGAACAGACGTGAATTGGAATGCCTGCGAGACCGCCGAGTGACTGACACTCCCAAGTTCGTCTACTCTGACCTTAGAGGAATCATGTAGCCCTGGAGGCGAGTCCGACGTGGGGCAACGCCTTGCTACCCTATGCAAGTGCGCTACCCCTTAGGTTTGGGTCTTCACTCGTAACCCGAACTGATGGCCGCCAGTTGGCTCAGACCCGCCAATATCGCATGCCGGAGCGTTCCCAGCGCTCAAGCTTTGGGGGCGTTTTTGGGGGCGTTATCAGATTTAAAATAGACTAGATCAAGCATTTATGCGGCTTTCCAGCCACAATTTCAGTCTCGCCGACGCACCAGAAAGCAGTACAAAGCAGTGCAATGCCTACATAAACCCTAGAGAAATCAACGCTCTAGGGTTTTTTATTTGTGCAGGGCAGTGCATCACAATACATTGCCATACCATCATTCTTGTTGGTGTCTTGGTCGGTATCTGCCGAAATTCGGCGGCCAGCTCCGGCGCTGGAATTATCGTTATCTGGGCAAGCAAAAGACGCTAGCCTACGGCTGCCCCAGACTTGCTCAGCAGCTTACCGATAAAGCCATCGGAGCCCCTTAAGCCTCCAGCAGGGGTCTACTACCTACTGGCGCCGCGAGCGGGATTTGAGCCAGTTTTGCAGGTGATGCCGAAGTAAAAGTGAGCCAAACGTTCAATCTGCCTCGATACTTTTTTGAGCAGCAGGGCTTCAGGTGACCGCTATGGACATGATTGGCAGAATCCGATGACTGCATACACTGACATCCCTGTCAGCTTTGAATACAGCAGCTCTAAATCACTCGAGTAGTATTGCCGATCATGATAGGATTTTGGTGATGTTGTAGGGCAAAGCAGATAAAGTTGTCAGTTATCTTTGCGGAAACTTGGAGCATTGCATCTATATGTCAAAAATAGCGATTATCGGCTACTGCCAGACTGTAGCATTGCTGAATGCCATAGGATCCTGGCGCCAATCGCTTCGCCGGGATCTGACTACTGAAAATCCCAATATTGACGCTCCCTTTGGTTGGGAGAATGTCAACACGAAAGGGCGTCTCTTCGATATAACGTCAATAGATGAATTTCCAGAGTTTTGTGGCGCAAAATTCTGTTTGCTAAATAGCGAGACACACCCAGCTGCTCATTTTAAAAAAAATGAAGCAGGGGAGTTGAGTATTGACTGCACTTACGAATTGAGGCAGTTTTTGGTCGATGTGGCTGATTTTGACGTTATTGTGTCTGTGATCAATGGCAGCGAGCTTAGCAGGGCCACATACTTGCCGGATTTTGATATCTTTCCATATGAAGATATCGATGCAGAGCGCCCCCCGATCGATGGTCTCTATGTCAACCAATGGACACAGCAGTCCGTATCTTGGGTTGAGGCCTGTTTATTTGTGATGCGACACTTTCAGCCGCACAAAAAAATTATTCATGTGGCTCCACCGCCACCGTTGCTCATTATGGGCAAAAATGGAAAATATACGCCGTTGCGCTCGTCGATTAGAATAAAAATTCACCGAGAAAACATGAAAATGATGCGCCAAATAACATCAAAGCTGAATATTGATTTCATTGAAGAACGATTAGAAGCATTCACTACGGATGGCTTTTTGAAGCCCGAGTTTGATGACGGCTATGGGCGAGGAAATATTGAGTTCGGCCGACTTACTGCTAGAAAAATTATCGAACTCATTTAAACAGACACTATGAGATAAGCACTATGCATCCATATAGTAGTCTTCCTGATTTGCATTTCTGGCGCCGAAGTGTGGAGGGGCGGTCGGTTGCAGATGTCGACTATGACCCAGAGCCGAAGTTTGTATTCAGAATTGAAAATGATCTCTTTGCTACGGCTGGTTCTTGTTTCGCTCAGCATTTCGGCCGAGCATTGGTTGATCGAGGCGGACATTTACTTGTCGGCGAAAAGCGGCATCCGATGGTTCCGGAAGGAGCTGGGCACGGATATGGCGTGTTTTCAGCGCGTTATGGCAATCTTTATACAACTCGACAATTGCGGGAGCTGGTGCAACAGGCCGCTGGTTTAAGAAAGCCAATCTTCGAGTTCGTGCAACGACCCGATGGTCGTTGGTGCGATGCCCTGCGCCCGCGAGCTGTGCCTGATGGCTTCTCGTCCGAAGCTGACGCGATGGCCGATCGGCGATATCACCTTAGGCGAGTGCGTAGTGTATTGTCTTCATGTACGGTCTTTGTTTTTACGTTGGGACTCACTGAGTCTTGGATAAACAAGGTCTATGACTATAGTTACGGAATTTGTCCAGGGGTCATTGCCGGCACATTTGACCCAAGCATTCACGAATTCAAAAACATGTCTTTTGGAGAATGCTTGGACGATCTCAATACGACGTTTGATATTGTGCGCAGCATAAATAAAAACGTTAAAGTACTTTTGACCGTCTCGCCAGTCATGCTGGTCGCCACGGCAGAACGACGCGGTGTTCTACAGTCTTCCATCGCTTCAAAGAGCATCTTGCGCGCCGCAGCCGATGAGTGCGTCCGAACGCTATCATATGTAGACTATTTTCCTTCCTATGAGATCATTACGGGTCCTCAAGCCCGTGGAATTTACTACGAAGAAAACATGCGAGAGGTTGGAGAAGAAGGTGTGCAATTTGTGATGAATATGTTCTTCAAGTCACGAATTACGAGGCAAGCAACACCAACGGACAATATAAAAATAACGCACTCAGAACCTGAGGCCGTAAACATGCTGGATATAGTTCGAAGCCTTCAATCCGATTGTGATGAGGCTTATTTAGATAAAAAATAACACCTTCCCCTATTCTGATTGAGATAAAAGCGGACGTAGGCGAACGGGAACACGCAAATAGTGTGAATTCCTCCCTTTTTACTCAGCCATTGCATCGTCATGCCGTCGTTCTCCCCGACACCCGTAGCGAACACGCAGAGCATGCCCTGTGCCGCGGCCTAGAAATCCCGTCAGAAATTCGTCATACATGCCAGCATGTCGGGTTTGGGCAACAATGCAGCCTGCGCTTTCCGGCTGCTAGCCTTGACGGTCTGGGCCGCGCTTCATAGAATCTCAGCTCAACAGCATGTGTCCCTGCATAACCTACCGCCAGGGAGCATGCGCTGAAGACGCAAGGTTATGCTTCAAGAATGCGGTTCAGAAAGCCGCAGCTCCGCCTTGCCAGATCTGGCGCCGCTTGCCATGACTGCTTTCAGAACTCTCCCCCTGCATTTTCAATTGCAGCGCTTCTACCTGTGCTGTAGCATCGGCACTGAGTACCCGCAACACTCACCGCAAATCAGGTCCTTCCGGCACCCAGCCGGATGCAGGCATAAGTACCGATAACGAACGCCGCCTGACGACCTCGCGTCCCGCAAGGCAAGACGTCGCATCCGATTTCCGATTCTCGCGAGTCGTTTCGCGAGAATGCCTAGGCATATCCGCACGATGCGGGCATGCCTTGCGAGCAAGTGAGTAACTTCATGCCGATTTATTTACCTCGTGCCGCGATGGCGATCTGCGCCGCGCTCGCTTTTCCGGTTTTGTGGTGGGCAGCGCTGCCCGACGGCGAAAGCAAGCTTATTCAGGACTATGAATCGGCCGCGCCCGGAGGGAGCCTGTCCGCGTCGTCGCTGATCGCCGTCGCACGCGCCTATCGCGATGCCACGCAATGGGACAAGGCGCTGGCCTTGTTCCAGGAGGGCGAGCGCCGTTTTCCGTCGCAGGTGGCGTTCACCTTGGGCCGGATCATGACGCTGGCCGACGCCCGGCGCATCCCCGAGGCGGTGGCCTTGGGTGAAAAGCTGGTGCAACGCCAGCCGCGCAACCCCGACAGCTATCTTGCCCTGGGCTATGCCTACCAGATAGGCAGGCAGCCTTATGCCGAACTCGACCAAAACACCAGGGCCTACGACCTGGCGCCGGACAAGGCGTATGTGGTGCGTTCTTACATCCAGGCGCTGCAGAACGCGGGCCTCGCGCAAAACGCCCTGCGTGTGGCCGACGCGCATCCCGGCATGCTGGATGCGGCGCAGATCAGGGCGCTGCAGGCCGACACGGCCGCGCAGCTGACCCGCATCGCGGATACCTCCGCGCGAGGCGAGGCCGAGCGCTACATGGTGGCCGATCGCGCGCTGGCCTTGTACGACACGCTGATCCCCGAATGGCAGGCCCAGGGACCCGCCGCGCGCGCCGACGTCGAGCGCCTGCAGGTCGACCGGCTGCTGGCGCTGCACGCGCGCGCGCGCATGAAGGATGTCGTCGCGGGCTATGAGGCCATGGCCGCGCGCGGCGTGGCCGTTCCCGCCTATGCGCTGAGCGATGTGGCCGATGCTTACCTCTACCTGCGCCAGCCCGAGAGGGCGGCGCAGCTATACCAGCGTTCGCTGGCTTCGGCGGCAGACAGAGAAGACCCGAAGGCCCGGGTCAACGATCAGACGGGGCTGTTCTATGCCTTGACGGAATCAGGCCATGCGGACAAGGCCAACACCGAATTGAAAGCCGCCGTCGCCGGGCAGCCGACGTGGCTGTACGTCCCGGGAGATCCGTCGCGCCAGCCCAACGATCTGAAGCTGGACCTGGCGCTCACCCAGGGGCAGGGCGACCTGTACGAAGGCGACACGCCGCAGGCGCAGAAGCGTCTGGATGCGATGGTGGACGCCGCGCCCGGCAATACCCGCTTCTATACGGCAAGATCCCAGATTTATCGCTCGCGCGGTCTTCCCCGGCATGCCGAGCAGGATCTCGCGCTGGCGCAGGCACAATCGCCGCGCTCGATCGACGTCGAGACCAATCAGGGCGAGACGGCGCTCGACCTGCAGGAATGGCGCCAGGCGCGGCTTCTGCGCGACGACGTGGTGAGCCGCTCGCCGCAGAGCCTGTCGGTGCAGGACCTGGCGCGTGATTGGGACATCCACAATATGTCCGAACTGCGCGTGACGGCCGGCCACGATGTATCGACCGACAGCCCCGTGGTGGGCAGCCACGAAACCGATCTCTCGTCGACGCTGTACTCGCCGCCCATCGATGAAAACTGGCGCGCGTTTGCCGGCGCAGGGTATTCGTACAGCGACTTTCCGGAGGGCGTCGGCACTTACCGCTGGGCGCGAGCGGGCGCCCAATGGCGTAGCCGCGGCGTCACGGTCCAGGGAGAAGTCTCAGGCAACGATTTCGGCTATGGGCTGCGCGCCGGCGCCGCGCTGTCGGGCTCGGTGGACCTGAACGACCACTGGCAGATCGGCGGCGGCGCAGCCCTGCTGTCGCGCGATGCGACCCCGCTGCGTGCGCTCAAGCATGACATCACAGCCAACAGTCTGAACGCGAACGTGCGCTGGCGCGGCGACAACCGCACCGAATGGAGTCTCTCGTTCACGCCCTCGCATTTCACCGACGGCAACACGCGAATGGAGATCAATGCCGCCGGACTGCAGCGCCTGTATACCTCGCACCGATTCAAGCTCGACGCGCTGCTCGACCTGTCCGCCTCGCACAACACGCTGGGCAATGCGACCTATTTCAATCCCAGGTCCGATCTGACAGCCGTGCCCGAACTGCGGCTCACGCACGTGCTTTATCAGCGCTACGACACAGACTGGGAGCAGCAAATCGTGGCGGGGGCGGGTACCTACACGGAGCAGGGCTACGGCACGAGCGGCCTGTACACCGTGGGCTACGGTCAGCGGTTTCGCTACAACAAAGTGCTGGACGCCGGCTTCATGCTGTCCGCCACGTCCCGAACCTACGATGGCCAGCGTGAGCGCGACTACTCCGTTCTGGTCGATCTGACATACCGATTCTGAGGCGGAGCATCTTATGTCGCTTTTTCTTTCCCGCCGGCGCTACCTGCTGCTGGCTTGCTATGTCCTTCTGCTGCCGGCGCATGCAGGCGACATCCCGACATTCATCCCGCCCGCCCAGCGGGCCGTATCCAGCGTCGACAAGCCCTGGCCGGTCAATCATTTCATCACGCTGGCCTATCACGACATCGAAGATAACGGCCGCAACCAGACGTTCGTGGCTGTGCGCACGGACCTCTTCGTGGCCCAGATGCAGTGGCTGCACGACAATGGTTACCAGCCCATCTCGATCGACCAGATCCTGGCCGCCAATCAAGGCGGCAAACCTTTGCCGCCCAAGGCCGTGCTGCTGACCTTCGACGATGGCTTCCGGAGCTTCTACGCCCGCGCCTATCCCATCCTGAAGGCCTACGGCTGGCACGCCGTCTGGGCGCCGGTGGCGGCCTGGGTCGGCGCGCCGCCGGACACGGAAGTGAACTTCGGCGGCGTGATGGAGCCGCGCAGCCGCTTCGCCACCTGGAAAGAGGTGCGCGAGGTGTCGCAATCCGGCCTGGTCGAGATCGCGTCGCACACCTATGACCAGCACATGGGCATTCCAGCCAACCCCCAGGGCAACACCGAACCGGCCGAGACCACGCATCGCTACGATGCGGCCACGCATACCTACGAAACGGACGCCGTCTACCGCAAGCGCATCCGCGACGACGCACGGCGCATGACCGAGAAGCTGCGCGAGGTCACCGGCAAGACGCCGCGCGTATGGGTGTGGCCATACGGATCGGCCAACGGCGAGGCGATCTCCATCATCCGCAGTCTGGGCTACAAGGCGGCGTTCACCCTGGACGACGGCCTGGGCAATGTGGATCGGCTCATGTCCGAGCCGCGCGTCCTGGTGGCCGGCTCTCCCGACATGGCCGGCTTCGCCCAGCTCGTGCTGAGCGCGGAAGCGCATCCTATCGTGCGCGTGGTGCAAGCCGACCTGGACTACGTGTATGACCCGGATCCGGCGCAGATGGACAAAAACCTGGGCGCGCTGGTGCAGCGCATCGTCGACATGGGCGTCAGCACGGTTTTCCTGCAGGCCTACGCCGATCCCAAGGGCGACGGCCTGGTCAAATCCGTTTATTTTCCGAATCGCTGGCTGCCTATGCGGGCCGATCTTTTCAACCGGGCGGTCTGGCAATTGCAGACGCGCGCACACGTCAAGGTCTATGCCTGGATGCCGGTCCTGAGCTTCGATCTGGACCCGTCCATCGCGCGTGTCACGCGCTGGGACCCGAGCAATCCCGATGCGGCGCCGACGCCGGATCCGTCGCAGTACCGGCGGTTGTCGCCGTTCGATCCGCGCGCGCGCGCCGCCATCATCGGCCTGTATGAAGATATGGCGCGCAGCGCGCCGATCGGCGGCGTCCTGTTCCATGACGATGCCGTGCTCGGCGATTTCGAAGACGCCGGTCCGCAGGCGCTGGCGGCCTACGCCGGGGCGGGCCTGCCCGGCTCGATCCAGGCGCTGCGTGCCGACCCGGACGCGATGCGGCGCTGGGCCCGTTTCAAGAGCCGGTATTTGATCGACTTCACGCGCACGCTGATCGAGCATGTGCGCGAAGTGCGAGGACCGCAGGTCAAAACCGCGCGCAATATCTTTGCTGAACCGATACTCGATCCGGATAGCGAAGCGTGGTTCGCCCAGAACCTGAACGATTTCCTTCAGGCCTATGACTGGACCGTGCCCATGGCCATGCCGCTGATGGAGAAAGTGCCGGCCGGCCAGGCCCGCAACTGGCTCGACATGCTGGTGTCCGCCGTGAAGAAGCATCCGGGTGCGATGGACCGTACGATTTTCGAGCTGCAAAGCCGCGATTGGAGCAAGCCCGGCGAACCCGGTGTCGACAGCAAGGTGCTGGCCGGCTGGATGCAGCAGCTCAAGCTCGATGGCGTGAATAATTTCGGCTATTACCCTGACGATTTTGTGCGCAACCAGCCCGCGATCAAGACGATCCGGCCCGTCATCTCGCAAGAATGGTACCCCTACCGATGATGTTCGACCGACTGTTTGCCTTGCTTATCCTGTGCGTCGTGCTGGGCGCGCCTCTGGGCGTGGCATTGACCTGGACCGGCAATTTGATCCTGGACTTCGTCTTCTTCTATCCGCTGTTCATGTCCGCTCTGTGGATGTTCGGCGGCCTGTACTACTGGTTGCACTGGGAACGCCACTGGAAGTGGGGCGAGGACGTCGCGCCGCCCGAGCTCAAGGGCCATCCGCAGGTCTCCATCCTGATCCCGTGTTTCAACGAAGCCGACCACGGGCCGTCCACCATTCTGGCGGCGCTGGGTCAGCGCTATCTGAATGTGGAGGTGATTGCCATCAACGACGGTTCCTCCGACGAAACCGGCGCCATGCTCGACAAGCTCGAAACCGAGCACGACCGGCTGAGGGTCGTGCATCTGGCGCAAAACCAGGGCAAGGCGATGGCCTTGCGCATGGGCGCGCTGGCGGCACATGGCGAATATCTGGTTTGCATCGACGGCGATGCGCTTCTCGATCCGAACGCCGTGCCTTATCTGGTCGCTCCGATGCTTGAAAATCCGCGCGTGGGGGCGGTAACGGGCAATCCGCGCATCCGCACGCGCTCGACGCTGATAGGTCGCGTCCAGGTCGGCGAGTTCTCCTCCATCATCGGCCTGATCAAGCGCACGCAGCGCATCTACGGCCAGATCTTCACGGTGTCCGGCGTGATCGCCGCATTCCGGCGCAGTGCGCTGGATCGTGTCGGGTACTGGAGCCTGGATATGGTGACCGAGGACATCGACATCAGCTGGAAGCTGCAGCGCGATCACTGGTCGATTTTCTACGAGCCGCGCGCCCTGTGCTGGATACTCATGCCGGAAACGCTGCGCGGGCTGTGGAAGCAGCGCCTGCGCTGGGCCCAGGGCGGCACCGAGGTGCTGCTCAAGAACATCCGCACGATCTGGGTCTGGCGGCACCGGCGCCTCTGGCCCATGCTGCTGGAATATTGCCTGTCCTCGATCTGGGCCTTCGCCTTCGCGCTGTCCGTCCTGCTTTGGGCTCTGGGCCATTTTATGGCCTTGCCGCCTCAGGTACACATCCACAACCTGGTGCCTCCCGCATTCACCGGCATGCTGCTGGCGATGGTCTGCCTGGGGCAGTTCAGCCTGAGCATATGGATAGACCGCCGCTACGAGCCCGGGCTTACCCAGACGCTGTATTGGATGATCTGGTATCCGCTGGTCTACTGGCTCATCAGCATGCTGACCACGCTGTGCAGCTTTCCCAAAGTGCTGTTCAAGACGCCGCGCCAGCGTGCCCGCTGGACCAGCCCCGACCGGGGCATCAAGAAATCCGACGAAAAATCATGATCATCCGGACACCGCGTTCTCTGCTGCATTTTCTCATCGACTCGGTGTTGACCGCGCTGGCGTGGTTCGCGTTCCTTTACCTGCTCGCCAACGGCGTCGTGTCGATCGTGAAAGGCGATCGGCAAGGTACGGAGGAAATATCCACGCTGAGGCATCTGCTGCCGTCCCTGGGTACCCTGTTGGTCTACTTTTTGGTGGCCGTCTGCATTGCGTTGGTGCTGTACGCATGGGCAAAGTACAACGCCAAGCGTTTTGGCGGGCTGGACCGGCGCGCTTCGCCGCCCGCGCTCTCGCGCGAGGACCTGGCGGCCAGCTTCGGCATCTCCGTCGAGCAGCTCGATCAGTTGCGCCGCAGCTATGTGTCGGTGATTCACCACGCGCCCGATGGCCATATCGTCGGGATCGAGACGCGCGTCAGCTAGCCCCGGTGCCGCGGCTTAAATCGGTAAACTCCCGCCTTGCCCGGAATCGCGGCTGACCGCAGAGCCAGCCGGAAAGCGGCCGCAAGCGTTACGATGCCCCGACGCTGCGACGCGCAAACGAGGCGGCGACAGCAATAGGGAGCAAGCCATGACATACGGCAACGATATGGGTGTCAATGCGGCCCGGGCCGAGCGCCCGCAGCCTACGCAGTTTATGGCGGGTCATCGGCAGGTCAGCGTCTATGGCGATTGCCGGCAATCGCCAGGCGCAAGGCAGCGCAGGCACGCGGCCGCCGAACGCCATCTTCCGGGCTGGTCGCGCGAGGCGCGCAACTGATGCGCGACTTGATCGCGGCCGCATCGATAGCAGGCCTGCTCATTCCCGAGGCGGTCGCCTACTCCGGTCTGGCGGGCTTGCCGCCGCAGGCAGGCCTGATCGCGCTGGTGATCGGCCTGGTCGTATACGGGCTGACCGGCAGCAGTCGCTACGCCATTGTTTCGTCAACCTCGTCGTCGGCTGCGGTGCTGGCGGCTACCGTGCAAAACATGGCCGGTGGTCCGGGCGCGCACCTGGCGGTTGCCGCGATGCTGGTGGCGGTGACGGGCGTTCTTTTCATGTTGGCCTCCGCGGCGCGCCTGGGCGGCATGTCCGATTTCATTTCCCGGCCGGTGCTGCGCGGATTCACCTTCGGGCTGGCGCTGACCATGGCGATCAAGCAGCTGCCGACTTTTCTGGTGGTGCCGATCAGGCACGGCGATACGCTGCGCATTGTGGTAGACCTGCTGGCCGGCCTGCCTCATGCCAACCTGGTCAGCCTGGCGGTAGGCGGCCTGGCGCTGGCCTTGCTGTTTGCCTGCGGACGCGGTTCGCGCTTGCCTGCGTCTCTGATGGTCATCATCATGGGCATCGCAGCGAGCTATGTCGTCGACTGGCAGCGATACGGCGTCGCCGTGGTGGGCGCCATCGATCTGCAAGATATCGGCCTGCACGTACCCCGGCTCGATCGCAATGCCTGGCTGCAGGCGATCGAGCTGGGCATGGCGCTGGTGCTCATTCTGTATGCCGAGTCGTATGGCTCGATACGAAACTTCGCGCTCAAGCACGGCGATACGGTGTCGGCCAATCGCGACCTGTTCTCTCTGGGGTGCGCCAACCTGCTGTCCGGCCTGCTGCGCGGCATGCCGGTGGGGGCGGGATATTCGGCGACATCCGCCAATGAAGCAGCCGGCGCTCAATCGCGCCGCGCCGGTCTTTGCGCGGCGCTCATCATCGTGCTGGCAGTGTGGCTGCTGCTGCCGCAACTGGCACGCACGCCCGAGGCTGTGCTGTCTGCCATCGTCATCTTCGCCGTCAGCCATTCCCTGCGTCCGGCGGTGTTCCGTCCTTATTGGGTCTGGCGGCGCGATCGGTTGGTGACGGCTGCGGCTATTTTGGCCGTGCTGGTGTTGGGCGTGCTGCACGGCCTGCTGGCCGGCATCGGCCTGAGCCTGATCATGACGCTGCGCAAGCTGTCCGAACCCAAGCTGAGCATGCTCGGGCGTCTGGGCGATAGCCATGACTTTGTCGACCTCGCTCAGCATGCCGAGGCAAAGGCCGTTCCGGGCGTGCTCATCGTACGGCCCGAAGCGCAGATGTTCTTCGCCAACGCCGACCGGCTGTTCAACGGCGTAATGCAATTGATCTCGGCACAGCCCGACTTGCGGGCCGTCATGCTCAGTCTGGAGGAAAGCCCGGATCTGGACGGCACGGCGCTCGAATCTCTGCAGCTCTTAACCGCTGCGTGCCGATCGCGCAAGGTACCGCTGATATTGGCCCGCTTGAAGCCTGCCGCTTTGCAAGTGCTCGAGCGTGTGGCGGACGAGCAGGGGGCAGGGGTCGTGCTGTCCGAATTGAGCGTAGACGAAAGCCTGCTGTTGTTGCCGCCGCAGCCTGTTTCGGCGGGAGTAAAGCCGGACGATCGTTAAATTACTATCCTTCCATGAAATCACGAGAGGCCGATCGTCGATGGAAACCCCACCGTCGCATTTGATTTCGATAGTCCTGCTGACGCTGATCCATCTTGCGGTCATCGTGAGATCGCTGCTGGTCGAGAGCCGCAATCCCTATTCCCGGGCGGCGTGGCTGCTGATCCTGCTGCTATTGCCGATGATCGGCGTCGCGGCCTATGTCCTGTTCGGTGAGCCGTGGGTGGCGCTGCAATTCCGGCGCCGGGCGAGGAGAGTGTCCAGAGAACTGGAGCGGCACGAAGGCGTTGCCGCCGCCGCCGCCGCGGCCGTGCTGACAAGCGTGCCGAACCGATTCCATGCGGCGTTCAGGGTGTGCGAACGCATCGGCCGCTGGCCGGCCGTGGGCGGCAATAGCGCCACGATCGCCGCCGATTCCAACGCCGCGATCGATTCGATGGTGCGCGATTTCGACGATGCGCGTGCAACTATCCATATTTCTTTCTACATATGGCTGACCGACCACAATGGGCTCAAGGTCGTCGAGGCCTTGAAGCGGGCGGCGCTGCGCGGGGTGATATGCCGGGTCATGGCCGACGCCATAGGCTCGCGCGCGATCATCAGATCGGAGCATTGGCGCACGATGCGCGACGCCGGCGTGCGACTTTGCGTTTCGCTCAAGATGCGCCGAGGACTCGCCTTTCTGGAAGGTAGCCGCATCGATTTACGCAATCACCGCAAGATCGTGGTGGTCGACGATCGGATCACATATTGCGGCAGCCAGAACTGCGCCGATCCCGAATTCCGCATCAAGCCCGATTTCGCCCCTTGGGTGGACATCATGATGCGTTTCGAAGGCCCGGTGGTGCGTCAGAATCAGATGCTCTTCGTCGACGCCTGGATGGTGGAGGCCGGTGAGGATCTGTCCGGCGCCATCGCGCCGTTACCCGCGCTACCCGCGGTCGGCGGCTTTCCGGCGATTGCCTTCGGCACAGGCCCCATGTCAGCCAAAGGCGCGATGTCGGACGCGTTCGTCGGCGTTCTTTACGGCGCCGAGCGGGAGGCGATCATCTCGACACCGTATTTCGTGCCAGATCCACCTCTGATGGAAGCCCTGATCTCCTGCGCTCGGCGCGGCGTGGAGACGACGCTGATCTTGCCCGCGCGCAACGACTCCGTCGCGGTGGGCGCGATGAGCCGGGCGACCTATGCCGAACTGACCGAAGCGGGGGTGAGAATCTTCGAGTTTTTGGGCGGGCTGCTTCATGCCAAGACGCTGGTCGCCGACGGCGAAGCGGCTTTGATCGGCTCGGCGAACATGGACCGCAGAAGCCTCGAGCTCAATTTCGATAACAATATTCTGCTTTATTGCCGCGACACCGCGGCAGCGATCCGGGACCGGCAGCATATCTACCTGGCCAACGCCCGCGAAGTCTCACGCAGCGACATGCGCAAGCGCCCCATGCGCCGAATTCTCTGGCAGAATCTGCTCACCATATTTGCGCCTATTTTCTGATCGATGCCGTCGCCTGTCGCAATACCGAGATTCTGGCGGAACGCATCGCTCACCTTCATCGAGGCGTGAAAAATCGAAGACGAGCGGAACGTCTGCTGCGCCAGGCATGCGTGCAGGCATCGAGTAAAACGGCTTGTCGCATCGATAAGGCTATAGGCAGCGGCAGCCGACGGGCAGCTTCGTTTTCCTGGCATGCGCGAGTATGGCTTTTATGAAAGCCTGGGCGGCCGGGGTCGGCGTAATGTCGCGCAGAGTGATGATGTGCAGCGTGCGCATGACCACCGGACGAGCCAGCAGCGCAAAGCGAAGCCCGGGCTGCATGACGCGATGGGCTGCCAGGGCCGGCATCAAGGCGATGCCCAGCCCGGACAGGACCAGCGCGGCTTGGGACGTCGTGCTGGACGCTTCGTAGAAAGGCGCGGCAGCTTCGATGGGGATGTCTGCGCGGGAACGGAGCAGAGCCATTATTCCGGTCTGGTCCACGACGCCGACGAGCTTGCGTCCGGCCAGCGCTTTCCAGTGCAGTGTCCCGTTGCGAGCTGGCGCGATGTCAGGGTCGTCGGCGCGGTATAAGGCGCCGAACTGATCCTCCAGCAGCGGTTCGAAATGCAGACCGGGCGCGTCCGCCCAACGACTGGTAAGGCCGAAATCGAACTCGCCCGAACTCACCAGGCGCTGGATATTGCCCGAGTCGTCATCGCGCAGATACAGGCGGATACCGGGGTAGCGGCTCGAATAGGACGCCGCGGCCGGCGCGATGAGTTCGGTAATCGCAGAAGGCGCCGCGGCAACGCCCACACGGCCTCGCTCCAGCGCGCCGTATCGCACGGCATCGCCGATCACACCTTCGAAATCGGCCAGCAAGCGCATCACGCGGGGAAGAAACTCCTGCCCCAGCGCCGTCAGCAGCACTTTGCGGCTGGTGCGGGAAAACAATTCCGCTCCCAACGCGGTTTCGATCTGCCGTATCAGCGTGGTCACCGAAGACTGTGTCTGAAAAAGCCGGGCGGCCGCACGCGTGAAACTGCTTTCCTGAGCAACCGCGACAAAGGCGTTCAGGTGTTTGATCGTGATGTGCTTGGGTAGGCGATTCATTTCAAAATGAGATTGATCGATCAATTAAAAGAATTTTTTCAGATTGATTCTCAAGACGATACTGCATCGGAAATCAAATCCGAGACTGGATCCGTCATGACCGTTGCCCCTGCGCCGCTTTCCGAACCGCTCGACCTGAAAATCGTCGGAGGCATTGTGCTCGACGGCAGCGGCGCGCCGGGATATCGGTCAGACGTAGGCATCTGCGGCGACAGGATTGCGGCCATCGCAGATCTGTCGCGGTCGCCTGCCGGTCGCACCCTGGACGCAGCCGGCAAGATCGTCGCGCCCGGGTTCATCGATGTGCATGGGCACGACGATCTGATGTTCCTCGAGAAACCGGATCTGAGCTGGAAGACCACTCAGGGCGTCACCACCGTCGTGGTGGGCAATTGCGGCATGAGCGCCGCGCCGGCGCCGCTGGCGGGCAATCGGGCGGCGGCTTTGGCCCTCTTGGGCAAGACCCCGCTTTTTCCCGACATGGCGACATACCTGGATGCCCTGAAGGATGCCCGCCCCATGATCAATGTCGCGACGCTCGTGGGACATGGCAACCTGCGGCTGGCGGTTATGGCGGATCCGTCCGGCGCGCCCGACCCCAACGAGCAGAGAGCCATGGAGCACATGCTTGAAGAAGCCATGCAGGCGGGCGCTGTGGGGTTTTCTACCGGCTTGGCGTACGAACCCGGCGGTTACGCCACGCCGGATGAGCTTGTAGGCCTGGCGCGCGTGGCCGCGCGGCATGGCCGGGTGCACACCAGCCATATCCGCAACGAGGCAGATGCCGTCGAGGCCTCGGTCGAGGAAGTTCTGGGCGTCGGGCGCGCGGCCGCCTGCGCCACGGTTCTCTCGCATCACAAATGCATGATGCCGCGCAATTGGGGGCGTAGCGCGGCGACATTGGCCAAGATAGACCAGGCGCGCGTCGAAGGCCTGGATGTCGCGCTCGACATCTACCCTTATTCGGGAAGCTCCACCATCCTGATCCCGGAACGAGCTGAATCTCTCGATGAAATCCGCATTACCTGGTCGACTCCGCATCCCGAATGCAGCGGGCGCTATCTGGCCGACATTGCCGCGCAGTGGCGGTGCTCGCGAACCGAGGCTGCGCAGCGCCTGCTGCCCGCCGGAGCGATTTATTTCGCCATGGACGAAGACGAAGTCAAACGCATCTTTCGACATCCGCGCTGCATGGTCGGTTCCGACGGCCTGCCTGGCGATGCCAGGCCGCACCCCCGGCTCTGGGGCTCGTTTACTCGGGTATTGGGCCGATATGCGCGCGACTCGGGCCTGATGTCTTTGGAATCGGCGGTGGCAAAAATGACGTCGCTGCCGGCCCAGGTATTCGGTCTCGAAGGGCGGGGCATTCTGCGGCCCGGTGCGAGTGCCGACGTCGTGGTCTTCGATCCTGATTCGATCCTGGACCTGGCCTCCTGGGACGAACCCACGCGCCCCTCGCAAGGCATCGTCGCCGTTCTGGTAAACGGCGTTGCCGTCTATCCGCCAGCGCATCGCCAGGCGCGGCCGGGCAAGGTCCTGCGGGCGAAATGAACGACCTGTCGTCTTCAATCGAATTTTTCGACAATACCCTCAACGCAAGGAGATCTGCATCATGATGCGCAAACTTTGTGCCGCCTTGGCACTGGTGTTCCTGACGTCAACCGCCTGGGCTGCTTTTCCCGACCACCCCCTTACCCTCATCATTCCGTTCCCGGCGGGCGGTCCGACGGATATCGTCGGCCGTGTGGCTGCAGCCAAGGCAGGGGCGATGCTGGGGCAACCGATCGTAGTGGAGAACCGGGCCGGCGCCTCGGGAACCATCGGCGTGGGTTTCGTGGCGCGTTCCAAGCCCGACGGCTATACCTTGGGGCTGGCGACAGTCTCCACCCAAGGCACGGCTCCGCATCTCTTCCCGAACCTGCCCTACGATCCCGTGCGTGACTTCACGCCGATCAGCAATCTGGCGGCGAGCCCGAATATTCTGGCGGTCAATCCCAAATATCCGGCCAAGAACCTGGCCGAGTTCGTCGCGCATGTGCGGGCCAATTCCGGCAAGGAGAGCTATGCCAATGCGGGGGCCGGTGGCGTGAACGACCTGGGAATGATCTGGTTTCTCCAGCTCATCGACGCCAAGATGAGCAGCGTGGCCTACCGCGGATCGGCTCCGGCAATCAATGACACCATCTCGGGCGTCGTGCCGGTGATCTTCGATAACTTCCCCTCAACGCTGCCGTATGTAAAGAGCGGCATGCTGCGTGCGCTGGCCATTACCGGCACAGCGCGCAATCCGCGACTGCCCGATCTGCCGACTTTCGCCGAGCAGGGTTATCAGGGTTATGACGTGACCTCCTGGTACGGCGTGGTGGCTCCTGCCGGGCTTCCCGATCCGGTCCGCGACAAGCTGGCTCAGGCTTTCGAACAGGCAATGCATGATCCGGACACGGCAGCCAAGCTGGAAAACGCGGGCGCTTTTCCCGTGGGCAACACGCCTCAGCAGTTCGCCGATCAGATCAAGGCCGAAACGCAGCGCTGGGCAGAGGTAATCCGCAAGGCGGGTATCAAGCTTCAGGCGAATTGATTTCTCCCGCAGCCTGACGTCGTCAGGGGTATTGTGCGAGCCCGTGGCCGAAAGCGCTGCTTTTCTTCCCGGCCACTAGCGTTCACCCGACCTCTTCAGATCGAACCGCCGGGCTATTGCCGAGCAGCGGCGCACTCGGCCGGAATCGGGCACTCATCTGTTTCACCGAGCGCATGCGCCTACTCATGAGACTCAATCCGGCGATCGGGGCTCGATAGGCTGTGCGCTGGTTCGCGATTCGAGAAAGCGCAGAAAATCGGTCTCCGGAGCGGGGCGATGGATTGCGTAACCCTGCCCGTATTCGCAGCCCCATTCGCGCAGTAGCGCCAGCGAGGCATAGTCCTCGATGCCTTCGGCCACCGTTTCCAGCCCGAGAGACTGGGCGAGAAGCAGAATGGCGCGAACGATCTTCTGGTTGTTGGGGTTCGTCGCCAGCGTTTTGATGAAAACCTGATCGATCTTCAAGGCCGAAGCGCGCATCTTCTGCAAATAGGCCAGCGAAGAATGGCCTACCCCGAAGTCGTCGATGGCTACGCGGTATCCGCGTTCGCGCAGTTGCGAAATCACACGGATACCGTGGTCGAGATCCATCATCACTGCGCTTTCCGTGATTTCCAGTTCGATGTCGTCCGCCGTCAGACCGTATCGGCGGGCGTTGATGTCGATCGCATCGAGCAGCGTGTCATCTCGCAGATTATGGACCGAGAGATTCACCGACACGCGCTGCCTGTGACCCGCGGCGCGCCAGCCCGACATGTCGGCGAACACGGTGGCGATCACGCTGCGAGTCACGCGATCGATCAACATGGTTTCTTCGACTTGTGGAATGAACAGGCCTGGCGGCACCAGGCCGCGCTGCGGATGATTCCAGCGCAGCAAGGCCTCGCTGCCGACCACCTCGTCGGTGGGCAGCGCGATCTTGGCCTGGTACCAGACCTGCAGCTCGCCGCGCGCGATGGCGCCGGGCAGGGCGCCGAGCAGGCTCAGGTTCTCCCGGTTGGTGTGGTCGTTCGCCAGGTTGTAGATCGAGCTGGATGACTTGCTCAGATCGGCCCAGTGCATGGCGACGCCCGCCTTTTGCAGCAGGTCTTCGGCCGTGCGCGCATGCTCCGGAAAGTGCGAAAGGCCGACGTTGGCCTTGACGTGGATGGGCACGCCATCCACCACGTAGGATTCGTTGAAGATTTCCTCGATTCGGTCGAGCGTCGACTGATGCGGCTCGTCGCTATCGATCACGATCGCGAGCCGGTCGTTCTGCATCAAGGCGAACAGGGACTCGGGCGGCACCATCTGCTTGGTGCGATCGATGATCTGGCGCAGCAGGCGCGCGCCGAATTCGGATCCGAACGTGTTCTGAATATCGAGCAGGCCGTTGAGCTGGATTGCCGCGACGATCAGCCTGCGCTCATCGGGCGTCCTGCGTATCATCTCGTTCAACGCCAGGGTCAATCCCGACAGATTCAGCAGATCCGTGTCGTCATGGTGATCATGCAGCCATTGCAGCTTATACAGATAGCGACGGAACAGCTGCGACAAAGCGCCGACCAGGGCTCCGTTGATGCACAGGAAGATAAGACGGTAGACCCAGTTCAGAAAGGTCTGCATCTCTCCCGTAAGCGTATTGATCGGCATCAGCGGACCCAGGGCCAGTCCGCCGATGATGCCTGCTAGGACGCCGCCCCATACCCCGAAAGCGAAGCCGCCCAGCACGACCGGAACATAGATCAGATGCGACCAGGAGTAGCGGATGCCTCCCGTTGCATAGACCAGCCACGCGGTAGCCAGCGCCAAGGCAACGATCACGATTGCCGACATGGCTTTCGCCATCGTGGGCATCGCGATCAGCGCGGATCCGATCCGTCGCCGCAACCCTGAATTCGCCTTCTCCCTGCGCAGTGCGTCCGTCATGATCGCTGCAACGCCTCATCGTAAAAGCCCGGGAGGAGAAGAGCTCAGGTTTTCGTTCCCTTGAGCATTGCCAGCTCTTTCTCTACCTGCTGGATGTATCTTTGCAGCTTGATCTCCTGCTGCATCGACAGGTTCTCGAAAATGCAGCCGATGTGATACACCTCTTTGCGATTGGCCAGCTCGATCTTCTTGCAATTGACGACGCGCAGATCGGTTTCGAGGCTGCCGTTTTCCCGCAGGTCGATGTAGGCCTCGGGCAGTCGCGTGCCGGGGTCGACGGGATCGGGCGAGCGCAGGCCTATGCCGCTCAACGACAGGTCGTTTATTTCGACGTCGTATTCGCGCTCGCCGCTGTGGGAAAGAAGCATCTTGCCCGAGCAATGGAACGGATCGATGATCGGCGTGTTGACGCGAAAGAACTGACGGCGCTGTATGTAGAACAGCACATCGGGCAGCGTCGACATGAGCGCCGATCGGCCGTCGAATTTTGTAGCTCGCACGATCGACAAATCGAACTCGATGTTGACGCCGCCGCTTTGTCCGCGGAACCGGCTGCGCGTTGCGGCCAGGAGCGCTGCGTTGGCTTCGCTGCTCTGGCTCGAATCGAAAATGAGGCTGTTTTCGTGAACGTCGACATCGAGCAGGCAGGTGATGAATTGCTGGCCGCGAAAGTGGACTGTGTAGAGATCCCCGTTATTTACCGACTGCGCCAGATATCGGCTTATGGCACGAGGGTTATGCACACCAAAGGCGGCCCTGGGATCTTCAATATCCCTTTTTTTGATTTCCGTGTTGCTGCTTTGCGGGTCGTTCATTTTGGATGGAGGAAAAAAACTCGTCAGGAGACCCGCCCAACCGCATGGAGCAGCACCAGCCGGTGCATGCAAAATTTGGGGAGACGGACGAAATGTCTCTTGCGTTGCGTCTCGCGCAAAATAAGGTAACCAGATTCGTGGTTTATAACAAACCCACTATGGTTTGTCTGCGAGAAAGATGCGGCGGGAGGCGGCTTGTGCGGGTTGGGCCAACATTCTAAAAAACTGATATAATCTTTTTCTTTGCTTCTTTGGCTATGGCTTGTTTTAGGCCAAAAACGCAAAAAAGCGGCAGCAAAATTAATAGATGCTGCAGCAAAATGCGCCCGTAGCTCAGTTGGATAGAGTACTTGGCTACGAACCAAGGGGTCGTGGGTTCGAATCCTGCCGGGCGCGCCAGATTTCTCGTCAAAAGTGTCGCCTGAGTGCGGCGGCTAAATATATATGCCGCGGCGGGGTCGCCAAGATGAAGCAAATGGTTATGCAAACGGCCTGAAGATGAATCTTCAGGCCGTTTTTTTTGGCTTATCCATTCCGTCTGGCGCAGGGCGGCCTTGAACGTCGCCTGACTCAACGCTTCTTTGAACGCCTCACGCGTGTCGATTGCGGCAAAACCGATCGGGCGCCAGGTGGCGTTCCTGCCTTCGGTGTCAATAAATTGCATGCCGGTATCCAGGGTGTCGTGCTGGGCGGCCTGGGTTTGCGCCCGGCTGCGCCAGCAAAGCCAGCAGACACGGTGGCAGCGAGTAGCGTTCTTTTCATCTTTTTCATTGAGAAATCTCCGTCGACTTGAGTGACGAGAGCGGAACGTCAATCAGCTGCTCTTATGTCCCTAAATTTCAATACGGATTTCTAATGAGCGATGCCGGAATGCAACATCGGAAGCCGGCCAAGAGCGGTTGCGCTAGGTTGGCTGCGCTGGTTAAGGTTAAATAAAGAAAAGCCGCAAGGAATGTCGCGTGCTCGCTTATGTGGCCCCGATTTTCCTGGGGTACTCCCTAAGTTGGCGGTGTCGTGTGTTGCAGGTTTCCAACAAGAAGAACGCAAACCACGTCTTTTCAGGCTCGGAACGTAGCCAGTGGCGCTAAATTTTGTTGGAATACTCTCAACTTCCCTTAGCGGAGTTAGGGGGGCATGCAGGGCAGCGTAGCTGCATTGCTGCTCTTGTCACTCAAATCAACGGAGATTTCTCAATGAAAAAGACTCTGCTCGCTGCCGCCCTGTTTGCCGGCTTTGCTGGCTTCGCTGGCGCGGCCCAAGCGGAAACCCAGGTTACCCTGTACGGTATTCTGGATACGGGTATCCAATTCGCCAACGTCAAGACGACGGGATCTAAGGGTGTCAGCTACAGCTCGGTCGGCACGGCCAATGGCATCCAGTCCGGTCCTCGTTGGGGCATGAAGGGTACGGAAGATCTGGGCGGCGGTACGCAAGCCACGTTCCAGCTCGAAAGCGGCTTCCAAGTCACCAACGGCAAGTCGAACCAAGGTTCGCGTCTGTTCGGTCGTCGCGCCTTCCTGGGTCTGCAGAACGCCTCCTGGGGTATGGTCCGTGCTGGCCGTGGCCCCACGATCTCGACCGACATGCAGCAGAGCGGTGCTAGCGATCCGTTCGGCTACTCCTTCGGCCCGCTCAACCTGGGTAACGTCGCGACGTCGATCAACACCTACCGTACCGACAACGAAATCGGTTACATGAGCCCGGTGTTCGCCGGCTTCCAGGTCGGTGGCAGCTATAGCTTCAACGTCAACGACAACGGCTACAGCGCTGGCAACCCGATGGGCAGCAGCACCACCCCCGGTTTCGACCTGACCACGACCTACACGAACGGTCCTCTGTTCGCCGGCCTGACCTACGCTCAGACCGAGATCCATGGTTCGGGCTCGATCCGCCAGCTCGTGGCTGACGCTTCGTACGACTTCCAAGTCGTGCGTGTGTACGGCGCTTACATTCGCGGCTGGAATGGTCTGGTTGGTGGCGCCTCGGTCGGCACCATCGATGGCTCCTCCATCAGCGCTTTCACCGCCCCCAACGGCAACCAGTACTACAACGGTATGAAGCAAAACGCCTTCATGCTGGGCGTGTCGGCTCCGGTTGGCACCGCTACCACCCTCTTCGCCACCTTCCAGCATCAAACCCTGGGCGGCTCGCAGACCTCTGGCTACACCAGCAATGGTTCCGCTCAGAACGTCTACGGCATCGGCGCTCAGTACAACCTGTCCAAGCGCACCAACGTGTACGCTGGCCTGGGTTACGTCAACGGCGCTGGCAACGTTGACGGTCAGAAGGAAACGATCGGCGTGGTCGGCATGCGCCACCAGTTCTAATCCAGCGCGGGGTGTATAACCCCGTTATGGATTCGAGCAACTGGCTCACAAGGCGGGCTTCGGCCCGCCTGTCAAAAAAACCGCTCGAAAGGGCGGTTTTTTTATGTGCTTCCCGTGTTTTACCTGCAGTTGGTAAAGCAGATGTAAGCGGCGTCAGCCGAACGTAACCGGCTAACTGCTACAATCTACTAGTTTGTGCATTGACGATGGACGCCCAATGAACCTGCAACAGTATTTCCCTGTCCTTCTCTTTATCGTAGTGGCAACCCTGATCGGGTTTGCGCTGATAGGAGCGGGCTCCGTAATCGGCCCCAAGCGTCCCTACGCCGAAAAACTCTCCCCCTACGAGTGCGGTTTCGAGGCTTTCGAAGACGCGCGGATGAAGTTCGATGTGCGCTACTACCTGGTGGCCATTCTCTTCATTCTTTTCGATCTGGAGATCGCCTTTCTCTTTCCCTGGGCCATTGCCCAGGGCGCGTTGGGCCTCGTCGGCTTCTGGACCGTCATGGTCTTCCTGGCCGTCCTGACGGTCGGCTTTATCTACGAATGGAAAAAGGGCGCACTGGATTGGGAATAAGCAGTGCGCTCGGGGTTATGCCCCGACTGCCCAGGCAACCCATTCCCCGTACCCCAAGTCGAGAACTACCATGGCTATAGACGGCATTCTCAAGCAAGGTTTCATCACCACCAGCGCCGATAAATTCATCAACTGGGCCAAGACCGGTTCGATGTGGCCCATGACCTTTGGTCTGGCCTGCTGTGCGGTCGAGATGATGCACGCCGGCGCGGCGCGCTACGACCTGGACCAGTTCGGCATCGTGTTCCGACCCAGCCCGCGCCAGTCCGATCTGATGATCGTGGCCGGCACGCTGTGCAACAAGATGGCGCCCGCGCTGCGTAGGGTCTACGACCAGATGCCCGAGCCGCGCTGGGTGGTTTCCATGGGCTCCTGCGCGAATGGCGGCGGCTATTACCACTATTCGTATTCCGTGGTGCGCGGCTGCGATCGCATCGTGCCGGTCGATGTCTACGTGCCGGGCTGTCCGCCCACCGCCGAGGCGCTGGTCTACGGCCTGCTGCAAATGCAGAACAAGATCCGCCTGACCAACACCATTGCACGCTGAACACCCATGACGACCAGGCTCGAAACCCTGAAATCCAAGCTGCAGGCCGCTTTTGGCGAAAACGCGGCAATCACCGAAGCCTTCGGTGAAATCACCCTCGAAGTGCCGGCCGACCAATGGCTCGCAGCGGCAAATCGCTTGCGTACGGACGCCGATCTGCACTTCGAGTCGTGCATTGATCTGTGCGGCGTCGACTATCTCACCTACGGCAATGCCACGCGCTCCGAGCACGAGGGGCAGGGCGCCGCAGGCAGCCGCTTTCCCGGCCGCTATGCGGTGGTGACGCACCTGCTCTCTTTCGAGCACAACTGGCGTTTGCGTCTGCGTACCTGGGCGCCTGACGACGAGTTTCCGATGGTGGCCTCGCTCATCGAGTGCTGGCCCGGCGTCAACTGGTTCGAGCGCGAAGCCTTCGACCTGTTCGGCATCGTCTTCGAAGGCCACCCCGACCTGCGCCGCATCCTGACCGACTACGGCTTCATCGGCCATCCCTTCCGCAAAGATTTTCCCCTGTCCGGCACGGTGGAAATGCGCTACGACGACGAGCAGCGGCGCGTCGTCTACCAGCCCGTCACCATCGATCCGCGCGAAATCACGCCGCGCGTCGTGCGCGAAGACACCTACGGCATGGGGCGCTGACAGCGATAAAACATGGCAGAAATCAAGAATTACACGCTCAACTTCGGCCCGCAGCATCCGTCCGCGCACGGTGTGTTGCGTCTGGTGCTTGAACTCGACGGCGAAGTCATTCAGCGCGCCGACCCGCATATCGGTCTTTTGCACCGCGCCACCGAAAAACTGGCCGAGCACAAGACCTATCTGCAGGCGCTACCCTACATGGATCGCCTCGACTACGTGTCGATGATGTGCAACGAGCACGCCTACGTGATGGCCATCGAGAAGATGCTGGGCATCGAGGTGCCGCTGCGCGCGCAATACATCCGCGTGATGTTCGATGAAATCACCCGCATTCTGAATCACCTGATGTCGGTGGGCTCGCATGCGCTGGACGTGGGCGCCATGGCGGTGTTCCTGTACGCCTTCCGCGAACGCGAAGACCTGATGGACTGCTACGAAGCGGTCTCGGGCGCGCGTATGCACGCGGCCTACTATCGCCCGGGCGGCGTTTATCGCGACCTGCCCGACACCATGGCGCAGTTTCAGGCCAGCTCGAAGTACCACCGCAGCGAAAAAGACATCAAGGCGTTCAACAATGCCCGTTCCGGTTCGCTGCTCGATTTCATCGAAGAGTTCACCAACCGCTTCCCGGGCTGCGTGGACGAATACGAGACATTGCTCACCGACAATCGCATCTGGAAGCAGCGCCTGGTGAATATCGGCATTGTCGATCCCGATCGCGCCAAGGCGCTGGGCTTCACCGGCCCCATGCTGCGCGGTTCGGGCATAGCCTGGGACACCCGCAAGACCCAGCCCTACGAAGTCTACGATCTGATGGACTTCGACATTCCCGTCGGCGTTAACGGCGACTGCTACGACCGCTATCTGGTGCGTGTGGCCGAAATGCGCCAGAGCAACCGCATCATTCGCCAGTGCGTGGAGTGGCTGCGCAACAATCCCGGTCCGGTGATGAGCGACAACCACAAGGTGGCGCCGCCCAAACGCGTGGGCATGAAGACCAATATGGAAGAGCTGATCCACCACTTCAAGCTCTTCACCGAAGGCTTTCATGTGCCCCCGGGCGAGGTCTTCTCCACGGTCGAGCACCCCAAGGGGGAGTTCGGCGTGTACGTGGTGTCCGACGGCGCCAACAAGCCTTATCGCCTGAAAATTCGTGCGCCGGGCTTTGCCCACTTGCAATCGCTCGACGAAATGACCCGCGGCCACATGATTGCCGACGCAGTCACCATCATCGGCACACAGGACATCGTTTTCGGCGAGGTCGATCGCTGAGCCGCGTCGCGCTTGGTCATCGGTCCCGCACCCATCCGGATTCCCCAACTATGCTGCTTTCCGCACAGGCCTATCAGAAAATCGATCGGGAGCTCGCCAAGTTCCCGGCCGACCAGCGGCAGTCCGCCATCATGGCCGCGCTTGCCATTGCGCAAGACGAAAAAGGCTGGCTGTCTCCCGACATCCTCGAAGACGTGGCGAAGTACATCGGCGTTGAGCCGATCGCCGTGCAGGAAGTCGCCACCTTCTACAACATGTTCGACGTCGCCCCCGTGGGCAAGCACAAGATCTCGGTATGCACCAATCTGCCGTGCGCCCTGCGCTCGGGTGAGCGCGCCGGCGACTATCTCAAGCGCAAGCTGGGCATCGACTATCGCGAGACCACGGCCGACGGCCAGTTCACGCTGATCGAAGGCGAATGCATGGGTGCCTGCGGCGATGCGCCGGTGCTGCTGGTCAACAACAAGCATATGTGCGTGCAGATGAACGAAGAAAAGCTCGACGCGCTGGTCGATGCGCTGAAGAAAGGGGAGGCCGCATGAGCGCCCTGTATCAATCCCTCTCGCACGGGCTGCAGGCCACGCCGCACGGCACCGATCTGGCAAGCTCGATGGCGCTGCATGGCCGGCACATCAATCCGCAGATCATGGCCGACGTCAACGGCGAAAACTGGCGCCTGGCCGATTACGTCAAGCGCGGCGGCTACGAGGCCCTGCGCAAGATCCTGACCACGGGCATGAAGCCCGAGGACGTGATCGCCGAAGTCAAGACTTCGGCCCTGCGCGGCCGCGGCGGCGCGGGTTTTCCGACCGGCCTGAAGTGGAGCTTCATGCCGCGCACCTTCCCGGGCCAGAAGTACCTGGTCTGCAACTCCGACGAAGGCGAGCCCGGCACGTTCAAGGATCGCGACATCCTGCGCTTCAATCCGCACATCGTGATCGAAGGCATGGCCATCGCGGCGTACGCCATGGGCATCAGCGTCGGTTACAACTACATCCACGGCGAAATCTTCGAGGTGTACGAACGCTTTGAAGAAGCGCTGGAAGAAGCGCGCGCCGCGGGCTTCCTGGGCGACAAGATCCTGGGCTCGGAATTCAATTTCCAGCTGCATGCCTTTCACGGCTACGGCGCCTACATCTGCGGCGAAGAAACCGCGCTGCTCGAATCGCTCGAGGGCAAGAAGGGCCAGCCGCGCTTCAAGCCGCCGTTCCCGGCGAGCTTCGGTCTGTACGGCAAGCCCACCACCATCAACAACACCGAGACTTTCGCGGCGGTGCCCTGGATCATCCGCAACGGCGGCCAGGCCTATCTCGAGGTCGGCAAGCCGAACAACGGCGGCACCAAACTATTCTCGATCACGGGCGACGTCGAGCGTCCGGGCAACTACGAGATACCGATGGGAACGCCTTTCCCCGAGCTGCTGGAACTGGCCGGCGGCATGCGCGGCGGCAAGAAGCTCAAGGCGGTGATTCCCGGCGGTTCGTCCGCGCCGGTGCTGCCCACCGACATCATGATGGACTGCACCATGGACTACGACTCCATCGCCAAGGCCGGCTCCATGCTGGGTTCTGGCGCGGTCATTGTCATGGACGAGACCCGCTGCATGGTCAAATCGCTGCTGCGCCTGTCGTACTTCTACTTCGAAGAAAGCTGCGGCCAGTGCACGCCGTGCCGCGAAGGCACCGGCTGGCTCTACCGCATGGTCCATCGTATCGAGCACGGCGAAGGCCGTCCCGAAGATCTGGATCTGCTCGATAGCGTGGCCGGCAACATCATGGGCCGCACCATATGCGCGCTGGGCGACGCCGCCGCCATGCCGGTGCGCGGCTTTCTCAAGCATTTCCGCGACGAATTCGCGCACCACATCGAGCACAAGTCGTGTGTGGTCCCGCACTATCTGTAAGCCTCAGGAACAGCAATGGTTGAAATAACCGTCGACGGCAATAAGGTCGAAGTCCCCGAGGGCAGCATGGTCATGCATGCTGCCCAGAAGATCGGGCTCTACGTGCCGCACTTCTGCTATCACAAGAAACTGTCCATCGCGGCCAACTGCCGCATGTGTCTGGTCGAGGTCGAGAAGGCGCCAAAGGCTCTGCCGGCCTGCGCCACGCCCGTGACCAACGGCATGGTGGTGCATACCCAGTCCGAGAAGGCCCGTGCCGCGCAAGAGTCGGTCATGGAGTTCTTGCTGATCAACCACCCGCTCGACTGCCCGATCTGCGATCAGGGCGGCGAGTGCCAGCTGCAGGATCTGGCGGTGGGCTACGGCAAGTCCACCTCGCGCTACAAGGAAGAAAAGCGCGTGGTCTTCCACAAGGAAATGGGGCCGCTGGTGTCCGCCGAGGAAATGGCCCGCTGCATCCAATGCACTCGTTGCGTGCGCTTCGGCCAGGAGATCGCCGGCGTGATGGAACTGGGCATGGTGGGCCGCGGAGAACACTCCGAGATCACCACCTTCGTGGGACGCAGCGTCGAGTCCGAACTGTCGGGCAACATGATCGACATCTGTCCGGTCGGTGCGCTGACCTCCAAGCCTTTCCGCTACAGCGCCCGCACCTGGGAGCTGGCGCGCCGCCGCTCGGTCAGCCCGCACGACAGCCTGGGCGCCAATCTGGTGGTGCAGGTCAAGGACGATGAAGTCCTGCGCGTCGTGCCCTTCGAAAACGAAGCCATCAACGAGTGCTGGATCAGCGACCGCGACCGCTTCTCGTACGAAGGCCTGAACAGCGAAGACCGCCTGGCGCTGCCCATGATCAGAAATGCGGACGGCAGCTGGCGTGAAGCCTCCTGGTCTGACGCGCTGCAGGCTGCGGCCCAAGGCCTGACCCGCGCGCGTGACGGCGCCGGTGCGGGCCAGATCGGCGCGCTGGCCACCGAATACGCCACGACCGAAGAGTTCGCGCTGCTGGGCCGCCTGATGCGCGCCCTGGGTTCCGAGAACGTCGACTTCCGTCTGCGCCAGACCGACGCCGGTTTCGATGCTGCGCTGTCCGGCGCGCCCTGGCTGGGCATGCCCATCGCCGAGGTGGGCAACCTGGACCGTGTGCTGATCGTCGGATCCTTCCTGCGCAAGGACCATCCGCTCATCGCCCAGCGTCTGCGCCAGTCCGCCAAACACGGCACGCAGATTTTGCTGATCGACGGTTCGGCCGACAATCAATTGATGCCCGTGACCGCGCGCATCACCACGGCGCCCTCGGGCATGGCGAACGCCCTGGCCGAGGTGGCCGTGGCGCTGGCCCAGGCCAAGTCGATGGCCGTGCCGGCCGAGTTCTCTCAGGTGGTACCGAGCGACGAGGCCAAGCGCATTGCGGCCAGCCTGGCCTCGGGTTCCAACACCGCTGTTTTCCTGGGCAATATGGCCGTGAATTCTCCGGCTGCCTCCACCCTGGCCGCCAACGCAGGCGTGCTGGCCAACCTGGCCGGCGGCAAGCTCGGCTTCCTGACGTCCGGCGGCAACACCGTGGGCGGCTACCTGGCCGGTGCCGTGCCGGAGCGTGGCGGCAAGACGGCGGCGGCCATGTTGGCCGAGCCGCTCAAGGCTTACGTGGTGCTTCATGCCGAGCCGCTGCTCGACGCCGACAACGGCCCGCAAGCCGTGGCCGCGCTCAAGAATGCGTTCTCCGTTGCGCTCACTTCTTACCGTTCGGCTGCGCAAGACTGGGCCGACGTGATGCTGCCGGTTGCGCCGTTCACGGAAACCTCCGGCACCTTCGTCAACGCCGCAGGCACGGCCCAGAGTTTCAAGGGCACTGTCGCGCCGTTGGGCGAGAGCCGCCCGGGCTGGAAGGTGCTGCGCGTGATGGGTAACGTGCTGCAGCTGTCGGGCTTCGAAGACGAAAGTTCCGAGTCGGTGCGCGATGCCGTGCTGGCCGGCGGCATCGAAGCCCGCCTGTCCAACCAGATCAAGGCGTCTCCGGCTGCGCGCGCCGCGTCCGGCGGCCTGGAGCGCCTGGCCGATGTGCCGATTTATCGCACCGATGCCATCGTGCGCCGCTCCGGTCCGCTGCAGGCCGCCCCGGCCTCGAGCGCGCCGGTGGCTCGCCTCAACGGCGCGACGCTGTCGCAGCTGGGCCTGTCCGCCGGTGCGCAGGTGCGCGTCAAGACGGCTGCAGGCTCGGTGGTCCTGGATGCGGTTCAAGACGACGCCGTAGCCGTTCGTGCCGTGCGCATTGCGGCGGCTTTCGAGCAGACCGCCCCCTTGGGCGGCTCCTTCGGCGAAATCAGCGTGGAGCGTGCCTGATGAATTGGCTTGATGTACTCGAAACCCACGGCGCGGCCCTGCTGGGCCCGACCGTCTGGCTGGTGGTCTGGACCATCATCAAGATCGTCGTGATCGCCATTCCGGTGATCCTGTGCGTGGCCTACCTCACCTTGTGGGAACGCAAGATGATCGGCTTCATGCACATCCGGCTGGGCCCCACGCGCGTGGGTCCCAAGGGGTTGTTTCAGCCCTTCGCCGACGTGTTCAAACTGATCACGAAAGAAGTGGTGGTGCCTTCCCAAGCCAACAAGATCCTCTTCATTATCTCGCCGGTGGTAGTGCTCATGCCCGCGCTGGCTGCCTGGGCAGTCGTGCCCTTTTCCCCCGAAGTGGTGCTGGCCAATGTCAACGCCGGTCTGTTGTACGTCATGGCCATCACCTCGGTGGGCGTGTATGGCGTGATCGTGGCGGGCTGGGCGTCGAACTCCAAATACGCCTTTCTGGGCGCGCTGCGCGCTTCGGCGCAGATGGTCTCGTACGAGCTGGCCATGGGCTTCGTGATGGTAGCCGTGCTGCTGGTCTCGGGCAGCCTGAACATGACCGATATCGTGACGGGGCAGGGCAAAGGCTGGTTCGCCGATCACGGCTTGACCTTCCTGTCGTGGAACTGGCTTCCGCTTCTGCCGCTGTTCGTGATCTACGTGATCTCGATGGTGGCAGAAACCAACCGCCATCCCTTCGACGTGGTCGAAGGCGAATCGGAAATCGTGGCCGGCCACATGGTCGAATACTCGGGTACGGCCTTCGCGCTGTTTTTCCTGGGCGAATACGCCAACATGATCTTCCTGTCGTGCATGGCGTCGATCATGTTCCTGGGCGGCTGGATGTCGCCGTTGCACTTCGCGCCTTTCACCTTGATTCCCGGCTTTGTCTGGCTAGCCATCAAGACCTTCTGCGTGGTGTCGCTGTTCATCTGGTTCCGCGCGGCTTTCCCGCGTTACCGCTACGACCAGATCATGCGCCTGGGCTGGAAGATCTTCATCCCGCTGACCGGCGTGTGGCTGGTCGTGGTGGCGATCTGGATGCAGACGCCCTGGAATATTTGGCACCACTGATCGGGCTGACGAGACGAATTATGGAAGCGATCAAGGATTTTTTCGGCAGCCTGCTGCTGTCCGAGCTCTTCAAGGGCATGAAGCTAACGGGCAAGTATTTCTTCAAGCGCAAGATCACGCTGCGCTATCCCATGGAGAAAACGCCCATGTCGCCGCGATTCCGCGGACTGCACGCGCTGCGCCGCTATCCCAACGGGGAAGAGCGCTGCATCGCCTGCAAGCTGTGCGAAGCGGTGTGCCCGGCCATGGCGATCACCATCGAATCGGACGTGCGTGAAGACGGCACCCGCCGCACCACGCGCTACGACATCGACCTGACCAAGTGCATATTCTGCGGCTTCTGCGAAGAAAGCTGTCCGGTGGACTCCATCGTGGAAACGCACATTCACGAATATCACGGTGAAAAGCGCGGCGACCTGTACTTCACCAAAGACATGCTGCTCGCCGTGGGCGACCGCTACGAAGCCGATATCGCCAAGCGCCGGGCCGAAGACGCGCCTTACCGCTGAGCCGGGGTATAGACAGACATGACCTTTACTACCTTCCTGTTTTATCTGCTGTCCATCGTCCTGGTGATCTCGGGGTTCCGGGTCATCACGGCGCGCAGCCCCGTGACCGCCGTGCTGCACTTGATCCTGGCCTTCGCCAACGCGGCCATGATCTGGATGTTGCTGGGGTCCGAGTTCCTGGCGCTCTTGCTGGTGCTGGTTTATGTGGGCGCAGTGATGGTGCTCTTCCTCTTCGTCGTGATGATGCTCGACATCCGGGTCGATCATCTGCGCCGCGGTCTCAAGACCTACCTGCCGCTGGGCCTGGTCGTGGGCGGCGTCATGGTTCTGGAAATGGCCTTTGTGCTGTTCTCGACCTGGGGGCAGGACGCCAAGCCGACCGCGGTCGCCGACAACTACAACAACGCTCGCGCTCTGGGCGAGGCCATGTACGGCCACTATGTTTACGGCGTCGAGGTGGGCGCCGCGATTCTGCTGGTGGGCATGGTGGCCGCCATTGCGCTCACCCTGCGCGGCCGCAAGTCGCAGGCCAAGTACAACGATCCGTCCGCCGCCGTGCGCGTGAAAGCCAAGGATCGCTTCCGCATGGTTCAGATGAAGGCCGTCAGCAATCGCGACGCCGATTCGTCCGCACAGGCCGAACAAGGAGAAAAGCAATGACGCTGACGCTGGCTCATTACCTGGTCCTGGGGGCGATCATGTTCGCCATCGGGATCTTCGGCATCTTCCTGAATCGCCGCAATCTCATCATCCTGCTGATGTCCATCGAGCTGATGCTGCTGGCCGTCAACATGAACTTCGTGGCTTTCTCGAGCTGGGCCGGCGACACCGCCGGTCAGGTGTTCGTGTTCTTCATCCTGACTGTCGCCGCCACTGAGTCGGCTATCGGTCTGGCCATCCTGGTGCTGTTGTTCCGCAACCTGAGCACGATCAACGTCGATGAACTCGACCGCCTCAAGGGCTGACGGAGTATCGGAAGAAAATGTCTAGCTCCCCTAATCTCTATCTGCTGATCGCCCTGGCCCCGTTGCTGGGAGCCAGCATCGCGGGCCTGTTCGGTACAGGTTTCCTGGGCCGCTTCGTCAGCCGCCGCGGCGCGCACAGCATCACCATTTTGTTGGTGCTGGTGTCGACCGTCGGATCGTTCATCGTTCTCAAGGACGTGCTGGCCGGCCATACCTACGACGGCGTGGTCTACACCTGGAGCATGGTCGGCAAGATCCCCATGCAGATCGGTTTCCAGATCGACGCGCTGTCCGCGCTGATGATGGTGGTGGTCACTTTCGTTTCGCTGATGGTGCACATCTACACCATCGGCTACATGGCCGACGATCCGGGTTACACGCGCTTCTTCGCCTACATCTCGCTCTTCACCTTCTCGATGTTGATGCTGGTCATGTCCAACAACATGGTTCAGCTCTTTTTCGGCTGGGAAGCGGTGGGCCTGGTGTCGTACCTGCTGATCGGTTTCTGGTACACCCGCCCCACGGCGATCTTCGCCAACATGAAGGCCTTCCTCATCAACCGCGTCGGCGACTTCGGCTTCGTTCTGGGTATCGGCCTGCTGTTCGCCTATGCCGGTTCGATGCACTATGCCGACGTGTTCACGCAGGGCAGCAAGCTGGCCGGCATGAAGCTGCCGGGCTCGGACTGGTCGCTCATCACCGTGGCCTGCATCTGCCTGTTCATCGGCGCCATGGGTAAATCGGCCCAAGTGCCGCTGCATGCCTGGCTGCCCGATTCGATGGAAGGCCCCACGCCGATCTCGGCGCTGATCCACGCCGCCACCATGGTGACGGCTGGTATCTTCATGGTCGCGCGCTTCTCGCCGCTCTTCGAATACTCGAACACGGCCCTGTCGTTCATTATCGTGATCGGCGCCATCGGCGCGCTGTTCCTGGGCATCCTGGGCATCATCCAGAACGACATCAAGCGCGTGGTGGCATATTCCACGCTGTCGCAGCTGGGCTACATGACCGTGGCGCTGGGCGCGTCGGCCTACTCGGTGGCGATCTTCCATCTGATGACACACGCCTTCTTCAAGGCGCTGCTGTTCCTGGGCGCCGGGTCGGTCATCATCGGCATGCACCATGACCAGGACATCCGCAATATGGGCGGTTTGTGGAAGCGCATGCCCATTACCTGGATCACCTTCCTGATCGGCACGCTGGCCCTGGTGGGTACCCCGTTCTTCTCGGGCTTCTACTCCAAGGAGCACATCATCGAGGCGGCGGGCGCGGCCAATGTGTGGGGCGCGGGTTTCGCCCACTACGCCACGCTGATCGGTGTGCTGGTGACTTCGCTGTATTCCTTCCGCGTGTACTTCCTGGTGTTCCACGGCAAGCCGCGCTATCCGGCGCATGGCCACGATCACGGTCACGGCCATGACGCGCATGGCCATGGTCACGACGACCACGGTCACGGCCATGAGCCGCACGAGTCGCCCTGGGTGGTGACATTGCCGCTGGTCTTGTTGGCGATTCCTTCGGTGGTGATCGGTGCTCTGGTGATCGACCCGCTGCTGTTCGGCAATTTCTTCCATGGCGTCATCACCGTGCTGCCGCAGCATCCGGCCATGGCCGAGATGCAGCACGACTGGCACGGCTGGGTCGACTTCGGCCTGGAGGCCTTTACCTCGCTGCCTTTCTGGCTGGTGGTGGCGGGCTTCGTGATCTCCTGGTATTGCTACCTGATCAACCCGAAGGTTCCGGCGGCGATCAAATCCAGCCTGTCCGGCGTGTACAAGCTGCTCGACAACAAGTACTACGTCGACTGGTTCAATGAACAGATCATCGCGCGCGGCGCGCGCTGCCTGGGCCATGGCCTGTGGCAGAGGGGCGACCGCGCCACCATCGACGGCCTGATCAACGGCTCGGCCCGCCTGGTGGGCCGGGTGGCTTCGGTTTCCCGTCGCCTGCAGTCCGGCTATATCTACCACTACGCGTTCGCGATGTTCATCGGCATCCTGGCGCTGGTGACTTTCTTCGTGCTGATTCCCCAATGATGGCAAGCGAGATGGCATCCAATCACTTTCCCTGGCTCACGCTCGCGATCTTCGTCCCGATCGTCTTCGGCCTGCTGGTGCTGGCGCTGGGCGGAGACGACAAGCCTGGCTTCACGCGCAAGCTGTCCCTGGTCGGCGCGATCGTCAGCTTTCTGGTGACGATCCCGCTTTACACGGGTTTCGACAACTCGACGGCCGCCATGCAGTTCGTCGAGAAGGCTTCATGGATTCCGGCCTTCAACATCAATTACCACCTGGGTGTCGACGGCATCTCGCTGTGGTTCGTGCTGTTGACCGCGTTCATCACGATCATCGTTGTCCTGGCTGGCTGGGAAGTCATCACCAGCCGCATCGCCCAGTACATGGCGTCCTTCCTGATCCTCTCGGGTCTGATGGTCGGCGTGTTCTGCGCGCTGGACGGCATGCTGTTCTACGTCTTCTTCGAAGCCACGCTGATCCCGATGTACATCATCGTGGGCGTGTGGGGCGGACCGAACCGCGTGTACGCCGCGTTCAAGTTCTTCCTGTACACGCTGATGGGCTCGCTGTTGACGCTGGTCGCGTTCATCTACCTGTGGCATGCCTCGGGCGGTTCGTTCGACATACTCACCTGGCAGCAGACCAAACTGGCCTACACGCCGCAGGTCCTGGTCTTTTTCGCGCTGCTGGCGGCCTTCGCCGTCAAGGTGCCGATGTGGCCGGTGCACACCTGGCTGCCGGACGCCCACGTCGAGGCGCCCACAGGCGGTTCTATCGTGCTGGCGGCGATCATGCTCAAGCTGGGCGCCTACGGCTTCCTGCGCTTTTCGCTGCCCATCACCCCCGACGCGTCGCATGGCCTGAGCTGGCTGATCATCGCGCTGTCGCTGATCGCGGTGATCTACATCGGTCTGGTGGCGATCGTGCAGGACGACATGAAGAAGCTGGTGGCGTACTCGTCCGTGGCGCACATGGGCTTTGTCACCCTGGGCTTTTTCATCTTCAATACGGCCGGCACCGAGGGCGCCATCGTGCAGATGATCTCGCACGGTTTCGTGTCGGGCGCCATGTTCTTCTGCATCGGCGTGATGTATGACCGCGTGCATTCGCGCCGCATCGCCGACTACGGCGGCGTGATCAACGTGATGCCGCGCTTTGTCACCTGCTTCGTGCTGTTCTCCATGGCCAACAGCGGTCTGCCCGCCACCAGCGGTTTCGTGGGCGAGTTCATGGTCATCATGGGCGCGGTCCAGCACAACTTCTGGGTGGGCCTGATGGCCGCCACGGCGCTGATCCTGGGGGCGGCCTATTCGCTCTGGATGGTCAAGCGCGTTGCTTTCGGCGACATCACCAACGAGCATGTGCGCGAAATGAAAGACGTCAATTGCCGTGAATTCTTCATTCTCGGCGTTCTGGCGATCGCCGTTCTGTTCATGGGTATTTATCCCAAGCCCTTTACCGACGTGATGCACGTGTCGGTTCAGGCCCTGCTGCAACACGTGGCGGTCTCGAAACTGTAAGACTGGACAATGATGCAATCCCATTTCGACTTCGCCCTGGCGCTGCCCGAGATCCTGCTGCTGATTTTCGGCCTGGCTATCTTGCTCATCGACGTGCTGAGCAAGCATCCCGAGCGCAAGACCACCTTCTATGCGACGCTGCTGGCGCTGGCTGTGCTGTTCGTGGTGACGCTGATTCAGTGGAAGCATGGCGCGCATGGCAAAACCTTCGACGGCTTGTACGTGGCCGACCCGCTGGCACACCTGATCAAGCTGGTGTCCTACGTGGCGGTGGCCGTGACGCTGATCTACGGCCGCTGCTACTCCCAGGCGCGCGACATGCTCAAGAGCGGCGAACTTTACGTGCTGACGCTCTTTGCCCTGCTGGGACAGATGGTAATGATCTCGGCCGGCAACATGTTGTCGGTGTACCTGGGCCTGGAGCTGATGTCCTTGCCCCTGTACGCGCTGATCGCCCTGCGGCGCGACAACACGACGGCCACCGAGGCTTCCATGAAGTACTTCGTGCTGGGCTCGCTGGCCTCGGGCTTCCTGCTGTATGGCATGTCGATGATCTACGGTGCCACCGGTCATCTTGATCTGGCCGAGATCGCGGCTGTCATCCAGTCCGGCCATGCGGCGCATCAGATGGCGCTGGTCTTCGGTATTGTGTTTCTGGTGGCCGGCCTGGCCTTCAAGCTGGGTGCCGTGCCCTTCCATATGTGGGTGCCCGATGTCTACCAGGGTTCGCCTACGGCGGTCACGTTGATCCTGGGCGCGGCGCCCAAGCTGGCCGCCTTCGCCATCACGCTGCGGCTGCTGGTTGAAGGCTTGCACGGTCTGGCGGTCGACTGGCAGCCCATGTTGATGATTCTGGCGGTGCTGTCGCTGGCCATCGGCAACCTGACGGCCATCGTTCAGAGCAATTTCAAGCGCATGCTGGCTTACTCGACCATTTCGCACATGGGCTTCGTGCTGCTGGGCTTGTCGGCCGGCGTGGTAGGTGCATCGGCGGGCGGCTACGGCGCTTCGCTGTTCTACATGATCGTCTACGTGCTGACGACGTTGGGCACATTCGGCATGGTGCTGGTACTCTCGCGCCAGGGCTTCGAGTGCGAAGAGATCGAAGATCTGAAGGGTCTGAACCGTCGCAGCCCGTGGCGCGCCGCGATCCTGCTGCTGCTGATGTTCTCGCTGGCCGGCATTCCGCCGCTGGTGGGTTTCTATGCCAAGCTGGTCGTGCTGCAGGCGCTGGTGCAGCAGGGGCAGGTGACTCTGGCCGTCATCGCGGTGATCTTCTCGCTGATCGGCGCTTTCTACTACCTGCGCGTGGTCAAGGTCATGTATTTCGACGAACCGGCCGAAGACGCGGGCGCAGTGTCGCCCGTACCTTGCGGCGTGCGCGGGGTGATGTCGCTCAATGGCTTGCTGATCATTCTGCTGGGGGTTCTGCCTGGCGGATTGATGGCGGCTTGCATGCAGGCTATTCAGGTTTCTTTGTTGCATTGATCGATTGATCTTTTAAACCCGGGTTCTTCAGCCGCCGAGGCTGCGCTGCGGCAATCCGATGTTCGTCGCTTCCGCACCCTGCGGCAGGCCACCCGAGCTTCGGATTCCAGCGGGATCCTCGGCGCGGCGCTGGGTAGATTGATGCAAAATGAAATGGCCATTCCATGCGAATGGCCATTTGTATTTGGGGTGCATGCCTGTGACGCAGTCTGTGGCAGTCTGGTTGCTTATCGCGTTGGCACTGCTTAGCGCCAACCTGCCTTTTCTAAGCGAAAAGGTGTTTGCCATGCTGCCGTACCGACGGCGCGGCAGGGCGGACGCAAAGCCTTTCTGGCTGCGGCTGATCGAGGTGCTGGCGTCTTATCTGATCGTAGGCGCGGTCGGATTCGCGTTCGAAAGTTCCCTGGGCAACCGCTTTTCGCAAGGGTGGCAGTTCTATGCCATTACCCTCTGTCTTTATCTGGTGATGGCCTATCCGGGGTTTGTGTACCGGTATCTGTATCGACGCGCGTCGCGGCGATCGTGACAGGAGTGGCGCGCACGAGACGGCGCCGCGCATGAACCGGCGTTTTTCGGCATAACGAAACAAGAGGATTGCCTGATGCAGAAGCCGGTTGTCGTGATCCTCGCGGCGGGGCGGGGCGAACGCTTTCTGTCGTCAGGAGGCAAGACTCCTAAGCTGGATGCGCTGCTGGGCGGCGTGCCCGTGCTGGAATATGTGTTGCGCGCGACTCGGGCGAGCGGACTGCCTTGGCATGTCGTGCGGCCTGCCGACGATACGCGAGGCATGGGAGATTCGATTGCGAAAGGCATACGCGCGACAGCGGGCGCGCCGGGCTGGCTGATACTGCCTGCAGACCTGCCTTTGGTGCGGCCCGATACGCTGGCCCTGGTAGCGGCAGGTCTGGCTTCGCATCGCGTCGTGGTTCCGCACGATTGCGGAACCCGGGGGCATCCGGTGGGGTTCGCGGCGGAATGCTTCGATGCGCTGGCCGCATTGTCCGGCGATGCGGGAGCGGCGCATATCGTGCGGGAATGCCGGCGGGCTGGTCTTGCGCTGGATCTGGAGGTCGATGATGCGGGTATCCACCGAGATGTGGACACGGTACAGGATCTGGATCGGGTCGAAGCGTGGTTGAACGCGCTTGGCGGCGGTGCGCGGAAAGCTTAAGCCTCGAACCAGTTCAACACGGCATCCAACCCGCAGTGGCTCAGCGCGTAGGGTGCCTGCCGCCGGACCAGGGGCTTGGCGTGGTAGGCCACGGCAAAGCCGGCCAGGGCGAGCATCTTCAGGTCGTTGGCGCCGTCTCCCATCGCGATGATCTGATCGGCCTGCGTGGCGCCGTGTTCAATGGCGAAGTCGCGCAGATAGGCGGCCTTGGCCTCGGCATCGAGAATGTCGCCCAGCACCTTGCCGGTCAGTTTTCCGTCGTCGTCGATTTCCAGGGTATTGGCGTGGGCGGCGGTGAGATTCAGCCGCTCGCGCAGGCGATTGGTGAAGTAAGTGAAGCCGCCCGAAACCAGAAGGGTCTTGATGCCGGCGGCGTGCGCCGAGGCGAGCAGGCGTTCGGCGCCCGGATTCAGGCGCAGCTTGTCGTGATAGATGCGCTCGAGCACGTTGGCCTGCACGCCGGCGAGCAGCGCGGTGCGCCGCCTGAGACTGTCGGCAAAGTCGGCTATTTCGCCGCGCATGGAGGCCTCGGTGATGGCCGCCACTTGTTCGCCGCGACCGGCGTAGGCGGCGATTTCGTCGATGCACTCGATATTGATGAGAGTCGAGTCCATGTCCATGGCCAGCACCCGACAGTCGGAGAGCCTGCGTGCGGCGGGAACGAAGGCGGCGTCGACGCGATGGGCATCGGCCCAGGCTTGAGTTTCCTGCCGGGTTTGCGCGTCGGTGTCGACGTCGAGCAGGCGCATGGCGGTCTGGCTGAGGCGGACGATGCCTTCGGCGCTGGAGAGCGCAGCCAGGTGTTCGGCGTGGCTGTCGGTAAGCGCGGGGGATTGGATGACTAGATTGATGGTGGTGGTCATGGTTCTTGCTTGCTATCGGTGTGCATGAGGTCTGCAAAAAACAAGTTCTTTACCGTCCGTCCAGGCGCGCCGGGTCGGCGTTGCAGGTTAACGCAGTGCCCTCAGCAGCCCCTTGATGGCGTCCACGCGCTGGCTGACTTGCTGGGCGGTGAACTCCACACGCAGCTTGTCCTGTCCGGAGAAGCGGATGTGCTTTTGCTTTTGTACCAGTTCGATCATGCGGAGCGGATCGACGGTGGTTTTGGGGCCGAATTGCAGCACGGCCTGCGTTTCGCTCGCGTCGATCTTGGTGATGCCCAGCGGCACGGCCCACAGACGGATTCGGTGAGTGGCCAGCAGCGTTTGAGCGGATTCGGGAAGTTTGCCGAAACGGTCGATGAGCTCTTCCTGAATGGCGATGAGGTCGTCCTCGTCTTGCGCGTGCGACAGGCGCTTGTAGATGGCCAGGCGGCCGTGCACGTCGGCGCAATAGTCCGAAGGCAGCAGCGCGGGGGCATGCAAGTTGACTTCGCAGGCCAGATTGAACGGCGCGTCCAGGTCGGGCTCTTCGCCGGCCTTCAGCGCGCGCACGGCTTCGTTGAGCATCTCGTTGTACATGGAGAAGCTCACTTCCTGGATGTTGCCCGATTGCGAGTCGCCCAGGATCTCGCCGGTACCGCGGATTTCCAGGTCGTGCATGGCCAGGTAAAAGCCCGCCCCCAGCTCTTCCATGGCCTGGATGGCTTCCAGGCGTTTTTTTGCGTTGCTGGTGATGGCGTCATCGCCCGGCGTGAGCAGGTAGGCATAGGCCTGATGGTGCGAGCGGCCCACGCGGCCGCGCAGCTGGTGCAGCTGGGCCAGGCCGAAACGATCGGCGCGGTGGATCACGATGGTGTTGGCCGAGGGCACGTCGATGCCGGTCTCGATGATGGTAGTGCACAGCAGCACGTTGAAGCGCTGCTGGTAGAAATCTTTCATCACCTGTTCGAGTTCGCGCTCGGGCATTTGGCCGTGCGCCACGCCGATGCGGGCTTCGGGGACCAGTTCTTGCAGACGCGCGCGGCGGTTGTGGATGGTCTCGACCTCGTTGTGCAGGAAATACGCCTGGCCGCCGCGCTTGAGTTCGCGCAGCAGGGCTTCGCGCACGGTGCTGCCGTCTTCGCGGCGTACGAAGGTCTTGATGGCCAGGCGCTTTTGCGGCGCCGTGGCAATGACGGAGAAATCGCGTATGCCCTCGAGAGACATGCCCAGCGTACGCGGGATGGGCGTGGCGGTGAGGGTGAGCACATCGACCTCGGCGCGCAGGGACTTGAGCGCCTCTTTCTGACGCACGCCGAAACGGTGCTCCTCGTCGATGATGACCAGGCCCAGGCGCTTGAACTTGACGTCTTTGGAGAGGATCTTGTGCGTGCCGATGACGATGTCCACGCGGCCGTCGTTGATGCCTTCGACGGCGGCCGCGACTTCCTTCGCCGAGCGAAAGCGCGACAGCTCCACCACGCGCACGGGCCAGTCGGCAAAGCGGTCGGCGAAGGTCTGCGCATGCTGCTCGGCCAGCAGCGTGGTGGGGCAGAGCAGGGCGACCTGCTTGCCGTTGGCCACCGCCAGGAATGCAGCGCGCAGCGCCACCTCGGTCTTGCCGAAGCCCACGTCGCCGCATACTAGGCGGTCCATGGGTCTGCCCGAGATCATGTCGGCGATGACTGCCTGGATGGCCGCGGCCTGGTCGGGCGTCTCCTCGAAGCCGAAACCCTCGGCAAAGGCCTCGTAGTCGGTGAGCGGCAGCTTGAAGGCGTAGCCCTCGCGCGCGGCGCGCTGGGCGTACAGGGCCAGCAGTTCGGCCGCCGTATCGCGCACTTGCCTGGCCGCCTTGCGGCGCGCCTTGTCCCATTGCCCCGAGCCCAGCTGGTGCAGCGGCGCGGCGTCCGGATCGGCACCGCTGTAGCGGGCAATGACGTGCAACTGCGAAACAGGCACGTAGAGCGTGCTGCCGCTGGCGTATTCGAGATGCAGGAACTCCATCTCGCCTTCGCCCATGTCCATGTTGACCAGGCCGTGGTAGCGGCCGATGCCGTGCTGGGCGTGCACTACCGGGTCGCCCTCGCGCAGCTCGGCCAGGTCGCGCACCATGGCTTCGACGTTGCTGGTGCGTTCTTGAGAGCGCTTGCCGCGATGGGCGGCCGTATGACCGGGATAAAGGTCGTTCTCGGTGAGAAAGACCAGATCGCCCGCGGGGACGGCAAAGCCGCCGGCCAAGGGAGCAACGGTCAGGCCGAAATGCGCGTCGGTAGCCAGAAATGCCTGGATGGTATCGGTCTGCACGCCCGGCGCCAGGTCTTGCTCGGCCAGCATCTGGGCCAGGGTTTCGCGCCGACCGGCCGAATCGGCGCATAGCAGTACACGGCCGGGCTTGCCGAGCAGGGCGCGCAGCTTGGCGACGGGATCCTCGGCGCGGCGCGAGACGGCGACATCCGGCGCACTGGCGAATATGGCTCCCTCGCTGCGCACGTCGTGCTTGCCAGCCCGCGAGGGGGGCCGCTCTCCCTCGGGCATCCCGGCGGCGGCTTCGGGATGATTGCGCTCGTCGGCGATCGCCAGGCGTGGAAAGACGCGCAGGCGCTCGAACAGGCCTTCTTGGTCGAGAAAGAGCGCTGGCGGGGCCAGCACGGGTCGTTCGCGGTCGCTCTTGAGGAATTGATGGCGGCTGGCCGTGTCCTGCGCGAAGCGCTGCATGGCGCTGTCGATATCGCCCAGGGTGACGACAATGGTGTCCGGCGCGAGATAGTCGAAGAGCGTGGCCGTCTGTTCAAAAAAGAGCGGCAAGTAGTACTCGACGCCAGCGAATGCGATGCCGTTGCCGATGTCGCGATAGGGTACGGCGCGCGAGGGGTCGCCTTCGAACACTTCGCGAAAGCGCGCGCGGAAATGATTGCGCGCCGCTTCGTCCATGGGAAATTCGCGGCCGGGCAGCAACTGCACTTCGCGTACCGGATAGAGGCTGCGCTGCGTGTCGACGTCGAAAGCGCGGATGGATTCGATTTCGTCGTCGAACAGGTCGAGCCGGTAGGGTACGGCCGAACCCATGGGGAAGAGGTCGATCAGCCCGCCACGCAGACAGAACTCGCCGGGCGCGGTGACCTGCGTGACATGAGTGTAGTTGGCCAGCACCAGTTGCGCGCGCAGTGCGCCTTCGTCGAGTTTGTCCTTCTGGCGGAACGAAAACGTGTAAGCCGCCAGGAACGAGGGCGGCGCCAGGCGGTACAGCGCCGTGGTCACCGGCACGGTCAACAGATCGACCTCGTGCCTGGTCAAGGCATTGAGCGTGCGCAGGCGTTCGGAAATCAGGTCCTGGTGCGGCGAGAAGACGTCGTAGGGCAGGGTTTCCCAGTCGGGCAGCTGGCGCACGCGCAGGCCCGGCGCGTAGAGCGGGATTTCCTCTGCCAGGCGCTGTGCTTCCAACGGATCTGCGGTGAAGACGACCAGGGGGCGTCCTGCTTTTTGCGCCAGGGTGGCGAGCATCCAGCCGTCGGCCGAGCCGGGTGGGCGCGGCCTGGCATAGCGGGTACCGGGCTTCAGGGCGGCGAGCGTGTCGGCGACGGTGCCGTCGGCGGGCAGCGGCGCGACGGGGGCAGTGTAGGGAGAGGAATCAGCCATTAGGTCTGTGATTATAAAATGGCCCTCACATATGACTGCTTCCCTGATCGCTCTTGTTCCCGCGGCTGGCATAGGCGCCCGCGCCGGCGGCGACTTGCCCAAGCAATATCGCCCGCTCAAGGGCCAGCCCATGCTGCGCCTGGCGGTGCAGGCCCTACTGGCCGATCCGCGTGTTGTCCAGGTGCGCGTGGCCGTTTCCGAGGGAGACGGCTGGGTGGATGAAGCGTTGCGCGGTCTGCCGCGCACGGTATGGCGGGCGTGCGGCGGACCGACACGAGCCGACACCGTGGCACGGGCCCTGGCCGACTGCAAGGCGGCGGACTCGGATTGGGTGCTGGTGCACGACGCGGCGCGCCCTGGTCTGCCGGCACAGGCGCTGGCGCGTTTGATCGACACTTGTCTGCAGGACCCCGTCGGCGGCTTGCTGGCCCTGCCCGTGCCCGACACGGTAAAGCAGTCTGCGGTTGAAGCGGACGGCCGCGAAGCCGTGGTTCGCACCGTCGATCGCGACGGCCTCTGGCTGGCGCAGACGCCGCAAATGTTCCGTGCCGGTATGCTGCGCGACGCCTTGGCGGCTGCGTCGGCGAGCGGCGCAGCCGTTACCGACGAGGCGTCGGCGATGGAGGCTGTCGGCCGCATGCCCCGACTGGTGCGAGGTCATGCGCGCAATTTCAAGATAACCTGGCCCGACGATTTCGATCTGATGGAAAAATGGCTATGAATGTTCCTTTTCGCGTGGGCCAGGGCTTCGATGTGCATGCGCTGGTGGAGGGCCGTGCGCTCATTCTGGGCGGCGTGACGATTCCGCATACGCATGGGCTGCTGGGCCATTCCGACGCCGACGCGTTGCTGCATGCCGTGACCGACGCGCTTTTGGGCGCGGCGGGCCTGGGCGACATAGGCCGGCATTTTCCCGACACCGATCCGCAGTACCGGGGCGCCGACAGCCGAATGCTGCTGCGCGCAGCCATGGCCAGGGTGCGCCAGGCGGGGTGGTTTGTGGTCAATGTGGACGCCACGGTGCACGCACAGGCGCCCAAGATAGGCCCGCACGCGCAGGCCATGGCGGCCAATATCGCGGCCGACTTGCAGCTTGAATCCGATGCGGTCAACATCAAGGCCAAGACCAACGAAGGCCTGGGCTATCTGGGACGCAAGGAAGGGATCGCCGTGACGGCGGTGGCGCTGCTGGGCCGCATCCCGCCTGCGGAAGCCGTGGGCGGGCCCTGATCGTCAGTCAGACGAAGCATCCGGAGCCGAAGCGTAGCGAGGCGGATGCGAGCTCACCTTCGAGCGCAGCGCTCAGGCTGCGTAAACCGGGCTCTTCGACGGACGGCGGTTTAACGGCAACGCGACTGGCCGAGGCTACAGCGTATCGCCGCCCACCTTGCGGTTGCAGGCGCACAGGCCGCCGGTCTGCAGGCCGTCGAGTATGCGCAGGACTTCCTCGGGGTTGCGGCCAACATCCAGATTGTTGACCGACACGTGCTGGATGATGTTGTCGGGGTCGAAGATGAACGTGGCGCGCAGGGCCACGCCGCTGTCTTTTTCGCGGATGCCCAACTGGTCGATCAGCGAGCCGCCGGTATCGCCGAACTGATAATGGCCCAGCTTGTCGAGGTCGGGGTGCTCGCGGCGCCAGGCCAGCTTGACGAATTCGTTGTCGACCGAACCGCCCATAAGAATGGCTTCGCGTTCGGCGAATTCCTCGGCCAGCCTGTCGAAGCCCGCGATCTCGGTCGGGCAGACGAAGGTGAAGTCCTTCGGATAGAAGTAGATGACCTTCCATTTGCCCGGGAAAGAGCTTTCGGTGATGTCCTCGAAAGCCGAAATGCCGTTTTCCTCGTGATGATTGAAGCCGGGTTTGACGCCCGTGACTTTGAACGATTCGAGCCTGTCGCCAACGGTTTTCATACGATCTCCTTGATAGTCCTACGCGGTATCGGCGTCCGGTTGGTAGCTTTTGGATTTTGCCCTGGGCAGCTCAATGCGCGCGGTCAGGCCGCCCCCGCTGCGCGGCAGCATGCGCAGCGAACCGCCCGCGTGCTTGAGCAGGCGCTCGACAATGGCCAGTCCCAGCCCCGAGCCGCTGACGCCGGTGCGCGCGGCTTCGCCGCGCGAGAAGGGGCGCAGCAGGCGTTCGACCTCTTCGGGGGCGATGCCGGGGCCTCGGTCCGAAACTTCGATCGCCAGTGTATTGCCTTCGGATTGCACGGTCATGACCAGGTGCGCCTGCCCGTCGGACGAGCGGCCGTAGCGGCGCGCGTTTTCGATCAGATTGCCGACGATGCGCTTCAGGTCGAGCGCCGTGATGCGGGCGCGCAGATTCGGTTCGATGCGGGCGTTGAGTTCGCCGCCAAGCGAGGCGGTATGAGCGCGTTCTCGCTCGAAAAGATCGCTCAGAACCGCGGAGATGTCGGTGGCCGTCTGCGGCAGTGTGCCTGCCGGACGCGCATACTCCATGAGCTGGCCGATGCTGTGGTCGATCTGGCGCAGGTCGTTGTCGATGGCTTGCCGCGCGTCTTCGGTGACCTCGCTCATTTCGATTTCCAGGCGCATGCGCGCCAGCGGCGTGCGCAGATCGTGCGAAATGCCGGCCAGCATCAATTCGCGGTCGGTATCGGTTTGCCGCAAATCCCTGGCCATGCGATTGAAGGCCGTGTTGAGATTGCGGATTTCCAGAGGCCCTTGTTCGGGCAGGGGGGCAGGCGTTTCGCCGCGCGACAGCACTTGGGCGGCTCGCGCCAGCCGCGATAGCGGCCGGTTGACGAAGCCCACGCTGATGGCCGAGCCGACCAGGGACAGCAGGAGCGCCGTGGCGCCCCATCCCAGCCATTCGATGCCGCCGGTCAGGCCTATCTGCTCGCGCTCGAACACCAGCCAGTACAGGTTCTGGTTGATCTGGAAACTCACCCAGAAGCCGGGCACCTGGTTCACGCCCCAGGCGATCTGCGTGTCGGGGCCGAACCGCATGCGGATCTGCTGCGCTACGCGCTGCCAGTAGTCGTCGTTGGGTAGGGGTTCGGTGAAGTCGGTGACCTCGCGCGGATAGACCTGAATGCCTTCGTTGGTGGCCAGATCCAGCAGAAGCTTGCTGCGTTCGTCGGTATGCGCATAGACCAACGCCGTGCGGGTGATGTTGACGGCCGTGATGACACGCTGCGCCATCTGGTTGGTGCGCGGTCCCATTTCCATGCTGAAGAACACCTGCAGCCAGGCTCCGAGGCTGACCAGCATGAGAACCGCGAGCAGCAGAAAGGTGCGGCCGAACAGCCCCAGCCTCACACGTGAGGCCAGGATGCGGGTCAGCCGCTTGAGGCGATGGGTGGAGGAATCGGCTTCCTGCCCGGCCTGATCGGGAGGTTCAGTTGCCGCCATCCGGAACGAAGACGTATCCCAGGCCCCAGACCGTCTGGATGAAGACCGGCTTGGAGGGATTGGGTTCGATCAATTTGCGCAGGCGCGAGATCTGCACGTCCAGGCTGCGGTCGAAGGCTTCGTATTCGCGACCGCGTGCCAGCTCCATGAGCTTGTCGCGCGAGAGCGGGATCTTGGGATGCCGGGCGAAGACCTTGAGCACCGAGAACTCGCCGGTGGTGATGGGTACCGGCTCGTTGTCTTTGGTGAGCGTGCGGGTGGACAGGTTGAGCAAGTAAGGCCCGAAGGCGATGGACTCGTTTTCCTGGCTGGGGGCGCCGGGGTGCTCTTCCGTGCCGCGGCGGCGCAGGATGGCATTGATGCGGGCCAGCAGCTCACGCGGATTGAAAGGCTTGGACAGATAGTCGTCGGCGCCCATTTCGAGGCCGACGATGCGGTCTATCTCTTCGGCCTTGGCCGTGAGCATGATGATGGGCGTGTTGTCGTGTCCGCCGCGCAGCCGGCGGCAGATGGACAGGCCGTCTTCGCCGGGCAGCATCAAGTCGAGCACGAGCAGATCGAAGTGTTCGCGCTGCCAGAGCTTGCCCATTTCCTTGGCGTCTTCGGCGACGAATACGTTGAAACCCTGTTCCGACAGATAGCGCCGCAGCAGGTCGCGCAATCTGGGATCGTCGTCAACGATGAGGATTTTGCGGATGGGGGTGGTGGCTGGAGTATTCATGGCGGTAAATGTAACAGCGGTGCGGAGCCGGATTAGTGTGTGTTTATAACAATATATTACATATTGCACTGAATCCTGGAAACCCCCCATGGAGATTTCGAAATCCCGTTTGCCACCCGTCTTGCCGAGCGCCGATTACGTACAATTCTTTCCCATGAAGCTCAACCTGCTGGCTTTCGAAACCTCTTCTTCTCGCTGCGGCGTGGCACTGCTTCGCGACGCCGGCGACGGTTCGCCGCGGGTCGTCCAGCTCGAGCACGAGGGCACACAGGAGCACGCTGAACGCCTGCTGCCCATGGCGGACGAACTGCTGGCGAGCGCCGGCCTGGCGCCGGCCGATCTGCACGCCGTGGCTTTCGGCCAGGGGCCGGGAGGCTTTACCGGTCTGAGAGTGGCCTGCGGGGTGGCCCAGGGCGTGGCGCTCGGGCTGGGTGTGCCCGTGCTGCCGGTCGTGTCCCATCTGGCCGTGGCCGAGGACGTTCAGGCCGGGCCGGATGACGCGATCCTGGTGGCGCTGGACGCCCGTATGACGGAGGTCTACCTGGCAGTGTACGTATCGGAGCCTCCGCAGAAATCCGCCGCAGGAGAAACGCCGGCCTGGCGGGTCCTGCAGGCTCCGATGCTGATTGCGGCCGAGGAGGTCCTGCCCTGGGCCTTGCATCGGCTTCCCGTCTGGTCGCAGGAGGCTGGCCGAGACCTGTCGCTGTGCCTGGCCGGCGATGCCTGGCAGGCCTACCCCGCAGCCATGCCCGCGGCAGGGCTGCAGTGCGCACCGCTGGGGCGGCCGCGCGCCGCCACGGTGGCGCATCTGGCCCGCCAGAGCTGGCTGCGCGGCGAGGCGCTGCCTCCCGAAGAAGCCGCGCCGCTGTACGTGCGCGACAAAGTCGCTTTCACCACGGCCGAGCGTGTGGGCGGGCTCGGCGGCAATCCGCGCGCGACCCGCGCGCTGCCGGCAAATGAACCTGTCCTGCAGATGATGACTCAGGACGATCTGGACGAGGTGACGGACTTGGAAGCCCAGGTCCAGGCCTTTCCCTGGACGCGAGGCAATTTCGAAGATGCGCTGAAGTCGGGCTACCCGGCCTGTGTGCTGCGGCACGGCTCCAGGCTGGCGGGTTTTTGCGTGCTGATGGCGGCGCCCGACGTGACGCATCTGCTGGTGATCGCCGTGGCCGGTGACCTTCAGCGGCATGGGCTTGGCCGTCGTCTGGTCGAGTGGTGTCAGGCGCAGACCCTCGAGGTCGGCGCGGAAGGCATCGTGCTGGAAGTACGGCCGTCGAATGAGCGCGCGCGCCGCTTCTACGAACGGCTGGGGTTTCAGCAGATCGGTATGCGCAAGGGGTATTACCCCGCCGCTAAAGGACGTGAAAATGCATTGGTGCTGCGACGTGACGTCGTGGCGTCGGCGCGGGGCGACGCCGCGACGCATGACCATGCTGTGCCGACGGGTGGGAGCGCATGATGGCCGCCGGGGCGACGCCGCGCGTCAATCCGCTGCAGCGCCTGTGGCTGCGCGAGATCGGCATCGAAAAGACCTGGCTGAGGCAGGACGAACCGGTCGCCCCTCCCGGGCCGCCCGCGCCGGTGCGGGCCGATACGAAGGCAGAAAGGCAGACTGAAGCTTCGCCCGTCGTTGCCCGGCCGGCAGGCGCTGCCGCGCCCAGCCCGGAGATCCGCATGCCCAGACCGGCGCCTGTGCGGTCCGCGCCCCCTGCATTAGCGGCCTCCACCGCGCCGGCGCCCGAGGTCGACCCGGACCGGGCCGCGCGCGTGGCTCAGGCCGACCTGGAAACCCTGCGGGAGATGGTGTCCGGCTGCGAGGCCTGTGGCTTGTGCCGCAGCCGCCGCAAAGCCGTCGTCGGCATGGGGGCGTCCGCGCCGCGTTGGATGGTGGTGGGCGAAGCCCCGGGCGAACAGGAAGATCGCCAGGGCCTGCCTTTCGTGGGTCGCTCGGGACAACTGCTCGACGCGATGCTCGCGGCCGTGGGCATGAACCGCCAGAACGACGTGTTCATCGCCAATGTGATCAAGTGCCGCCCGCCCGGCAATCGCAATCCCACGCCGGAAGAGATCGCCGCGTGCAGCCCCTATCTGATGCGGCAGATCGAGTTGCTCAAGCCCGAACGCATCCTGGTGCTGGGCCGCTTCGCCGCCCAGACCTTGCTCGACACCGACGCCACCATCGGCAGCCTGCGCGGCCGCATTCATACCGTGCGTGCCGGCGGCCGCGACATTCCCGTGGTGGTGAGCTATCACCCCGCCTATCTGCTGCGCAGTCCGTCGGAAAAGGCGCGCAGCTGGCAAGATCTGAGGCTGGCCGCAAAGCTTTGATCGCAGCATCAGGCGTTGTTGAGCCAAAAAACGCGATTGCGCAAATCAATCTCGACGCTCAAGCGCCCGAACGGAGAGGGCCACGCAATCTCAGCGGTCCGGTGACTCGGGCAGCGTTCGTAAGTACTGCGTGACCGCGGCGCAATCAGTCGTTCCTATCCAAAGCCTGGCCGTGCCCCGCCATTCCGATTTCACGTTCCAGTTCGGGACACGCCTTCATGTTGCGCCGGCTCCAGGCCATGAAGATCAGCATCAGCACGAAGACGATCAGCCCGAATAGAACGATGATCAGGTTGATCGGCAGCTTGAGCCACAGCAGCAGCGTGTAGACGGCCACCATGACCAGAATGTTGATCTGCTCGTTGAAGTTCTGCACGGCGATCGAATGCCCGGCCGAAAGCAGCACGTGGCCGCGATGCTGTAGCAGCGCGTTCATGGGCACCACGAAAAAGCCGGCCAGACCGCCCACCACCAGCAGCAGCGTATAGACGCTCCAGGTCGAGTAGGCCAGGGGCATGAACAGCACCACAAGCCCCATCAGCGCGCCGACGGGCAGCACGCACAGCGTGCGGGACAAGGGGATGCGCCCGGCCAGGATGGCGCCCACGATGGTTCCGGCTGCGGCCACTCCCATGAGAATGGAGGCCTGATCGAGGCGATAGCCCAGGTGGCGCTTACCCCACTCGATCACGATGAGCTGGAGC
>NZ_JBQCER010000083.1:0-24074 GCF_051960075.1 Bordetella sp.
GGGCTGGGTTTGGGTTTCCCCCCCCGTCCCGTTGACACCCGGCGTCCCCCCTTGCGTGTTAAAAAAACACCGGATTGTGGGTTTGGCCCCCCCAGCCCCCGGGACAAACCCGACGCCCAGCCCACCGGGCGAGCATCGGAATTCCGCAGTTCTGTCGATGACGGTTCAAGAACGAAAATCAGGACTTTTTCTTGTACTGGCGGTCCAGGTCATTCAGGAATTCGAGTTTCTGCTGGATTTTAGCCTCCAGGCCGCGGTCGGTCGGGCGGTAGAAGGTGGTTTCCAGGCCGTCGGGAAAGTATTGCTCGCCGGCGGCGTAACCGTGCGGCTCGTCGTGGGCGTAGCGGTAGGCCTGGCCGTAGCCCAGTTCTTTCATGAGTTTGGTGGGCGCGTTGCGCAGGTGCAGGGGCACGGGCGCGCTGCCGTGCTCGGCGGCGTACTTCTTGGCGGCGTTGTAGGCGTTGTAGCCGGCGTTGGATTTGGCGGCGCAGGCCAGGTAGATGACGGCCTGGCCCAGGGCCAGTTCGCCCTCGGGCGAGCCCAGGCGCTCGTAGGTGGCCGCGGCATCGTTGACGATCTGCATGGCGCGCGGGTCGGCAAGGCCGATGTCTTCCCAGGCCATGCGCACGATGCGGCGGGCCAGATAGAGCCCGTCCGCGCCGCCATCCATCATGCGGCAGAACCAATACAACGCGGCGTCCGGATCGGAGCCGCGCACGGATTTATGCAGCGCGCTGATCTGATCGTAGAAGGCCTCGCCGCCTCTGTCGAAGCGGCGCAGGTTTTGCGACAGGGCGTTTTCCAGCCAGGCGGCGTCGACGATGTCGTGGCCGGCGGTCAATGCCGATTCGGCCACGACTTCGACGGCGCTGATGAGGCGGCGGGCATCGCCGTCGGCCCAGGCGGCCAGTTGCTCGCGGGCGTCTTCAGTGAACTGCACGAGCGGCGGCTCTCCCTCCCCGCCGCGGCCTTCGTTCATGGCGGCCACCGCGCGGTCGATGAGGAGCGCGAGTTCCTGAGCCGTGAGCGCCTGCAGCACGTAGACGCGGGCGCGCGACAGCAGCGCGGAGTTGACCTCGAACGAGGGGTTCTCGGTGGTGGCGCCGATGAAGGTGAACAGGCCGCTTTCGACATAGGGCAGGAAGGCGTCTTGCTGGGCCTTGTTGAAGCGGTGCACCTCGTCGACGAAGAGAATGGTGCGGCGGCCCTGGCCTTGCGCGATCTGCGCCGTGGTGACCGCGTCGCGGATGTCCTTGACGCCGCCCAATACGGCCGAGATGGCGATGAATTGCGCGTCGAAGCCATCGGCCATCAGGCGCGCCAGCGTGGTTTTGCCTACGCCCGGCGGCCCCCAGAAGATCATGGAATGCGGCCGACCCGAGGCGAAAGCCACCCGCAGGGGCTTGTCGGGTCCGAGCAGATGCGACTGCCCCACCACGTCGGCCAGGGTGCGCGGGCGCAGCCGCTCGGCCAGGGGCACATAAGGGCGATGCGCGGGGTCGTCGGCGAAGAGGTCGGGACTGCTCATGAGCGAATTAGAGCATGGCGCCGCCTCCGGTTCCCGGGCGAGACGAGGTGACTCCCGGCGGGAAGCGGGCCTAGGGAAAATCCCAGTTTTCCTTGAAAATTTATTTCACGAAGATATCAAAAATTCGCATTTCTTGTAAAAAATTTCAAAACATCATGGCTGATATCTCGATTCCGTCCCCTCTGCTCGACCCGGCCGGCAAGGGCCTGGGCGTGTTTCCCGCCGGCCGGGCCAGCGACCAGGCGGCCGGCCTGGGCTGGAACCTGCTGGCCGAAGACGTGAGCCTGCCCGTCGCCGTGCTGTACGAAGACCGCGTGCAGCACAACCTGGAATGGATGCGGCAGTTCCTGACTGCCTACCAGGTCAAGCTGGCGCCGCACGGCAAGACCACCATGAGCCCCCGGCTCTTTCATATGCAGCTGGAACACGGCGCCTGGGGCATCACCCTGGCCACGGCGCCGCAGACCAAGGCGGCCTATCTGCACGGCGTGCGCCGCGTGCTCATGGCCAACCAGCTGGTGGGCAAAGCCAATATGGCGATGATTGCCGATCTGCTGCGCGATCCGGATTTCGACTTCTGCTGCCTGGTCGATTCGGTGGCCGGCGCGCGCCAGCTGGGCGAGTTCTTCGCCGCGCGAGGCCAGGTGCTTCCGGTGCTGATCGAATTGGGCCCGCAGGGCGGGCGCACCGGCGTGCGCGACGACGCCGCGCTCGCGTCCGTGCTGGACGAATTGGCCCGCTGGCCCCAATCGCTCGCCCTGGCCGGCGTCGAAATCTATGAAGGCGTGCTCAAGGAAGAAGACGAGATCCGCGCCTTTCTGCGCCGCGCCGTCGCCACGCTGCGCCAATTGGCTCAAGCCGGCCGCCTGCGCTCGAATGCGCCGTCCATACTCACCGGTGCGGGTTCGGCCTGGTACGACGTGGTGGCCGAGGAATTCGCCGGCGTGGACATCGGCCAGCCGCTGGACGTCGTGCTGCGTCCGGGCTGCTACGTGACGCACGACGTCGGCGCCTACCGCAGCGCGGCCGAGCGCATCGCGCAGAACAACCCGGTGGCGCGCAAGATGGCCTCGTCCCTGCAACCTGCGCTGCAGATCTGGGCCTATGTGCAATCGATACCCGAGCCCGGCCGCGCCATCGTCGCGCTGGGCAAACGCGACGCCGCCTTCGATGCCGGCATGCCCGTGCCGGACATGCACTACCGCCCCAGCCGCGACGCGGGCGGCAAGCCCGGCAAGGCGGCGCCGAACTGGCAGATCACGGCCATGATGGATCAGCACGCCTTCATGCAGATCGCCCCGGGCGACGATCTGGAAGTCGGCGACATGATTTCCTTCGATGTCTGCCACCCTTGCCTGACCTTCGACAAGTGGCGCCAGGTGCTGCTGCTCGACGAGCGCTACGACGTGACCGGCGTGGCCGAGACGTATTTCTAGGCCTGCATTGCCAGTCCTTGCTTTCGACGTTTTCTTTCGACGCTTTTGATCCCTCCTCGGGACAACCCCCACTTTTTTTTGGAGCCTGACTCATGAACTTCTCGATGACGCGCCGCCGCAGCCTGATCGCCATGGCCATGGGCGGCACCCTGGGCGCGGTCGGCCTGCCCACGACCGTGTTCGGCGCCACACCCGTCAAGGGCGGCACCATTACGGTGGCCACCATCGGCGAGCCGCCCACGCTGGATCCGATGATCAGCACGGCCGACCTGGTCGGCATCCTGACCCAGCATATTTTCGAAACGCTCTACACCTTCGACGCCAAGTGGAACGTCACCCCGCTGCTGGCCGAGTCGCTGCCGCAGATCAGCGCCGACGGCAAGACCTCCGACATCGCGCTGCGCCAGGGCGTCACCTTCCATGACGGCTCAGCCATGAGCTCGGCCGATGTCGTGGCCTCGCTCAAGCGCTGGACCGGCGTGGCCTCGCGCGGCAAGCAGGCGGCCGCCGTCATTGCCAATATCGAGGCCACGGGCGCGGACGGCATCCGCATCACGCTCAACCAGCCCTATGCGCCGCTGACCGCGCTGCTGGCCATGAACAACAGCGCCGCCGTGATCATGCCGGCCAAGAAACTGGCGGCCACGCTGAACGAGTTCATCGGCACCGGTCCCTACCAGCTCAAGGCCCGCGTACCCGACCAATACATCCAACTGGTGCGCTTCGCGGCCTACAAATCGCGCGCGGGCGAGCCCGACGGCTACGGCGGCGCGCGCAAGCAATATCTGGACGAGATCCGCTTCGTGCCGATGAGCAACGCCAACACGCGTCTGGAAAGCGCCATCGCCGGTCAGTACGACTACGTCGACTCGCTGGCGGTCGAATCCCTGGCGCAGCTCAAGGCGGGCAAGTCGCTGCCGGTGATACTCCAGCCCTTCGGCTGGCCGCGTCTGGTCATGAACACCAAGAAGGGACTCATGGCCGATCTGAAGGTGCGCCAGGCTGCGCAACTGGCGCTGAGCGAAGAAGACATGCTGTACGCCGCCTTCGGCGACAAGAACTTCTACGCTCTGGATGCCGATCTGTATCCCAAGGGCTTCCCCTGGGCCACCGACCTGGGCGGCGCGGTCTACAACAAGGGCGACGCGCCCGGCGCCAAAAAGCTGCTGGATGCGGCCAACCCCAAGGACCGCACCATACGTCTGCTCACCAGCCAGCAGTACGAGTTCCACTACAAGATGGCGCTGGTAGCCAATGAGTATTTCAAGGCCGCCGGCTTCAAGGTGGACATGCAGGTGGTGGACTGGGCCACGCTCGTGCAGCGCCGCGCCAATGCCGATCTGTGGGACATCTTCATCACCCACAGCCCCTTCCTGCCCGAACCCGCCCTGATCGAATTCCCGTCCAAGGATTCGCCGGGCTGGTGGGACACGCCGCGTCGCGACAAGGCGCTGAACGCCTTCAACGAAGCGCGCACGCAGGACGAGCGCCTGAAACTGTGGGCCGATGTGCAAAAGGCCGTGTTCGAGGAAGTGCCCTTCATCAAGGTGGGCGACTTCAACGCGCTGTCGGCCCGGTCGCCCAAGCTGCAGGGCCTGACGCCCGCGCCTTGGCCGTATTTCTGGAACACCTGGAAGGCCTGACGCCGTGCTGCGTTATCTCCTGAACCGCCTGATCGGCTTGGTCGTCGTGATGTTCATCGTCGCGACCATCGTCTTCGTCATCCTGCGCATCACGCCCGGCGATCCCGCGGCCGTGATGCTGGGGCCGCAAGCCACGCAGCAGGACATCGCCGCGTTGCGCGCCCAGCTTGGACTGGATCAATCGATATTGACTCAGTACGTCACCTGGCTGGGCCATCTGGCGCAAGGCGACCTGGGCCGATCGATCTTCCTGAACAAGCCCGTGCTGACGGTGCTGGCCGACCGGGCCGAGCCCACCTTCTGGCTGACGCTGATGTCGCTGGCGATCGCCACCGCCATCGCGCTGCCGGTGGGCATTCTCTCGGCGGTCAAGCGCGGCACGGCGCTGGATCAGACGGTGCAGGGATTCTCGATGTTCACGTCGAGCGTGCCGAGTTTCTGGCTGGGCCTGCTGCTGATGGAGTTTTTCTCCGTCAAGCTGGGCTGGCTGCCGGTGTCCGGCTACGGCGGCCCGGGCGCCGGCATCGGCGACCGTTTGTCCCACCTCATCCTGCCTGCCGTCGTGCTGGGCCTGGTGAACTCGGCACTGATCACGCGCTTTATCCGCGCCAGTATGCTCGACGTGCTGCGCGACGACTACGTGCGCACCGCCCGTGCCAAGGGCCTGACCGAAACCCGGGTGATCCTGCGGCACGCGGTGCGCAACGCGCTCATTCCCATCCTCACGGTACTGGGCCTGACGGCCGCCCTGCTGGTCAGCGGCGCGGTGGTCACCGAGACCGTGTTCGGCCTGCCCGGCGTGGGCAGCCTGGTGGTGTCGGCGGTACTGCGCCGCGACTACCCGGTGATCCAGGGCGCGCTGCTGGTGATCGCCGCCATCTATGTGCTGATCAATCTTTTCATCGACCTGCTCTATCTGCTGGTCGACCCTCGCGTACGGTACTGAGATGACGACCCCCACGTTCACTTTGTTCACTGCCCCCGAGGGGGCGCGTCAGCCCCTTGGGGCGGCCCGGCGGAGCTGACATGAGTCTTGCATCGAGTCCTTCCGTTGCTTCCGGTTCGGGTTCCGACCGCTGGCAGATCCTGCGCCTGCTGGTGGCGCGCAAGACGGTGCTGATCAGCCTGATCGTGCTGGTCGTGCTGGTCGCCGCCGCCGTGTTCGCGCCCTGGATCGCGCCCTTCGACCCTTATAAGCTGTCCATCATGAACCGGCTCAAGGCGCCCAGCAGCCTGCACTGGTTCGGCACCGACGATTTCGGCCGCGACGTGTTCAGCCGCGTGATCTATGGCGGCCGCCTGTCGCTCACCGTGGGCTTCATGGTGGTGGTGCTCTCGAGCGTTCTGGGCATCGTGCTGGGCCTGGTCGCGGGCTTCTTCCGCGGCGCCGACAAGGTGGTCTCGCGCCTGATCGACGCCATGATGGCTTTCCCCGATATTTTGCTGGCGATTTCGCTGGTGGCTGCGCTCGGTCCGTCGCTGAGCAACGTCATCATCGCGCTGGGCATCGTCTACGCGCCGCGGCTGGCGCGCATCGTGCGCGCCTCGACGCTGGTGATACGCGAACTGCCCTTCGTCGAAGCCGCGCGGGCGCTGGGCGTGCCCACGCGCCGCATCGTCACGGTGCACGTGCTGCGCAACCTGATGTCGCCCTTGCTGGTGCAGGGCACCTTCACCTTCGCCTACGCCATCCTGGCCGAAGCCGGGCTGTCTTTCCTGGGCGTGGGCGTATCGCCCGATATTCCCACCTGGGGCACGATGATCAACGGCGGCCAGCAGTACATGGGCACGGCAGACTGGATCATGGTGTTTCCCGGCATCGCCATCGTGCTGGCGGTGATGTCGCTGCAATTGGTGGGCGACGGTCTGCGCGACGTGCTCGACCCGCGTCTGCGCAAGGAACTGTGAATCATGCACGACACTATGCAAACAAAAAGCGAGCGCGACGTCGTGCTGTCGGTCCAGGGCCTGAAAACCTGGTTCCACAGCCGCGACGGCGTGGCCAAATCGGTGGACGGCGTGACCTTCGATCTGGCGCGCGGCGAAACGCTGGCCATCGTGGGCGAGTCGGGCTCGGGCAAGTCGGTGACCAGCCTGTCCATCATGGGCCTGCTGGCCAAGCCGGCCGGCCGCATCGAAGCGGGCAAGATCCTGCTGCGCGACCGCCGGGGGCAAGCGCACGATCTGGCCCAGGCCAACGCCGCTACCATGCGGCGCATCCGCGGCGCGGAGATCGCCATGATCTTCCAGGAGCCGATGACCAGCCTGAACCCGCTCTATACCGTCGGCGACCAGATCGCCGAGGCCATCCTGCAGCACGAAGGCGGTTCGAAGCGCGACGCGCTCAAGCGCGCGCAAGCCCTGCTCGATCGCGTGGAGATTCCCGCCGCGGCGCGTCGGGTCAACGAGTACCCGCACCAGATGTCGGGCGGCATGCGTCAGCGCGTGATGATCGCGCTGGCGCTGGCCTGCAATCCGTCGGTGCTGATCGCCGACGAACCCACCACGGCGCTGGACGTCACGGTGCAAGCCCAGATCCTGGACCTGCTGCGCCGCCTGCAGGCCGAAAGCGGCATGAGCATTCTGTTCGTCACGCACAACCTGGGCGTAGTGGCCGAGATCGCGCACCGCGTGGTGGTCATGTACGCCGGCCGCGTCGTGGAGGATGCCGGCGTGCACGATCTCTTCGACCGCCCGACCCACCCCTATACCCAGGGCCTGCTATCGTGCATACCCACGGCGGCGCTGCTGGCCTCGCGCCGGCGCCTGGCGCCCATACCGGGCAACGTGCCCAGCGTCACCGCCCTGCCCTCGGGCTGCACTTTCGCGCCGCGCTGTCCGCTGGCCAGCGGGCAATGCACCGCCGCCGTTCCCGAACTGATCGCGGTGCGCCCCGCGCACCATGCCCGCTGCTTCAAGGTCCAAGAGTCTGTCAACGCCGAAATGAACCACGCATGAGCACTCTCATGAACGCACCGCAATCGCAAGCCGCCGCCCCGCTTCTGAGCGTGCAGGGCCTGAAAGTGCACTTTCCCACGGGGTCGTCGCGCAACGCGCCGGTCGTGCGCGCCGTCGAAGACGTGAGCTTCGACGTACCGCGCCGCGCCATCGTCGGACTGGTGGGCGAGTCGGGCTCGGGCAAGACCACCACGGGCCGCGCGCTGCTGCGTCTGATCAAGCCCACGGGCGGCCGGGTGCTTTTCGACGGCCAGGACATCTCCGGGCTGGACGAGGCGCGCATGCTGCCCTGGCGGCGGCGCATGCAGATCGTGTTCCAGGATCCCTACGCCAGCCTCAACCCGCGCATGACGGTAGCCGAAATCATCGGCGAGGCCCTGGATACGCATAAATTGGCGCAAGACCGGCGCGACGCGCGCATCCGAGAACTGCTCGAACGCGTGGGCCTGAACGCGGATCATCGCAAGCGCTATCCGCACGAATTCTCCGGCGGCCAGCGCCAGCGCATCGGCATCGCCCGAGCGCTGGCGGTGGAGCCGGACTTCATCGTGGCAGACGAACCCGTGTCGGCGCTGGACGTCTCGGTGCAGGCGCAGGTGCTCAATCTGCTGCAAGACCTGCAGCGCGATCTGGGGCTGACCATGCTCTTCGTCGCCCACGATCTCGCCGTGGTCGACTATCTGTGCGAGGAGGTGGTGGTGATGTACCTGGGCCGCGTCATGGAACGCGGTCCGACCCGCCTCGTGTACGAAGCGCCGCGCCATCCCTATACGCAGGCGCTGCTGTCGGCAGCCCCCGTGCCGGATCCGCGCGCGCCGCGCCAGCGCATCCTGCTCACCGGCGAGATCCCAAGTCCGATGAACTCGCCTTCGGGCTGCGTGTTCCGCACCCGCTGCCCCCATGCCGACGCGCGCTGCGCCGAGGCGACGCCGCCGCAGCGCGACCTGGGCCAGGGGCACTATGCCGCCTGCGTGCGCATCGACGAGATCACATCATGAACGCGCCGAGCTGCCTCAAGCGTTCATTCCCCCTCGGGGGACCGGCGCGCAGCGCCAAGGGGGCATCATGAGCGCCTCTCGTCCGATCGCCCGAAAGGGCGCGCGCGGCAATCCGGGACAGCCGGCGAGCCATTCGGCCGATGCATCCGCCCTGCCCACGCCGCGCGACGTCGTCTACCAGATACGCAGCCAGCGCGACACGCTCAGCGCCACCGAACGCAAGGTGGCCGACGCCATCCTGGACGATATCGCCAGCGCCTCGGGCGCCACGGTCGATCAGCTGGCGCGCAAGGCGGGCGTGAGCATCGCAGCGATCTCGCGCTTTGCCCGCGCCGTGGGTTGCGACGACACGCGCGATCTCAAGCTCAAACTCGCCCGGGCCAGCGCCGTGGGCGAGCGCTTCCTGGCCGGCGACGTGCCGGAAGAAAGCACGTTCTACGCGCGCCTGTACGGCGACATCGAGGCCACGCTGCGCGCGCATCTGCCGTTGTTTTCCGAGGCCGTATTCGAACAGGCCGCGGGCATCGTGCGCGACGCCCGGATGATCTATATCTTCGGCATGGGCGGCGCCTCGGCCGCGCTGGCCCAGGAAATGCAGTCGCGCCTGGTGCGCCTGGGCTACGGCGTAGCAGCCTACAGCGACTCCGTGCTGCTGCGCATGGTGGCCGCAACGCTCGATGCGCGCGATGCCGTGGTGATTCTCTCGGCCTCGGGCCTGACGCCGGAAATCCTGGACGTCGCCCGCATCGTGCGGCAATATCGCGCCCGCATCGTGGCGCTGACCGACCCGTCGACGCCGCTGGCCAAACTGGCCGATGTGTCCATCCCCATTCATACGGCGGAAACCGACTTCATCTACAAACCCTCGGCGTCGCGCTACGCCATGCTGCTGGCCATCGACATTCTGGCCACCGAACTGGCCTTGATCCATCAAGACGACACCAAAGAAAAATTGCGCCGCATCAAGCTGGCACTGGACGAATACCGCGGCGGCCCCAACCGGCTGCCGTTGGGAGATTGACCCTGATGTACGACACCCTGATACACGGCGCGCTGGTCTACGACGGCACCGGTGCGCCGCCCGGCCGGGCCGACGTGGCGCTGGCCGACGGCCGCATCGCCGCTATCGGCCAATTGGCCGCCGCAAGCGCGCGCACGGTCGTGGCCGGATCGGGCCTGGCTCTCGCGCCGGGCTTCATCGACGCGCACACGCACGACGACACCAACGTCATCCGCACCCCCGACATGCTGCCCAAGCTGTCGCAGGGCGTGACCACCGTGGTGGTGGGCAACTGCGGCATCAGCGCCGCGCCGGTGAGCCTGCGCGGCGACCCGCCCGACCCGATGAACCTCCTGGGCGAGCGCCCGGCATTCTGCTATCCGACCTTCGCCGATTACGCGCGCGCCGTCGACGCCGCGCAACCCAGCGTCAACGTGGCTGCGCTGGTCGGCCACACGGCCCTGCGCAGCAACCACATGGATCGCCTGGACCGTCCCGCCACGGCGGCCGAAACGCACGCCATGCGCGAGCAGCTGCGCGAGGCCCTGGAACATGGCGCCCTGGGCCTGAGCACCGGCCTGGCCTACGCCTCCGCCTTCGATTCCGACGTCACCGAAGTACAGACGCTGGCCAAGGAGCTCGACGCCCACGGCGCGCTCTACACCACGCACCTGCGCACCGAGTTCGACGCCATCCTCGATGCCATGCAGGAGGCCTACGACGTCGGCGCCCATGCGCGCGTGCCGGTGATCATCTCGCATCTCAAGTGCGCCGGCGCCGGCAACTGGGGCCGCAGTCGCGAGGTGCTCGACAGCCTGGATACCGCCGGACGCCATCTGCCCGTGGGCTGCGACTGCTACCCCTATGCGGCCAGTTCGTCCACGCTGGATCTGAAGCAGGTAACGAGCGACTTCGACATCGACATCACCTGGTCCTCCCCGCATCCCGAGATGGCCGGCCGCACGCTGGCCGAGATCGCCGCGAACTGGAACCTGCCCCTGCTGGAAGCCGCGCGCCGCCTGCAGCCGGCCGGCGCGGTCTATCACGGCATGGACGAGGCCGATGTGCAGCGCATCCTGGCGCACGAACGCACGATGATCGGCTCGGACGGCCTGCCCAACGACCCGCTGCCGCATCCTCGGCTATGGGGCGCCTTTCCGCGCGTGCTGGGCCATTACAGCCGCGATCTCAAGCTGTTCTCGCTCGAAACCGCCATACACAAGATGACGGGTCTCACCGCGTCGCGCTTCGGTCTGACCGATCGTGGGCTGATCAAAGAAGGCCATCAGGCGGACCTGGTGCTTTTCAACCCGGCCACGGTCATCGACCGCGCCACCTTCTCTCTGCCGGTGCAGCCCGCCTCGGGCATCGAAGGCGTCTGGGTCAACGGTGTACTGTCCTACCGCGGCGGTCAGACCACCGGGCAGCGCGCCGGCCGCTGGCTGCCCCGCGGCAAGGACCTGCGCGCTTCGTTCAATACCTATCAAGCCTGAAACCGAGCGACGACATCGGTCTCGCCAATTCCAAGGAAATCACGATGAGCAACACTCCCCAAGCCGACGCCAACGGCATCATCCGCTACGGCGCTGCCGGCGGCGTCGGCCAGGGCGGCGCCCACATGCCTTTTTCACGCGCCGTGCAGGCAGACGGCTGGCTGTATGTGTCGGGCCAGGTACCGATGGAAAACGGCGTGGTGGTCGAAGGCAACGTGGTCACGCAGACGCATGCGGCTATCCGCAACCTGCTGGCCGTTCTGGCCGAAGCCGGCTACGGTACGGAGCACGTGGTCCGCTGCGGCGTGTGGCTCGACGATCCGCGCGATTTCGCGGCTTTCAACAAGGTATTCGTGGAATACTTCGGCGCCAATCCGCCAGCGCGGGCTTGCGTGGAATCGCGCCTGATGATCGACGCGAAAGTCGAGATCGAGTGCGTGGCCTATAAAAAGGCCTGAGGCCGAAGCCCCAAAGCCTGATAAACCGGGCTTTACATCCGCACGACGTCCGTGCCCTTGGGCGCCGTGAACTGAAATTGCGACGCAGGCACGGGGGCATTGGCCTGCAGGCCGGAAAGATCCACCCGCGTCGTCTGGCCGAAGGCATCGAGCAGCAGGATGCGCACCGGCGTGTTGTCGCGCATGCCGATGTCCACCTGAGCGAAACCCGCGTCGGCGGCGTTGTGCGGCTTGGCGCGCAGCCACTGCAGGCCGTCCTTGTCGGGTAGCGCCGAAACGTTGAACGCCTGCTCCAGATCGCCCGAGCCGAAGAGAATGGCGGCCGGCGACGCGCCGATGGCCTTGCCGACTTCGCGCACGGTCACCTGGGCCAGGTCGGGATCGTATTGATAGACCTGCCTGCCATCGGCCACGATGAGCTGCGCATAAGGCTTTTGCACTTCCCAGCGGAACTTGCCCGGCCGCTGAAAAGCGAACGTGCCCTGCTGCGCGGGTGCGGCCTTGCCGCCCTGCGGGCTGGTGGTCACCTGGCTGAACGAGCCCGTGGCCGATTGCACCGTGGAGACGAAGGTCTTGAGCTGTTCTTGCGCCGTCGCGGCCCAGGTCAGCGCCGGGCCGCAAGCCAGCAACACAAACAACAACGCCCGCACTACCGATCGCATTACGCATCCTCCCGGGCCGGCGCCAGAATTTCACGATTGCCGTTGGACTGCATGGCCGACACCAGCCCGGCGTTTTCCATTTGTTCGAGCAGCCGCGCTGCGCGGTTGTAGCCGATGCGCAAGTGGCGCTGCACCAGCGAGATCGAAGCGCGGCGGTTCTTGAGCACCACCTCGCAAGCCTGGTCGTACATCGGATCCGACTCGGCGTCGCCGCCGATGCCGGTAATGCTGCTCGCACCTTCGGCCGAATCGCCCTCCAGGCCGCCCTCGAGCAGCCCTTCGATGTAGTTGGGCTCGCCCTGCGCCTTCAGGGATTCGACCACGCGGTGCACCTCGTCGTCATGCACGAACGCCCCGTGCACGCGCGTGGGCAGGCCGGTGCCGGGCGGCATGTAGAGCATGTCGCCCTGGCCCAGCAGGCTTTCGGCGCCCATCTGATCGAGGATGGTGCGCGAGTCGATCTTGGACGACACCTGAAACGCGATGCGCGTCGGGATGTTGGCCTTGATCAGACCGGTGATCACGTCCACGCTGGGCCGCTGCGTGGCCAGCACCAGATGGATGCCGGCGGCGCGCGCCTTTTGCGCCAGGCGGGCGATGAGTTCCTCGATCTTCTTGCCCACCACCATCATCAGGTCGGCCAGCTCGTCGATGACCACCACGATCATGGGCATGGCCGACAGGGGCTCGGGCTGCTCGGGCGTGAGCGAGAAGGGATTGGGGATGGGCTCCTCGCGCTCGATGGCGGCGCGGATCTTGGCGTTGTAGCCCGCCAGGTTGCGCACGCCCATCTTGCTCATGAGGCGGTAGCGCTTTTCCATTTCGCCCACGCACCAGTTCAGCGCATTGGCGGCCTGGCGCATGTCGGTGACCACCGGGGCCAGCAGGTGCGGAATGCCCTCGTAGACGCTCATTTCGAGCATCTTGGGATCGATGAGGATGAGGCGGGTCTGCGAGGCGTCGGCCTTGTAGAGCAGGGACAGGATCATCGCGTTGATGCCCACCGACTTGCCCGAGCCGGTGGTGCCGGCCACCAGCAGGTGCGGCATCTTGGCCAGGTCGGCCACCACCGGATGGCCGGCAATGTCTTTGCCCAGCGCCATGGTGAGCGCCGACGGGTTGGCATGATAGGTCTGCGAACCCAGGATCTCGGACAGGCGCACCATCTGGCGCCTGGGATTGGGCAGCTCCAGGCCCATGAGGTTCTTGCCCGGGATGGTCTCGACCACGCGGATGCTGACCAGGCTCAGTGCGCGCGCCAGATCCTTGGCCAGGTTGACGATCTGGCTGCCCTTGACGCCGGTGGCCGGCTCGATTTCGTAGCGCGTGATGACCGGACCGGCCTGGGCCGCCACCACGGTCACCGATACGCCGAAATCGGCGAGCTTTTTCTCGATCAGGCGGGAGGTGAACTCGATGGTTTCGGCCGAGACGGTTTCCTGATTGCCCAGCGGCGGGTCGAGCAGGCCGAGCTCGGGCAGCGAGGCTTCGCCTTCGGGGCGGTCGAACAGGGTCTGCTGCTTTTCCTTGGCCAGACGCTCGGAGGGCGGCACCACCACGATGGCCGGCTCGATGCGAATGGGCTCGTGCACCGCCATTTTTTCGTGCTTGGCCTCGACGTGCTCTTCGCGTTGGGCGCTGGCCACTTCGCCCACGCGGCGGTCCTGGCGCGCCGTGTAAGCGTTGACGGTGGCGCGCAGGCCCTGCTCCAGCCAGCCGCCGACGCGCTCGGCCACATCCAGCCAGGAAAAGGCGAAGAACAGGCTCAAGCCCACCGCGACCAGCACCAGCAGCACCAGCGTGCCGCCGTCGAAACCCAGGACGTGCGCCAGCCAGCCGGCCAGCAACTGGCCGATGACGCCGCCGGCGCCGCTCGCGTGTCCGGTGGCGCTGGGCAGATGCACGCCCAGGCTGCGCAGGCGCAGCGCCTCCAGGCCCAGCGACCCGGCGAACAGCAGAAAAAAGCCCACGCCCTGTTCCCAATGCACGCGCGGCAGCGGTTCGGGTTCGCGTCCGACGGCGCGCAGTTGCGTGGCCAGACGGCGATAGCCGGCCCGCACGCGGTGCACCAGCAGGACCACCCACAACCAGGCCGAAAAGCCGAAGAGATACAGGAGCACGTCGGCCAACCAGGCGCCGACGGCGCCGCCGCCGTTGTGCATGGGGCTGCCGGCCGTGACCGCCGAGTGGGTCCAGCCAGGATCGGCCGGATTCCAGGAGATCAGCACCAGGGTCAGCCAGGCTGCCAGGGCGGCGAAAAATATCCAGCGGGCCTCGCGCAGCAGCGACGCGAGCCGCGACTGCAGGGCGGACGGCCCGTTACGGGTATTGCGCGAGGCGCGTGGGGAGGCGGTTGAAATGCGCGGCATGGGCCTCATTATAATGACGATAGGCCATCTATCAGGCTGCCCGGTGCGATCCGAAACCAGGACCCGGCCGGCCCGAAAATACCATTAGCGATCACGATCCATGTCCACGCCCAAACACGCCAAAGTCCTGATTCTGGGGTCGGGTCCGGCCGGCTACACCGCCGCCGTCTACGCCGCCCGCGCCAATCTCAAACCGCTCCTGATCACCGGCCTGGCGCAGGGCGGCCAGCTGATGACCACCACCGAGGTCGACAATTGGCCCGCCGATGTCGACGGCGTACAGGGCCCCGAGCTGATGGAGCGCTTCCAGAAGCACGCCGAGCGCTTCGAGACCGAGCTGGTTTTCGACACGATCGTCAAAGTCGACCTGTCCAGGCGCCCCTTCACCCTGACCGGCGATACGGGCGATCTCTATACCTGCGATGCGCTCATCATCGCCACCGGCGCTTCGGCCAAATACCTGGGCCTGGAAAGCGAGACGGCCTTCATGGGCCGCGGCGTGTCGGGCTGCGCCACCTGCGACGGCTTCTTCTACCGCAATAAAGACGTGGTGGTGGTGGGCGGCGGCAACACCGCCGTCGAAGAGGCGCTGTACCTGTCCAATATCTGCCGCAAAGTCACGGTGATCCACCGCCGCGACAAATTCCGCGCCGAGCCCATCCTCATCGATCGCATGATGGACAAGGTCGCCAACGGCAATATGGAGCTCAAGCTGCACAGCGTACTGGAAGAGGTGCTGGGTGACGACAGCGGCGTCACAGGCGTGCGCATCCGCAATGTGCAGACCGGTGCCGCCGAGCCCGTGGACGTGGCCGGCTGCTTCATCGCCATCGGCCATCATCCCAACACCGACATTTTCACCGGCCAGCTCGAGATGCAGGACGGCTACATCGTCACGCAGAGCGGCCGCAAGGGCATGGCCACCATGACCTCGGTGCCCGGCGTTTTCGCCGCCGGCGACGTGCAGGACTACGTCTACCGCCAGGCCATCACCAGCGCAGCCACCGGCTGCATGGCCGCGCTGGACGCGCAATTCTGGCTCGACAACGCTGAAAAGTAAGTCGATGCGCGGCGCCAAAAACGGCCTGGCCGATCTGAAGGATCTGCACAAGCAGGCTCAAGAAGCCCGCAAAGTGGCCGAACGCGCCGAGCGCATGGCGGCGCAGGACCGCATCCGGCTCGATCGGGCTGCGCCGGAGCAGGACATCGACGCGTTCCGCAAAGCCGTGCAGAGCGCCACGCCGATCAAGACGCGCAACCAGATCGAGCGTCGCCCTGCCGCCCTGCCGGCGAGCCCCGCAGTCGAGGCGCGCCGCATGCACGCCACCGGCGAAAAGCCGGACCGCGCCGACGCCGGCATTTCCGACGGCGGCGTGGCGCATCTGCTCTCCGAAAACGGCACCGCCTATGTGCGCGCCGACGCCGCGCCCGACACCGCGCGCAAACTCAAGCAAGGCCATTGGCGCGCGGGCGCCGAGCTCGACCTGCACGGCCTGCGTGTGGAGCAGGCGCGCCACGCCGTGATCTCTTTTCTCGACGAATGCCTGGGCCAGGGCGTGCGCTGCCTACGCATCGTGCACGGCAAGGGCTATGGCTCCGAGGGCATGAACCCGGTGCTCAAAGACAAGGTCCGCGCCTGGCTGGCGCAGAAGCCCGAGGTGCTGGCCTTTTCCGAAGCCACGCCGCGCGAGGGCGGATCGGGCGCGCTATTGGTGCTGATGCAGGGCTGATCGGACCGGATCGCAGGCGATTGCAGCGCGCCTATCCGCCGACTACCGATCCGGCTCCCGCAGATAATCCACCAGCGCCTCGGTCGCCGCGTCCGGCCTGGGCGTGAGCAACGATACGACCACGATCGTCAGAAACGCGGCCGGCGCGCCGAATAGCCCCGCACAGATAGGCTGTATGCCCCACCACAAATCCACCGCCTGAGTGCGCGGCACGTTGAAGACCCATTCGCGCAGCCAGGGGTCGGCGTGCGCCATGTAGGCGAACGTCACCGCCAGGCCCACCGCCATGCCCAGCGTCGCTCCCCATTTGTTGGCGCGTTTCCAGAACACGCCCATGACCAGCGCAGGAAAGAAGGACGAGGCCGAGAAGGAAAAAGCCGCCGACACCATGATGAGAATGTCGGCCGGCTTGCGCGCCGCGACCCAGGCCGCGGCGAACGCCACCAGCAGAAGCAGCACCTTGGAGACGATCACGCGCCGGCCGGCCGGCGTGCGCGGCGCGACCACGCGGAACCAGGTGTCGTGCGAAATGGAATTCGACAGCGTCAGCAGCAGGCCGTCGGCGGTCGATAGCGCGGCCGCCAGAGCGCCGGCCGCCACCAGCCCGGACATGACGTACGGCAGGCCGCCGATCTCGGGCATGGCCAGCACGACGACGTCTGCGCCGATGCCGATCTCGCTCAATTGCACGATGCCATCGTGGTTGATGTCCACCACGTTCATCAGGTTGGGATCGACCGCCCCCCAGGCATGGACCCAGGCCGGCAGATTGGCGTAGTAACTTCCCACCAGCTGGGTATAGACCTCGTACTTCACCAGCAGGGCCAGCGCAGGCGCCGTGAAATACAGCAGCAGAATGAAGAGCAAGGCCCAGAACACCGATTTGCGCGCTTCGCCCACCGACGCCGTAGTGTAGGACCGCGTAAGAATGTGCGGCATGCCTGCCGTGCCGAGCATCAGGCACAGCACCAGCGCCAGGAAGTTCACGCGCATATTGCGCTGCTCGGTCTCGTTGCCCGCGGGAAAGGGCTGCGCGTGGGGCACCGGCGGCGAACCCCGCGCCTCGTACGTCTGCCGCGCTTTGGCCCAGGCCACGCGGGCTGCGTCGGGATCCGGCGGAAAGTCGGCCAGCTCGCGCTCGAGCGTGCGCACCTCGACCATGGGCGCGTCGGCGGCGACGCGTTCGGCCAGCCGCGCGCGCAGGCGTTCTTTTTCCTGCGCCCAGGACTGCGGCAGCGCGTCAAGGCGCCGCGTCATTTCACGGGCCTGTTCGCGCCAGAGCCGACGCACGGCCTGCTCGGCCGGGTCGTGGCGTAACTGCAGTTCCTTGGCGGAAACCTGACGCAGTACCGAGCCCGCCGACAGCTGCGGGATGGGCGAGCCGGTGTCTTTGACCGACAGCCAAACCACCGGCGTGAGATAGGCGATCACCAGAATGATGTATTGCCCCACCTGTGTCCAGGTGACCGCGCGCATGCCGCCCAGGAACGAACAGACCAGCATGCCGCCCAGCGCCACGAAGATTCCCAGCTCGAAGGGAATTCCGGTAAGCCGCGTGGTGATGATGCCCACCCCGTAGATCTGCGCCACCAGATAGGTGAAGGAGCACAGCACCGCGCAGGCTACGCCGGCCAGCCGCGGCACGTTGCCGCCATAGCGCACGCCGAGAAAATCGGGAATGGTGTATTGGCCGAATTTGCGCAAGTAAGGCGCCAGCAGCAGCGCAACCAGCACATAGCCGCCTGTCCAGCCCATGACATAGGCCAGTCCGCCGTAGCCGGTGAGATACAGCGTGCCCGCAACGCCGATGAAGGAAGCCACCGACATCCAGTCGGCCGCCGTGGCCATGCCGTTGTAGAAGGCCGGCACGCGCCGGCCCGCCACGTAGTACTCGACCGGATCGGAGGTACGGCACAGGATGCCGATGCCTGCGTACAGGCTCACTGTGACGAACAGGAACACATAACCGATCCAGCTGCGAGCCAGCCCTGCCATCTCGGCCAGAGCCAGGAACAGCACCAGCAGGCAGAACCCCGCGGTATAGAGGGTATAGACGCGGCCCAGCCGCTGGCTGAACGGGCCCGGCGGCTGAGGCGGCGGCATCAGCGGTTCCGCATGGGGCGATCGGCGCGGCTCATCAGCCAGGCATATACCGCCACGATGATCAGGTACGCCAGCGGCGCGCCGTAGGCGGCCAGCCAGAACGAAAACGGCCAGCCGATGAAGCCGAATGAAAGCCAGTTCGTGAGCAACGCCGGTGCGAGGGTCAACAGCAGCCATGCGGCCAGCAGGACCGCGATGCGCCGCAGATTGCGGCGCCAATAGCCAGGGAGCACACATGGCGGATGCGGCCCATCAGACATGGAAGGCTGCGAATGGTCGTGATCCTGCATGGCTTCAATGCGTCCCCGCGACGCTTTCTTATGCGAAATCCGGATGCGAAAACGGCCGACACGTTGATGTGCCGGCCGTCGCGCTTTTCTTGCTTTTTTCGATACTGCTTTATTTTTGTTATGGAATTTATATTCCGGCGTTGCCGGTTTGCCCTGTGGGCTGTTGTGTCTCCTCACCTGCTTCGAACGGAATTCTGCACCGCTTGCGGGCTCAATACACTAGGGGAATGCCCTAGTTTGATGCATTTTCACGTCTGACTCAGGCCAATTCCCAGTAAATACGCACCATTTTAGGGCATGAATCCGACTTTCTTCATGCGCCGGGCGCTTACGCGGTTTTTACGCGCTTTTTATAGCGGCCCTCTCAAGCTTTATCCCGTTTTTATCCCTGTCTGCCTAATCTGCGCACACCTCCGGCCGCTCATGCCGCGCCGGACCTACACAGGGGGCTGCATGCCCCTGGGGAGAAAAACATGGACCTGCTGTATTTCGCCATTTTCGGCGCGTTGGCCGGCTCGATCTGGGGCCTGACCGTTTTCTGTTCGGCCCTCTCGCAAGGAGAGCGGCCATGAACCTCATCTACTGGATCAGCGGCGGCCTGGCCGCGCTGCTGATGGTTTACCTGCTCATCGCATTGTTCAAGCCGGAGAAATTCTGATGGATACCCGCTACATCGCACTGCTGGCGGTGTTCCTCGTGATATTGCTGGCCATATCGCCTTTCCTGGGCCGTTATATCCGCGAGTCCATGGAAAACGGCCGATACCGGCTCACCGCCTGGGGCCGCCCCATCGAACGCGCGATCTACCGCATCGCGGGCGTGGACCCGCTGGCCGAAATGAGCTGGAAGCGCTATGCCCTGGCCACGCTGCTGTTCAGCGTGCTCGGCTTCATCGCCGTCTATGCCCTGCAGCGCCTGCAGAAACTGCTGCCGCTCAATCCCGCAGGCCTGGATGCGGTATCGCCCGACTCTTCGTTCAACACCGCCGTCTCGTTCGTGACCAACACCAATTGGCAGGGCTACACGCCCGAATCGACGATGAGCTATCTCACGCAGATGCTCGCGCTGACGGTGCAGAACTTCTTTTCGGCCGCCCTGGCCATTGCCGTGCTGTTCGCGCTGATCCGCGGCCTGACGCGGCACAGCGCGCGCGCCATCGGCAATTTCTGGGTCGATATGACGCGCTGCACACTGTATGTGCTGCTGCCGCTGTCGTTTCTGCTGGCGATCTTCTTCGTGCAACAGGGCGCGATCCAGAACTTCGACCCTTATGTGCAGGCGCACACCGTCGAGTCCGTGACCTACGATGCGCCCAGGCTCGATGCCCAGGGCCAGCCCGTGCTGGACGCGCAGGGCAAGCCCGCAATGCAGAGCGTGACCACGCAGACGCAGACCATCGCCATGGGCCCGGTGGCTTCGCAGGAGGCCATCAAGATGCTGGGCACCAACGGCGGCGGCTTCTTCAACGCCAACTCGGCGCATCCCTTCGAGAATCCCACCGCGCTGTCCAATATGCTGCAGATGCTGGCGATCTTCGCCATTCCGGGGGCTTTGTGCTTCGCGTTCGGGGAAATGGCCGGCAACCGCAAACAGGGCTATGTGATCTTCGCCACGATGGCCCTGATGTTCGTCGCCTTTGCGCTGCTCACCGCGCACTATGAATACCAGGCTTCGCCGGCCCTGGTGCACGCCGGCCTGTCGCCCGGCGTGGGCAATATGGAAGGCAAGGAAGCGCGCTTCGGCATCGGCCCCACCGCGCTCTTTGCCACCATCACCACATCGGCCTCGTGCGGCGCGGTCAACGGCATGCACGACTCGTTCACCGCAATGGGCGGCCTGTCGCCGATGCTGCTGATCCAGTTGGGCGAAATCATCTTCGGCGGCGTGGGCTCCGGGCTCTACGGCATGCTGGCCTTCGCCATCCTGTCGGTGTTCATCGCGGGCCTGATGATAGGCCGCACGCCTGAATACCTGGGCAAGAAAATCGATGCCTTCGACATGAAGATGGTTTCCATCGCGCTGCTGGCCACGCCTTTTCTGGTGCTGTCGGGCACCGCGATCGCCGTGCTGGCGAGCGCTGGCCTGGCGGGCATCGCCAACCCGGGCATACACGGCTATTCGGAAATCCTCTATGCCTTCTCGTCGGCGGCCAACAACAACGGCAGCGCCTTCGCCGGCCTGTCGGCCAACACGCCGTTCTACAACATTCTGCTGGGCCTGGCGATGTGGCTGGGACGCTATGCCCCCATCGTGGCCGTGCTCGGGCTGGCCGGATCGCTCGCAGCCAAGCCGCTCCTGCAGGCCGGCCCCTGCACCATTCCGACCACCGGCCCGCTGTTCGTGGTGCTGTTGATCGGTTCGATCCTGCTGGTGGGCGCGCTGACCTATGTGCCCGCCCTGGCGCTGGGCCCCGTGGCCGAGTACCTGCAACATTAATACGCTGGAATGATCATGGATACTCGCAATCCTTCACCCGCCGCCGTGGCGGCCCCCGCGCCCGCCGCGGCCGCACCCCGCGATTTCGGCTTCTGGTCGCGCTCGCTCATGGTCCCGGCGCTGCGCGACAGCTTCATCAAACTGGCGCCCGCCACGCAATGGCGCAACCCCGTGATGTTCGTCGTCTATATCGGCAGCATCCTCACCACCTTATTGTGGTTCATGGCCCTGGCCGGCCACGCCGAGGCGCCCGCCGGCTTCATCCTGGCCGTCTCGGCCTGGCTGTGGTTCACGGTGCTCTTCGCCAACTTCGCCGAGGCCCTGGCCGAAGGCCGCGGCAAGCAACAGGCCGCGACGCTCCGCGGCCTGCGCACCACCATCCAGGCCCGTTTCCTCAAGTCCGCGCCCAGCGACGCGATGCTGCGCGACGCCACGCCCCAGGCTTGGCAAGACAGCACCGTTCTCAAACCCTCGGGCGACCTGCGCAAGGGCGACGTGGTTCTGATCATGGCCGGCGACACCGTGCCGGGCGACGGCCAGGTCGTGTGCGGCATCGCCTCGGTCGACGAAAGCGCCATCACCGGCGAATCGGCGCCGGTGATCCGCGAGTCGGGCGGCGACTTCTCGTCGGTGACCGGCGGCACGCGCGTGCTGTCGGACTGGATCTTCGTGCGCATCGCGGCCAATCCGGGCGAAAGCTTCCTGGACCGCATGATCGCCATGGTCGAAGGCGCCAAGCGCCAGAAAACGCCCAACGAACTGGCGCTGACCATTCTGCTGGTGGGCCTGACCATCGTATTCCTGCTGGTCTGCGTCACGCTGCTGCCCTTCTCGGCCTATGCCGTGCATGCCGCGGGCGGCGGCGGCGTGGTCTCGGTCACGGCGCTGGTGGCTTTGCTGGTATGTCTGATCCCCACCACCATCGGCGGCCTGCTCTCGGCCATCGGAGTGGCCGGCATGAGCCGCATGATGCAGGCCAACGTCATCGCCACGTCCGGCCGCGCGGTGGAAGCCGCCGGCGACGTCGACGTGCTGCTGCTGGACAAGACCGGCACCATCACTTTCGGCAACCGCCAGGCCTCGGCCTTTTTGCCTGCGCCCGGGATAAGCGAGCGCGAGCTGGCCGAGGCCGCCCGCCTGGCCTCGCTGGCTGACGAGACGCCCGAAGGCCGCAGCATCGTCGCGCTGGCCGATCGCCAGTTGGGCGCGCTGCCAAGCAACGACCTGCCCGGCGCCGAGTTCGTGCCCTTTACCGCGCAGACCCGCATGAGCGGCGTGGACCTGCACGGCCGCTCGATCCGCAAGGGCGCGGTCGACGCCGTGACCTCCTGGCTGCGCGACGGCGGCGGCGCCCTGCCCGCGGCGCTGACGCGCGACGCCGATATCATCGCGCGGCGCGGCAGCACGCCGCTGGCCGTGGCCGACGGCGGCCGCGCGCTGGGCGTGATCGAGCTCAAGGACATCGTCAAACCGGAGATCCAGCCGCGCTTTGCCGAGCTGCGCCGCATGGGCATCAAGACGGTGATGATCACCGGCGACAACAAACTTACCGCCGCCGCCATCGCCGCCGAAGCAGGCGTGGACGACTTCCTGGCCGAAGCGACGCCCGAGGCCAAGCTCAAGCTGATCCGCAACTATCAGCAGGAAGGTCGCCTGGTGGCCATGACGGGCGACGGCACCAACGACGCGCCCGCGCTGGCCCAGGCCGACGTGGCCGTGGCCATGAACTCGGGCACGCAGGCCGCCAAGGAAGCCGGCAATATGGTGGACCTGGATTCCAACCCCACCAAACTGATCGAGATCGTCGAGATCGGCAAGCAGATGCTGATGACGCGCGGCTCGCTCACTACTTTCAGCATCGCCAACGACGTGGCCAAGTACTTCGCCATCATCCCGGCGGCGTTCGCCGCGGTGTATCCGCAACTGGGCGTGCTCAACATCATGCACCTGGCCACGCCCGCCTCGTCCATCCTCTCGGCCGTGATCTTCAACGCGCTCATCATCATCGCGCTGATCCCGCTGGCCCTGAAGGGCGTGCGCTACCGCCCGCTGGGCGCGGCCGTCCTGCTGCGGCGCAATCTGTTGATCTACGGCCTGGGCGGCCTGCTGGTGCCCTTCGTCGGCATCAAGCTGATCGACATGATCCTGTCCGCCATGGGCTGGGCTTGAACGCCCAGGCCCGCACGTCAAGCACCTCGAGGAAACCATCATGCAACAAACCATCGACTCCAAACCCGCCGGCCTGCTGCGCCCTGCCCTGGCGCTGTTCGTCACGCTGTCGGTCGTCACCGGACTGGTCTATCCGCTCGTCACCACCGGCGTGGCCAAGTTGGCCTTTCCGCATCAAGCCTCGGGCTCGCTGATCGAGCGCAACGGCCAGGTGATCGGCTCGTCGCGCATCGGCCAGGCCTTCAGCGCGCCCGGTTATTTCTGGGGCCGTCCGTCGGCCACCTCGCCCATGCCCTACAACGCGGCTGCGTCGGGCGGCTCCAACCTGGGGCCCACCAATCCCGACCTGACTCAGGCCGTGAAGGACCGCATCGCGGCGCTCAAGGCGGCAGACCCGACCAATACTGCGCCGGTGCCGGTGGATCTGGTCACGGCCTCGGCCAGCGGCCTGGACCCGCAGATCAGCCCGGCCGCCGCCGATTATCAGATCGCCCGCGTGGCGCGTGCGCGCGGCCTGCCCGTGGATGCCGTGCGCAACCTGGTGCGGCAATACACCCGGGCCGGCGCCTGGGCGGGAATACTGGGAGATTCCACGGTCAACGTGCTGGAGCTGAATCTGGCTCTGGACAAGCTGGCGGCGGCGGGACATTGATTGCTTTATCGGTCGATGGCATCGGCACAATGCGAGATGCAGCAAGTCGGCCGGGCCGCGCAGGGGCTGGGGGTTTGCGGCCTGTTGGAGGCTGCCGAGGGCTTCCGTAGGGAGGGGGGGGGCTTTCCGGGCGCGCTGTCTGAGCCCCG
>NZ_JBQCER010000084.1:0-55829 GCF_051960075.1 Bordetella sp.
TCGAGGTGGCGGGCGAGCCGCAACGACTTTTCATGCTGGAACATTCATGAGCAAACCTTCGCTACCCCGTGGCCGAGCCACGGGCGGCAATCGTCCCGCGCCGCGCGACGACCGTCCTCGCATGCCGCTGGCGGCCATGCGCATCGAGCAGGTCCAGCGCGTGCTGGGAGAAGTCCTGCAATGGGAGCAACCTGCCGATGCCGTCCTGTCGCTGTGGCTGCGAGCCAATCCCAAGCTGGGCGGCCGCGACCGCGGCGAGATATCCGAGGCGGTCTATGACGTGCTGCGGCACCTGCGCCGCTATCGCCGCCTTGCCGAGACTGGCGTGGGGCCCGCCGCGCGCCGTCTGGCGGTTCTGGGTCTGGCGGCCACGATCGGACGTGAGCGCCTGGCCGAGGCGCTGCAACCCGACGAGGACGACTGGCTTTCGCAGGCCGCGAAGATCGACCCCGCCACGTTATCGCGCGAAGTGCGCCACAGCATGCCGGATTGGCTGGCGCAGCGCCTGGGAAGCCTTGACGAGTCCGAGAGCCTGATGCAGGCCTTGAACCAGCCCGCACCGCTGGATCTGCGCGCCAATCCGCTCAAGGTCGAGCGCGATGCGCTGCTGGCCGTGCTGCGCGACGGCCCTGGCGCGCGCTACGCGCCCGAACCCATGCCCTATTCGCCCTGGGGCATCCGTGTGGCCGGGCATCCTCCGGTGAACCGCTGGCCGCAGTTCGAGAACGGCAGCCTGGAAGTGCAGGACGAGGGCAGTCAGTTGCTGTCGCTGCTGGTGGCGCCGCGCCGTGGCGAGATGATCATCGATTTCTGCGCCGGCGCTGGCGGCAAGACGCTGCTGTTGGGGGCGTTGATGCGCTCAACCGGTCGGCTTTATGCCTTCGACGTGTCGGCGGCCCGCTTGGCGCGCGCCAAGCCTCGCTTCGCGCGTAGCGGCCTGTCCAACGTCGTGCCGGTTGTCATCGAAGGCGAGAACGACACGCGCGTCAAGCGCCTGGCCGGCAAGGCTCAGCGCGTACTGGTCGACGCGCCTTGCAGCGGTATCGGCACGCTGCGCCGCAATCCCGACCTGAAGTGGCGCCAGCACCCCGAGGCGCTGTCCGAGCTGACTGAATTGCAGCACCGCATTCTCAAGAGCGCTGCGCGCTGCGTTGCGCCCGGCGGAAGGCTGGTGTACGCCACTTGCAGCCTGCTCGAAGAAGAGAACGCCAGTCAGGCGGAGCGTTTCCTGGCGGAACATCCGGACTTCGAGCGGCTGGACGCGGCGGCGCTGCTGGCCCAGCGCGTGCCGGACCTGGCGCTGAGCGGTCCCTACGTGCAGCTGCGTCCCGACCGGCATGGCACGGACGGCTTCTTCGCCGCCGTGTTCGAACGCAGGAAGGCCGTGGCCCGCGCCGCAGCGGCAACGCCGGACGAAAGCGCCGAGCCGCTCATGGATGAGCCGGCGGCGTCGACGGAGCCGGAATCGGCTGCGCCGGAAGAAGCGCCCCAGGGTTGATCTTCAGCCGAGCGCTGCCGTAGTCCATGCGCGGATATCGGCCATGGGGGCCCCAGCGTTGCTGAAAGGTGACGGACCAGGCCATATTGTCGAGTCCCGGTTTGTTGGCTGTATACAACACCTGGGAAATAGGCAGCGCCTTGGACCGCACTGCGCACTTGGGTGAGCTGGTGTTGACCACCCCCTCGGTGCGCGACACGGTAAGGGTGCCCAGCGCGGGTTTCTGGGTGATGGTGATGATGGGTGGACTCAAGGCGCTGCAGCCGGTGCCGCTGAGTTCGAAGTAATTGGCCAGGACGATCTGCTGGCCGGGTTGCAGCGGCGGCGGGGTCTGGCCCTCGGCCAGAGCCGGAGCGGCGCATGCCAGGGCGGCCATGGCCAGCACTGCGCGCCCGAAGCTCGATGTGCGCATCCTTAGTCCTTGATTTTGCATAGGAAGTATTTGAAATTTAGCTGTCAAAATCGGCCTTGGGTAGGCTAGAATCAGTAGAATCCCTTTCGGTACTTTACGTGTACCTCTACAGAGGCGGAACTACAGCTTTATGGAACTTATTTCTACTTTCCTTGCAGGCGGCCTGATGCAGGCGCATTGGTGGCAGGTCGTCATCTACACCTTGGTCATGACCCACGTCACCATCGTGGCCGTCACGGTCTTCTTGCACCGCAGTCAAGCCCACCGGGGCCTGGATCTGCATCCGGCGGTCATGCACTTCTTCCGCTTCTGGTTGTGGATGACGACCGGCATGGTCACCAAGGAATGGGTCGCCATTCACCGCAAGCATCACGCCAAGTGCGAAAAAGAGGGCGATCCGCATTCGCCCATGCTGTTCGGCATCTGGAAGGTGCTGTTCCGCGGCGCCGATCTCTACCGCGTCGAGGCGACCAACCAGGAAACCATGGCCAAATTCGGCCACGGCACGCCTAGCGACTGGCTGGAAGACAACCTCTATGCCAAGCACAGCCTGTGGGGTGTGCTCATCATGCTGGCTATCGACATCTCGCTGTTCGGCGCTATCGGCCTGACCGTGTGGGCCGTGCAAATGGCCTGGATTCCTTTCTGGGCGGCGGGCGTGGTCAACGGCATTGGCCACTACTGGGGTTACCGCAACTTCAACAGCCCGGACACCAGCACCAACGTGTTCCCATGGGGCTTCATCATCGGCGGCGAAGAGCTGCACAACAACCATCACGCACACGGCACCTCGGCCAAGTTCTCGACCAAGTGGTTCGAAATCGACGTGGGCTGGGGCTATATCAGCGTGCTGCGCGTGCTGGGCCTGGCAAAGATCAAGAAGGTGGCCCCCAAGCTCAAGCTCGACACCGGAGCCCGCGCCATCGATCTGAGCACATTGCAGGGCGTGATCACGCACCGCTACGAGGTCATGGCCCGCTACGCCGATGTCATCCGTCAGGCCGCTCGCGAAGAGCTTTCCAAGCTGCAGAGCCGTTCCGATCGCATCCGCCTGCGCCGCTCCCTGACCCGCAACGAGGAAGTGCTGCAGCCCGAGCAGATCGCCGAGGTCGACAGCGCCATCGCCCAGCATCCCATGCTGTCCACTCTGGTGCAGATGCGTCGCGAACTGGGCCGTCTCTGGGAAAGCTCCAGCGCCAGCAGCGAGCAATTGCTGGCCGATCTGCAGGCCTGGTGCCAGCGCGCTCAAAAGAGCGGCATCACCGGACTGGAGCAGTTCGCCATGCGTCTGCGCCGTTACGCGGCATAATCGCTGCACTGGCTCAAGGTTTTCGGCCCCCAGTTGGGGGCCGAATCGTTTTTGGGGACTTTTTCGTAGTGCTGGACAAACTCAATCCCGAACAGCGGGCCGCCGTCACGCTGGAAGCGCAACATGCGCTGGTGCTGGCCGGCGCCGGCAGCGGCAAGACGCGTGTGCTGACCACCCGCATGGCCTGGCTCATCCAGACCGGCCAGGCCAGCCCATACGGTCTGCTGGCCGTGACTTTCACCAACAAGGCCGCGCGAGAGATGCTCGCGCGCATGACGGCCGTCCTGCCCATTGATACGCGCGGCCTGTGGATAGGCACTTTCCACGGACTGTGCAACCGCATGCTGCGCGCGCACCACCGGGACGCCGGGCTGCCGCAGACTTTCCAGATCCTCGACACGGCCGACCAGTTGGCGGCGATCAAGCGTCTGCTCAAGGCGCATGGCGTGGACGACGAGAAATACCCGCCGCGCGACGTGCAACGCTTCATCAACAATGCCAAAGAGGGCGGCGAACGCCCCGGCCAGATGGAAGCCTGGGACGCCCACAGCCGTCGCCTGGTCGAGCTTTACCAGCTCTACGAAGAGCAGTGCCAGCGCGAAGGCGTGGTGGATTTCGCCGAGCTGCTGTTGCGCGCCTACGAGCTGCTTTCGCGCAACGCGCCGGTGCGCGAGCACTACCAGCGGCGCTTTCGCCACATCCTGGTCGACGAATTCCAGGACACCAACATCCTGCAGTACAAGTGGCTGCGGCTGTTGGCGGGGGGCGGGGCGCACATCTTCGCGGTGGGCGACGACGACCAGTCCATCTACGCTTTTCGCGGCGCGCACGTGGGCAATATGGCCGACTTCGAGCGCGACTACGCGCACGGCACGGTCATCCGCCTGGAGCAGAATTACCGTTCCTTCGGCCACATTCTGGATTCGGCCAACGCACTCATCGGCCATAACAGCGGCCGCCTGGGCAAGAACCTGTGGACCGACCAGGGCGAGGGCGAGCCGGTGCGCGTCATCGAGCAGCCGAATGACTCCATGGAGGCGCAGTGGCTGGTCGACGAAGTGCGCGCCCTGGTTGCCGAAGGGCGCGCGCGCCGCGAGATTGCCGTGCTCTACCGCAGCAATGCGCAGTCGCGCGTCCTGGAGCACAATCTTTTCTCTGCCGGGATTCCTTACAAGGTCTATGGCGGCCAACGCTTTTTCGAGCGGCAGGAGATCAAGCACGCGCTAGCCTATCTGCGCTTGATGGCCAACCCCAACGACGACACCTCGTGGATGCGGGTGGTCAACTTTCCCACACGCGGCATCGGCGCGCGCACGCTGGAGCAGTTGGCCGACGCCGCGCGCGCGCACGACACCAGCCTGCACGGTGCGGTGGCCATGGTGGCCGGCAAGGGCGGCTCCAACCTCGCGCAGTTCGCCCAGCTCATCGCCCGCCTGGCCCAGGAAACGCGCGAACTACCCCTGCCCGAACTGGTCGAGCATATGCTCGACGGCAGCGGCTTGATCGCGCACTACAAGACCGAGCGCGAAGGCGCCGAGCGGCTGGAGAACCTCAACGAACTCATCACCGCCGCGGCTGTGTTCGCCAATGAAGAGAACTACGACGGCCTGGCGGCCGGCATTGCGCCGCCCGCGAGCGGCGAAGCGGACGCAGCGGCAATCGACGCCGACGGCGTGGTCGCCGTGGGCCTGAGCCCGCTGGACGCCTTCCTGTCGCACGCCGCGCTCGAGGCCGGCGACAATCAGGCCGAGGCCGGGCAGGACGCCGTGCAGCTCATGACGGTGCATGCGGCCAAGGGCCTGGAGTTCGATGCGGTCTTCATCACCGGTCTGGAAGAAGGCCTGTTCCCGCACGAGAACAGCATCCTCGAACAAGCCGGCCTGGAAGAAGAGCGTCGCCTGATGTACGTGGCCATCACCCGGGCGCGCGAGCGGCTGTATCTGACCCTGGCGCAAAGCCGCATGCTGCACGGCCAGACGCGCTACGCCATGCGCTCACGCTTTCTCGATGAGATCCCCGAATCGCATCTGAAATGGATCACGCCCAAGGCGGGCCTCGCCCGCGGCGGATCGTGGGGCGATGATTTCAATGGCGGCCGCGGCAATACATCGCCGTCGGTCGGCGGTTGGCGTGGCGACGCGTTCGGCCGAACGCATGCCAGCAGTATCACGCCGCGCGCGCCGCGCGGCGTATCCAGCGGCGTGCAGGTGGGCGACATCCACTATCGCATCGGTCAGGGCGTGCGCCATGCGCGATTCGGCGACGGCACCATCATCGGCTTGAGCGGGGCAGGGCAGGATGCCCAGGCGCAGATCCAGTTCCGCGACGTGGGCGCCAAGACCCTGGCGCTGGGCATCGCCAAGCTGGAGATCATCGGCTGAAAATCTTCAAGGTTCGTCCGTGCGACCGAGCTTGAAGGTAAACGGCATGGTGGCCAGTACAACTTCCGACAGCTTTTCGTTTCCGGAAATCGTAGCGGATTGAATGGCATTCAAGGCTGCCCGATCGAGATCTGGAGAGCCCGAAGACCGCCGCACCCAGGCTTTGATTTCCTTGCTCCAGTCGATGAGCATTTCGATCTGTACTTCTCCTTGCCTGCCCTGGGCACGCGCCTGGGCCGGATAACCGGGATCTGGAATGTTCAGCAATATCTTGCGTAGCGGTCCATTGGGATTTTTCGGTAGCAGGGGAATCATGAATTGATGGGAAAGCTCGGTCGTACCCGACTGAGCACTGCTGACCACACGAGGAAGTGCAATCCGGATCTTGTACGCACCGGGCAGCGAATAAGAAGTGCTAGGCGTCGGCTGTCCTATCATCAACGGAGGGGGGGGCGCGGTCTTGCCGGTGTTCGCCGCTGTCGGCAAGAGCGCGCTCAGCAATTTCAGAATTGCTGAGATAAAGACGAAAGTTCCCCACCAACCGAAAATATTTTTTCTGCCGGATCCGGAATTTCGCTTGGCGGGCGTTAGGGTCATCAATGCCTGGCGCCAGTTCTCTTGAGTTCCCCGGGATACATGCAAGGTGAGCCAGGCTGGTTTGCTGAACAGATAAAGCAGCACGTCGGTGCGGACTTTTCGCAACTCCTTTTTGTCCGGCTGGGCAATGCTCCGCATTTTGCCGATGATGCGTTTGCATCCGCGGCGGTGCTCGTCACCCAGTCGGTCGACCGCGCCAGCTTCGGCCATGACTTGCTGCAACCAAGTCAGCTCGGGAGTGTAGTGTTCGGAAGGGGCGATGCGCCGCCAGTCGAAACGCTGCGAAGCGGCTTCGAACAACGCGATTTTGCCTTCGGGCCGCACGGCCAGAGCCGCCATGATCGCGGAAGAAAACACCGCACTAGCCTCCAGATGCTGTAGCTCGGGGTCCTCCAGGGCGGCGCGCCAACGCTGCGGCAGCTGCTCGTCCGAAGCTTCCATCAACTCGGCCACCCATCGATGGATGACTGCATGGCGCTGAGTGATGGCGTGGCGCAGTTCATCGGCGGCGGCTTGATGCAGCGCTGCTTCACGTTGTGCTTCGATCTGATTGAAATCGGCGAGTTCGGCAGTGGAGGAGGTGGTTTCGGTATTCGCAGGAACCGCTTGCTGGTTGGTAGGTTCGGGCGCGGCAGCGTGGCGCTCCGCCCATTTCATTGCCTGTTCATAGGCCGACCGTAATCGCTCAAAGGCTTCTCGTTGGACTTGCTGATCCAGTTGCTTGAGCGCCGTAGCGTAGGCTCGCCGTATGGCCTTGGTGTCCTGGGTCGGCGCGATGCCGAGCACGTCGAACATGTCGAGGTTCCTCAGCTTAGTTCACTATCGCTTTCGAATACTCCGGCCCGCTCGAAATAAGCAATGACCTGCAGCAGCCTTTCACGCGCCGCCTCGATTCGGCGTGGGTCCTGACCTGCCAATATCGTTTCAAATCCGCCGATTTCGTTTGCCATGTGCTGACGGCTCTGGCCGCGCAGGAACGTATGGATGCGGTCGGCTTGTGCAATGACGGTACGGTTTTCCAGCTGATCGCGAGGATGTATTTTCAGGCTGCTCAATTCCTGAAAGCGTTTTTCGACCTGCGCATCAGTCATCGAGGTTTCGCTATTTTGGATCACCAGACGGTAGAGTTGCTGGGTCTTGGCGCGCGTGATCTCGACTTCGAGCAAACCATTGACGTCGTAAGTGAAGCGCACTTCGATCTTGCCCTCGGCGCGTGAACCTCCTTCGAGCGGTACCGACAGTTTTCCAATCTCTATATTTTCTTGCGCCAGGCGTGATTCGCCTTGATATATCTTCAAAATCATGACTTTCTGACCGTCGTTCGTAGGCCAAAAGTCGTAGGCCCGGCTGACCGGAACCACGGTATTGCGCTCGATGATGGGAATGAACTGTCCGTCGATATTTTGTCCGTTGGGCAGGGTACGCGTGGCTCCCACGCCGAGCGAATAAGGGCACACGTCAGTCATGACGACTTCTCGCAGGCTCTCGTCGCGCGCTTTCAAACCGGCCATCACTGCGGCTCCCATGGCCACGACCTCGTCCGGATTGAACTGCGTAGTGGGAAAGCGGCCGAACATGCGAGTCACCAGATTTCGGATCATCGGCATGCGGGTGGCGCCGCCCGCCAGGACAATCTCCTGCATGTCGCTGGCATGCAGTCCCGCATCACGAAGCGCCCGTTCCAGCGGTGCTCGCAGGCGTGTCAAAAGCGGTTCGCACAACTGCTGGTAATGCTCTTCGGAGAGTTCCAGCGCGTAATTCTGGCCTTGCCAATGCACGGTCAGTTCGGTCCGGGGTTGCGTGGTCAGATTGCGCTTGGCGAGTTCAGCCCGAGCAGTCAGATGCTGCATGAACTGGATATCGCGCCTTGCTTTTTCCGGCAAGCCGCTGGACTGCATGAACCAATGCGCAATCTCGTTGGTGAAGTCTTCGCCGCCCAGAAAATTGTCGCCTGCGGTAGCACGCACTTCCATGACACCCTCGAAAAGCTCGAGAATCGATACATCGAAAGTACCGCCACCCAGATCGAATACGAGGAAACGGGATTCGCCGTCGCGCTGATGCAGCCCATAGGCCAGGGCGGCCGCAGTTGGTTCGTTGATCAGTCGTTCCACGTGCAGACCAGCGATCAAGGCTGCCTGTCGGGTGGCCTTGCGTTGGCCGTCCGAAAAATACGCAGGCACCGAGATCACCACTTCCGTAACCGGCTCGCCCATTGCGGCCTCGGCGTCTTCCTTGAGCGTGCGTAAGATCAAAGCCGACAAGTCTTCGGGGCGGAAAGTGCGCCGCCCCAGCTTGAACTCCCGGGCGCTACCCATGTTGCGCTTGAACAAAGCGGTGCTGCGATCGGGGTGGCTCTGCAGACGCTCCCTGGCGGCTTGGCCGACCAGCACGGTGTCGTCTTCGTCGAGACTGACGCAGGACGGCGTGAGGACGCTGCCCAGCGAGTTTGGAATCAATTGAGGGGCGCCGTCTTTCCAGCAGGCGATCAGGCTATGGGTCGTTCCCAAGTCTATACCGACAATCATGATGCCCGTTTCTGTTTCGAGGTTGAACCGGTTAGGTCAATGAAAGCAACCGCGATGTTACCCTGGACATCGTTAAAATCCAGATCACTTTTAGACAATTTGACTCAGTCCAACGAGGGCGCCGTAACCGCCATCATTCGGGCATCGCTGACCTTTATCGCGGCACGGCCTTGGCCATCTCCGTGGTGCCCGTCCAGCCCTCGTCCTGGTAGAGCGGCCGACCCTTGGCCGTTGCGTGCAGAATCGCGTATCCGACGCCGCGGCGAGCGAACTCCGCTTCCGCCAGACGCATCAGTTCGCGGGCCAGCCCGCGATTGCGGTACGCAGGCTCGACGAACACATTGAGCACATAGCCGCGTTTGTCCTGGGTCGGGTGCGAGGGGTGCGGCGGCCAGTCGATCAGCATCAGGCCGATTCCCGCCACGGGCACGCCGCCGTCGACCATCGCATAGCCGAAGTACGAGCCGTCCAGCAAGCGCGGTTTGACCCAGACACGAAAATGCTCGGTCATGGGCCGCAGCACGTCATCGCCTCTGCCCGAGTCGCGAAACATCTCTTCGCGATGGCGGCAGATGAGCTCTAGATCGTCTATATCGAGTGTGCGGATATCCACGGCAGTTGATTCTCGGGACGTCAGTCGTCAGGGAATTCCCATTTCTGCGCGCTGGCGCCGGCCAGTTCCTGCACGCGTTTTTCGTCCTTGCCGAATTCTGCCGCGGCGCCGCTATAGGTGATGGAACCGCGGTCCAGCACGTAGGCGCGGTCGGCCACCCGAATCGCGGCGCGCACGTTTTGTTCGATCAGGAGTACGGCAGTGCCCTCGTTGCGCGCGGCGACGATGATGTCGAAGACATTCTGCACGATGATCGGAGCCAAACCCTGTGAAGGTTCATCGAGCATGAGCAGCTTGGGGTTGAGCAGCAGGACGCGGGCGATGGACAACATTTCCTGTTCGCCGCCGGACAACTGCCCGCCCTTGTTTCCTTTGCGTTCGGCCAGGCGTGGAAAGGCCTCGTAGATGCGGGCGATGTTCCACGGTCCAGGACGATCCACCGGTACTTTGAGGTTCTCTTCGACCGTCAGGTTGGAAAAGACGCGGCGCCCTTCGGGCACAAAGCCCACCCCCAGCCCGGCGATGCGAAACGGAGGAAGGTGCGTGGAGTCGGTGCCGAATATTTTCACGTGGCCCGCGCGGGCAGGGGTCAGTCCCATGATGCTGCGCAGGGTGGTGGATTTGCCCGCGCCGTTACGGCCCAGCAGCGTTACCAGTTCTCCTTCGTTGACCTCCAGATCGATTCCGTGAAGGATGTGGCTCTTGCCGTAGTAAGTGTTGAGTTGATGTATCTCAAGCGCCTTCATGCGCTTCCCCCAGATAGGCGACTTGTACTTTTTCGCTGGCGGCGATTTCGTCGGGTGTTCCGCGTTCCAGAACTTCTCCTTCTGTCAACACAGTGATGCGGTCGGCCAGGTTGAAAATGACGCGCATGTCGTGTTCGACCAGAACGATGGTCAGCTTTTGCGTGCGGTGCAGCCTGCGTATCAGGAGCGCGGTCTCGTATGTCTCCTGCGTGCCCATGCCCGCCGCAGGTTCGTCCAGCAGCAGCAATTTAGGTTTCAGGGCCAGTGCCATCATGATTTCGGTGGAACGCTGGTCACCATGCGACAGCTCGCCCACGTGACGATTGGCCTTTTCGGCCAAGTGTCCCATATCGAGCAATTCGTCGACGCGCTCTTCGGTCTCGCGCGCCGTTTGCCTTGAGCGGAACAGCTTCAGCCTGAGGCCCTGTGTCACTTCGACGGCGATCCGCAGGTTTTCACGCACGGTCAGCTCGCGAAATACTTCCGTGATCTGAAAGGTGCGCGCCATGCCCATGGCGACGCGATCTTGCGGCGGCACGTCCGTCACGTCGGTGCCATCGAACACGATACGACCTTTGGTCGGTCGATAAAACCCGCTGATCATGTTGAAAAACGTCGTCTTGCCTGCGCCGTTCGGGCCGATGATCGCATGCAGCTCGCCGGGCTCGACAGTGAGCGAGACGTCGTTGACCGCCACGAGCTGGCCGAAATGCTGGGACACGTTATGGATCTGCAGAAGGCTCATGATGCCCTCCGTTGAAACAGCCCGGCGATGCCGCGCGGCAGCAGCAGCACGACCACCACGAAAATCAGGCCGACGAAGAACATCCAGTCTTCAGTGATGCCCGAGAGGTAGTCCTGCGCCACGACAAAAATGGCAGCGCCCAGTAGCGGCCCCCAGAAGGAGCGCATACCGCCGATGACCGCCATGAGCACGAAGTCGCCCGATTGCGTCCAGTCCAGATCGTGGGGACTGGCAAAGTTGTTGAGCAGGGCGTAGAGCGAGCCCGCTATCGAGACGAAGAAGCAGGAGATGGTGTAGGCGATCCAGATGTGGCGGTTGACCGGTATGCCCAGGAACTGCGCCCGGCGTTCGTTTTCACGGATGGCTTGCATCGTATGCCCGAATGGCGAACGCAGGATTCCGGCCATCGCCCAGGCGCAGACCGCGAGCACGGCAAGCACGATGTAGTAGAAGGCGAGGCTGGTCGTGATGTCGAGCTTCATGAACCCGAGGTCGATGGGCAGGCGTTGGAATCCTCGCAGGCCGTTATCACCGCCCGTGACCGCGTTCCAGCGAAAGGCGATGAAGTAGAACACCTGGCCAAACGCGATCGTCGCCAGCGAGAAGTAAATGCCGCGCAGTCGCACGATCAGGTAACCGATCAACATGCCTCCCAAAGTGCCGACCAGCGTCCCGATCACTAACGCCGCAGGCGTGCTGGGCATGAAGTACTTCAGGGTCAGTCCCGTGGCGTACGCGCCCAAGCCGAAGTAGGCGGCGTGGCCGAACGAATTGACCCCGCTATGGCCAACCAGAAGGTTGGTTGCCATCGCCGCCAGGCCGATGACCAGCAGACGCGTGGCAAGGTCTGTGTAGCCCCCAAGCGGGGTGATCCAGTAGGGCATGGTCAACAAGATGAGCCAAAGTACCCATTGCGTGTTTTTTTGTATGTTCATGCGGTGATTCACAGTTTCGTTCCGCCTTTTTCGCCAAACAGACCGTACGGCCGAAAGAGCAGCACGATCGCCATGATCACGTAGATGGAGGCCTCGGAGGCGGAGGGATAGAACACGGTAACCAGACCCGCTGCCACGCCGATCAGCAAGCCGCCGAAGAGCGTACCGACCAGGCTGCCCAGACCGCCCACGATGACCGACACGAAACTGGGCATGATCAGTCCCTCGCCGATAGTGGGTGTGAGCCCAAGCATTCCCGCGGCGAGCACGCCGGCCAGGCCTGCGAAGAAGATGCCCAGGCCGAAGTTGAGGTTGCGCAGGATGCGCACATCGACACCCAGTGCGGAGACCATTTCGAGATCGAGCGTGCCGGCACGGATGCGCATGCCCAACCGGGTTTTTTTCAGGACATAGAACAGCACCGCCACGGCCACGGCGACCAAGGCCACCATAAAGACCCGGTAGCCCGTCAGGAAGAACAGCGTCGGGCTGAGCGAGGTGTTCAAAATGGCGGGCGTCGTAAGCGGCAAGCCCTGGGCGCCCCAGATGAAGCGCACCGAGTCCTGCAGCACGAAGGCCAGGCCGAAGGTGAGCAGCAGGCTGTACAAAGGGTCGCGGTTGTACATGGGCCTGATGAGCACGCGTTCGACAACCAGGCCCACGATCGCTGCGAGAAAGGGCGAGACGATCAGCGCACCCCAGAACCCCAGATATGGGTCCAGGGTGTAGGCAAAATAGGCGCCCAGGGCGAGAAAACCGCCGTGGGCGAAGTTGATGACGTTAGTAAGGTTGATGATCAGGGACAGGCCCAAGGCCATGAGCGCATAGAACGCGCCGATGACCAGTCCGTTGAATATGTTGAAAAGCACCAACTGGGTCACGCCATTCCTCCATTTAAACGGGATCGGGCCATCCGCGAGTACGCGGATGGCCCGGCTTGCGGGCAGCGACGGCCGTCAGGAAGGCCAGACCATCTTGCACCCCGTCTCGGCGACGGAAGGCGCGATGGTATTGCTGTCGATGGTGACGTCTATGTGGAACAGGTCGTCGGGTGCGGTGCCCTGGGCCTGCGCATGACCGGCCCACAGCGTTCCGATGAGCCCATGCTGATTGGCCCGGTATGCGACCGAACCCGGCTGCAAGGCAACTTCGGGCGGCAGCACCAGTCCGTCGAGCGCACGGGCCATTTTTACCGGATCAAGCGACTTTGCCTTGTTGGCGGCCAGCGCGCAGGCCTGGATCGACGTGTGTCCAAACCAGGTGCGCGCGGTCGGCACGCGGCCCGTTTTTTTCTTGATGGCGTCGACGAATTCTTGAACATGCGCCACGCCGGGCTGGTTCCAGTACCACTCGATCACCCAGTTGCCGATGCGAGCTTCGGGCGGCAGCGCTTCGAGCGTCTCGAGCTCGATATTTGCGCCGGCGATGTGGAAGCGCTTGTCCAGGCCGAACTGCACGGTCTGCTTGAGCACGTTGGTCTGGTCGTCGCCATTTTGCAGAATGACGATTACATCCGGGCTGGCCGCCTGCGCTTTGATGAGGTAGGAAGAATAGTCGCTGGTGCCCAGCGGGATCAGGTCGGCCCCGACGTTGGTCGCTCCGAGCTTTTTCAGGTTGACGTTGTAGGCATCCAGCAGGCCGTGGCCGAATGCATAGTCGGGAACCAGGAAGTAGAACTTCTTGCCGAAGCGCTTGACGAGCGACGGCGCGATCGCGTTGACCAGAAGGGTGGTGGAGGGGCAGGTCTGGAAGACGTCCCAATGGCATTCCGTGCCGGTGATAGGGTCGGCGTGGCCGCCCGGGTCCATCAGGAACACGCCTTTTGCGTAAGCCACCTGGGAGATGGCTTCGGTCAGCCCCGAGTTGACGTTGCCGATGAGGAAGTCGACCTTGTCTCGCTCGATGAGTTTGTGCGCTTTCTGCACCGCCACACCGGCATCGCCGCTGGTCGAATCTTCGACGATCAGCTTGGCTTGGCGCCCCAGAATCCCGCCCTTGGCATTGATCGTCTCGATGGCCAACTCCATGCCATGCAATTCGTTCCTGCCGGTGATCGCGTAAGTTCCCGTGAGCGGGTTGTCTACGCCGAATTTCACGGGTTGCTCGCCAGCCGCCAGAACGATGCGCGGCGACACGATTGCCGCAGCCCCCGTCGTCGCAGCCATTTTCAGGATGGTGCGGCGGCTGATTCCCTTCGAACTGCCTTTGTCGTCCATTTAGAAGCTCCTCCGTTGTGTGACACGCCGGTGTGCGCCGTGTCCGTCAGTGCTTGCTGAACAGATCTTTACAGCGCGCTACCCAAAAAGAAAACCGATGTTCATGTTTGAAATCTTCGAGCTAAATTGCGCCGAACACTACGGAATGTCAACCCGAGAAAGGGGGAACTTGCGCCTGGATTGCGCAATCTGCTGGTAACAGTGGTCATACCAGTGCTTCGAGCTCTTCCTGAAGCGCGAGCCACTGCTCGTCCAGCTCGGCGGCGCGCTTGCTCAGCTCCCCGTGCTCGGTCATGACCTGCTTGCGCTCGTTGCGACGCGACTCGTCCGCATAAAAGTCTGGGTCTGCGATAAGCGCGTCCAGCGCAGCCAGCCGCGAACGGGTTTTCTCCATGTCGGCTTCGATCTGCGTCAAGCGCTTTTCCAGCGGCTTGCGCAAAGCAGCCAGGCGCTGACGCTCGTGGGCCTCCTGACGCTTCTGCGTCCTGCGGTCGGCCGCAAGGGCATTGCCGGGTTCCGATGCGCCAGAGGCCGTGGCCTTGGCCGCCGCGGTCTCGATGCGTTCGGCCGTTTTCTGCGCCGCATTTCGCACGGCCAGCCACTCGCGGTAGTCCTCCAGGTCGCCTTCGAACTCCTGCACTCGGCCGTCCGCCACGATCCAGAAGCTGTCGACCGTCGTGCGCAGCAGATGCCGGTCGTGCGAGACCAGCAGCATGCTGCCGGAAAACTCTGCCAGCGCAGCGGCCAGGGCCTCGCGGGTTTCCACGTCCAGATGGTTGCTGGGTTCGTCCAGCAGCAGCAGATTGGGTTTTTGCCAGACGATGAGCGAGAGGGCCAGCCGGGCCTTCTCGCCGCCCGACATGGGGCCGACTCGGCTCAATACTGTCTCCCCCGAGAAGCCGAAGCCGCCCAGGTAGTTGCGCAGCTCTTGTTCGCGCGCATCGGGCGCCAGGCGCGCCAGATGCTGCAGAGGCGTGCTATCCAGATCCAGCATGTCGAGTTGATGCTGATGGAAGTAGCCGATGGCCAGCCCGCGCGAGGCGCGGCGTTCGCCGCCCAGCGGCGCGAGCTCTTCGGCCAGGGTCTTGATCAGCGTGCTCTTGCCCGCGCCGTTCACCCCCAGGACACCCACGCGGCCGCCGCCTCGAACCATCAGCGTCACGTCACGCAGAATCGGCGCGTCATAGCCTGCGTCCATGTGCTCCATTACCAGCAAGGGGTCCGGCATGTGCTCGGGCGAGGGGATGCGGATGTCAATGCCGGCTTCAGCATGCAGCGGGGCCAAGGTCTGCATGCGGGCCAAGGCCTTCACGCGGCTTTGCGCCTGCTTGGCTTTTGAGGCCTTGGCCTTGAATCGATCGATGAAGCCTTGCAGCCGCGCGGTTTCGCGAGCCTGGCGTTCGTGCGCGATACTGACCTGGCGCAGTCGCTCGGCGCGCTGTGTGATGAAGTCGTCGTAGCCGCCCTTGTAGCGATTGAGCTTGCCGTGGTCGAAGTGCAGGATGGCGCGCGCCACCGCGTCCAGGAACTCCGTATCGTGCGAGATCAGCAGCACCGTGCCAGGGTAGGCGGCCAACCACCTTTCCAGCCAGAGCATGGCGTCCAGGTCCAGGTGGTTGGTCGGCTCGTCCAGCAGCAGGAGGTCGGACGGCGCCATCAACGCGCGCGCCAGGGCCAGGCGCATGCGCCAGCCGCCCGAGAAACTCGTCACCGGGTTCATCCATTCGCCGGGCCTGAAGCCCAGGCCGGCCAACAGCTGCTCGGCGCGCGATGCCGCATCCCAGGCCCCTGCGTCTGCCAGCTCGGCTTCCAGTTCGGCGATCTGCGTGCCCTGGTCATCGGCAAGCGCCGCGCGCCGCGCTTGCAAGCCGCGCAGCCGGGTGTCGCCGTCGATGACGAATTCCCGGGCGGGGCGGTCGTCCGCGGCGATTTCCTGTTCCACGCTTGCGATGCGCCAGCCCGAGGGCAGGTCGAGCGAGCCGGCGTCGGCATCGAGTTCGCCCTGCAGCAGCGCGAACAGCGTGGATTTACCCGCGCCGTTCTTGCCCACGATGCCGACGCGTTCGCCGGGATGCACCACGAAGTCGGCGCCGTCGAGCAGCACCTTGATGCCGCGGCGCAGTGTCAATCCTGATGCGCGTATCACGAGGCTAACTGCTCACGCGTAAGCAGCAGGATCTGGTCGGACGTATTCGCGGTCTCCAGCCATATGGGTTCGAGATGCGGGAAGGCTGCGACAAAGTTGTCGTACTCATGGCCGATCTCGAGCACCAGCACGCCATGCGGAGCGAGGTAGCGCGGCGCCGCGTCGAGAATGCGGCGCACGAGATCCATGCCGTCTTTTCCGCCGCCCAGCGCCATCTCGGGCTCGTGGCGGTACTCGGGCGGAAGAGCGTCCATGGAGGCCTGATTCACGTACGGCGGGTTGCAGACGATCACGTCGTAGGCCCTTGAGGGCAGCGCGTCGAACAGATTGCCTCGATGCAAAGTCAGCTGGTCCTGCAGGTCATAGTCGTTCACGTTGCGCCGAGCGACCTCCAGTGCATCGGATGACAGATCGACCGCGTCGACATAAGCGTTGGGAAAAGCCAGCGCGGCAAGAATGGCCAGGCATCCCGAGCCGGTGCACATGTCGAGCACGTATTCGACGCTGTCGGGATCCGACACCCAGGGCGAGAGGCCTTCATCGAGCAGTTCCGCAATGGGCGAACGCGGCACGATGACGCGTTCGTCTACGTAGAAGCGATGTCCGCGCAGCCAGGCCTCGCGGGTGAGATAGGCTGCCGGCACCCGTGCTTCCACGCGCCGGTCGATGAGATCGAGCACTGCGGCGCGCTCGCTGTCGAGCACGCGGGCGTCGAGAAAAGGATCTAGGGTGTCCAGCGGTAGATGCAGAGCGTGCAACACCAGGTATACCGCCTCGTCCCAGGCATTGTCCGAGCCGTGGCCCAGGGCCGCCTGCGCGGCATTCAGGCGCGACACACCGTAGCGAGTCAGATCGCGCACTGTGAGCAGCGCATTGCGGCTTTCTTCTGTGGAAACCACGTCTATCCTTTCAGCAGCAGGTTTTCTAGGGTGCGGCGATAGATATTCTTTAGCGGCACCAGGTCGGCGAGCAGAATGCGCTCGTTGATTTTGTGGATGGTGGCGTTGCCGGGACCGAACTCGATCACCTGCGGGCATATCTTGGCGATGAAGCGCCCGTCGGATGTGCCGCCTGTGGTCGAGAGTTGAGTCGTCACGCCGGTTTCGTCGGCGATCGCGCGCGTCAGGGCATCGGTCAGCGACCCGCGCGGTGTGAGGAAAGGCTCGCCGCCCAGCTCCCAGCCCAGCTCGTATTCCAGATTATGCCTGTCCAGTATGGCCTGCACGCGGGCCTTCAGGCCCGCAGGCGTGCTGGCCGTGGAAAAGCGGAAATTGAAAAGTGCCACCGCTTCGCCCGGCACCACGTTGGTGGCGCCTGTGCCCGAGTTCAGGTTGGAAATCTGGAAGGTCGTGGGCGGAAAGTATTCGTTGCCCTGGTCCCATTCCTGAGCGACCAGTTCGGTCAGGGCCGGGGCCAGCAAATGGATGGGGTTGCGCGCCAGATGCGGGTAGGCCACGTGGCCTTGCACGCCTTTGACGGTGAGACGGCCCGACAGCGAGCCGCGGCGGCCGTTCTTGCAGATGTCGCCCAGACATTCGCCCGACGTCGGTTCGCCCACGATGCAATAGTCCAGCTGCACCCCGCGGCGCTGGAGTTCATCGCAGACGATCACGGTGCCGTCCACCGCCGGGCCTTCTTCGTCGGAAGTCAACAGCAGGGCGATGGATCCTTCATGCACGGGATAGGCTGCCGTGAATTCCTCGCAGGCCACGATGAATGCGGCGATGGAACTCTTCATATCGGCTGCGCCGCGGCCGTACAGGTAGCCGTCTCGCTCGGTGGGCACGAACGGATCGCTTTCCCACTTCTCGCGCGGACCGGGTGGCACGACATCGGTGTGCCCGGCGAATACTATCAGCGGGCCGCTGTCGCCGCGTCGCGCCCAGAGATTGGTGACCCCGCCGCGAGCGATGGTCTCGCATTGAAAGCCCACCGGGGTCAGGCGCTGGGCGATCAACTGCTGGCAGTCGAGGTCGTCCGGCGTGACCGAGGGACGGGCGATGAGATCGCGGACCAGCTCGAGTACGTCAGTCATCGGTGGTTCCCGAGCGAGCTGCCGGGCCGCCCCCGAGGCGAGCGATGCGGGTATCCCCGCACGGGACCGGCGAATACGCAGTGTGGGTCGAGGGGTACATTCAGGCCCGCAGCAGTTCGTTGATGCTGGTCTTGGCGCGTGTCTGCGCGTCCACGCGCTTGACGATCACGGCGCAGGCCAAGCTGTGCGAACCGTCGGCCGAGGGCAGCGAGCCGGGCACCACGACCGAGCCGGAGGGCACACGGCCGTAGGTGATCTTGCCTGTGGCGCGATCGTAGATCTTGGTGCTTTGCGAGATGAACACGCCCATGGCCAGCACCGAATTTTCTTCGACGATCACACCTTCGACCACTTCGGAGCGCGCGCCGATGAAGCAGTTGTCTTCGATGATGGTGGGGTTGGCCTGCAGGGGCTCGAGCACGCCGCCGATGCCCACGCCGCCGGACAAGTGCACGTTTTTGCCGATCTGCGCGCACGAAGCCACTGTGACCCAGGTGTCGACCATGGTGCCTTCGTCTACATAGGCGCCGATATTGATGTAGGAGGGCATCATCACCACGTTTTTGGCGATGTAGCAGCCGCGGCGCGCCACGGCGGGCGGCACCACGCGGTAGCCGCCGGCCTTGAAGGCGTTCTCGCCGTAGCCGTCGAATTTGAGAGGCACCTTGTCCCAGTACATCTGGGGTGACTGACCCATCAGCACGTTTTCCTGCAGGCGAAAGGACAGCAGCACGGCTTTCTTGATCCACTGGTGCGTGACCCACTCTCCGTCGATTTTTTCGGCCACGCGCAGCCGACCGCTGTCCAGCGCGTCCAGCGTGTGCTCGACGGCCTCGCGGGTTTCGGAGGGGGCGTCGGCGGGCGTCAGGAAGGCGCGGTTTTCCCAGGCGCCGTCGATGGCGGTTTGCAGATCAAGGGTCATGATTGTGGACTCAGGTCAGATGGTGGACAAAAACGAATGAACGAAATGGCAGTTGGATTGCCGGAAAATCAAGAAGCCGCCGCCGTCGCCGCATAATGGGCTATGCGCTGCGCGGCTTGCCTGCACTGCTGCGCCTCGGCCACCAGGGCCAGGCGCAGCCGGCCCTGCCCGGGGTTGATGCCGCCCGCCTCGCGGGCCAGGAAGCTGCCGGGCAGGACCGTCACACCGGTAGCGGCATACAAGCGAGCCGCGAACTCGGCGTCGGAGCCGGGTACACGGGCCCACAGGTAGAACGAGGCCTGCGGCGCCTGCACGTCCAGGACGGGCTGCAACAGAGGCAGTACGGCGTCGAATTTCTCACGGTATTGCCGGCGATTGTCGCGCACGTGGGCCTCGTCGGACCAGGCGGCAATGCTGGCGGCCGACACCACCGCGCTCATGGCGCTGCCGTGATAGGTGCGATAGCGCAGGAAAGGCGCAACGAGCGAGGCGTCGCCCGCCACGAAGCCCGAGCGCAAGCCTGGCACGTTGGAGCGCTTGGACAAGCTCGAAAACACCATGAGCCGGGCATAATCGCGCCCCAGCTCGTGCGCAGCCTGCAAGGCGCCCAGAGGCGGCGCCGCTTCATCCAGGTAAATCTCGGAATAGCATTCGTCCGACGCGATCACGAAACCGTGGCGCTCGGAAAGCTCGAACAGCAAACGCCAATCGTCGAGCGACATGACGTTGCCGGCCGGATTGCCGGGCGAGCAGACGAACACTAGCCTGGTGTCGCGCCAGATTGCCTCGGGCACGGCCAGCCAGTCGCAGCCGAAATTGCGGGCCGGGTCTGCGTTGACGTAGTAGGGTTCGCCGCCAGCCAGAAGGGTCGCGCCTTCATAGATTTGGTAAAAGGGGTTGGGACAGACCACTTTGCCGCCGCGGGCCGGATCCAGCACCACCTGAGCAAAGGCGAACAAAGCCTCGCGCGAGCCGAGCACCGGCAGCACCTGGGTGTCGGCGTCCGGGGCAGGAATACCGTAGCGGAGCGCCAGCCATTGCGCGATGGCTTCGCGCAGCGCTGCGTCGCCTTGGGTGGCGGGGTAGACCGACAGGCCTTGCAAATTGTCGCGCAGCGCATTCAGCACGCAGTCGGGCGCGGCGTGCCGAGGCTCGCCTATCGACATATTGATGGGCGCAAGATTGTGCGGCGCCGATCCGGCCGAGCCCAACAGGGCGCGCAGTTTCTGGAAAGGGTAGGGATGCAGAAGGTCTAGTCGGGAATTCATGGGGCGGGATTTTAACAAGCAAGCTACAATATCGGGCTTGGCCTTTGCGAGGGTGGCGAAATTGGTAGACGCACCAGGTTTAGGTCCTGACGCCGTAACAGGTGTAGGGGTTCGAGTCCCCTCCCTCGCACCATAAAAAAACTCAATCCAAGGCAGTCTCAAAAGAGGCCGGCAGATGACTGTTGAAGAAAGCGCCGAAGTTCTTCTCGCCCGACAGTCGATCGTGAATCGGCAGGGCATCTGCGTGGGCCATGAATTGCTGTTTCGCGGGCGCCGCCTGGACGCGGCTGAAATCGACGACGATTTCGCCTGCACGCTGACCGTCGTGCAGAACATGCTGGGCATGATCGGCGTCGATAATGTGCTGGGTGAGGACGACGGCTTTCTGAATTGTTCCAGCGATTTCCTGGCTTCGGATATCGTCGATATTCTGCCCGCGCAGCAAATGGTTCTGGAGATTCTCGAAGACACCGAACTGAACGAGGCGCTCGCGCAGCGTTGCAGCTCGCTGCGGGAAAACGGATTTCGCATTGCGCTGGACGACGTGCGGGAACTTACGCAGGAGATTCAGGCCTTCCTGCCGCATGCCGACCTTGTCAAGATCGACTGGCCCTTTGTGGGGCCGGAAGTGGCGCAACGGATCACCGCTGCGGCTCACGCCGCGGGCGCCAAGGTGCTGGCCGAGAAGGTCGAGACACGCGAAGACTTCGAGCTCGCGATGGAAATCGGCTGCGATCTCTTTCAGGGTTTCTATTTCACCCGACCCCAGTTGGTCAGGGGCAATGCGCCGCGCCTGAATTCCACGGCGCTGCTGGGCGTGCTCGACCTCGTTCTGCACGAGGCGTATATGGACGAGATCGAGCGCGCGCTCAAGGCCGCGCCGTCGCTGACCGTGCAATTGCTGCGCCTGGCCAACAGCAGTACCCGCTGGCGCACTCAGTTGTCCGAGATTGTCTCGATCCGGCAGGCGCTGACCCTGGTCGGGCTCAAGCAACTGGCCCGCTGGTGCTGTTTCATGTTGTACAGCGCCGACTCCGACGGCAAGGTGGACCCGTTGGCCCAAATGGTCCTGCATCGCGCGGATTTCATGGAACGCCTGGCGCAGCGGGTTGCCCCAGGGGATGAGCATCTGCAGCAGGAGGCCTATCTTTCGGCATTGCTTTCGCTTGCGCACATTCCGCTGGGCCAGGATATCGAGGTCTTCATCGGCGGCATTGCCGTGAGCCAGGAAATCCGCGAGGCCATCACCGGCTATGACGGCTGGCTCGGCGCGCTGCTGCAAGTCGCGGAATGCGTCGAGCGCGGCGAGTTTCCAACGCACGAGAAGCTGCAGGCGTTGTTTCCCGGATGCAATGCGCAGCTGTCGCTAGACGGCCTTTATCTTTGATTCCGCGCCGGCCTTGCGCGCCGGATCTTCAAGACGGCTTGCGCGCCTCAGCCCACCGCGCGAAGTCCTGCGGTGCCAGCGGCGGCGAATACAGGTATCCCTGATAGATCAGGCAGCCGTGGCGACTCAGGAAATCGCGCTGCGCCAGCGTTTCCACGCCTTCAGCCACGATGGTGAGCTTGAGCGCGTGGCCGATGTTCACGACTGTCTGCGTCAAGGACTCGGCCATGGCGCTGGTGCCGATGCCTTGCACGAAGCTCTTGTCGATTTTCAACTCCTGCACGGGGAAGCGGTGCAGATAGCTCAGCGACGAGTAGCCCGTGCCGAAGTCGTCGATGGACAGGGTGATGCCCTGGGCATGCAAGCTCTCGAGCGTGGCGCGAATGTCGTCGGTAGATTCGTCGAACATCACCCGCTCGGTCATTTCCAGCGTCAGATCCGACGGGCGCAGGTTGTGGGCCTGCAGCGTACGGGCGACGAAATCCGCGAAATCGGGCCGCTTGAAATCGGCGGCACAGACGTTGACGGAGACGGTCGGGATGTCCAGGCCCGCCGCCCGCCAGGCGGCTAGCTGGCTGCAAGCCTGCTCCAGAATCCAAGTGTCCAGTTCGGTGATCAGGCCGCTTTCTTCAGCCACGGCGATGAAGCGGTCTGGCGCTACGGTGCCCAGTTTGTCGTCATGCCAGCGTGCCAGGGCTTCGACGCCGTGCACCATGCCCCATGCCCCGACCTTGGGCTGGTAGGCGACTTGCAAGGCGCCTTCGCGCAGCGCCCGCTGCAGCGCGATTTCCAGATCGAGATGTTCCCTCGCTTCGTGCTCATATTCCGAGGCATAGAAGTGCATTTGGTTGCGGCCGGCGTTCTTGGCCCGGTACATCGCCATGTCCGCGTTGCGCAACAATGTATCGACACTGCGCCCGTCATGCGGATACAGCGCGATGCCGATGCTCACGCCCAGCGCGATACCGACGCCGCGCCCCGTGTTGACCGCGATAGGCCGCTGCATGGCCTCCATAATGCGGTCTGCCACGCGGGCCGCTTTGTGCACATCGCAGCGCTCGAGCACTGCCACGAATTCGTCGCCGCCCAAGCGACCGATTAGGTCCTTGCCTTGGACGCATCGACGCAACCGCTGCGCGACCTCGCTCAGCACCTCGTCGCCAATGGCGTGGCCCTGGGTGTCGTTGATGCGTTTGAATCGATCCAGATCGACGAACAGTACGGCGACCTGGGATGAGTACCGGCGCGCGTCGGCCAGGATTCTGTGCGCTTCCCGGTTGATCCGCCTGCGGTTGGGCAGGCTGGTGAGGGTATCGAACCATGCGAGCTTTTGCAGTTGGCGTTCGGTCGCCAGCCTGCGCTGCAACTGCGCGCTGAACATCAGGCAAAGCATGATGATAAGGGCGTCCAGGATGGCCGTGACTGCGCCGATGGAGAGTGCGCGCTTGCGCCATCCCGCATAGATATCCCGGGTCGCAAGGCCGGCCACCACGACCAAGGGGTATTTACCGACTTTCCTGAAGCTGTAGAGTCTTTCGACATGGTCCAGCGCGGCGACGTCAATGTATGTGCCGTGGTCCGATCGCATCAACGGCGGGAAAGACCGGCTGCCGGCCAGCGTTTTGCCGATATCGTCCGGTTTGTAAGGCCGCCGCATCAATACGATGCCGTCCGAGCGGATCAAGGTCAGCGAGCCGTTCTCGCCCAGTATCGAATCGTCGAAAAGATGGCGGAAATAGCGCAGGCTCAGCGTGCCTGCAACGACTCCCTGGAAACGGCCGTTCGCGTCGGCACGGCGCAGGCTCATTGCAATGGAGTCATAGTCCGACTTGGTTATCGGCATGAAGGGCTTGCTTAAATACAGGCCGATATCCGGGGTCTGTCTATGGACTAGGAAGTAGTCTCGCCGACCGACGTCGATTGTCGACGACTGCATCGAGCGCGAGTCCAGGACGACTTTGCCGGAAGAGTCCGTCGCGATGATCACGCCCAGATCAGAAACCGCGTCGGCCGCATTGAAGGCCAGGAACTGGCGGGTTTCCGGAGGCAAGTCCGGGCTGGGCGTCTCCAGATTCGTCATCACGTTGCGCATCGCGATCTGGTAAATGTCCAGCGTGCGTTCGGCTTCTTTTTCCAGCGAGATGGCGAGGTTTTCCGCAACATCGCGCGCCTGCGCCATCGCATCGAGTCGCATTTGGTACAGCGCGACCGCGACCACGCCTGTGGTGGCGAGCGTGATGCACAGTCCGGCGAGCAGGAACACAACTGGTTTCGTCAGGAAAGAAATTCTCGTGCGAGCCATGGTTCTCTGCTGGATCCTGCCGGAGCATGCGGGTGCGACAGTATCGGAGGATCGAATCGGAAAGAATGTCGAATTGTAAAACGCCTGCCGCGGCCCGCGGCGCAGGCGTGCAAAACAGCGGGAAGACTACAATCGCGTCAAATCGATTTTTTCTCTGGCGTTCATGAACATTCTCAGCTCCCGGCTCTCCACGTTCGAAAACGGCATGGGCCTGTCCACGACAATCGACGGTCAGCCGCTTACCGTGTATGTCGTGCTGGGCGAGCCAGATCTGGAAATCATCCCACGTATCGTGCCCGAGGCGCTGGTGGAGGCGGGGGCCGAGATCCACGCCGCGGTGGTCGACGATTTCGACCAGGCGCAGAGTCAGATCGACGATGTGCTCGACAATGTCAATCCGAGCGATGTTGCCGTGTTTTTCTGCATCGACGAGGACTGTTACAACGCCGCGCTCGACCTTCTGGGACTGCCGGTGGATGACTGATTGTTTTCGTCATAAATTGCATGCTACTATCCGTCCCCTGCGGATTGGGGTCTTGAGTTCGTACAGTGCCAGCCTAGCGGCGGCCGTTTACTGGTTCCCTCATTGCTAGATCCGTGGTTTCGGGCGCAAGCCCTCTATCAGCAATCGTTTAGGAAACTCAGTATGGAAACCGGCGTCGTCAAGTGGTTCAATGCGGAAAAAGGCTACGGCTTTATCACCCCCGAGTCGGGCGGTAAGGATCTGTTCGCGCATTTCTCCGAAATTCAATCCCAAGGCTTCAAGACTCTCGAAGAAAACCAGCGCGTTAGCTTCGTGACCGCGATGGGCCCCAAGGGTCCCCAGGCCACCAAGATCCAGGCGCTGTAAGCAGCTTCTGGCTCTCGCCTGAAAAGCCCCGCAAGGGGCTTTTTTCATTTAGGCGGTCCGTCCCCAGCGCCGTCGGGAAGGCGGCCGCGTTTCCGGTAAAATACTCGGTTTCGCCGTCGTGATTCCCGGCGGTCTCTTCCATCTTTCGCAAATAGGTCTTTGTAATGCAGCCTGTGGTTCAAACTCTCTCCGGCCTGGAGCGCCGCATCGATCTGGCCGTCTCCCTGGCCGCTGTCGAAAAAGAAGTGCAGGAACAGCTCAAGCGCGTGGCTCGCACCGCCAAGGTTCAGGGTTTTCGTCCTGGCAAGGCGCCCATGGCCATGCTCGAGCGCAGCCACGGCCCCGGCATCCGCTACGACGTGATCAACAGCCAGGTCGGCCGCGCGTTCGAGCAGGCCGTCGACGAAGCCAAATTGCGCGTCGCAGGTGCTCCCAGCCTCGAACCCAAGACCGAGGGCGTGGATGAAAGCACGCTGGCCTTCACCGCCACCTTCGAAGTCTATCCCGACGTGGCCGTGCCCGATCTGTCGGCGCTGTCCGTAACCCGCGCCACCAGCGCAATCGCCGACGCCGAGGTCGACAAGACCATCGATGTGCTGCGCAAGCAGCGGGCAGTGTACGAGCCGCGCGAAGGCCGTGCCGCCGCCGATGGCGATCGCGTCACGCTGGACTTCCTCGGTACCCTCGACGGTGTGCCCTTCGAGGGCGGCAAGGCTGAGAATTTTCCCTTTGTGCTGGGGCAGGGTCGCATGCTGCCCGAGTTCGAAGCTGCCGCGACGGGCTTGAAGGCCGGCGAGACCAAGGTCTTCCCGCTCAAGTTCCCCGACGATTATCAAGGCACCGAAGTAGCCGGCAAGACCGCCGAGTTCACCATCACCGTCCGTGAAGTCGCCGAGGCCGTTCTGCCTGTCGTCGACGCCGAGTTCGCCAAGCAATTGGGCGAGGCCGACGGCAACGTCGACAAGCTGCGCGCCGACATCCGCGCCAATATCGAACGCGAGGCCAAGAGCCGCGCCGACGCGCGCACCAAAAACAGCGTCATGGACGCCCTGGTCGAGGCCGCCAAGTTCGATGTGCCGCGCGCCCTGGTCGACTCCGATGTCGAGAGCCGCATCGCCGCCGCCCGCGAAGATCTCAAGCAGCGCGGTGTACCCAATGCAGACACCATGCCCATTCCGCCCGAAGTTTTCTCGGGCGAATCCGAGCGCCGTGTGCGCCTGGGCCTGCTGGTTTCCGAGCTGGTCAAACAGGAGCAGCTGCAATCCAAGCCCGAGCAGATCCGCGCCAAGATCGAAACCTTTGCGCAGAACTACGAACAACCCGCTCAGGTTGTCAGCTATTACCTGAGCGATCGCCAGCGCCGTGCTGAAATCGAGGCCATCGTGCTGGAGGATAATGTGGTTGAACATGTCCTGAGCAAGGCCAAGGTCACCGACGAAGCGGTGCCTTTCGATCAACTGATGGGAATGGCTTAACACTATGCAGCGTTTCACCGATTTCTATGCCGGCATGTATGGCGGGGCATCGCTCTCCAGGGTCGAGACGCCGACCGGCCTGGGCTACGTGCCCATGGTCATCGAACAGTCCGGTCGCGGCGAGCGCGCCTACGACATTTATTCGCGCCTCCTGCGCGAGCGGGTGATTTTCCTGGTCGGCCCGGTCAACGACGCCAGCGCCAATCTGGTGGTCGCCCAGTTGCTGTTTCTGGAATCGGAAAACCCCGACAAGGAAATTTCCTTCTATATCAACTCGCCGGGCGGATCGGTGTATGCGGGCATGGCCATCTACGACACCATGCAGTTCGTCAAGCCTGATGTGTCCACGCTGTGCACGGGATTGGCCGCCAGCATGGGGGCTTTCCTTCTTGCCGCCGGAAGAAAAGGTAAGCGCTACACGCTGCCCAATTCCCGCATCATGATCCATCAGCCTTCGGGCGGCGCGCAGGGCCAGGCCACCGACATCCAGATTCAGGCTCGCGAGATCCTGGATCTGCGTGAGCGGCTCAACAAGATCCTGGCCGAGAACACCGGCCAGCCGGTCGAGCGTATTGCCGTGGACACCGAGCGCGACAACTTCATGTCCGCCGAAGATGCGGTATCTTATGGACTCGTCGACAAGATGCTGACGTCCCGCGCGGATACAGCCGACGCGTAATCGAGGTACGACTATTTATGCCTGAAAAAAAGGGTTCAGCCGACGCGAAAGTGCTGCACTGCTCGTTCTGCAACAAGAACCAGCATGAAGTCCGCAAGCTGATCGCAGGGCCGTCTGTGTTCATCTGCGATGAATGCATCGATCTGTGCAACGACATCATCCGCGAAGAAGCCCAGGCTTCCGCGCGGGCGGCCATCCGCTCTGAGCTGCCCACTCCGGCCGAGATCAAGACTGTCCTCGACCAGTACGTCATCGGCCAGACGGCGCCCAAGCGCATGCTGGCGGTGGCCGTGTACAACCACTACAAGCGTATCCGCCACGGCGACATCAAGGGCGACGAAGTCGAGCTCTCCAAGAGCAACATCATGCTCATCGGCCCCACGGGCTCGGGCAAGACGCTGTTGGCTCAGACTCTGGCTCGCATGCTCAACGTGCCGTTCGTCATGGCCGACGCCACCACGCTCACCGAAGCGGGCTACGTCGGCGAAGACGTCGAAAACATCATCCAGAAGCTGCTGCAAAGCTGCAACTACGATGTCGAGAAAGCGCAGCGCGCCATCGTCTACATCGATGAAATCGACAAGATTTCGCGCAAATCCGACAACCCGTCCATCACTCGCGACGTATCGGGCGAGGGCGTGCAGCAGGCCCTGCTCAAACTGATCGAAGGCACGGTGGCCTCGGTGCCGCCGCAGGGCGGGCGCAAGCATCCCAACCAGGACTTCGTCCAGGTCGACACCACCAACATCCTGTTCATTGTGGGCGGCGCCTTCGACGGGCTGGAAAAGGTCATTCGCGACCGTACCGAAAAATCCGGCATCGGTTTTTCGGCATCGGTTCGCGCCAAGTCCGAGCGCGGCGTGGGCGAGCTCTTCAGCGAAGTCGAGCCCGAAGACCTTATCAAGTTCGGCCTCATTCCCGAACTGGTGGGTAGATTGCCCGTGGTTGCCACGCTCGACGAGCTGGATGAAGAAGCCCTGGTGCGTATTCTCACTGAGCCCAAGAACTCCCTGGTCAAGCAGTTTCAGAAGCTGTTCGCCATGGAAGGCGCCGAGCTCGACGTGCGGCCGGGAGCGCTCCAGGCCATTGCCGAAAAGGCGCTCAAGCGCAAGACCGGCGCGCGCGGCCTGCGCTCCATTCTGGAAGCGTCGCTGCTGGACACCATGTACGAACTGCCCTCGCAGAGCAAGGTCACGCGCGTGGTGCTCGATGAAAACGCCGTCGAGGGCCAGGGGCAGCCGCTGCTTATCTATGCCGAGGACGATGCCGAAAGCACGCCCAAGGCCGAACGCGGCGAAGCTGCAGCCTAAAAACGGCGACCAGAAGGCCAAGGGGGGCTGTCAGCCCCGCTCGCCGCTGGGGCGGCCTGCGTATCCCGCCTGGCATGTTTGGTTCCACTTCAGGTTATTTCAATGAAAATCCCGTAACAAATACGGGTTTTTTCATTTTTATGACCGCACGGCACGAGCGCTTGATTTTTCGGCTATTGTTCCCATATCAGACATAACCATCGGTTTTTCCGTAGTCCGGATCGCCGCCCTTATACGCAGTCTATCGAGGAATCTCTATGTCTGCCCATCAGACCCTGCCCGCCGACCCCGTCGACCTTGCGCTATTGCCCCTGCGCGACGTCGTGGTGTTTCCGCATATGGTCATCCCGCTGTTCGTCGGCAGGCCGCGGTCCATCCGCGCGCTTGAAGTTGCCATGGAGGCCGGCAAGAGCATCATGCTGGTCGCCCAGAAATCGGCCGGCAAGGACGACCCCACGCCCGAAGACGTCTACGAAATCGGCTGCGTGGCCAGTATTCTGCAAATGCTCAAACTGCCCGACGGTACCGTCAAGGTATTGGTCGAAGGCACACAGCGCGCCCGCATCGACAGCATCGACGACGCCGAGTCGCATTTCACCTGCGTCGTCACGCCCATCGAACCCGATCTGAGCCAGAGCTCGGAAAGCGAAGCCCTGCGCCGCGCCATCGTGGCCCAGTTCGAGCAGTACGTGAAGCTCAACAAGAAGATTCCGCCCGAGATCCTGACCTCGCTGGCCGGCATCGACGATCCGGGCCGCCTGGCCGACACCATCGCTGCGCACCTGCCGCTCAAGCTCGAGCAGAAGCAGGCCATGCTCGAAGTTACCGGCACCTCCGAGCGTCTGGAAAGTTTGCTGGCCCAGCTCGAGGCCGAGATCGACATTCTCCAGGTCGAGAAGCGCATACGCGGCCGCGTCAAAAAGCAGATGGAAAAGTCGCAGCGCGACTACTACCTGAACGAACAGGTCAAGGCCATCCAGAAAGAGCTGGGTGAGGGCGAAGAAGGCGCTGATCTCGAAGAGCTGGAGAAGAAGATCGTCGCCGCGCACATGTCCAAGGAAGCGCGCAAGAAAGCCGATGCCGAGTTCAAGAAACTCAAACTCATGTCGCCCATGTCGGCCGAGGCTACCGTGGTGCGCAATTACATCGATGCGCTCGTTAATCTGCCTTGGAGAAAGAAGAGCAAGGTCAACGATTCCGTCAGCCATGCCGAGAAAGTGCTGGACGACGATCACCATGGCCTGGAAAAGGTCAAGGAACGCATCATCGAGTACCTCGCCGTGCAGCAGCGTGTCGACAAGGTGAAGGCGCCTATCCTGTGCCTGGTCGGTCCTCCGGGTGTGGGCAAGACCTCGCTCGGACAGTCCATCGCCAAGGCAACGAACCGCAAGTTCGTGCGCATGGCGCTGGGCGGTGTGCGTGACGAGGCCGAGATCCGTGGCCACCGACGCACCTATATCGGCTCCATGCCGGGCAAAATCCTGCAAAGCCTGTCCAAGATCGGCGTGCGCAATCCGCTCTTCCTGCTCGATGAAATCGACAAGCTGGGTATGGATTTCCGCGGTGACCCGGCATCGGCCTTGCTGGAAGTGCTCGATCCTGAGCAGAACCACACCTTCCAGGATCACTACGTCGAAGTCGACTTCGATCTGTCCGACGTGATGTTCGTGGCGACCAGCAATACGCTGAACATTCCGCCGGCATTGCTCGATCGCATGGAAGTCATACGCCTGTCGGGCTATACCGAGGACGAGAAGATCCATATTGCGCGTGAACATCTGCTGCCCAAGCTGATGAAGAACAACGGCGTCAAGGAAAACGAGCTCGAGGTCGACGACAGCGCGCTGCGCGACATTGTGCGCTATTACACGCGTGAAGCCGGCGTGCGAGCGCTCGAACGCGAAGTGGGCAAAGTGTGCCGCAAGGTAGTCAAGAAGCTTCTGGTCGAAAAAGACGCTGCAGATCAGGCCAAGTCTGAATTGCGATCTGCGCCTGTTCGGGTCACCGGCGACAATCTGGCCGACTATCTGGGCGTGCGCCGCTACACTTTTGGCATGGCCGAGAAAGAAAACCAGATCGGTCAGGTGACCGGCCTGGCCTGGACTGAGGTCGGCGGCGATCTGCTCACGATCGAGGTCGTTGACATGCCCGGCAAGGGCGCCATACAGCGCACCGGGTCGCTGGGTGATGTCATGAAGGAATCGGTCGAGGCTGCCCGCACTGTGGTGCGCTCGCGCGCCCGCCGCCTTGGATTTGCCGATAGCGTTTTCGAGAAGCGCGATATGCACATCCATTTCCCGGAAGGCGCCACGCCCAAGGACGGCCCCTCGGCGGGTATTGCGATCACGACTGCCATGGTCTCGGCTCTGTCGCACATTCCCGTGCGTGCAGACGTTGCAATGACGGGCGAGATCACGCTACGCGGCGAAGTGCTGCCCATCGGCGGCCTGAAGGAAAAACTTCTTGCTGCTCACCGCGGCGGCATCAAGACCGTGCTGATTCCGGAAGAGAACGTCAAGGACTTGGCCGAGATTCCCGACAACGTCAAGAACTCGCTGGAGATCGTACCGGTACGTTGGATCGACAAGGTGCTGGAGCTGGCTCTGGAGCGTTTGCCCGAGCCGCTGGCTGACGAAGAGGTCTCGAAGGAAGAGGCTTCCAAGACCGAGACCGTTGTGGCTTCGCCGGCTACCGGTACGCCGACCGATCCGGTAGTCAAGCACTAAGCAAGTTCGCTGGCCGATCAAGGCCTGTTTGCCACAAAAACACCTCGAGCGCTGGATGTGAGTCCCGCCTTGAGGTGTTTTTTTACGTCAACGCTTCATCCATGCTTCGCACTGCGCCGCAACGCGTGCCAGGGCAGGGCGGTCTTTCAGGCCGTTCCAGTACGCGACCAGCTCGGGCCGGCTGCCCAGTTCACCGAATTCGATGCCGTAGCCGATAGAGCGCCCGATGTAGATATCGGCGGCGGAAAAACGGTCGCCCGCAATATAGCGCTTGCCGCTTACCGCCTTGCTAAGCGTATCGACGGTGTGCTCGAAACTGCCGTAGCCGAACATGCGTTGCTGCTCAGAATTTGGGATCCAGCCCGCTGCCTTGTTGCTCCAGGCGGCTTCGAGACAACTCGAGGCGAAAAAAAGCCAGCGGTAATAGTCGGCGCGGTCGGCAGGAGCAGGGGCCAAGCCGGCTTCGGGGTAGGCATCGGCTAGATACGCGCAGATGGCTGCGCCCTCGGTGACGATTTTGTCGCCATGTTGGATGGCGGGCACCTTGCCCATAGGATTTATAGCGAGATATTCCGGCGACTTCATCGTGCCGCCGTAGGTGAGTAGCACTGCGCGATAGGGGACGCCAAGCTCTTCCAGCATCCAGTGCACGATGTTGGCGCGAGACTGCGGGTTCGTATAAAACACCAGTTCGTTCAACATCGATGCTCCTCTAGTGCAAGGGTTGGGTGCGGATCAGTCCCACCGCGATGCCTTCCAGCGCGAAGTCTTGTCCAGGCTGGACTACGATGGGCTCGAAGTCGGGGTTCTCGGGCAGCAGTTCGATGCGCCCGCTCTGTCGCTGCAGGCGCTTGACGGTGACGTCGTCGTCGATGCGGGCGATAACGATCTGGCCATTGCGCGCATCGGAGGCGCGCTTGACGGCCAGAAGGTCGCCTTCGAGGATGCCCGCGTCTCTCATGCTCATGCCACGCACCTTCAGCAGGTAGTCGGGCGTTTGCGAAAACAGCGCGGGGTCGACGCCGATTTCGCGCTCGACATGCTCGGCCGCCAGAATGGGGCTGCCCGCAGCCACGCGTCCGACCAGAGGCAGCAGCAGGCGGGCGAGGGCATTGGCCGATTCGGTGATCATGCCGCCCAGGGTGCCGGACGGCGAACCCTGGCGAACATGAGCGTCGACACCAGGGTCGGCTGCGAGCAGGCGTATGCCGCGCGAAGCGCCCGCGGTTAGCTCGATGGCGCCTTTGCGCGCAAGGGCCTTGAGGTGATCTTCCGCCGCGTTGGGCGAGCGAAATCCCAGCGCCTGAGCGATCTCGGCCCGTGTGGGCGGAAACCCGGTACGCGCCACGGCGGCACGGATGAGATCGAGAATTTCCTGCTGACGCGCGGTAAGTTTGGTGGCCATGGGGTATTCTGGCTGTATGGATATACAGCTATTCTGAGGGGCGCTGCCTGAAAAATCAAGCATCTGTCGTCCACGGCCGGATGGCTTTCCCATGTAGCCGCACGAAACAACCCGCACCGATGGGGCAAGTTCGAACCGTTGTTCTGTGCATTGAATATGCCGGATTATCGAGATGATGGTGCACAAAATAGTGTCAGATTGATTGCGCTTTCACGCAAACGCCGTTGCGTCGTATTGCAGGGAGAAAATCACATGCCGCGCATGCCGGTGGATACGGTTGGTCTATTGCTGACAGGCGGCGGCGCCCGGGCTGCCTACCAAGTGGGCGTGCTGGAGGCGATCGCGGACTTGCGGCTCGCGGCTCGGGTCAACGAGCCGGGCAGTCCGTTCGGTGTGATCACCGGGACGTCGGCGGGGGCGATCAATGCCGCAGCGCTGGCAACCCACGCCGACGATTTCGACCACAGCGTGCGCCGTCTGGTCGACGTGTGGAAGAACTTTCGCCCCTCGCAGATCTACCGCACCGACGCGCTTTGGTCCATCAAGGTGCGTGGCGGCCGCTGGCGCGTGTCGTTCGGCTTGAAATGGCTGTTCAGTTTCTGGAGGCAAAAGCAGCCCACGTCGATGCTGGACAGCACGCCGCTGGCCGAGCTGCTCGAGCACATGGTGCCGCTGCATCGACTCCCCGGCCTGATGGAGGCCGGCTGGCTCAGAGCGCTGGCAGTGAGCGCATCGAGCTACAGCACGGGCGAGAACTATATTTTCTATCAGTCGAATGACGCAATCGAACCCTGGATTCGTTCGCGGCGCGTGGCCATACCCGGGCGCATCACGCAGGCGCATTTGCTGGCTTCGTCGGCCATTCCCTTCGTGTTCCCAATAGTGGGCATCCCGACTCAGGGGGGGCAGGTCGAATACTTCGGCGACGGTTCGATCCGTCAGGTGGCCCCCCTGTCTCCGGCCATACACCTTGGCGCGCAGCGACTGCTGGCAATCGGCGCGAGCCGCCTGCACGAGCCGCAGAACGTGCCCCGCCCCAATATACACACCGGCTATCCCACGCTGGCGCAGGTCGCGGGCCATGCAATATCCAGCATCTTTCTCGACGCATTGGCCGTGGACATCGAGCGCATGCAGCGTATCAATCAGACGTTGGCCCTGATCCCAGCATCGCAGCGCGCCGGCACGACGCTGCGGCCCGTAGAATTGCTGGTGATCTCCCCCTCGGAGCGGATCGATGTGATCGCTTCGCGGCATACCAAGGCGCTACCGGAACTGTTGCGCCGCATGCTCGGCCACCTGAGCAGCAGCGGCCCGTCGGGCAATGAGGCGGTGAAGGCCTCGGCGCTGGCCAGCTATCTGCTGTTCGACGCCGGCTTCACCCGAGAGCTGATGGAACTTGGGCGCGCCGACACAATGCGCCAGCGGGACGCCGTGCGTGCTTTCTTCGGCTGGACGGAATAAAGGCCTTCATGTCGCCTCCGTCGGGCTTGCGTCCGATACTCGGGTTGGCGGCACGAGAAAAAGCCGGTGCGGTTTGAACCGCGCCGGCTTTCAAGGCAGATCGGTCGGTCGCTTATTTGGCGACGGCCGCGATGGCCTTGGCCACCGCGTCGATGTTGCCGCTGTTGAGCGCAGCGACGCAAATGCGGCCGCTGGACACGGCGTAGATGCCGTGTTGCTCGCGCAGGGCATCGACCTGGGCCGAGCTCAGTCCCGTATACGAGAACATGCCGCGCTGCTTGACGATGAAACCGAAATCTTGCGTTGCGCCCGCGGCCTTCACCTTCTCGGCCAGCTGCTGGCGCATCAGGCGGATACGGTCGCGCATGTCGCCCAGTTCTTTTTCCCACAATGCGAAGAGCTCGGGTGTATTGAGCACGCTGGAGACCAGGGTGCCGCCGTGGGTGGGCGGGTTGGAATAGTTGGTGCGAATGACCCGTTTGAGCTGGCTCAGTACGCGGCCGGCTTCGTCCTTGCTGCCCGCCACCAGAGTCAGCGCGCCGACGCGTTCGCCGTACAGCGAGAACGACTTGGAGAACGACGAGCTGATGAGCATGGTTATGTCTTGCGCGGCGAAGATGCGCACGGCTTCGGCGTCTTCGTAGAGCCCCGCGCCGAAACCCTGGTAGGCAATGTCCAGGAAGGGCACGAGGTCGCGAGCCTTGACGACTTCGGCGACTTGTTGCCATTGGGTAGAGTCCAGATCTACGCCGGTAGGGTTGTGGCAGCAGGCGTGAAGCACGACGATGGTCTTGGCCGGCGCGGCCTGCAGCGCGGCCAACATGCCGGCGAAGTTCAGGCCGCGGGTAGCAGCGTCGTAGTATGCGTAGGTTTCGACGGGGAAGCCGGCGCGCTCGAACAGGGCGCGATGGTTTTCCCAGCTCGGGTCGCTGATCAGCACCTTGGCGTCGGGCAGTATCTGCTTGAGAAAATCGGCGCCGATCTTGAGCGCGCCGGTGCCGCCCAGGGCCTGGGCGGTGAGTACGCGGCCGGAGGCGATCAGGGGCGAGTCGGCGCCCAACAACAGGGTTTGCGCGCCTTTGTTGTAGCCGGGGATGCCTTCGATGGGCAGGTAGCCGCGGGCGGCCGCGGCCTCGATACGGGCCACTTCGGCTTTGCGCACAGCGCCCAGCAGAGGAATTCGGCCTTGGTCGTCGTAGTACACGCCCACGCCCAGATTCACTTTACCGGTGCGGGTGTCAGCGTTGAATTGCTCGTTCAGACCCAGGATGGGGTCGCGGGGGGCTTGTTCGACGGAGGCGAAAAGGGTGCTCATGGGCGTGTTTGGCGTCAGTGATCTGGCCAGGTGGACTCACCACCAAAGCCTGTGGATAATGAGGGATTTCCCTCAATTCAAAGTCTAGCATGCCCGCCGGCTCCGCCATTTCCGAATCCGCCGAACCCGAATCGCTGCGCGAGCCTTCTGCCGAGGTGCGCTACGTCGATTATCCCGGCAGCCCGTTCCATCTTTATCAGCCCTATCCACCCGCGGGCGACCAGCCTTTGGCCATCGACGGGCTGGTGCAGGGGGTGGAAGACGGCCTCATGTACCAGACGCTTCTGGGCGTGACCGGCTCGGGCAAAACCTACACCATGGCCAACGTGATCGCCCGCCTGGGCCGTCCGGCCCTGGTGCTGGCGCCCAACAAGACGCTGGCCGCGCAGCTCTACGCCGAGATGCGCGAGTTCTTTCCCAAGAACGCGGTGGAGTATTTCGTTTCCTCCTACGATTACTACCAGCCCGAGGCCTACGTGCCCACGCGTGACCTGTTCATCGAGAAGGATTCGTCGATCAACGAGCACATCGAGCAGATGCGGCTGTCGGCCACCAAGAGCCTGCTCGAGCGGCGCGACACGGTCATCGTGGGCACGGTGTCGTGCATCTACGGTATCGGCAACCCCGGCGACTATCACGCCATGGTGCTCATCCTGCGCGCCGGCGACCGCATTTCGCGCCGCGAGATCCTGGCGCGTCTGGTGGCCATGCAGTACACCCGCAACGATGCCGACTTCACGCGCGGCGCGTTTCGCGTGCGCGGCGAAACAATCGACATCTTTCCGGCGGAAAGCCCCGAGCTGGCCTTGCGCCTGACGCTGTTCGACGACGAGGTCGAATCGCTGGAGCTGTTCGACCCGCTGACCGGCCGCGTGCGCCAGAAACTGCCGCGCTACGCCGTGTACCCGGGCTCGCACTACGTGACTCCGCGCGACACGGTGATGCGCGCCATCGGCACCATCAAGGAGGAACTGCGCGAGCGTTCCTCGCTGCTGGTCAACGACGGCAAGCTGGTCGAGGCGCAGCGCCTGGACCAGCGCACCCGCTTCGACATCGAGATGCTGCAGGAGCTGGGCTTCTGCAAGGGCATCGAGAACTACTCGCGCCACCTGTCCGGCGCGGCGCCCGGCGAGCCGCCGCCCACGCTCATCGACTATCTGCCGGCCGACGCGCTGATGTTCATCGACGAAAGCCACGTCACGATCGGCCAGCTGAGCGCCATGTACCGCGGCGACCGCTCGCGCAAGGAAACACTGGTGCAGTACGGTTTCCGCCTGCCTTCGGCGATGGACAATCGACCGCTCAAGCTGGAGGAGTTCGAGGCGCGCATGCGCCAGTGCGTGTTCGTCTCTGCCACGCCGGCCGCCTACGAACAACAGCACACCGACAACGTGGTCGAGCAGGTGGTGCGTCCCACGGGCCTGGTCGACCCGATGGTGGAAGTGCTACCGGCCCGCACTCAGGTGGACGACTTGCTCGGGCAGATCAAGCGACGCACAGAGCAGGGCGAGCGCGTGCTGGTCACCACCCTGACCAAGCGCATGGCCGAGGATCTGACCGATTTTCTATCCGAGCACGGCGTCAAGGTGCGCTATCTGCACTCGGACATCGAGACGGTGGAACGCGTCGAGATCATCCGCGATCTGCGCCTGGGCACGTTCGACGTCCTGGTGGGCATCAACCTGCTGCGCGAGGGTCTGGACATCCCCGAGGTGTCTCTGGTGGCCATCCTGGATGCCGATAAGGAAGGTTTTCTGCGTTCCGAACGCAGTCTGATCCAGACCATAGGCCGGGCTGCGCGCAACCTCAACGGCCATGCCATTTTGTACGCCGACCACATCACGGATTCGATGCGGCGCGCCATGGAAGAGACCGAGCGGCGGCGCGCCAAGCAGATCAAGCACAACGAAGACCACGGTATCACTGCTCGGGGCGTGAACAAGGCCGTGCGCGAGTTGATAGACGGCGTCGTGGCACCCGCTTCGCACGATACCCTCGAGGCGGCCGTGCCCGCCGAGCTGCTGTCCGACGAAAAGGCGTTGGCCCGCGAAATTCGCCGCCTGGAGAAGCAGATGATGGACCACGCGCGCAATCTTGAGTTCGAGCAGGCCGCCGCTACGCGTGATGCCTTGAGCGCACTGAAAAAACGCGTACTGCTCGACGGCGCCATATAGGTGTGGTGCCGCGGCGGCGGCACCGTTTGCGCAGAGCATCAAGTTCTGGAAAAGTCGTGCTGCTGCCCGGGTATTTTATCTAGATCTTGGATTAGAATTTAACTATAATCCATTGATATATATGTTTTTTTGTTCTGCCGATAAGCGCATCGGCCTTTCTTGTGCATTTGCAAAAAAAGCTTGCCTTATTTCGGGTTTTCCCTCACACTTTTACCTATCATGACCAAAGTTCTTTTCGTCTGCATGGGCAACATCTGCCGCTCGCCGAGCGCAGAGGGTGTGTTCCGTCATCTGGTGAATGACGCCGGCCTGGGCGATGTCGTGGACATCGACTCCGCTGGTACGCATTCTTATCACATCGGCGAGGCGCCGGACGCCCGCGCTCTGGCGGCCGCCCGCAAGCGCGGTTACGACATCACGCACTGCGAAGCCCGCCAAGTCACGGCGGACGACTTCCGCACGTTCGACCTCATCCTGGCGATGGACTGGGACAACCTTTCGGCATTGCAGCAACAATGTCCCAAGGCTTACCAGCACAAGCTGATGCTGCTGATGCGCTTCGCCAACGAGTTCGAAGAAGCCACCGTGCCCGATCCGTACTACGGCGGCCCCGAAGGCTTCGGCAAAGTACTCGACTATCTGGAAGACGCTTGCCAGGGCGTGCTGGAACTGGTGCGCAAGCGCGCAACGCAATACCAGGCTGCCTGAGCCGGGCTGTCTCGCAAAAACCGCGCTCAGGCGCGGTTTTTTGTTGGGCCGGCATTCCCTGAAGATGAGAATTGTTCTCAATTTCTGCGATTCGGGTGATAAAAGCGATTAACCCTACGGCATGTGCGGATTGGTCTAGTAAATTACTCGGGAATTTAGTAAACTTGAGGCAATTACTCAGGTATTGAGGAAAGCCATCATGCGTCTTACCACCAAAGGGCGTTTCGCCGTAACGGCCATGATCGATCTCGCGATGCGGCAACACAGCGGGCCGGTCACCCTGGCAGCCATCAGCCAACGCCAGAATATTTCTCTGTCTTATCTAGAACAGCTCTTCGGCAAATTGCGCCGCCATGAGCTGGTCGATAGCGTGCGCGGCCCTGGGGGAGGGTATTCCCTGGCTCGTCTGGCGCGCAATATCACCGTCGCCGACATCATCTTCGCCGTCGACGAGCCGCTTGATGCCACCAGCTGCGGCGGCAAGCACGATTGCACCAGCGGTCTGGACGGCATGAACGGCCTGAACGGCAAGTGCATGACCCACGAACTGTGGACCACGCTCAATCAGAAAATGGTCGATTACCTCGACTCCGTTTCGCTGCAAGATCTGGTCGATCAGCAGCGCGTACGTCAGCTGCAGCGCGCCGCTCAGGCGCAAGGCGCCGCGATGCCCGTGCTGCGTCCGGCCAGCGCGCCCAGCAGCGAGACGCCGGCGCTCGAGACCAACGCCGCCCTATAAGCTACAGGAGTCCCACGCATCATGAGCAATCTCCCGATTTATTTGGACAACTCGGCTACTACGCCGGTCGACCCTCGAGTGGTCGACGCAATGGTGCCGTGGCTGTACGAGCATTTCGGCAATCCGGCCTCGCGTAGTCATGCCTTCGGCTGGGAGGCCGAAGAGGCCGTGGAAAACGCCCGTGCCGAAGTGGCCAAACTGGTCAACGCCGATCCCCGCGAAATCGTCTGGACGTCCGGCGCCACCGAGTCCGACAATCTTGCCATCAAGGGGGCGGCCAACTTCTATGCCGAACGCGGCAAGCACATCATTACGGTCAAGACCGAGCACAAAGCGGTGCTGGACACCTGCCGCGAGCTCGAGCGGCAGGGCTTCGAGGTCACCTACCTCGACGTGCGCGAGGACGGCCTGATCGATCTGGATGTCTTCAAGGCCGCGTTGCGCCCGGACACCACGGTGGTGTCGGTAATGATGGTAAACAATGAAATCGGCGTGGTGCAGGACGTCGAGACCATCGGCGAGATCTGCCGTGAGAAGGGCATCATTTTCCATGTCGACGCGGCCCAGGCTACCGGCAAGGTCGTGATCGATCTGCAAAAGCTCAAGATCGATCTGATGTCGTTCTCGGCCCACAAGACTTACGGCCCCAAAGGCATCGGCGCGCTCTATGTGCGGCGCAAGCCGCGTGTGCGCATCGAGGCGCAGATGCACGGCGGCGGTCACGAGCGGGGTTTCCGCTCGGGTACGCTGGCCACGCACCAGATCGTCGGCATGGGCGAGGCCTTCCGTCTGGCCCGTGAAGAAATGGGCACCGAAAACGAGCGCATCCGCATGCTGCGCGACCGTCTCTATAAAGGCCTGACGCAGATCGAAGAAACCTACGTCAACGGCAGCATGGAGCACCGCGTGCCGCACAACCTGAACGTCAGCTTCAATTATGTGGAAGGCGAATCTCTGATCATGGCGATCAAGGAGCTGGCCGTCTCCAGCGGTTCGGCCTGCACCTCGGCCAGCCTGGAGCCGTCTTATGTGCTGCGCGCCCTGGGTCGCAACGACGAGCTGGCGCACAGCTCCATCCGTTTCACCATCGGCCGCTTTACCACCGAGCAGGAAATCGACTTCGCCGTCGACCTGATCAAGCGCCGCGTGGGCAAGCTGCGCGATATGTCGCCGCTCTGGGAAATGGCCAAGGACGGCATCGATTTGAATTCGGTTCAGTGGGCTGCGCATTGACGCTGCGCGTTGACGGGCAACCCTACGGGGAAGGTTGACAACCACCCTAACTCCCGCCCCGAAGGCGGGGGATGAAAAACCAGCAGGAGAGTCAAAATGGCTTACAGCGAAAAAGTTCTAGATCACTACGAAAACCCCCGCAATGTCGGCTCCTTCGACAAGGGCGACGAGTCGGTCGGCACCGGCATGGTCGGCGCGCCGGCCTGCGGCGACGTCATGAAACTGCAGATCAAGGTGGGCGCCGACGGCCTCATCGAAGACGCGCGCTTCAAGACCTACGGCTGCGGCTCGGCCATCGCGTCCAGCTCGCTGGTCACCGAATGGGTCAAAGGCAAGACGCTGGATCAGGCCCTCACCATTCGCAATACGCAGATCGCCGAGGAGCTGGCTCTGCCGCCGGTGAAGATCCACTGTTCCATCCTGGCCGAGGACGCCATCAAGGCGGCCGTCAACGACTATCGCGCCAAGCATGGCGAAGCCGTGGAAACCGACGCCGTTGCGGCACAGTGACATGTCCATCACCTTGACCCAACAAGCGGCCAATCACGTGACCCGCTACCTGACCAAGCGCGGCAAGGGCGTGGGCTTGCGCCTGGGTGTGCGCACCACGGGCTGTTCGGGCATGGCCTACAAGCTGGAATACGTCGACGAACCCGATCCGGCCGATCTGGTGTTCGAGAATTTCGGCGTCAAGGTTTTCGTCGATCCCAAGAGTCTGTCGTACATCGACGGCACCGAGCTTGATTACGCGCGTGAAGGCTTGAACGAAGGCTTCAAATTCCGCAACCCAAACGAAAAAGCGACCTGCGGCTGCGGCGAGTCGTTCACGGTGTAGGGCTGTCGTGGCGGTGGACGATTACTTCAGCCTGTTCGGGCTGCCTGCGCGGTTCGGACTGGACGAAGAGGCACTGGAGCGTGCCTGGCGCGAGGTTGCGGCGCAAGTACATCCCGATCGCTATGCCACGGCCAGTGCAGTGGAGCGGCGCGTGGCCATGCAATGGGCGGCGCGGGCCAACGAGGCTTACAGGCATTTGCGCGATCCGCTCTTGCGCGCCCGGTACCTGTGCGAGCAGGCCGGTGTGGACTTGCAGACCGAGAGCAATACGGCCATGGCGCCGGCTTTCCTGATGCAGCAGATGGAGTGGCGCGAGATGCTCGACGACGCGCGTCGCGACGCCACAACCGCAGCGGCGCTGCGCGCCGAGCTCGAGGCGGCGCAGGCCGGGATGCGCAAGCAAATATGCGAGCTGCTCGATGGCCGGCGCGACTATGCGGCGGCCGCCGCGCGGGTGCGTGAGTGGTTATTCATCGACAAGATCGAGCAAGAGCTGGCCGCCCTGCGGCCGGTTTAGTGGCGGGCCCCGATCGCGGCTTGCCCTGAAACCTAGAAGAAACATATGCCCCCACGTTCACTACGTTTACTGTCCCCCAAGAGGGCTTCAGCCTCCTTCGGGCGGCCGCGCAGAGGCTGACATGGCTTTATTGCAGATATCAGAACCCGGCGAATCGCCCGCACCGCATCAGCGTCGGCTGGCGGTGGGCATAGACCTGGGCACGACCAACTCCCTGGTTGCCGCGGTGCGCAGCAGTGTGGCCGAGGTGCTGCCTGATGACCAAGGGCGGGGGTTGCTGCCTTCGATCGTGCAGTATCTGCCCGATGGGCGAGCGCCCACGGGCTATGAGGCCCAGGCCCAACAGACCGTCGATTCGCGCAACACTATCGTGTCGGTCAAGCGCTTCATGGGCCGCTCGCTGGCCGAGGCGCAGGCCAGCGGCGCGCCGTACGAGTTCGTCGATGCGCCTGGCATGGTTCGGCTGCGCACGGTGCAGGGCGACTTGAGCCCGGTGGAAGTGTCGGCACAGATCCTGGCGGTGCTGCGCCAGCGGGCCGAGGACGTGCTGGGCGACGACCTCGTCGGCGCGGTGATTACCGTGCCGGCCTATTTCGACGACGCGCAGCGTCAAGCCACCCGCGACGCCGCGCGTCTGGCGGGTCTGAACGTGCTGCGGCTGCTGAACGAACCGACCGCGGCGGCGATCGCCTATGGCCTGGACAATGCGGCCGAGGGTGTTTACGCGGTCTACGACCTGGGTGGCGGCACGTTCGACATTTCGATCCTGCGCCTGTCGCGCGGGGTGTTCGAAGTGATCGCCACGGGCGGCGACACGGCGCTGGGCGGTGATGATTTCGACGCTGTGATCGTCGAGCGCGTATTGGCCGGTCTGCCGGACGGGCACGATCTTACGCCGGGAGACCGGCGCGCCTTGATGGTGACCGCCCGTGCCGTACGCGAAGCCCTGAGCGACCAGGAAACGGCGCGCTACGTCTTGATGCTGGCCGATGGTCGCGAGCTGGCGCGCGACATCACTCGTGCTGAATTCGAGGCCTGGGCCCAACCGCTGGTCGAACGCACGCTGGACAGTGCGCGCAATGCGCTGCGCGATGCCAGGCTGGCGGCCCCCGACGTTCGCGGCGTGGTCATGGTTGGCGGCTCGACCCGCATGCCGCTGGTGCGCCGCGCGGTGGGCGAGCTGTTTGGCACCGAGCCGCTGGTGGATCTGAATCCCGATGAGGTCGTCGCGCTGGGCGCTGCGCTGCAGGCCAATCTGCTGGCCGGCAACCGCGCGCCGGGCGAAGACTGGCTGCTGCTGGACGTGACCCCGCTGTCGCTGGGACTGGAAACCATGGGAGGCCTGGTCGAGCGCGTTATCCCGCGCAACAGCACCATTCCCGTGGCCCGAGCACAGGAATTCACCACATTCAAGGACGGCCAGACCGCGATGAGCGTGCACGTGGTGCAGGGCGAACGCGAGCTGGTGTCCGACTGCCGATCGCTGGCGCGCTTCGAACTGCGCGGCATTCCGCCCATGGTGGCGGGCGCGGCGCGCATCCGGGTAACCTTCCAGGTAGACGCCGATGGCCTGTTGAGCGTGACGGCGCGCGAACAAAGTACGGGTGTCGAAGCCGCTGTGACCGTCAAGCCGTCGTACGGTCTATCCGACGAGGAAATCGCCCGCATGCTGTCCGACAGCGTGCGCGAGGCTGACAGCGACGCGCAGGCCCGCATGTTGCGCGAGCAGCAGGTCGAGGTCAGGCAGCTCGCCGAATCGGTTCGCGCGGCCCTGGTCAATGACTCCGATCTGCTGTCGGACCAAGAGCGCGCGACGGTCGACGCGGCGTTGCAAGGCGCAGACTCGGCGTTTGAAAGCGACGATGCGGAAACGGTGCGCGCCGCAGTGCAGGCCTTGTCTTCGGCCACCGAGGAGTTTGCCGCGCGGCGCATGGACCGCAGCATCCGCAAGGCGCTGGCCGGCCGCAAGCTCGACGAACTGGCCTGACCGAATCTGCCTCACGACGCGCAACCAACACAGCTCACAGCAAAACACATTGCAGCCATGCCCAGCCTGACCATCCTGCCTCACCCTGAACTCTGCCCCGACGGCGCGAAAATCGCCGATGTGCCGCAAGGCGTGTCGATCTGCCGCGTTCTGCTCGACAATCACATCGAGATCGAGCATGCCTGCGAGTTGTCGTGCGCCTGCACCACCTGCCATGTGATCGTGCGCCAGGGCTATGGATCTCTGGACGAGGCGACCGATTCGGAAGAGGATATGCTGGACAAGGCCTGGGGTCTGTCGCCCACCTCGCGCCTATCGTGCCAGGCCAAGATCGGCTCTCAGGATCTCACTATCGAGATTCCCAAATACACGATCAATCACGCCAAGGAAGATCACTGATGAAGTGGACCGACGTCTATGTAATCGTTGCCGCCTTGACTGACGCTCATCCCGAGGCCGACCCCAAAGCCCTGCGCTTTATCCAATTGCGCGATTGGGTGCTGGCTCTGCCGGGCTTTGACGACGATCCGGCGCATTGCGGCGAGAAAGTGCTCGAGGCTATTCAAATGGCCTGGATCGACGAGGCCGAATAAGTGCATTGAAGCGAGAAAGCCGGGATAATTCACCTTTTGCATCATTGCGCAAGGTTCCCGGTCATGCTGACTCCGCTTCGCTTCGGCCTTACGGCCAACCGCCTGCATCACGCGACGCCCGATGCCGCATTGTTTACCTGGCTACGCACCTGCTCGGCCACGATACGCGAGTTGGGCATCGAGCTGCATACCGTAGGCAGAGCCTATGACTCGATTCTGCGCGAGGGTATGCTGCAGGGCTACTCCGGACTGGTGCGCTATCCCTATGGGCGCGACGGCGGCCTGATGAAGGTCGTGGCTCGGGTGACGCCGCCACATGAGGGCCAGGAATCGCTCGACGGCGCCATCTACCTCATCGACCCGGTCGATCCGTCGTCGATTTTCCCGGAGCTGCTTGCCTTGAAGCGCCAGTGCATCGCGCATGGGCTGCCCTTTATTTCGACGCTGGCGGGCGCAATCGAGTGGATGGAGATCGAGCGGATGAGGGCGGGCCTGGCGCCGGATCCTCAGGTCGATTCCCTATTCGATTTCGGCGAGCAGACGATTGCCCTGATCGCCCACGATGCGCTCAAACGGGAAATGGTGGCATTCGCCGATCGTCATTTCGATCTGCTTTCGAGATTTACGCAGCGCGTGGCCACGGGCACGACCGGCGGGCTGCTCAACGAGCTGGCCTGGTCCAAGGGGTGGCCCCAGGGCGTACTCTGGGTGCAACGTTACTTGAGCGGTCCGCTGGGCGGTGACGCGCAAATTGCCGAGTTGGTTCTGGAACGGCGTTGTCGGCGGGTGATTTTCTTCGAGGATCCCCACGTGGCGCGCCAGCATGAGGCGGACATTCAGCTGCTGGAGCGCGCCGTGCGGGTAAAGACCGACTACGCGATGTGCGCGACCTCTCCCGAGGTGGCTCAGCGGTGGGCCATCGCCGTGGGCAAGCGCGCCAAGGCGTCGTAGTCGCGCGGGCCGTCAATCCAGGCGCTGCGGCCCCAGCGCTTCGGGCGTGAGTCCGTAGGCGGCAATGCGTGCGGGGATGGCCAGGCCGCGCACCAGCGCAGCGCAGGCCTCGCCCATGGCGGCCGACGTTTGTATGCCATAACCGCCTTGCGCTACCAGCCAGAAAAAACCCGGCGCGTCCTCTGCATAACCTCCGACCAGACCGCCGTCGGCCACGAACGAACGCAGGCCGGCCCAGGTGCGCGCGGGCCTGCGTATGCGCAGCGTGGTCATGGTCTGGATGCGGTCGATAGCGATGGCAATGTCCAGCTCTTCGGGCACCACGTCGTGCGGCGCAACCGGATCGGCATTGGCCGGTGACCCCAGCAGCATGCCGGCGTCGGGTTTTATGTACCAGTTTTCTTCCATGCCGATAACCAAGGGCCAGTCGCGTACGTCGACACCCTCGGGGGCAGCGAAGGTGAAGGCCGATCGGCGGCAGGGCGTAAGCCCCAGGGTCTTGACGCCAGCCAGGCTCGCTACGGCATCGCCCCACGCTCCGGCCGCATCGATGACCACCGGGGCGCTCCAGATCCGGTCTCCAGACGCGGCGTGCCACAGGCCGTCTCGGCGCTCCAGCGCCGAGACTTCGGCATTGCAGACGATCTCCCCGCCCGCCTTGCGTATGCCGCGCAGATAGCCTTGATGCAGCGCATGCACATCGATGTCGGAGGCGTCGGGCTCGTAGATGCCGCCGATCACGCGCTCCGGACGCAGGCAGGGTACTCGTGCGCAGACCTGCGCGGCATCGAACAGGCGCATGGTCTTGGATACCGTGCGCAGCGTCTCCCACGCTTGAGCCAGCTGAGCTTCCTGGCCCGGCTCGGCCACCACCATTGCACCGCGCGGCGAGAGCAGGGGTGTCTCGGAAAAACCTTCGGGCGGCGTTTCGAGAAAGGCGCGACTGGCCATGGTCAAGGCGCGCACCTGCGCGCAGCCGTAGCTTTCCATGAATAGCGCGGCGGATCGGCCGGTGGCGTGATAACCCGGCTGAGATTCGCGCTCGAGGAGCACGACGCGGCCATGCGGGGCCAGGCGATAGCCGACGGATGCCGCGGCAATGCCGGCGCCGATGACGAGAAAATCGATAGGCGGATTCATGTTCGATCCGAGGTCGTTGTCTATGGGCAGATAGTAATTTGCTTCGGGCGCGCGATCGAGTCACGCGCAAGCCTCCGCGGACCGCGGCCGTGATGATGAACGACGCTTTTCACCAGCAGAGACGGGTGCATGCCTTTACCTCACAGGTAATTGTTCCTGTGCGACGCGGCACCTAAGCTGCCGCCATACCGAAATTTTTCAACGCCTTTCAACGACCGACCGGAGATCGCACTATGCCGACATTCACTACCCACGACGGTGTCACGCTGGCTTATGAAGACTGGGGCCGCGGCAAGCCCATTCTATTCGTCCATTCCTGGGCACTGGATTCGCAGATGTGGGCGCCGCATATGCTGCACTTCAATGCCCGGGGCATGCGGTCCATCGCAATGGACCGCCGCGGCCACGGTCGCTCGGATCGGCCTGGAGGCGGCTACGACTACGACCGCCTCGCCGATGATCTCGCGCACCTGATCGAACACCTCGATCTGCGCCACGTGACACTGGTGGGCCACTCCATGGGCGCAGCCGAGTGCATCCGCCTGCTGACGCGTCACGGTAGCGGACGGATCGCGAGCGTGATCATGCTCGCTCCGAGCGGTCCGTGCTATCTGGACGCCGCCGGGCAGCGCTTGTCCGGCGCGGCGTTCGAGCCGGAGATCGCGGCCATGCACGACGATTTTCCGAATTGGCTGGCGGCCGGAGCGGACGACTTCTTCCTGCCCGACGAGACGGACACGTCCGACGGCACGATATGGCGGACCATCAGCATCATGCTGAATACATCGCTGCATGCCGCCACCGAGTGCTTCCGCACCCGGCTCGGCAGCGATCTGCGCGCCGAACTGCCCAACGTGGGCGTTCCCGCGCTGATCATCCATGGGCAGCGCGATGCGAGCGAGCCTGTCGCCGGCGGCCGCGCTATCGCCGATTCGATCCCGGGCGGCCGGATGCTAGAGTATCCCGACGCGCCGCACGGTCTGTATCACACCCACAGACATGCCTTGCTGCAGGACATGCAGGCCTTTATCCGGGATCACAACACATGAATTCGACAGCTGCTTCGCAGCGCACCGCGGGCGATCTGCTGCGTCAATGGCGCCGCCACCGCCGCCTGAGCCAACTCGACCTGGCCTGCGGCGCGGAAATCTCGGCGCGGCATCTGAGCTTCCTGGAATCTGGGCGCTCGCACCCCAGCCGCGACATGGTCATGCGCCTGGGCGAATATCTCGACATACCCTTGCGCGAGCGCAATCAGCTGCTGGTCGCTGCCGGCTTCGCGCCGATGTATCGCGAATGCGCGATCGAGGCGCCGGGGTTCGCGGCGGTGCTCGATTCGATCCGCCTGCTGCTCAGGGGCCTGGAGCACTATCCAGCCCTGGCGGTCGACCGGCATTGGAATCTGATCGAAAGCAATCAGGCTGCCCAGCGCCTGCTCGCCCAGCTTGCGCCGCAGTGGCTGAAACCGCCGATCAACGTGCTGCGCGCGAGCCTGCATCCCGAGGGGTTGGCGCCGCGCATTCGCAATCTGCCGGTGTGGCGCGCACATTTGCTGGAGCGCTTGCGCCGGCAGATCGACGCCACGCACGATCCGGTGCTGGCCGCGCTAGGGGAGGAATTGCGCGGCTACCCGGGCGGTATCGCGACGGGACACGATATCGCCGCCGACGGCGTGGCCGTACCCATGGAGCTCGAACTAGGCGGCACCGTCTTGTCGATGCTGAGCACGACGACGGTGTTCGGAGCGCCGATGGACATCACGCTTGCCGAATTGGCGCTGGAGGCCTTTGTGCCCGCCGACGAGGCGACGGCGCACGCCTTGCGCGAGATGGCGAGTGCGCCGCTCAGTCTTCTCGCCGCAAATGCGGAAACAGAATGACGTCGCGGATGCTGGGGCTGTCGGTAATCAGCATGATCAAGCGATCGATGCCCACGCCGCAGCCGCCGGTGGGCGGCATGCCGTATTCCAGCGCTCGGATGTAGTCGGTGTCGTAGTACATGGCCTCTTCGTCGCCGGCGTCCTTGGCCTCGACCTGGGCTCGAAAACGCGCGGCCTGATCTTCGGGGTCGTTCAGTTCGGAGAAGCCATTGGCGATCTCGCGGCCGGTGATGAACAGCTCGAAGCGTTCGGTGATACCGGGACGCGTGTCGGAGGCGCGGGCCAGAGGCGAAACTTCGATCGGGTAGTCGACGATGTAGGTGGGTTCCCACAGCTGCGATTCGGCGGTTTCTTCGAATAGTGCCAGTTGCAGGGCGCCCAGGCCGGCGCGCGACAGCACGGGGCCGTCGACGTCGGCGCCCAGCCTCTTCAATTCGGCGCGCACGAAGGCGTCATCGTCCAGTTGCTGCTGCGTGTACTGGTGGCCTTTCTCCGGGGCATGCTTGAGGATGGCTTCGCAGATGGTCAGGCGGTGGAAGGGCTTGGACAAGTCCAGCTCGCGGCCCTGGTACTGCAGCGTGCTGCTGCCGGTCGCGGCGACGGCGGCCTGGCGGATCAGCGCTTCGGTGAAGTCCATCTGCCAGCGGTAGTCCGCATAGGCCGCATAGAACTCCATCATCGTGAATTCGGGATTGTGCCGCGGGCTCACGCCTTCGTTGCGGAAGTTGCGGTTGATCTCGAATACGCGCTCGAAGCCGCCCACGATCAGGCGCTTCAGATACAGCTCGGGCGCGATGCGCATGAACATCTGCATATCCAGCGCGTTGTGGTGGGTGACGAAGGGCTTGGCCGCCGCGCCGCCGGGAATGGGGTGCAGCATGGGCGTCTCGACTTCCAGAAAGCCCGCGTCCAGCATGAACTGGCGGATGGCGCCCACGGCCTTGCTGCGCGCCATGAAGGTGCGGCGCGTCTCTTGGGTCATGATGAGATCGACGTAGCGCTGGCGGTAGCGCAGCTCCTGGTCGGCTACGCCGTGGAACTTGTCGGGCAGCGGGCGCAGCGACTTGGCCAGCAGACGTGCCGTGGTGGCGTGCACCGACAGTTCGCCCTTGTTGGTCTTGAAGACCGAACCTTCGATCGCGATCAGGTCGCCGATATCCCACTGCTTGAAGGCGGCATAGGGCTCTTCTCCCAGCGTGCCTTTGTCCAGATAGATCTGGATGCGGCCGCTGCCGTCCTGCAAGGTGGCGAAGCTGGCCTTGCCCATGACGCGCTTGAGCATCATGCGGCCGGCCACCTTCACCTGAATGCCGGCGGCCTGAAGGAATTCCTGATTCTGGTCGTCGTATTTGTCGTGAAGGATGGCGGCCTGTGCATCGGGCGCGAAATCGTTGGGGAAGGCGACACCCGCCTCGCGCAGCTTGGCCAGCTTGGCGCGGCGCTCGGCGATCAGGCGGTTCTCGTCTTGCTGCGCGTCTTGCGGGGCGATCGTTTGTTCGGTCATGTCGGAGGCTTACTTGTAATTGCGAATATCGTCGATTTCGGTGGCGCCGAAATCGACGCGGCCCAGATAGTCGACCAGGCGCGCGGCCACGTCGGCCGGCTGCGCCAGCGCGCCGCTGGCCTTGAATTCCTGGAACTTGGACAGGGCGGGGAACTGCGTGGGGTCGCTTGCGCGGATGGTACCCTGCATGTCGGTGTCGACGATGCCGGGAGCCATGGACACGGCGCGCACGCCGCGCTCGCCTTGCTCTTGATTGAGCACGCGGGTGTACATGTCCAGCGCGGATTTGGTGGCGCAGTACACGCCCCAGCCTGCGGTGGGGTTGCGGCCCGCGCCCGACGAGATGTTCATCACGCGGCGCTCGGCGTCCAGGCCCGAGACGGCCTGCACGAAATGCGCGGTCAGCAGCATGACGGCGGTGACGTTCAGATTGAAGGCCTGGGCGATGGCGGGGCCGTCGGTCATGGCGGGCGCCGCCGCCACGGGATGAACGGTGCCGGCGTTATTGATCAGCAGATAGCGTTTGGCACCCGGCACGAGCAGGGCGGCCACGTGCTTGGCGGCCGCGTCGGCGGCGGCCAGATCGGACAAATCGACCTGGATCTGTTCCAGTTCGGCACCGACGCTCTTGGCCGCGGCGGCCAGGTCGGCGTCGGCGCGCCGGGCCAGGGTGATCAGCTTGACGCCAGGGGCCAGCAGGCTGCGCGCCAGCGCCGCGCCGATGCCGCGCGAAGCGCCGGTGACGACTGCAATCGTTTCGCTCATGTTCGTTTCCTTGAAATGGTCAGATGCCTTGCTTCAGGCTTTCCTGGATGAAGGGATCCAGGTCGCCGTCCAGCACTTTCTGCGTGTTGGAAATTTCGACGTTGGTGCGCAGATCCTTGATGCGGCTCTGGTCGAGCACGTAGGAGCGGATCTGGTGGCCCCAGCCCACGTCGGTCTTGGAGTCTTCCAGTTTCTGCTGCTCGGCCATGCGTTTGCGCATCTCCAGCTCGTACAGACGGGACTTGAGCATCTGCATCGCCTCGGCACGGTTGCGGTGCTGCGAGCGATCGTTCTGGCACTGCACGACGATGCCGGTGGGGTTGTGCGTGATGCGTACTGCCGAGTCGGTCTTGTTAATGTGCTGACCGCCCGCCCCGCTGGCGCGATAGGTGTCGATGCGCAGATCGGCCGGGTTGATCTCGATCTCGAAGGAATCGTCGATCTCGGGGTAGACGAAGACGCTGGCGAACGAGGTATGACGCCCGCCCGACGAGTCGAAAGGGCTCTTGCGCACCAGCCGGTGCACGCCGGTTTCGGTGCGCAGGTAGCCGAAGGCATACTCGCCCTCGATTTTGATGGTGGCCGACTTGATGCCGGCGATTTCACCGTCGGATTCTTCCATGAGCTCGGCCTTGAAGCCCTTGCGCTCGGCGTACTTGAGGTACTGGCGCAGCAACATGGAGGCCCAGTCCTGCGCCTCGGTGCCGCCGGCGCCGGCCTGGATGTCCAGGAAGCAGTTCAGGGGATCAGCCGGATTGGAGAACATGCGGCGATATTCCAGGCTCTCCAGGCGGGACTGAAAGCCGTTGGCGTCTTCGTCCACGGCCAGCATGGTGTCGTCGTCGGCATCGGAAGCAGCCAGTTCGAACAGTTCGCGGGCATCCGAAATGCCGACGCTCAACTCGCTCAGCGTGCCGACAATCTCTTCCAGGGATTTCTTTTCACGGCCCAGTTCCTGGGCGCGCTTGGGATCGTCCCAGACCTTGGGATCTTCCAGTTCGGCATTGACGACATGAAGACGCTCGGCTTTGGCGTCGTAGTCAAAGATACCCCCGTAGCGCGAGCTCGCGCTGCGCATAGTCGGCCAGCCGGCCGGCGATCTGATTCTGGCGTTCTGCTTCCATGGGGTTTTCCTGGTCTTTTTTACGATGCGAAACCTGCTATTTTACCGCGTTAGCTAAACGGCTACCGAAGTCCGGGCTTCGGCTCGCGGGCCTGTCGGGTCCCGGGGCAATTACACGATTACGGAGACATAAATGGATCAATCCATGCAAGGTATATCGAGCGCATCGAGTACCGAGGAAGACCGCATCTACGCCAAGGTAGGCTGGCGACTCATTCCCTTCCTGGTGCTGTGCTATCTGGTGTCGTATCTGGACCGGGTCAACGTGGGCTTTGCCAAGCTGCAAATGCTCAAAGACCTGGGCCTGAGTGACGCGATCTACGGTTTGGGCGCGGGTATCTTCTTCCTCGGGTACTTCATCTTCGAGGTTCCCAGCAACCTGATCCTGCACCGCGTAGGCGCCAAGGTCTGGATCGCCCGCATCATGATCACCTGGGGCATCATCTCCTCGGCCATGATGTTCACCAATTCGGCCACCACCTTCTACGTGCTGCGCTTTTTGCTGGGCGTGGCCGAGGCCGGTTTCTTCCCGGGCATCGTGCTCTACCTGACCTACTGGTATCCCAATGCCCGCCGCGGCCGCATGACCACGCTCTTCATGCTGGCCGTTCCGCTGTCGGGCCTGGTCGGCGGCCCCATTTCGGGCTGGATCATGTCTTCGGTATCCGGCCATGGCCTGGCCGGCTGGCAATGGCTGTACCTGCTGGAAGGCCTCCCCGCAATCGTCATCGGCATCATCGTGCTGTTCTACCTGGACGACCGCATCGAGAAGGCCCATTGGCTGACCGACAGCGAGAAAGCGGTCCTGACTCGCAATATCGAGGCGGAAGATCAGGCCAAGGAAGAGCCGTCCATCCTGGTCGCCATGAGCATGCCGCGCGTATGGGTCATGGCCTTCACCTACTTCGGTTTTGTCATGGGCCTGTACGGCGTCGGATTCTGGCTGCCCACCATCATCAAAAACGCCGGTGTGAGCAGCACGTTCGAGATTGGCATGCTGAGCGCGATACCGAACCTTTTCGCGATCATCGGCATGATCCTGATCGCGCGCAGCTCGGACCGCATGCGCGAGCGCCGCTGGCACCTGGCCATTCCTGCCGTCGTGGCGGCGCTGGGCCTGATCTGGTCGACGTCGGCCGGTAGTGTGACGGCGTCCATGATCGCGTTGACCATCGCCAACGTCGGCATCATCACCGTGTTGCCGCTGTTCTGGAGCCAGCCCACGGCCATCCTGAGCGGCGCTGCCGCCGCGGCCGGCATTGCGCTGATCAACTCGGTGGGCAACCTGGCCGGTTTCTTCAGCCCCTCTCTGGTAGGTTGGTTGAAGAGCGTCACAGGCTCGACCAACTCGGGCATGTACCTGCTGGCCGCCAGCCTGGTGGTCGGCGCGCTGCTGGCCCTGTCGCAGCCGGCCAAGTTGGTGAACAAGTAAGCCTTGCTTGTTAAAAAAGCGGCGCATCCTTGGCAGGATGCGCCGCTTTTTGTTTGGCGGCGTCAATCGGGGGCTCTGAAACTCGCGTCAAGCCTCGAACAATTGCGCCCCGATGTACGAATCCGGCTGCACGCCGGGCGGGCAAGCAAAGATGGCGCTGCCCACGTGCGTGGTGAACTGATTCATCATGTCGAACTTGGACAGCCTGTCGTTGATCGGAATGAAGCCCGTTCGCGGATCGCTCTGGTGCGCAATGAAAATCAGTCCGGCGTCGTATTCCGTTTCCTGGCGCCAGGGCGGCCAGCGTTCGATATAGAAGTCGGTGCCTTCGTTGTAGGAGTAGGCGCGGCGCAGGATCTGCGCGCCATTGTTCAGGGCCTGGTTCGATAACCTGACGTGGGAATTGTCGGGAATGAGCGAATTGCCGTCCTTGTCCGTCGCATCCAGATCGAGCGGATCCCTCTCGTGCTTGCCGCCCAGCGGCGCGCCGCTGTACTTGTGGCGGCCGATGACCGATTCCTGAAAGCCGCGCTCCATCCGGTCCCAATGCTCCAGCGTGATGCGGATGCGGCGCACAACCGTATAGGTGCCGCCACGCATCCACACCGGGCTTTGCTCGTCGGCCCAGACGAATTTTTTCATCTGGGCGGCGTCGTATATGGGAGGATTGTTGGTGCCGTCCTTGAAACCCATGAGATTGCGCGGTGTTTCGCCTTGGGGGGCGGATAGAAAACCTGCCTGCGCCCAACGCATCTGCGCGCGGCCGTAGGCGGCGCGGGCCAATTGGCGCACTGCGTGGAAAACGACCTGGGCATCATTGGCGCAACCTTGAATGAACAGGTCTCCGCCGGTCTTGGCGGGCAGCAACTGATCGCCATTGAAGCGCGGCAGGTCGACGAGCTGAGGCGGCCTGTGCCTGGCCAGGCCGTAGCGATCCTTGCCGTCGCTTCGGGTGAACATGTCGGGCCCGAAGCCGAAGGTGAGGGTGAGATTGGCGGCGCCCAGGCCGAGTGCTTCGCCCGAGTCCGCTGCGGGCTTGTCGTCGGTCTCCTTCAAGGCGGCGGCCGGTTCGCCGCGTGTCAGGCGGGCCGCCATGGTAGTCCAGGTCTTGAGCAGAGCGATGACGTCTTCGCGCTTGTCGGTCGTCAAGTCCAGGGCCGCGACGTAAGCGTGGCTTTGCTGGGGCGTGACTATGCCCCCTTGATGTTCGCCGTAAAAAGGCTCGACGCGCCGGGCAGAGGCCTCGACCGCTTCATGTGCCTGGACGGCGGAGCCCAGCGCGCCGGCCGAGATCGCCGCCGCGCCGCCGGCTTTCAGGAAACTGCGGCGCGCAGGACGGCGGGGGGCCTCGCCGTGGTTGCCGCTCATTTGGCCAGCACCAGCGTGTTCACGTCGTCTGCGACGTAGTAGAAGCCGTCGCGCTCGGGCGTCATGGCGATGCCGAACAGGTCGCCGCTGCCCGGAGGCGTCTGGGCTCTGTCTACGTTGATCCAACGGGCATAGAGCTGCTTTCCGGTCTCGGGATCGATTTCGACCACCTGGCCATTAAGCGCGTTGGTCACGAGCAGGTGCCCGTCGGGCGGCATGGTCATGGCCAGGGGCCGATGCAGTAGCCCGTCCTTGGTCAGTGTGCGGCCCATGCCTGCGCTGTCGCTGCGCGTGAGCGGATCGTCGATGACGTTGACGCTGTCGCTGATCGCGTCCGAAACGTAGAGCTTTTTCCGGTCCGGCGAGAGCGCCAGGCCGGTCGGGCCGATCAGGAACACGCCCTTGTCGGCTTGCGCGCCGAAGCCGCTGCCGATGACGGACTGCTGCTTGACGACGGGGGGCTGCCCGGCCGGGATGTCCAGATCCAGGCGCAGCACGGTGGCCTGCTTGACGACGGGCGGCTCGCCCTTGGCCGAGCCGATGCCGAAGCCGGCGTTGCTGAGAAAGAGCGTCGCGCTGGCGCCGTTGTCGACCACGGCCATGTTGCCCCAGGGGTCGTTGATGTTGGGATTGCTGATGACCGAATTCACCTTGCCGCTGGAGTCGAGCACGACCAGGCAGCCCGCGCCCTTGGTGTCGGTGGTGCCGTCGTTGCTAGGCGTGCTGCCGACGATCACCCAGCCGGACTTGAGCATCACCATGGCCGTGGACAGACCGATGCCGCCGGGGCAGCCCTTGAGCTCGCGCGGGATGGTGGCGAACAGCGTCATCTTCTTGGTATCGGGGTGGTAGTCGACGATGGTGCTGCCCGTGCCTTGCAGGTTGGCCGAGTTGTTGAAATTGTCCACCAGCACGTCGTCCTTCTTGACGGTGCCCGCCGAGACCGGCGCCACGAAGATGGCGTAGGGGTTCTGGTCGCCGTTGTCGGGAACCGTGTTGATCAGCGTGGTGTTGTGGTGCAGGGTTTCGAGAAAGCCTTGCGGCGCGGCATGGGCGGCGCCTGCGGCGGCGGTCAGGCCCAGGAGCAGGGCGGTCGCGGCCAGCCTGCCGCCGTGGGTTCGATGGGCGATGGAGAAAGAGAAAGGATTCTTCATGAAAGAGGCTCAGCTTAGAACGTGATGTTGGTGCGCACGCCGACTACGAAGGTGTTGCGCAGGGATTGCAGCGGATTGTTCGGGTTCTGGCCCGCGCCAGGATGAATCGTGTATTGAAAGTCGGGCTGGATCTGCCACCACGGCGTGACCTGGTACTGGTAGGTCAGTTCCAACGCGGTTTCGCTGCTGCGCACGGTGTTGCCGCTGTCCTGGTCGTAGCCGATGGCATGGCTGCCGACGCGGATATAGCTCAGGCCTATGCCCAGGCTGTCGTCGTCGCGGCCGGCGAAGGGTTTTTTCAGCACCAGCCCGGTGTTGGCGGACCAGCTGACCAGGTTGCGGTCGCCCGGCGAGCCCATGATGCGGGCAAAGACGTTGAGCGCGCGGGAGTCCTCGGGGTCGGGCTGCCAGATCGTCTGATCGGCCACGGCGTAGATGCTGTAGTTGCCGCGATGCTGCTGCG
>NZ_JBQCER010000085.1:0-8306 GCF_051960075.1 Bordetella sp.
AATAACTCGCCACACGTTTTTAAAACCTCCTAATCACCCCACTCCAAGCCGCGCCCCCCGCACCAACCCGACGCGCGGGGCCGCCCAACCCTAAAACAACAAGTCAACCACCAAGGACACATTGATCCACCTCGGCATCCGCGCATAGCCGCCGCGTCTCCTCCTCCCCATACTGCTTGCCATGATCATGACGTTCATGGGAAGCATCATGCAGGCGAGCAGAAAGAAGCAGAGCGGGCAGGGCATGACCGAATACATTATCGTGGTGGCCCTCATCGCAGTGGCTGCCATCGCGGTCTATCAGTTGTTCGGGCAGGTCGTGCGTTCGCAGACGGCGGCTATGGCCAAGGAGTTGGCGGGCGAAGACGGGTCTTCGCAATCCCGGCAGGCCGGCATGGCGGCCAAGACGGCGGCCGAGCAGACCAAGTCGCGTTCGCTGCAATCGTTCACCGGTAACGCCAAGGCGGCCAAGTGACGTCCGCGCATTCCGCGTATCGTGCGCGGTCGGCGTGCGGCGGGCAGGCCCTGATCCCGGCCTTGCTGCTGCTGTCGCTGTGCGGCGTGGCCTGGGCTGCCTTGTACAACCTGGGCCAGGTGGCCGCCGCGCGCACTCGTCTGACGCATGCCGCCGATGCTGCGGCCTACAGCGCCGCGCTCGAGCAGACCCGCACGCTGAATCTGCTGGCCTACATCAACCGCGCGCAGATCGCGCATCAAGTCGCCATGGCGCATCTGGTCACGCTGGCGACCTGGGCGAAATTCTCGGATACCGAAGCGCAGCGGCATGGCATGGGCAATCCGCCCGCCTATCTGATCGGATCTTTGTTCGGCGTCAAGGCGCAGATGTCCTACATGGCGGGCCGGTCGACCGGCGGCGCGGCGGACGAGGCGGCGAGATCCTATCAAGCGCACGACGACCTGGTGCACGACACCTTGATGCATGCGGCGCGACAGGCCGTCGCGGCATTGCCCAGGCAGCGGGAAGAGATGGTCCGGGCGGTCTTGCGCGCGAACTATCCCGAACTGCAGGGGCAGCCGCAGGCGTTGCAATGGCGTGTGCTGACCGATGCTTGGCCCGGTTATGTGCGCAGCCGATCGGGCCATGCTTTGCGCCCGCTGGTCCAGTCGGCTGCGGGGCGCTACGACTTTCTGCAGCCGCGCAATTTCACTCGCACCAACAACTGGATCGTCCAAAAGGCGTGCCCCCAGAAGCGGCATGAATTGCGCCGCCGCGGCGAAACCCGCATGGACGACAGCGGCAACTGGTCTTCGTTCGATTCGTTGTCGTATCACTCGCTGCGCTGGAACAAATGGACCGGCTGCTACTACCGCGAATATCCCATGGGCTGGGGCCTGGCGGGAGACCGCCTGGGCGGCGATACGGTACAGCGCGCACCCGAAGATTTTTCTTCGGAGGATTTCTGGCGTTGGGTATCGGCCAATACGTCGTGGAATATCTTCTCGGGCTCTTCGAACCCCTTGGCGGACGTCTACGCCTGGATGGACAGCGTATCGCCGCAGGGGCGCGGGTTGCCGGACAGCCATGAAATCTCGTCTTCCGGCGAGGCGGCGCCGCTGCGCTTTGCCATTGCCGTTCGCCAGCAGGCCGAGAGTTTGCCGGTTTCCGGCGGCACGAGCCGCATCGCCTGGGCAGGTGCCTATGCGTGGCGGGCGTTCCAACGGGGCGAAGGGCTCGCGGTGAGCTCAGCGGCCGAAACCTATTTCGTGCGTCCTCAAGCGCGCGGCGACGGCAAAGACGAAATGCCGACCTTGTTCCGCCCGTACTGGCAGGCGCATAGAGTGGCGGCGAATGCCGGCGAGCAATCCATGGCGCATGGAGCGATGCGATGAAGCGTCAGCAAGGACAAGGTCTGATCGAATCTGTCTTCGCGTTGACGGCTGTATTGGCTTGCGCCTGCGCCATCGCCTGGACGGGTTCGGCGTGGCATCAGGCCATGCTGGCTGCACAGGCGAGCCGCACTGCCGCGTTTTCCGCGGCGCGTGGCGGCGCTCTGGCTGCGCGCCGCGATGAGGGGGATCTGAATCTGGTTCGAAGGCAAATCGGATCGGTACCTTCCGATGGCAAGCACGCGCAGTTGCAGCAGGATTGGCTGCGCGTCGATACGCGCCTGGTGACGGCGCAAGCCGAGCGCAAAATTCAAGCTCCTGCCGGCTGGATGCAGTCGTACGCGGGCGATGTGACGGTGCATCGGCATACCTCGGTAGCGCAGGCGGGCGGTCATGCCAATTCGGATAAGGACGGTCAGCAGCGCATTACGGAAAGCCGCACGGGCTGGCAGGCGGCGGGTGCACCGTCGCAGGCATTGGCCCGTCGCCTGAAGTCGAGCATCGCGGGTGTCGACGGGGCTTGGGGCGGGCGCAGGCCGGATGACGATTGGGTATCGGCGTGGCCTCAACTGGTGCCGGCCGAAAGGCTCACGAGCAAGGGATGGCGATGAAGCTCCGCCGATTTTTTATGCTTGCGTTATGGCTGATGCCCGTAGCGGCCAGCCACGCGGCTGCGCCCTGGATCTTGCCCAAGCACAGCACCATGACCGAAGTCGCTTCCGGTGCAAGGGTGTATGGCGCATCGGCCGACGTGCTGTCGTATCAAACCCCGTTGGATGCGCCGACGCTGATCGCCTTCATGGCCAAACAGTATCCCGGTTTGCGCGACATCGCGGTCTATCCGGGGACGGCCGTATTGTCGGACGCCAGCGGGCCGTGCTCGCGCGTGGTGACGGTATCGGGGCGAGCGGGGCGAGGCAGTAGCGGAACATTGTCCACCATATGCTGGGAACAGGCCATGAGCAAGCCGCAATTGCCTGATGCGTGGCTCCCCGCGGGCGCGGCACTTGTTTTCGAATTTGCCGAACCTGCCGGCCAGACCGGCGCCATGCAACAGATCTGGCAATATGCCGCGCCGCCCCGCGAGATCGCACGGCAGGTGCACGACAACCTGGCGCGTCAAGGATGGCGGCCTGTCCGCGCATACGATGAGGTCGACGCATCCTGGCAGACCTGGCAGCGCGGGCCGCAAACGCTGGTCGTAGACGTGTTGGGCAAAGGCGAAGGCAGTGTGCTGGCGGTGCTGCGTTTTACTTCCGAACCGCGCCTGGCAACGGGAGGCGCACCATGAAGCTGTCCCGATGGCTGCCCATGGCTCGCGCGATGGGTGCCTATGCTTTCGCTGGCGCGGCGGGCCTGGCCGCAGCTTGGGCCGTGCGCGAAACGATACAGCAGCGTACTCAGGCCATCGAGGCCCAGGCGCGCGTACCGACGGTGTCCAGGCTGGTCGCGGCCCGGGATCTGGCGGCGGGCGCGCCGCTGGATATGGCCAACCTGGCAGTGCGGGACGTGCCTCAAGATTGGGCTTCGTCCGATTCGCTGCCGCCCGAGGCGCTGGATCAGATCGAAGGCGGCAAGCTGACCGTGGCTGTCCGATCGGGCGAGCCCATTCTGCAGCATCAGGTCGAGCGCGACCGGCGCGAGTCCGTAGCGGGACTGCTCGCTGCCGGCCGGCGAGCCTTCAGTCTGCCCGCGCAAGAAATCCGCGATCTTCCTCAGCACGTGCGGGCAGGCGACCGCGTCGATTTATACGTTTCGTTCCCGCATGGCGGGCGCGATCTCACGGTTCCACTACTGCAAGGAGGCAAGGTCTTGTCCGTCGATGGAGATCCGGGGCAGCCCGCCCACATCACGCTGGAGGCCGCGGCGAGTGACGCGGTCAAGGTCATCGCGGCGCGGCAAGGCGGCGTGTTGACGGCTTTGCTGCGTCCGCAGGCCGATACCCAGATCGGAAGCGATGCATTGCCGCGCGACTTGCCGGGCCTGCTCGGCATGGCGCAGCCGGCATCGCGTCGGCGCGCCGTGGACATCATCTATGGCGACCGGATCGAAGGCGACGATGATGCTTTCGTTGCGAGTGCTGCGGCAGCCGGTGCTGTTGCGGCATCGGCCGCTCCGCCTCAAAACATCAAGCGAGGCAAGCCATGACGGTGTCCTTGCACCAGAGTCGCAGTAGAGCGATTCGTTCGAATCTGCTGCGGCGAGCGGCCCTGGTCGGACTGCTCTCGTTCTGCAACCCGGCCTATGGCATCGATTCCGCGCCGCAGACCCGGGAACTCGACCTTGAAGTGGGCGAGAGCCGGGTATTGCGCATTCCGGGCGTGCGCCGGGTCGCCGTGGGCAACGGCCAGGTGCTCAGCGCCATGGCCACAGACGAGCGCGAAGTCGTACTGTTCGCGCGGCAAGAGGGCATGACTTCCGTCCACGCATGGACCGGAGCGGCGGCACCCGCGGCTTATACCGTGCGGGTTTTGCCCGCGGGTCTGAGGCGCATGCGTTCCGAGGTGGACAAGCTGCTCGAGAGCATTCCTGCGGCGCGCAGCAGTCAGGTAGGCGGCAACTTGGTCATCGAGGGCAATGATCTGTCGGACGAAGACAGGACGCGCATCGCCGCGCTGGCGCAGCGCTATCCGGGCATCCTGGACTTTACGGGGCAGGTGGGCTGGGACCGCATGGTGCTGCTCGACGTACAGGTCGTCGAGCTGCCGCGTTCGCGCCTGACCGATTTCGGCGTGCGCTGGGACGGCGCCACGCAGGGCGGCTTGCAGGCGGGCATGATCTGGGACGGCGGCAATGCGGCGGGCCAACTGTCCGAACGTCCCGGCGTGGCGCCGCTGGCCGCAGCGTTGCCCGTTGCGCGCGCAGCGGGCTATTTCGGCGCCAATGCCTTGCTGTCTTCCAACCTGGCTGCCCTGGCCCAGCGTGGCGAGGCCGTCATGCTGGCCCAGCCGCAACTGTTGGCCCGCAGCGGCAGCACGGCTTCTTTCCTGGCGGGCGGCGAAGTGCCCTATAGCTCGTCAGACCGCAATGGCGTGCCGACTACCTTGTTCAAGCCCTATGGCGTGTCGCTGCACATCACCCCGCGCATCGATCGCAACGGCGCCATCCGCTCTCGCATCGAAGTGGAGGCCAGCTCGGTGGATGCCTCCATGAGCCTGCCCTCCGGTCCGGCCTTGCGCACTCGTCGCGCCGTTACCGAATTCAACGTGCGCTCGGGCCAGACCCTGGTGCTGGGCGGATTTCTTTCGCGCGAACAATCGACCGAGCGCGACGGCCTGCCGCTGCTTTCCGACATCCCTGTGCTGGGCAGTCTGTTCGGCGCGAGAAAGACCTTGAGGCGCGATACGGAACTGGCGATTTTCGTGACCCCCAGCATCGTCTCGAACGACTATGCGGGCTTTGCGCAGAGCGCAGCGCAAGGGCGTCATGTCCTGGAGCAGGCTTTCCCCGACCCTACGCAATTGCGACTGTTGCCGCCCACCGGCAGCGCGCCGGCCGGGGGATGGAGCGCGCCGCAGGGCGAGGGATCGCAGTGGCGATCCGGCAATGAATCCGCACTATCCGGCAAGGAGCCTTGATCATGCTCGAAATTACGCTGACCTTCGAAGACGGCACGCGCCAGGTGCACGCGGCCACGCCGCCGGTGTCCATAGGACGGGCGCCGCAATGCGCGGTGCGCATCGCCAATTGGCGGGTAGGCAGGCAGCATGCCCGGCTGCTGCGCCAGGGCGGCGGCATCGTGCTCGAAGACCTGGGCACGCTGAGCGGAACGCTGGTCAACGGCGAGCGCGTGGCGACGCATGGCCCGCTGCAGGCCCAGGATCGCGTGCTCATCGGGCCATGCCAGATACAGGTGCGCGACATGACAGGTGCGAGTCAGTCACGGGAAACCCATGCCGAGTCGGACGAGGCTGCGCCTGCCGCGCCGGTTCCCATAGCGAATCAGACGCTTGCTGCTCTGGCCTGGCTGCCGCACCGGCGTAGCCTGCATGCCGCCTTGCTGCAGGCGCTGGACCTGCGCCGCCGCGACGTGGCGGGCATGAGCGACCAAGCCTTGCGCGAAGAGGCCAGGCGCTTGCTGGATGAACTGGTCGACCGAGAGCCGGATCTACCCGAACATCTGGATCGGACATTGCTGTGCCGCATGGTCTTGGACGAAGCCGTGGGGCTCGGCCCGCTCGAAACGCTTCTGGCAGACCCAGGAATCACGGAAATCATGGTCAACCGCCACGACGAGGTCTATGTGGAGCGGTCGGGGCAGTTGTCGCGGCACGATACGGCATTCAGCAGCGAGCAGGCGGTGCGCGGCGTGATCGACCGCATCGTCGCGCCGCTGGGACGCCGTATCGACGAGAGTTCGCCGATGGTTGACGCGCGGCTGCCTGACGGCTCGCGCGTGAATGCGGTGATCCCGCCCATTGCCTTGCGCGGCGCCAGTCTCACCATACGCAAGTTTCCGGTGCGGCGGCTGCACATGCCCGATCTGGTCGGCATGGGCAGCCTGAGCGAGGCTATGGCCGAATTGCTGGCCCTGTGCGTGCGCCGTCGCAAGAGCATTATCGTGTCCGGCGGCACAGGGTCGGGTAAGACGACCTTGCTCAATATCTTGTCCAACGCCATTCCGGAAGGCGAACGCATCGTCACCATAGAAGACGCCGCCGAACTGAGGCTGGGGCATGCACATCTGGTCTCGCTGGAAGCGCGGCCGCCCAATCTCGAAGGCCGCGGACGCGTCGAGATCCGCGATCTGGTGCGCAATGCTCTGCGCATGCGGCCCGACCGCATCGTGGTGGGAGAATGCCGCGGCGCCGAGGCTTTCGACATGCTGACCGCCATGAACACCGGGCATGAGGGTTCGCTGACCACATTGCATGCCAACTCCCCGCGCGATGCACTGTCGCGGTTGGAAGCCATGACCTTGATGGCCGGGCTGGATCTGCCTCTGGCCGTGGTGCGCGAACATATCGCGTCCAGCGTGGACATCGTGGTGCAGCAGGCCAGGCTCGCGCAAGGCCAGCGAGTCGTGACGGACATCGTCGAAGTCACGGGCATGGAGAGCGGTCGCATACAGTTGCAGGATCTGTTTCGCTACGAACCCCCACGCGGGTTCGTCGACTCAGGCATGCGCCCCGTCTTCATGGAAGGAGCGCTGCCTTGATCTGGCTGGCCTTCGCGCTGACAGGCGTGAGCGTGGCCGTCCTGGCCTGGAGCGCCCAGTCATGGGTCGGTCCGGCCCTGCAGCGCTACCGCCAGGTCTACACCCAGGAGACCGGCGTCAAGTTGAGCGAGCTGTTTCTGTTCATCGACCCGGCGCAGTTGTGGTTGGCTGCCCTGTTTTGCGCCGCGCTGGGCGGCTTGCTGGCGTGGGCGCTGTCGGGAAGTTGGCTGGTGGGCGCGCTGGCGGGGCTGGCGGCGACGCGCGCGCCCGGCAGGCTGGTCGAGACCTTGCGCCGCCGCAGGCTGTTGCAGTTCGAGCGTCAACTTCCCGCGGCGCTCATGTCGCTGGCCGGAGGTCTGTCGGCCGGAGCCAGTCTGGCGGTGGCCTTGAAGCATATCGTCGAACAGAGCGAGGCGCCCTTGTCGCAGGAGTTCGGCCTGATGCTGCGCGAACAGCGCCTGGGCGTGACTTTCTCGGCGGCATTGGAGCATCTGCATGAACGTGTGCCATCCGAAGCCACGGTCCTGGTGACGGCGGCGCTGCGCGTGGCGGCGCAAACCGGCGGCAATCTGGCCGAGGCTTTGGAGCGCATCGCCGACACCCTGCGCTCGCGCCTGCTGCTGCAAGGCAAGATCCGCGCCTTGACGGCGCAAGGACGCATGCAGGCCTGGATCGTAGGCGCGTTGCCGGTGCTGCTGGCCGTGGTCCTGAACCGGCTGGAGCCGCAGGCCATGGCGGTGCTGTGGAGCACGCCCATGGGCTGGACGGTGCTGGGTGTGGTGCTGCTTCTGGAAACAACCGGTGTGCTGATGATCCGCCGCATTGTCGATATCGATATCTAGGCGTGCGATGAATAGCCTGGCTATGGTTTTATCCGGATTGTGCGCGGCGGGCCTGGTTTTTCTGCTGCTTGCGCCCTTGCGCGGCGCCGCCGCGGCGGCACCCGCGGCAACTGCCATGCTGGGTCACGCACACGAACGAACGCACGCACGACATCATTCGCGGCGGGCTGGACCGGTCACCGATGTATACAGGCGTTATCGAAGGAGTGGGGCCGCGCTATTGCCCATCGATCGAGGACAAGATTCACCGGTTCGCTTCGAAAACGTCGCATCAGATCTTTCTCGAACCAGAAGGGCTGACAACGAACGAGTTCTATCCGAACGGGATTTCGACGAGCTTACCGTTCGATGTGCAGCTCGAGCTGGTGCGTTCGATGCGTGGTCTCGAACACGCGCACATCCTGCGGCCGGGTTATGCGATCGAGTACGACTATTTCGATCCGCGCGGGTTGAAGGCG
>NZ_JBQCER010000086.1:0-54122 GCF_051960075.1 Bordetella sp.
TGCTGCTGCGCGACGCCGCTCGAGTTGGGGTCGGCCAGCGACAGGCCGGTGTTGTCGTAGCGCTGATCGGCGAACGAGCCGGTGTTGTACCAGACGCCGACTTTGTAGACGCCGGGCAGGCCATAGCTGTCGGGCGAGACCATGCCGCCTTCGCTGGCGGTGCCGCCGTTGATCGAGTACTGCAGTTCGCCGATGAACAGCGCGCTGTTCTGGACGTTGAAATTCGTGCCGTGCAGGTTGCTCGGATCGTTGCCCAGCGGATTGCCGTCGAACACCCCGACCAGCGCAGTGAGCGAGGGGGTGATCTGGGCGCGCAGGCGCACGCCCAGGGCCGAGAGCGGATAGGCCGGGCCGCCGTTGGGCATGTCGTAGGAGGGCACGCCGGGCCAGCCCATCATCGTATTCACGAAGAGCCCGGCGTTCTGGCTCGTCATGAATTCCTGGTCGAGACTCTGCTGGCCTATCTTCACGTCGAAGTGATTGCCCGGGAGCTTCTGGTCGTACCAGAGCTCCCACAGGCGCGTCCAGTTCTGGGGCTGTTCGATGCCGCTGACGGTATTGAGCGAGCCCAGATTGGTCTGGCTCAGGTCGCTGCCGTGCAGGTTCATAAAGCTGGCGTTGAACGTGCCGCCTTGCCAGCCAAAGGCCTTTTGCGTGTCCAGCTGCAGGGTCGCCGTGGTCAGGCCGTCGTACGCGCCGCCGGTTTTCAGGCCGCCGCCGGCGTTGTAGAGGTATTCGCTGGTTTCGGTCACTCCCAGCGACAGGCCGTAGTTGCCCATCCACGTGCGCAATCCGCCCATGTCGCCGAGCAGGGTGGAGCGGGTCCATACGCCGGTCCATTGGTTGATGGGTTGGGCCTGGATACTCAGATCGGGCTCTTCCGATGCGGGAGCGGCCCAGGCCGGCGCGGCGGTGGCCAGCACGATGGCCCAGGCGGCACCGGCGCCACCGATGATGCGTTTAGGCAAGATGTAATTCCTCGGATGAATAATAAAAGCAAATAAGAATGGTTGTTGTTTGTATTTAAGAATAAATTAATTTGCTGACATTTAGCTAACTAAATCCAGGGGATTTATTTCATCTGGAACTTATTAACCTATGTGTAAGGGAACGGCGGGTAATCTGTATGGAGTTTAAGAATCAATATCATTTCCAGTTGATTTTGACGCCCCCTCACTGTCCCCGGGCATCGGCGCGTGCGCCTGTCCGGACCATGATTCGCTTTTTATCCGCTTATTTCGGAGATCCCATTCATGACTCAGCATTTCAAGGTAGGCCGCTGGATGACGCGCGCACTGCGCGGCGCCATGTCCGGCACCCTGGTCGCGGGCGCATCGTTTGCGCTGGCGGGTACGGCGCAAGCAGCTTCTTCCGCGCCTCTCACGCTATACAGTGCCCAGCACGGCCAATTGGTGAAACTGCTGGTGGCGGATTTTCAGAAAATGACAGGCGCGAAGGTGCAGGTGCACAGCGGCGAGGGGCCTGAAGTTGCCGCGCAATTGCTTGCCGAAGGAGCCCATTCGCCCGCCGATGTCTATTTCACCGAGAATTCGCCCGAGTTGATGTTGCTCGAAGAGAAGGGATTGCTCGCCAAGCTTGGCGCCGGCCCGCTGAAGCAGGTGCCTGCCCGCTACAGCTCGCCCGAAGGCGCGTGGGTCGGCGTCGTGGCGCGCGAGAACGTGCTGGCTTACAACCCGTCGATGATCCAGGCCGCGCAACTGCCGGCCTCATTGATGGACCTGGCCAAGCCCGAATGGAAAGACAAGGTCGCCATCGCTCCGGCCGACGGCGATTTCCTTCCGCTGGTCAGCGCGGTCGTCGCGCTCAAGGGACGCGACGAAGCCCTGAGCTGGCTCAAAGGCCTGAAGGCCAACGCCAAGATCTATGACGACGACGAAGGCGCGGTCGCGGCGGTCAACAGCGGCGCGGTGGCCACGGGTGTCATCAACAACTACTACTGGGCCCGCCTGCACGCTGAAATGGGCGACAAGGGCACGCACAGTGCCATCTATCACTTCGCCAACGGCGACGTCGGGGCGCTGGTCAACGTTTCGGGCGCGGCGGTGCTCAAGACTGCCCACGATCCTGTCCTGGCGCAGAAATTCGTCGCTTATCTGACCAGCAAGCGCGCGCAGGAACTGATGGCCAAGAGCAAAATCGACTTCGAATACCCGCTGCATGCCGGTGTCTCGCCCGATCCGCTGCTCAAGCCTTTCAAGCAACTGCAACCGCCCTCGCTGACCATGCAGCAGTTGGGCGACGATAGCCAGGCAGGCGATCTGCTGCGCGAAGCAGGACTGCTGTAATGAGCATGGCGCCGGGCGAGGCAATTGCGTCGGGTGTTCCGTCCGACCCTGCCATGCCTGCGCGCAGGCGCGCAGGCGGCGGGCGTACCCCCCGGGGCTTGCTCGCCGGGGCCAGCATCAGCGCAGCGCTGGTGCTGATTCCTTTGCTCGTCATCGTGACGCAGGCCCTGCACGCGGGCGTCGGCCGGGCCGTCGCCTTGCTGTGGCGTCCGCTGGTCGGCGAGTTGTTATTCAATACGATGCTGATCGTCGGCGCGACGACCTGTCTTTGCGCGGTGCTGGGCACCATGGCGGCGTGGTTCGTGGAGCGCACCGATCTGCCCGGTCGGCGCGCCTGGTCGGTGCTGCTTGCCGGCCCGCTTGCCGTGCCCGCGTTCATCACCAGCTATGCCTGGATATCCTTGAGTCCCGCATTCCAGGGCTTTACCGGCGCCTTGCTGGTGGTGACCAGTTCTTACTACCCGTTGATCCTGCTGCCGGTGAGCGCCGCGTTGCGGGGCCTGGACCCGGCACTGGAAGAAACGGCCCGGTCCTTGGGCTGCGGCCCCTGGCGCTGTTTCTTTCGTGTCGTGCTGCCGCAGTTGCGTCCGGCCCTGCTGGGCGGGATGTTGATGGTCGCGCTGGGCGTGCTGGCCGAGTTCGGCGCTTTTTCCTTGCTGCGGTTTCGTACGTTCACCACCCAGATCTACGCGCAATATCGCACGGGTTTCAACGGCGAGAACGCGGCGCTGCTCGCTTGCGCGCTGCTCGTGCTATGCCTGGCCTGCCTGGCCGTCGAATGGAAGGTGCTGGGCTCGGCACGCTATGACCGGGCCGACCGCGGTGTGAAGCGCTTTTCCATGCTTTACGAACTTGGACGAGCGCGCTGGCCGGCTGCCGCGCTCTGCGCGACGATCGCGTTGCTCGCCCTAGGCATGCCTCTGGGCATGACAGCCTATTGGCTGACGCAGCATAATGCCGCCGCCGTGTCGATGACCAGTTCGGGGCTGTTCGATCTGCTGGAGGCGACTTGGGCTTCGGTGCGCCTGGGCGTGGCCGGCGCCGCGCTGACCACCGTTCTGGCGCTGCCCGTGGGTTTTCTGCTGGTGCGCCATCCTGGCCGCTACGCGGTCTTCCTGGAACGCACGGTTTATCTTTCCCAAGGTTTGCCCGGCATCGTGCTGGCGCTGGCCATCGTGACGCTGGCGGTGCGCGTGCTGCTGCCGCTATACCAGAGCACGCTGCTGCTGGTCGTCGCTTATTCCATCATGTTCCTGCCGCTGGCCCTGGTCAGCGTGCGGGCCGCGCTGGTCCAGGTGCAATCGAAACTGGAAGACGCTGCTCGCTCGCTCGGCCTGCGCTGGTACGAGGTGGTCTGGCGCGTGCTGCTGCCGCTGACGGGTCCTGGCCTGACGGCCGCAGCGGCGCTGGTGTTCATATCCGTCGCCACGGAATTGACCGCGACGCTGCTGTTGGCGCCCATCGGCACGGAAACGCTGGCCACCCAGATATGGGACGACACCGCCACGCTGGCGTTTGCCGCGGCGGCGCCGTATGCGGCGCTGCTGGTGGGGATTTCGCTGGGCGGATCATGGATACTGACGTCTTTGTTCGGCCGTTCCGCCGTATCGAAAACTTGAACTCATGGCCAAACTGGACATCGCGGGATTGAGCAAGGCCTTCGGCAGCCATCAGGTCATTGCCGACTTCAGCCTGTGCATCGGCAGCGGCAGCCTGACGGCCATACTCGGCCCTTCGGGCAGCGGCAAGACCACGCTGCTGCGCCTGCTTTGCGGGTTCGAGCGCGCCCAGGCCGGGACAATACGCATAGGCGAGCGCACCGTGTCTGGCCCGGGCGTGCACGTGCAGCCGGAGCAGCGCCGCATCGGCTACGTGGCACAGGAAGGCGCCTTGTTCCCGCATTTGTCAGTTGCCGACAATATCGTGTTCGGCCTGCCCCGCGCGGAGCGCCGGGCGCATCATCGGGTTGCCGAACTGCTGGAACTGGTTGGACTGCCTCAGACCTATGCCGCGCGACCTCCGCAGCATTTATCGGGCGGCGAACAGCAGCGCGTCGCTTTGGCCCGGGCCCTGGCGGCCGCGCCTTCGGTTGTGCTGCTGGACGAGCCGTTCTCCGCGCTGGACGCGGCGCTGCGCAATGAAACCCGCAATGCCGTCGTTCACGCTTTGGAAGCTGCCGGGGCCACCGCCATCCTGGTGACTCACGACCAGGCAGAGGCGCTTTCCATGGGCGACCACGTCGCTGTTCTGTGGCAGGGCAGGCTGGCTCAGGTCGCCACGCCGCAAGAACTCTACCGGGCCCCCGCTACCCGCGAATTGGCGCGTTTTGTTGGCGAGGCCGTTTTACTCGAAGGCGTGGTGGCGGAACATCGCGCCGTATGTTCGCTGGGGTCGCTGCCTCTGGCATCGGCCACCGAGTCGGGGCCCGCCCAAGTGATGTTGCGGCCCGAGCAGATCCTCCTGCTGCCTGAAGCCATGCCCGATACGGTGCCCGCGCAAGTGGAGAGCATTGTGTTTATGGGTGCGCATGCCAATGTGCAATTGACGCTGCCGGCCAGCGGCGAGCGCATCGCAGCCCGCGTTAGCGGCCAGTCCGCGCTCGTGCCCGGCGCGCGCGCTTGGGTGTCGGTATGCGGTCCGGCGGTCGCCTATCCCGCCTGAACGCGCTTCATTCGGCGTGCTCGATCACCAGTTGCACGTTGACCATGCCGTTCCAGACGTTCTGCTCCAGCCGGTAGGCGGCCTGGATGCGATCGGGCAGCGGCTGGTCGTGGTTGAACCAGATGGCGTCGAAGCGTTGGCGGTCGCGCTGCAGGGAGAGTTTCATGTGCTTGCCTCCGACCAGCCGCTGGCTCTGCACGCTGAACTCGTCGAGAAAGAGCGGCGCGGAGAAACCGGCGCCCCAGACCTGCTGCTGCAGCAGGCCCGCGACTTCGGCGTTGGCATAGCCTGATTCGAGCGAACCGTCGGTTTCGATCAGCGGCTCGAAGGCGTCGCGGCCGGTGAGCTCGCGCACAGCAGCGTCGAAGGCGCGAGAAAACGCGGCAAAGTCGTCGCGTCCCAGCGTCAGGCCCGCAGCCATGGCATGGCCGCCGAACTTGCGGATGAGGCCGGGGTGTCGCTTGGAAACCAGGTCCAGCGCGTCGCGCAGATGGACGTCGGGAATCGAGCGGCCGGAGCCGCGGATTTCATCGTCGCCCGCCGGCGCAAAAGCCAGAGTGGGGCGCCAGAATTTTTCTTTCAACCGCGAAGCCACCAGGCCCACGACGCCCTGATGCCAGGATTCGTCGTAGACGCAGACCGAGGCGCCCGCGGCCGCATCGGGCTCGGCGGCCATGGCGGCCATGGCCTGGTCGCGCCTCTCGGCCTCGATGCCGCGGCGCTCGCGGTTGATCTGATCGAGCTGGCGGGCCATGTCCAGGGCCAGTGCCTCGTCGTCGGTAGTAAGGCAGGCGATGCCCAGGCTCATATCGGCCAGGCGGCCGGCGGCATTGATGCGCGGGCCCAGGGCAAAGCCCAGGTCGAAGCTGTTGGCTTCGCGCGGCTCGCGCGCCGCGACGGCGAAGAGCGCGCGCAAGCCCGGCTGCAGGCGGCCGCTGCGCATGCGTGCCAGGCCCTGGGTGACGAGCAGGCGATTATTGGCGTCGAGCTTGACCACGTCGGCCACGGTGCCCAGCGCGACCAGGTCGGCCAGCGCGTCCAGGCGCGGGCCGCCGTCGGGCGCGTAGACGCCGCGCGCGCGCAGTTCGGCGCGCAGCGCCAGCATCAGGTAGAAGATCACGCCCACGCCGGCGAGGTTCTTGGACGGAAAGCCGCAACCCGATTGGTTCGGATTGACGATGGCCAGCGCCTCGGGCAACTGGTCTCCGGGTAGGTGATGATCGGTAACCACCACGCCGATGCCCGCGGCATTGGCGGCGGCCACGCCCTCGACGCTGGCAATGCCGTTATCCACCGTGATGATGAGGTCAGGCTTGCCGTTGGCGTGCTTCAAGGCCAGTTCGACCACAGCAGGCGACAGGCCGTAGCCGGTCTCGAAGCGATTGGGCACCAGGAAGTCGACGTCGGCGCCCATGGCGGCCAGGGCGCGCAAGCCCACGGCGCAGGCGGTGGCACCGTCGCAGTCGTAGTCGGCGACGATGAGCAGACGCTTGTTTTGCCCGATGGCGTCGGCCAGCACGGCGGCGGCATGGTCCGTCTGCGTGAGTTGATTCGGCGGCAGCATCGCGGGCCAGGCTAGGCGGGTCTGATCGGGATGCGTGACGCCGCGGGCGGCCCACAGACGCGAGAGCAGGGGATGGATGCCGGCGGCTTCGAGCGCGCGGCGCGCATGGGCGTCGGTAGGACGTACGGTCAGACGGGGCGAGACCACCAGGTGTTCCAGTTGTGTTTGACGGGCGGCAGCCAGCGCAGCAGGCCGGCGCGTGGCTCGAAGCGCAGGCGCGCCCGGCGGTCGGCGCCCAGCAGCAGGATTTCGGTGCCTGGCGCGGGCAGACGGTATTTGCCTCGCGCCAGCGGCGCCAAGTGATTGCGGTCGAGGTCTTCGAGGGTCTCGAGCCAGGCGGCCCAGTCGCCGGCGCGCTGCGGAGCTAGCAGACCGTCGAAGACTTGAGCCTGCACAGGCTGCTCAGGTGAGGGCCAAGGCCGGGCGCCGCCGTAAAGCCAGAGCGCATTGACCGGCGCCACGCCGCGCGCGGCGCGGGCTTCGTTCACGGGGTGCTCGTACCACGCCATCTGGATGTCGTTCAGCAGCCTGCGCCAGGGGCGCGTGGCGGCGTCCTGCCGCCACCAGGCATCCAGCGGCTGGCCGGCGACGGCCTCGGGGCTGGCGGACTCGGGACGCAGCCCATCGGGCAAGAACAGGCGCCAACGCCGCGCATCGAGCGGTTCTGCGGCAAAGCCCGTGTCTTGAAAGAGCGGCAGGGCGGTTTCGAACAGGACCTGGCTCTCTTCGGCGCGCACGTCCATCTGCCCGGCCGGCAGCAGCGTGGCGCGGTCGGTGCCCAGAGCCAGGTGGACCAGTTCGCCCAGCCACACGGCCTGGCCGTCGCGGCAGGCGTCCCTGCCGGCCAGAAGCGGCCCGAGCCCCGCACCCCAGGGCAGGTCGGGCTGGGCGTCGTAGCCGGCGTATTCGAGCTGCCAGGCCTCGAAGGGCGTGCAGCCCTGGGCGTGGGCATCGTGAGCCTGCCATGCGGCCTGGCCCATGGTCAGCCAGGCGTGTAGCGTCGGCGCCCGCTGGGGCAGGTGGCGGGCCAGTTCGCCGGCGATGGAAGCGTCGGGCAGGGCGCCCGCGAGCACAATAAGCATGAAAAGGATTGTAGTCGCCCCGCGGCAATGAGATCGATTGCCCGCAGGAGTGTCGTCAAAATTGCGGGATAATGCGCACGTGCTGAAAATACCTTACGAATTCTGGATAGGAGCCCGCTACGCGGGCATGGGCCGCTGGTGGCGGCGTGCGGGCAAGGGGCGACGCGATCGCTTCGTCTCCTTCATTGCCGCGACCAGCATGGCCGGCATCGCCCTGGGGGTAGCCGCGCTGATCATCGTGCTGTCGGTCATGAACGGCTTTCAAAAAGACGTGCGCGACCGCATGCTGTCGGTGTTGCCCAACATCCAGCTCTACATTGCCGGCGCCTCGCCGGAAGAGAGCTTGCCTCAGTGGCAACAGTACGCCGATATCGCCAAGAAGAACCCCGAAGTGCGCGGCGTGGCGCCTTTTGTCTCGGCTCAGGCCATGGTGGTGCGCGGCCAGACGTTGCGCGGCGTGCAAGTGCAGGGCATCGATCCTGCCCTGGAAGGAAACGTGTCGCAGGTCCCGCGGCAGATGGTCGCGGGCAAGCTCGACGACCTCAAGCCGGGCGGCTTCGGCGTGGTGCTGGGTAGCGATCTGGCCGCCGCGCTGGGTGTGAAGCTCGGCGACACGGTGCTGATGCTGGCGCCGCAGGGCAGCATCAGTCCGGCAGGTTTCGCGCCGCGCATGCGGCAGTTCACGGTCGTCGGCGTCTTCTCTTCGGGCAACTACGAATACGACTCCTCGCTGGCGTTCATCGACACGCAGGACGCGGCCAAGATGTTCCGCGACAGCGGCTCGGCGGGCGTGCGCCTGCGCGTGGCCGACATGCAGCGCGCGCCGCAGGTCGCCGCCGAGCTGTCGCGCACGCTGCCGCCTTATGTCATCGCCAGCGACTGGACGCGCAACAACCGCACCTGGTTCGCCGCGGTGCAAACCGAAAAGCGCATGATGTTCCTGATCCTGGCGCTGATCGTGGCAGTGGCCGCTTTCAATCTGCTGTCGTCCCTGGTGATGGCCGTCAAGGACAAGCAGTCCGACATCGCCATCCTGCGCACGCTCGGCGCCGGTCCGCGCGAGATCGCGCGTATTTTCCTGGTACAGGGCAGCCTGATCGGCGTAGCGGGCACTTTCGCGGGCGTGCTGTTCGGCGCGCTCATCGCCTACAACATTGAAACCATCGTGCCCTTCATCGAGCATCTTTTCGGCGTGCATTTCCTCGCACCTCAGGTGTATTTCATCAGCGAACTGCCGTCCGACCCGCAGGTGCCGGACATTGCGGTCATCGGGGTGACTTCGCTGGTGTTGTCCCTCCTGGCCACCCTTTACCCGAGCTGGCGCGCCTCGCGCCTGCAACCCGCCCAGGTGCTGCGCCATGATTGAAGCTTCCCGCGTTCAAGCCGAGCATGGCGCCACGCCGGCCTTGCGCGCCGAGCACTTGAGCAAGTTCTACGACGAGGGCCCCGAGCGCATCGACGTGCTGACCGATGTGTCCTTGACGGTGGCGCGCGGCGAAATGGTGTCCATCATCGGCGCTTCGGGCTCGGGCAAGAGCACGTTGCTGCATATTCTGGGGCTGCTGGACGTCCCCGACCACGGCAGCGTGACCGTCGACGGTACGGCCGCCTCCGGGCTGGGCGAATCCGCCAAGAGCGCGTTGCGCAACCGCAGCCTGGGTTTCGTTTACCAATTTCATCATCTGCTGTCGGAGTTCAGTGCGCTGGACAATGTAGCCATGCCCTTGATCGTTCGGCGGCAGGGCCGCGAGGCGGCGCGCGCCGCCGCCCGCGCGGTGCTCGAGCAGGTGGGGCTGGCGGCGCGCGCGGAACATTATCCCGGCCAGCTGTCCGGTGGCGAGCGGCAGCGCGTGGCCCTGGCGCGGGCTCTGGTCACGCGGCCGGCCTGCGTACTGGCCGATGAGCCTACAGGCAATCTGGATCGGCACACGGCGCACGACATCTATGAGTTGCTGTCGCGCGTCAATAAAGAGTCGGGCACGGCGTTTGTCATCGTCACGCACGACCAGGAACTGGCTGCGCGCGCCGACCGGGTGCTGCACATGGAGCGCGGCAAGCTGGTCGCCGACTGAGTTTGGTCGCCATACCCGGATGGAGCCCGATGCCATGCTGATCGACACGCACTGCCATCTGGACGCCGTCGAATTCGACGCGGATCGCCAGCAGGTCATCCGATCTGCCCGAGAGGCCGGCGTGCAAAGCATCGTCATTCCGGCTGTAGAACGGGCCAATTTTTCGGTTGTGCGCGATCTGGCGCATTCCTTTGCGGGCGGCGCCTATGCGCTGGGCATTCATCCCATGTACGTGCGCGGTGCCGCCGACAGCGACCTGGATCTGCTGCGCGATCTTGTGCGGCAGTCCCTGGGCGATCCGCGTTTGGTCGCAATAGGCGAGATCGGCCTGGACTTCTTCGTGCCCGACATTTCACAAGGCCTGGAGCGCGAGCGCCAGGAGCGTTTCTATGCCGCTCAGCTGGACATCGCTGCCGAATTCGGCCTGCCGGTTTTGCTGCATGTGCGTCGTTCGCAGGACGTGCTGCTCAAATATCTGCGCCGCAAACCGGGCGTGCCGGGCGGCATCGCCCATGCCTTCAACGGCAGCGCGCAGCAGGCGCGGGCTTTCGTCGAACGCGGCTTTGCGCTGGGCCTGGGCGGCGCCATGACCTATGCGCGGGCCTTGCAGATACGGCGTCATGCCGTGGACGTGGATCTGGATCATCTGGTGCTGGAAACCGACGCGCCGGACATTCCTCCCGCCTGGCTGCATGAGCCCGAGCGCCGCAATGCTCCGCACGAACTGGCGCGGATCGCCGACGTGCTGGGCGAACTGCGCGGCATACCGCGCGAACAAGTCGTTCGCGCCACGACCGGGACCGCCCTTCGCGTGCTGCCGCGCCTGCAGACTTCGTATATTGCATAAAGCGGTGTGCGTCGATTCGAGGCCGGACCAGCATGAGGTCTACGTCTTGGCCGACAACGCCTTGTACGAAGCCAAGTCCACGGGCAGGAACCGCGTCGTACGCGGCGCGGCTTCCGCCTGAAACGGCGTTGCCAGGGAGGAACGATTGCGGGCAGGCGGTGACAAAAGCGCGCCTGCCCGCCTTGGCGGGCGCAGCCGCCGATGGCTAGGCTGGAACCTTTGCGGAGGTTTCCATTTCCGGCCGTCTCTTTCTTCTTGCGTTCATCGCCGGCGTCGGATTGACGCATGGGCTGCCTGCCTTGCCCGGCAACCTGGGCGTTGCCGTCCTGGCATGCGCGGCATTGGCGTCGGCGCTGGCGTCACGCGCATGGCGGCCCGCGCCGCATACAGGGTCTATGGGCACGGTGTGTCTGCTGCTTGCGGGTCTGTTGGCAGGCTCGTTCGATACCTGTCTGCAAGGTCGTCTGCGTCTGGCCGATGCGCTGGCCGAGAAACATCAGAATCAGGTGACACGCCTGCGGGTACGCGTTCTCACGCTGCCGCAGGACGACGACGGCGGCCGACGCTTCCTGGCCGAAGTGGATCAAGGCCGGCCCCGAGGCATACCGCAACGCATCCGCGTTACCTGGCACGCGCGACCCGGCAATGCGGCTGCGTTGCCCGAGGTGCTGCCCGGCAGCCTTTGGCGCATGGCCCTGGTCCTGCGCCGTCCCTACGGGCAGTCCAATCCTTACGCTTCCGACATGGAATTGCTCAGTTTCGCCGCGGGCATACGGGCCGAGGGCACAGTGCGCGGCAATCCGCGCAAGATCGCCGACGAACCTTGGGCCACCGTGGCCGTGAGTATCGAAACGCTGCGCCATCGCATCCGCGCAGGCATGCGCGCCGCCCTGGAAGGCATGCGCTACGGTCCGGTGCTGATCGCCCTGGCCATCGGCGACCAGGCCGGTGTGGCGACAGGGGACTGGCAGGTCTTCAATCGCACCGGCATCTCGCACCTGGTCTCGATCAGCGGATCCCACATTACCCTGGTGGCGGCCATGGGTGGGCTGCTCATGTCGTGGTTGTGGCGGCGGGTTCGCTGGCACGGCGTGAACCTGGCGGAGTATATGCCCGCGCAACTGGCTGCCTGCCTGACCGCGCTGGGCGTGGCTTTCGGGTATTGCCTTCTTGCGGGCTGGGGGGTGCCGGCGCGTCGCACGTTCTTCATGCTGGCTTGCCTGGCGGCGGCGGGGCTGGCGCGTTTGCCGTTGAGTGCTTCGCGTCTGCTGCTGCTCGCCGGCGTCTTCGTCCTGGCGCTCGATCCCTGGGCCATGTTGTCGGCGGGGTTCTGGTTGTCGTTCGGGGCGGTGGCGATATTGATGCGCGTGGCGTCGAAACCCAGGCAGCCCGCCGCGACCTGGCGTGAACGCGTACGCCGTTTGCTCGATGAATTTTGCAGGACGCAGGGCGCGATCACCGTAGGGCTTGCGCCATTGCTGGCGTTTCTCCTGCACCAGATATCGCTGGGATCGCCACTGGCCAATGCCATCGCCGTTCCCGTCGTTGGAGCAGTGGTGACGCCGCTGGCCTTGCTGTGCGGCTTTCTCTCGATTATTCCCGGAGCGCAAGGCCCGGCCTGCGCCGTGGGATGGCTGGGTCATGGCTTGTTTGCAGCGGTCATGCAGCCGGTGGGGTGGATAGGCCGAAGCGAATGGGCATCCATTTATGTCGCCGCCGCGCCTTGGCCTTGGCTGTTGCTTGCCGTGGGGGGAGTCTCCCTTGCCCTGCAAGGCCGCGGCAGGCGCTGGCGTCGTCTGGGCTGGCTGGGCATGGCGCCGCTCTTGCTGTGGCGGCCCGACAGGCCCGATTCCGGCGACTGGCGCATGACGGCGCTGGATGTGGGCCAGGGCAGCGCGCTCGTCATCGAAACCGCTACCCATACGCTGCTGTACGACGCAGGCCCGCGCTATTACGGCGGCGGCGACGCGGGCGAACGGGTGCTGGCACCCTATCTGCGCGCGCGCGGCGTACGCCGCGTCGATGCGCTGATCGTGTCGCATGCGGACCAGGATCATGCGGGAGGACTGCGCGGCGTCCTGCAGGCGCTTCCGGTAGACGTATCGTATGCCTCGTTCGATGTGGCCGAGCATTTGAAGCGCGAAGCAGCCCGCCTGGCAGAGCCCGGCCCTGACCCAGTGCGCCTGCCGGCGAGTCAGCGGCCATGCGAGGCCGGCATGGCGTGGGAAATCGATGGCGTGCTGCTGAGCTTCGTGCACCCACCGCCGCAGGCCGGTATGCCAAGCAAGAGCAAAAACGGCGGATTCGATACCAATGCCCGCAGCTGTGTGCTGTTGGTGCAGGGTAGGCATCATGCGGCTTTGCTGCCCGGCGATGCGGGCGTGGCCCAGGAGGCCCGCTATGCGGCGGCGCTGCCGCCCGTCGATGTGGTGGCGGCGCCGCATCACGGCTCGTCCACGTCGTCCGGATCTGCGCTCGTCAAGTCTGTCGGGCGGGCGCAAATCATCGTGCAGGCCGGCTACCTGAATCGCTTCCATCATCCATCGCCGCAAGTCGTATCGCGTTGGCAGGCAACGGGAGCCACAGTATGGCGCACGGATCTGCAAGGCGCCGTGACGTTCGAATCGACACGGCTGGGGCTTGCGGTGCAGGCGAGGCGCGACGCATATCGACGCTACTGGCACACTCTATTGCCGTGGAATACGCGCTCGGGGGCACGGCCCGAAACAGATTAAGGTGTGATCCGGCGGTTCAGCATGGACTCGAACGCATCGAGTATGCGTTGTACATAGACGTTCTTGTGCGCATACGGTCCATCCGTTTTCTCGGGATGGACCAGCATGGTGGGATTGGCCTCGAAGACCAGCACGCGCCCGTCAGGCAGCAGAGAAAAGTCGACGCCGGCGTAGTCCAGATCCAGGCGTGCGCCGATCTCGCGCAGCGCCTGCATGGCGGCGAAACCCAGTTCGGCCTGCGGATCCTGCAAAAATCGCTTTTCTTCGTCCAGCTTCCAGGCATGGTCGCCCATGTCGGCGGTGTAATAGTGCACCATCCAATCGGGTGAGATGCCCAGGTGGTAAGGATAGGGCTGCCGGTCGATGAAAATGACACGGTATTTGCGCCACCATCCGTCGGCAGACCGATAGTCGACGAACGGGAAGACATAGACTGGGCCTTGTTGCCGCGCGCGTTGCCGCAGAAGATCTGCGGGCGTGTCCATGCGTTCCATGCCTTCGCCGCCCTGCGTGTGGATGGGGCGCAGCAGCAGCGGCAGCCGGGTTTCGAGGTCCGGATCCCACTCTTGCGCGTCGGCATAGCGCTGCACGGGCGCAATCGCCAGATTGGCGATTGCGCCGAGCAATTCGGGCAGGCGGTGCCGGGCCGTGCGCGCCACTTTGTCGGGAGGGTTGAGCACGGGGCGGGTGCACTGCGCGATGAAGCGGCGCAACGGCGCGGTTACGCCGCGGGTCGTGATGTCAGGGTCTCCCATCGCGTTGAAGACCAGGTCGTAGGGCGGCAGCTGGGTCTCCTGCCCGGGCGGCGCGTATTCGATCATCCAGTCGATCAGGTTGGAGGCGCGCGTGTCGAACAGATGCGTGAGATTCATGTTGCCGGTGCCCACATCGAAGAGAATCAGCACCGTCTTGACGGCGCCCGGCGTGAATTTCGTGAAAACATTCTTGCGGCGGTAAGCCTGGTCGTATTGTGCGCGGGACTCGGCATCGAAGCCCTGCTCGCGCAGCACCACGGACAGGTTGATGCGCGCGTCGACCTGCTCCGGATCGATCTCGAGCACGCGGCGATAGCAGGACAGCGCTTGCTCGGCGCGGCCTAGCCGCCGGCTGACCAGGGCAAGGTTGTAGAGCGCCGGCACGAAATCCTGTCGGCAGGCCACGGCCTGCGCGAAGCTGGCATGCGCCTGCTGCAGGCGGTCTTGCTGGTAGAGCGCGATGCCCAGCCCGTAGTGGGCCGCGGCCAGATCAGGCGCCGCCGTGATGGCCCGCCGGTAATATGCTTCGACAGCAGCGCCGTCGGCACCGTTTTCGCGCAGCAGGTCGGCCAGACTCAATTGCGCCTGCGCATGGTCGGGCGCCAGCGTTACGGTCAGACGAAAAGCTGCGATGGCTTCCTGCGCGCGTCCCATGCGCTGCAAGGTCGTACCCTTGCCATAAAGCGCTATGCTCGATTGCGGCCGCAGCGCCAGCGCTCGTTCATAACAGGCGAGCGCGGGTTCGTAGGCCTGAGCCGCCCGCTGCATGGTGGCCAGCGACAGCAGGATCTCGACATTATCCGGCGCCAGCGCATGGGCCCGGGACAGCAGCGTGACGGCCAGGGGGATATTTCCCATCTGGCCCGTTGCGCTGCCCAACCAGCGCAGCGCGTCGACATCGTCGGGCGACGTTTCCAGTATTTGCTGATAGATGGCCACGGCATCGGCCAGGCGGCCGGCCTGATGGTGCGCGAGTGCGGTTTGAAGGCTCATGCGCCCCGATTCTACCGGGACGCCGCAGGTCTTCGGAGCACAGGGGTAAGATGGATAAATCCATTATGCGTACGATTCGGAGCCGCCCCATGCCCATGCAACCCCGCCTGGACTACGTTACCTGCGCCAGCCCCGCGGGCCTGCACCGTATGGCCTATTGGGAATGGGGCGATCCGGACAACGACCGGGTGCTGCTATGCGCACACGGCCTGACGCGCACGGGGCGCGATTTCGACGAGTTGGCGCAGACCTTGGCCGACGATTTCCGCGTGGTCTGTCCGGACGTGGCGGGCCGCGGCGCATCCGACTGGCTGCTCAATCCGGCTTTCTACACGGTGCCGCAGTATGTGGCCGATATGGTGACCTTGTTGGCGCGGTTGCGTCCCGCGACGCTCGATTGGGTGGGCACGTCCATGGGCGGGCTGATCGGCCTGGCCTTGGCGGGAACCTCCGCCATGACGACGACGATGCGTGCCAACGATCCACGCCCGGGCGCTTGTTCCGCGGAACTGCCCGCGCACGGCTTGCGTCTGACCCGCATGGTGCTCAACGACGTGGGGCCGCGGCTCGAGATTCCGGCCCTGGGGCGCATCGGGGCCTATGTGGGGCAGCCGGTCGCCTTCGCCACCCTGGCCGAGGCCGTGCAGGCCACGCGTCAGACCGCCGAGACTTTCGGTCCGCATACCGACGAACAATGGGAGACCTTCACACGCCGGGTCTTTCGCCTGCGAGACGGTCGGTGGGTCAAACATTACGACCTGAGCCTGGCCGCGGCTTTGGCGGCCCAGAACGCCGACACTTACGCTGCCGGCGAAAAGCTGTTGTGGCAGGCCTACGACGCGCTGGACTGCCCGGTACTCATTGTGCATGGCGTCCAGTCCGATCTGCTGACGGCGGCAACGCTGACCGAGATGCTTGCGCGCAACCCGCGTTCAAGCTCGGTCGAATTCGACGGCGTAGGGCATGCCCCGACGCTGATGACCCCGGCGCAGATCGAACCCGTAGCCGCTTTTCTGCGCTCGTCCTTAAAATAAGCATCATGAACATGCCGCTCAACGTCGATCTGCACTGCCACTCCACCGTGTCCGACGGCCAACTGCCGCCGGCCGACGTGGCGCGGCGCGCGCATGCCAACGGCGTGGACGTGTGGGCGCTGACCGACCACGACGAGGTCGGCGGTCAGGCCGAGGCGGGGCAGACGGCGGGCGAATTGGGAATGCGCTTTATCACCGGCGTCGAAATTTCGGTGACCTGGGCCGATCAGACGGTGCACATCGTCGGTCTCAATTTCGATCCGTCGGATTCGGTCTTGAGCGCAGGCCTGCGCGCCACCCGCGCCGGGCGCGGCGATCGCGCGCGCCGCATGGGCGAGCGCCTGGCGGCTCTGGGCATGCCGGGCGCCTATGAAGGCGCGCTGACGTTCGTCGGCAATCCCGAGCTCATCAGCCGCACCCACTTCGCGCGTTATCTGGCATCGGAGGGCTACTGTCCCAATGTGCAGACGGTGTTCGACAAATACTTGCACGATGGCGGGCCGGGACACGAACCCATGCAATGGGCCACGCTGGCGCAGGCCGTGTCCTGGATACGCGGGGCCGGCGGGCGCGCGGTCATGGCGCATCCCGGACGCTACAAATACACGGCGATCCAGTTCGACGCGCTCTTCGACGAGTTCATCCAGCTGGGCGGTGAAGGCGTCGAAGTGGTCACCGGCAGCCATAGCCCCGAAGACGCACGCAAATACGCAGGCGAAGCGCGCCGCTATGGGCTGCTGGCCTCGCGCGGCTCCGATTTTCATAGCGAGCGCGACAGCCGCGCCGATCTGGGCATGTTGCCGATGCTACCGCCGGACTTGAAGCCGGTCTGGCACGACTGGCTCTGATTTATCCGTATTCCGGCACGACATGAACAAGGCATTTGTCAAAGAGTCCGACAACGACGACGAGGACGGCGTTCCCGAAGCGCAGGCGCTGCCCGCGGGCACGCGCAACTACATGACGCCGCAGGGCTATGCCCAATTGCGTGACGAACTGACGCACCTGATGAACGTGGAGCGGCCTTCGGTCGTGCAGATCGTGTCCTGGGCCGCGTCCAATGGCGACCGCTCCGAGAACGGCGACTATCTTTACGGCAAGAAACGCCTGCGCGAAATCGATCGCCGCATGCGCTTTCTGACCAAGCGCCTGGATATCGCCGAAGTGGTCGATCCTGGCCTGCAGCCCAACCGCGATCAGGTCTTCTTCGGCGCGACCGTGCTCTACATGGACCGCACCGGCGAAGAACGCACGGTAACCATCGTGGGCGTGGACGAGGCCGAGCCGCTGGCAGGGCGCATCAGCTGGATCTCTCCGGTAGCGCGCGCGCTGATCAAGGCGCGCGAGGGCGACACGGTGACGCTGCGCACGCCCGGCGGCGTGGACGAGCTGGAGATACTCGAGGTGCGTTATCCCGAGGCGCAGCCGAAGTAGTCGTTCGGGCCGGCATCGCCCTAGCTGTTCTCGCGATATTCCAGCGTGAATCCGCCTCGATCGTCCATGGCAAGTTCCCGCGCCAGATACGGCATGGCCGTCTTGAGCGCTTGGTGCAGCGTCCAGGGCGGGTTGACCAGGAACATGCCGCTGCCGTGCAGGCCGAAGCCGTCGGCGGCCGGCTTTTGCACCGTGAGCGTGGCGTGCAGCCAGCTCTTGACCGGCAAATGGGGCAGCTGGCGGGCCAGTTCGCCGGCCTCGACCCGCTGCACCAGGGGATACCACACGGCGTAGGTGCCGGTGGCAAAGCGCTTGACGCCTTCTTTAACGGCGTTGAACGCGCGGCGATAGTCGCGCTTGTCTTCATAAGAAGGATCGATCAGCACCAGCCCGCGCCGGGTGGGCGGTGGCAGCAGGGACTTGACGCCTTCAAAGCCGTCGGCGGCGTAGATCGTGGTCTGGCGCAGCGGACCACGGCCGCGCTTTTCCAGATTGCGCACCAGCACGTCAGATTCGGTGGGGTGCAGCTCGAAGAGGCGCAGGCGATCTTTATCTCGCAGCGCGTCCAGCGTCAGCCAGGGCGAGCCGGGGTAGTAGCGCAGCCGGTCGTCGGTGTTGTATTGCTTGATGCGGGCCACATAGTCGGCCAGCAAGTCGGGCAGATCGGTCTTGTCCCACAGGCGGGCGATGCCGCCATCGTGCTCGGCATTCTTGGCCGACCAATCGGCGTCGAGCTGGTATAGCCCCGCGCCGGCGTGGGTGTCGATCACCCAATAGGGCGCGTCCTTGCGGTTGAAATAATCCAGTGTGTGGATGAGGATGGCGTGTTTGAGCACATCGGCGTGATTGCCGGCGTGAAAGGCGTGGCGGTAGCTGAACATCAGGCAGTCGGCGCGATCAGCGCCAGTTGGTCGGTGAAGATGGCGTCCATGCCCCACGAGAACAGCAGACGCGCGCGGTCGGGGTCGTTCACGGTCCAGCCGGCGATGCGGTAGCCGGCCGCATGTACGGCGGCGATGAGCTCGGGCGTGGCGTCTTTTTGGTTGATGTTCAGACCGACGCAGTCGTACTTGCGCAGGCGTGTCAGCCAGTCGTCGGGCACGGCTTCGACCAGCAAGGCGCGAGCCAGCTCCGGCGCCGCCGCCTGAGCAGCCGCCAGGGCTTCCTCGGAGAACGACGACAATAGCGGACGCTTGTGCGCGCCCGCCCAGTACCGCTGCGCAAGCCTGGCCACCGCCTCGCCGGTTTCGGCGTCGCGGCCCGGGCAGGGCTTGATCTCGACATTGCAGGCGATGCCGTTGGCCACGGCATAGCGGGCCACGGCGGCGAAGGTGGGCACCGGCTCGCCGGCATAGGCCGGGCTGTGCCAGCTGCCGGCGTCCAGTTGTGCCAACTCGGCGTAAGTCTTGTCCTTGGCGGGGCCATGGCCGTCGGTGGTGCGGTCGACATCGTCGTCGTGCAGCAGGACGGCAACGCCGTCGCGGCTGAGCTTCACGTCGAACTCGAACATGCGGTAGCCGTGGCGGTTGCCGGCGTGCATGGCGGCCAGGGTGTTTTCAGGTGCCAGTTTGCCGCCGCCGCGGTGAGCGATGTGAGCGGGGTAAGGCCAGGGAGCGAGGGGCGAGGTCATGGGTTCGGGGCCAAGGTAAGGGCGGAAAAGCGCGCGGGAAACGCGGTAAACTCCCAGGGTTAAGCAGGTTCCAGGGCGAATTTTCGCCTTTTTTTAATCGGGATTCCATGTTCGAGTTCTTCCGTACCCACAATCGCTGGATGCAGTTCATCCTGATGATCCTGATCGTGCCGTCTTTTGCACTGGTCGGCATCCAGGGCTATGAAAGCTTCATGCATCGCGAACCCAAGCTGGCCGAAGTGGACGGCCAGGCCATCCTGCGCTCGGAATTCGACGCGGCGCACCGTAGCCAGATCGAGCAACTGCAGGCCAGTCTGGGCTCGCAGTTCGATCCGGCCATGGTCGATACGCCGGCATCCCGCCGCCAACTGCTTGACGACCTCATCAACCGCCGTCTGCTGGCGCTGGTCGCCACCAAGGCGCATTTCTCGGTGTCCGACGGCATGTTGCGCGACACCATTGCCGCCATTCCCCAGGTTCAGGACAACGGCCGCTTTTCTCCCGAGCGCTATCGCCAGGTACTGGCCGCGCAGGGTTTGACGCCCGCCGGCTTCGAGGCCAATCTGCGCGGCCAATTGTCGGTGGGCCTGGTGCTCGATCCCGTTTCTTCCAGCGCACGGGTGCCGTCTGCCGTGGCCGATTCGATCGCCGCCACGCTGACCCAGCAACGCGTGGTGGCATTGCGCGACTTCAAGGCCGCCGACTACCGCGCCAAGGTGCAGGTGTCGCAGCAAGACATCCAGAACTGGTATGACGCCAACAAGCAGCAGCTCGAGGTGCCCGAGCAGGTGCGCGCCCAGTATCTGGTGCTCGACGAGGCCGCCGCTACGCAAGGCGTGCAGGTCAAGGACAGCGATATCGAGAGCTATTACAAGCAAAATATCGCCCGATTCAGCGTGCCCGAGCGCCGTCGCATCAGTCACATCCTGATTACGGTGCCGGCAAACGCGACCGAAGCGCAGCGCAAGGACGCGCGCGCGCGCGCCGAGCAACTGGCTGCCCAGGCCCAGGCCAACCCCGACGGGTTTGCCGATCTGGCCAGAAAATTCTCTCAGGACGCCGGTTCTGCCTTGCAGGGCGGCGACCTGGGCTGGAATGTGCCGCCCGGCCTGGACAAAGCGGTCTCCACCTTGTCCAAGGGCCAGATTTCCGGCGTGGTGGAGAGCCCTGCGGGCTTTCACATCATCAAGGTCACCGATTTCCAGCCCGGCGTCGTCAAGCCGCTTACTGCGGTGCGAGACCAGATCGTCGCTGAAATCACCAAGCAGCTGGCGGCCACGCGTTTCTCCGACATGGCCACGCAGCTTACCAAGCTGGTCTATGACCAACGCGACAGCCTGCAACCCGCGGCGGACGCGCTGGGCATCAAGCTGCGCACTGCCGCCGGCATTACCCGCACCGGACTGCTGCCCGCCGTGCAGGCGGGCGCAGGCGCCGCGGCAGACAGCCCCGATGCCGCGCTGCTCGACAATCCGCGCGTGCGCCAGGCCCTGTTCTCGCCCGAAGTCCTGCGCGACAAGAACAACTCGGGCGTGATCGAGCTTTCTCCCGACACCATGCTGGCCGTGCGCGTGACCAACATGATCCCCGCCCATGTGCCCGCGCTGGCTGACGTGCAGAACGTCATCCGCGACCGGTTGACCAACGAACGCGCCGCTGCGGCCGCACGCCAGGCTGGCGAGGACGCGCTCAAGGCCTTGCAGGCCGCGACGCCCGACTCCAATGCCGGCGCAGGTTTCGGCAACCCCGTGACGGTGTCGCGCCAGTCGGCGCAGGGCATGCAGCGTCCGGTGCTCGAAGCCGTCATGCGCCTCGCTCCGGGCCAGAACGGCAAGCCGGCCTATACGGGTGTGTCCGTGGGGTCCGATTACACCCTGGTGCGCCTGGACAGCGTCCAGGCGGGCAAGGTAAGCGATGCCGATCGCGCAGGACTGACCGCGCAGCTTTCCTCGGCATGGGGGCAGGCGGAAGACGAGGCCTTGTTGCAGCTGCTCCGTCAACAATATGGCGTCAAGATCCTGCCGGACGCGCAGAAAGCCATCAAGGGCGACAGTTCGGCCGACGGCACGTAGACGCGCGTGCGTCGGTGCATGCATGAAAAAGGCCGCGTCGTACGCGGCCTTTTTCATTTCACGGCAAATAAATGTCTCGTGCGCGCAGGGATTCAGGAATGATCGCCGATAGGTCGGTGCGGCCTGCTCACGCGATCGGCTGGGCCGAAGAGCCGGCGGTCATGGCGTGCATGGGAAAGCGCAGCGTGGGATCGAAGGGGTTGACCAGCGAGGAAAGCTGCAGGGCTTCGCGCGCCAGCATATCCCGAACAATGGGTAGGCGCTCCTCGCTCAGGCGACTGTCGTGCGTGCCGATCGAGAGCGCCGCCACGACATTGCGGTTGCGGTCGAACACCGGCACGGCAATGCCGGCCATGCCTTGCAGCAGGCCGCTGTTCTTGGCGTTGTAGCCCAGTTCCAGCGTTTTTTTGATTTCAGTGCGCAGGTAGACCTCGTCGTAAACGTTGTAGTGTCGGATGCGCGGCAGGTTGTAGTGCAGCACTTCTTCCTGTTCGGCCGGCGGCAGATAGGCCAGGATGACCAGCGCGCCTTGCCCCACGCCCAGCGCGACGCGCCCACCGACATCGCCCGTGAACGTACGCACGGGGTACTGGCCTTCGACGCGATCGAGGCAGACCGCGTCGAAGCCCGAACGCACCAGCAGCAGCACCGTATCGCTCAGGCTCGCGTTCAGCCGCAGCAGAGCCGGTCGGGCCAGCGAACGCAGATCGCTTACCGCGCCGGCCTGCGCGGCCAGACAGAAAAGATCCAAGCTCAGTCGATAAATCTTGTTTTTGTCCTGCTCCACCATGCCCTCCTGCATCAGGCCCTGCAGCAGCCGGTGGGTGGTGGCCTGAGTCATTCCCAGCTTTTTTGCCAGGTACGTGACACGCGCGCCTTCGCGCTGCTGCTCGCCGAGCGCGCGCAGGATCTGGAAGGTGCGATGCATCGCGCTGCGCTGATGCGTGTCGTTGGATGCAGAGGAGGGCATATCGATAGGGCGGAATGGTGAATGGTCTTTCAGGAATTTTATTCCGTTAAACAGAATTTTTTAAATAAATCTTCCATTATTAGGGTTTCCATATAGGTGATGCGATGCCCATATCTCTAATAATTGAAATAACAAAATGAAGTTCTTCCGCAGCGCGAGGCCTTTCTGGTCCCGGAGATCGAGTGATGAGTTTTTTGCGTCTGAACCATGTGTCCAAGCAGTACGGCAGCCTGCATGTCGTGCGGGACTTCAGCCTGCAAGTGCAGAAGGGCGAGTTCGTCTCGCTGCTGGGGCCTTCGGGCTGCGGCAAGACCACCACCTTGCAGATGATCGCCGGGTTCGCCGACGTGACCGAAGGAACGATCGAGCTCGACGGCGTCGACATCACGCGTACCAAGGCCAATTCCCGCGGTCTGGGCATCGTGTTCCAGACTTATGCGCTATTCCCCCACATGACGGCGCGCCAGAACGTCGAGTTCGGCCTGGAAATGCGCAAGATCCCCGCCGCTCGGCGCCGCGAGCGCGTCGAACAGGCTCTGGCGCTGGTGCATCTGGACAAGTACGCAGATCGATACCCGCGCGAACTCTCGGGCGGCCAGCGCCAGCGCGTGGCGCTGGCTCGCGCGTTGGTCATCGAACCGCCCGTGCTGCTGCTGGACGAGCCCATGTCCAACCTGGACGCCAAGCTGCGCGAGGAAATGCAATTCGAGTTGCGTGAGATACAGCGCAAGGTGGGCACGACCACCATCATGGTCACGCACGACCAAGCCGAGGCCATGTCCACCAGCGACCGCGTGGTCGTGATGGAAGCGGGGCGCATCACGCAGGTCGATACACCGTTGTCGGTGTACGAACACCCGCGCAATGCCTTCATCTCGACCTTCGTCGGCAAAACCAATCTGCTGCAGGCCGTCGTGCAGCCGGGGCCGGACGGGGCCGCCTGGGCCAGGGTCGGCCCGGTGCGCATGGCTGCGCCCACCGGTGCGCCGGCCGCCGGCCCCGTCGTCCTGGCCCTGCGTCCGGAGAAGATCACCTGTACCTCGGCAGGCGCCGGCCGCTGCGAGGGGCAGGTGGCCGAGCGTTTTTTCCTCGGCAATCTCTGGATGTACACCGTGCGCAGTCCGCTGGGCGATCTGCTGGTATCGACTGTCAACGACGGCGGGCCGGCCTGCGACATCGGTCAGGTCGTGGGGCTGGACTGGCAGGACGGCAATGTGCGCGTGATCGGCGAGTCGCGAGGAGAGGGCGCATGAAGCGCCGCATCGCCTGGGCGCCCTGGGGCATGATCGCCCCGGCGCTGCTGCTGTTCATCGTGCTGATGCTGATCCCGTTGGCGATGACCGTGGCGCTGTCGTTCAACGCCTTCGATCCGGACAAGGGAACGATCCCGGGCACTTTCACGCTGGCCCACTATCTGCACGTTGTCCAGGATCCCTACTACTACGGCATCTTCTGGCGCACGATACGCCTGTCGGTGCTGGTGACGCTGATCTGCATCCTGGTCGGCGCGCCCGAGGCTTACATCCTGAGCCGCATGGGCAAGCCCTGGCGCTCCCTATTCCTGCTGGTCATCCTCGCGCCGCTGCTCGTTTCGGTGGTTGTGCGCGCCTTCGGCTGGAGCATGCTGCTGAGCCCGGATGGGCTGATCAACGACGCGCTGCGGTTCATCGGCGTGGGCCGGGTCAAGCTGCTGTACAACGAGACCGCCATCGTGATCGCGTTGGTGCACGTGATGATGCCCTTCATGGTGATTCCGGTCTGGACGTCGCTGCAGAAGCTCGACCCCTGGGTGGAAAACGCCTCGCTGTCGCTGTCGGCGTCGCACTTCACGACCTTGCGCCGCGTGGTGCTGCCGCAGATCATGCCGGGCATTCTTTCCGGCAGCCTGATCGTGTTCGGCCTGTCGGCAAGCTCCTTCGTCATCCCGGGCCTGCTGGGCGGGCGTCGGGTGAAGATGGTCGCCACGTTGGTCTACGACCAGTACCTGACCGAGCTGAACTGGCCGCTGGGCGCGGCCATCGCCTTCATTCTGCTGGCGGCCAACCTGGTCATCATGCTGGGCTGGAGCCGCATGATCGAACGCCGCTACAAGAAGACGCTGGGTTAAGGAGTACGGCCATGCAAAGAAACGGACCGATCGCCCTGGCCTTTAACGCCCTGGTCATCATTTTCATGCTGGCGCCGCTGGTGGTCGTGTGCCTGGTCGCCTTTACGCCGGCCGAAACCCTGCAGATCCCCACGCACCATTTTTCGCTGCGCTGGTTCGACCGGCTGCTGCACTCGCAGCAGTTCGTGCAATCGTTCTGGACCAGTCTGTGGCTGGGTGTGCTGTCGGCCACTTTCTCGACCTTGCTCGCGGTGCCTGCGGCCATGGCCATCGTGCGATACGAAATACCGGGGCGCAATTTCCTGCAGGGGGTGTTCCTGTCGCCCCTGATCATTCCGCAGCTGGTGCTGGGCGTCGCGCTGCTGCATATGCTGGCTGTGATAGGCGAGCAGGGCAGCTTTGCCTGGCTGGTCTTGGCCCACACGCTCGTGGTCACGCCCTATACCTTGCGGCTGGTCATGGCGGCGCTGGTCGGGTACGACCGAACGGCAGAACAGGCCGCGTATTCGCTGGGCGCAAGCAGCGCCACGGTGTTCCTGCGCATGACGCTGCCGATGGTCCTGGCCGGCATCACCGGAGGGTGGCTGCTGGCCTTCATCAACAGTTTCGACGAATTGACCATGTCCATCTTCGTGGTGTCGCCGGCCACCGTGACGCTGCCGGTGCGCATGTATATGTACGCGACCGAGTCGCTGGATCCAATGATGGCCGCCGTGTCTGCACTGATCGTCTTTCTCACCCTGGGGTTGATGCTCCTGCTGGACAAGGTGTATGGCCTGGATCGGGTTCTGGTCGGCAAGCATTGATTGACGGAATATCGACGATGACCATGCAAGCACCGCGCGCACAGCTGTGCCGCCTCAAAGAACGCGACCGTCCGGCAGTGGCCTTCGAACTCGACGGCCGGCCAGCCTCGGCGTTGGCCGGCGACACCGTGTTGACTGCGGTGCTGACGCAATCGCGCCAGCTGCGCATCAACGAATTCAGCGGGCAGCCGCGTGCCGGTTTCTGCATGATGGGCGCCTGCCAGGATTGCTGGGTGCGCCTGGCCGACGGCCGCTCGCTGCGCGCCTGCCAGACCATGATCGAGCCGGGCATGAGGATCCGCACGCTGCAGGGAGAGGCGTGATGGCGCCGTCCGATTTCATGCTGCGGCGTCAGGTCCGTGAGGAATTGCCGCCCGTCATCGTGGGCGCCGGCCCGGCCGGCGTGCGCGCCGCCCAGGCCTTGCTGGCGCACGGCCTGACGCCCGTCGTGGTGGACGAGTCGCCGCGCGCCGGCGGCCAGATCTATCGCAGGCAACCGCACGGTTTCACGCGGGACGCCAAGGCCCTGTACGGCACCGAGGCCGCCCGCGCGCAGAACCTGCACGCCACGTTCGACCGTATGACTCCGAGCCTGGATTACCGCCCGCAGACGCTGCTATGGAATGCCCAGCCCGATTGTCTGGACTTGCTGCATGTACCGACGCGCGAGGCCAGTGCCTTGGCCTGGCGCGACGTGATCGTGGCCACCGGCGCCACCGACCGTGTGCTGCCCGTGCCGGGCTGGACGCTGCCCGGCGTCTATACCTTGGGCGGCGCGCAGGTGGCGCTCAAGTACCAGGGGTGCGCCATCGGCGATGCTGTGGTCTTTGCGGGCACCGGGCCTTTGCTGTATCTGGTGGCCTGCCAATATGCCAAGGCCGGCGCGAACGTGGTCGCGGTGCTGGACACCGCGCCAGCGGCGCAGCGCTACAAGGCCGCGCTGGCCATGTCGGCACAGCCTGCGGTGGCCGCCAAGGGTATCGCACTGGTCGCCTGGCTCAAGCTGCACGGCATCCCCATGCACCACGGCGTGCAGCTGCTGCGGGCCGAAGGCCGGGAAGCGCTGGCCCAGGTGGCATGGCGCGACCATGAGGGCCGCGAGCGGCGCACCGCATGCACGGCCCTGGGCCTGGGCCACGCCCTGCGGCCCGAAACGCAGCTGGCCGATCTGCTGGACTGCGAGTTCGAGTTTTCACCCTTGCATCGTTGTCATGTGCCCCGCATCGACGAGATGCGGCGCGCGTCGACGCCCGGCGTCTACCTGGCCGGAGACGGCGCCGGCATCATGGGCGCCGACGCGGCGGAAATGTCGGGCGAGCTCGCGGCGCTGGCGCTGCTGCTGGACCGGGGCATCGCAATCGACGCCGGCCGTGCAACCTTGCTGCGCGGGCGCTTGAAAAAAATCGAGCAATTCCGGCATGCGTTGGAAGTTGCCTTTCCCTTTCCTCAGGACTGGGCGGCGCAAGCGCAGGACGATCTGGTGGTGTGCCGCTGCGAAAACGTCACCGCCGGTACGCTGCGCCGTACCGCGCTCGAGTGCGGCGCGCGCGAGATCAATCGTCTTAAGGCCTTGTGCCGAGTGGGCATGGGTCGATGCCAGGGCCGCATGTGCGGTGCCGCGGCGACGGAGATCCTGGCGCAGGTGCACGCCGTGCCGGTGTCGCAGGTGGGACGGCTGCGCGGCCAGGCGCCCGTCAAACCGCTGCCGCTGGACCTCACGGTGCGGGAGGCGGCACATGATTGAGCAACTGGCGAGCGATGTGGCCGTCATCGGAGGCGGCATCATGGGCAGCGCCGCAGCGCTGTTCCTGCGCAAGCGCGGACTGACGGTGACGCTGCTCGAGCGCGATCTGTGCGGCTCGCACTCGAGCGGCATCAATTTCGGCGGCGTGCGCAGGCAGGGACGCGGGCTGGAGCAACTGCCCCTGGCGCAGCGTTCGCATCAGCTCTGGGGCCGGCTGGCCGAGCTGATCGGCACCGAAGCCGAATATGAACGCAGCGGCCATTTCAAGATCGCCCGCAGCGCGGCCGACATGCAATCGCTGGCCCGCTATGCCGAACAGGCCAACGAGTACGGCCTGCAGCTGCAACTGATCGAAGGCCGTGATGCGCTGCGCAAATGCTTTCCCATGGGAGGCGAGCGCGTCGTCGGCGGCTCGCTTTGCCCCGACGACGGCCAGGCCAATCCGCGCTTGATTTCGCCGGCGTTCGCCCGCGCCGCGCAGGGCGCCGGCGCCGATGTGCGCGAACGCGCGCCGGTCCTGTCCGTGGCGCACGATGGCGCGCGATTCGTCATCGAGGCGCGCCAGCCCGATCGGGATCTGACGATCAAGGCCCCCATGCTGCTCAATTGCGCCGGAGCCTGGGCCGCGCCGTTCGCCGCGCAGTGGGGCGAACCCGTGCCATTGCGCGTCATACCGCCCGCCATGGGCGTGACCGAACCCCTGCCGTTCTTTCTGCCCTGGAGTCTGGGCGTTGAGGGCGGCGGCATTTATTGCCGCCAGGTGCGTCGCGGCAACGTGGTGTTCGGCGGCGGGCGCGGCTATCTGCAGGACGGCATGCGCGCGCGATCGCCTAATACGGGCATTCTGAGCCAGCTACCGCAGCTGGCCGATCTGCTGCCGCAGCTGAAAACGGCGCACATCATTCGCACCTGGAGCGGCAGCGAGGCCGAGATGCCGGATGACAACCCCGTGCTGGGCGCGAGCGCGAAACGTCCGGGTCTGTTCCATGCTTTTGGTTTTTCCGGCGCCGGATTCCAGCTGGGTCCCGGCGTGGGCGACGTCATGGCCGAGCTGATTGCAGAAGGCCGCACCAGTACTCCCATCGACGCTTTTTCCATCCAGCGTTTTTTGCAAGCCCAGGTTTGACCCACACAGGAGACCACGATGTCCAAGCATCACGCGAAGTTCTCACTCACGGCTTTGACGGCAGGCGCCTTGCTGCTCGCGGCAGGTTGCGCGCACGCCGATACCAAAACGCTGTATATCGGCATGAACGGCGGCAATATGGAACGCGTCTACACGCAATTCGTGTTCCCTCCGTTCGAGAAGGCCAACAATGTCAAGGTGGTCGTGGTGCCGGGCACCTCTACCGACATCCTGGCCAAGGCGCAGGCGACCAAGGGCCATGCGCAGATGCACATCATGACGCTGGACGACGGCGTCATGTATCGCGCGATCAAGATGGGCCTGTGCGAGAAACTCCAGCCGTCGAGTTCGCTTTCCCAGATCCCCGCCGTCGCGCGCATGAAGGACGATTACGCGGTCGGCCTGGGCATGGGTTTGACCGGCTTGTCCTACAGCACCAAGATTTTCGCCGACAAGGGCTGGGCGCCGCCCACGTCCTGGGCCGATCTGGCCAATCCCAAGTACAAGGGCAAGGTAGTGGTGGAGTCCATGCCCAGCTCTTCGTTCGGTCTTGATGCGTTCCTGATGTTCAACCGCATCAAGGGCGGCAGCGAGAAGAACGTCGAGCCCGGCTTCAAAGCCTGGCCGACCACCGTCGGCCCGAACGTGACCGAGTACATTCCCAATTCGTCCAAGGTCATCGAGATGATGCAGCAAGGGGATGCCGCGATCTTCCCCTATACCTTCACCCAGACCGAATTGATGAAATCCAAGGGCATCCCGATCGGTTTTGTCGCGCCCAAGGAAGGCGCCGTGGTCCTGATGACCGCGCAGTGCGTGCTGGCCGGCAATCCCGACGATGCCCTGGCGCAAAAGCTGGCGGCCTATCTGATCAGCCCTCAGGCACAGGCCCTGGGGATGATCCATGGCTCTTTCAATCCGGTCAATCCGGACACCCCGCTCACGGGCGCCGCCGCCGAGCAGCAGGACCGCATGAAAGCGGTGCTGAACAAGGCCGTGGTGCTGGACTGGGATGCGATCAATGCCGATCGCGCCGGCTGGGACAAGCGCTGGAACCGCGAGATCGAACGCTGATACGCGAAAGGCAGTGCGCAGCTTGCGGGGCACGGATCCGTGGCCGCGCGCGTCAGGGCGTCTGGAGCAGGGGCTCCAGCGCCCGCCATACGTTTTCCATCAGGCGCGGCTGGGCGCTTGCCACCGGGTGCAGGCCATCGGCCTGAAACAGGCTGCGGTCGGCCGCGATGCCCTCCAGCAGAAACGGCACCAGCGCGGCATGTTCGCTGCGCGCCACCTCCGGGAACACTTGCATGAAGCGCTGCGCATAGTCGCGTCCGTAATTGGGCGGGATCTGCATGCCGACGATGAGCACGCGGGCGCCGGCATGCAGAGATCTGCGCGCCATGGCGCGCAGATTCTGTTCTGTGGCGTCCAGTGACAGCCCGCGCAGGGCGTCGTTGGCGCCCAGCTCCAGCACTACGACGGCCGGCTGGTCCCGGGTAAGAAGAGCGGGCAGACGCGCGAGCCCGCCACGGGTAGTGTCGCCGCTGATGCTGGTGTTGACGATACGGTAATTGGGGTATCGTTGGGCCAATCTGGCACCCAACAGCGGTACCCAGCCCGTCCCGCGCGCGATGCCGTATTCTGCGGACAGACTGTCGCCCACCACCAGCACCGTCTTGGCGGCTCCGGGGGCCGCGGCAGCCCATGCGCGGATCGGCAGCCACATGGCGACCAGAAAAGGCAAGATGAAAAGGGCGAACCCTGCAAGGCGAGATAGCTTAGGAATCGGCGGACGCATGGAAAGCAGCAATTCGATCGAGGTTAGGGGGCTGGGCAAACGCGTAGCCGATGCCGGCGGCGAGTTGACCATACTCGATGGTATCGAATTCACGGCGCGGCCGGGTAGCGCAGTCGCCATTACCGGCAGTTCAGGCTCGGGCAAGTCGACGCTGCTGGGCCTGCTGGCCGGGCTGGATGTGCCGAGCGAGGGCAGCGTGATACTGGCCGGCCATGACCTTTTCGCATTGGATGAGGACGCGCGCGCGCGTCTGCGCGCCGCGCACGTCGGCTTCGTGTTCCAGTCCTTTCAGCTGTTGCCCAACCTGACCGCGCTGGAGAACGTGATGCTGCCGCTGGAACTGGCCGGCAAACCCGCCGCCGAGGCGGCACGGACCATGCTCGAGCGCGTAGGCCTGGGCGCGCGCCTGCATCACTATCCGCGTACGCTTTCCGGGGGAGAGCAGCAGCGCGTTTCGCTGGCCCGCGCGTTCGTCGTGCAGCCCAGCCTGCTGTTTGCCGACGAGCCCACCGGCAGCCTGGATGCCGCCAGCGGAGAAAAAATCATCGATCTGATGTTTTCGATGCACCAGGAGCAGCGCACGACACTAGTGCTCGTGACGCACGATGCACAACTGGCGGCTCGCTGCGGGCAGCAGATCGTCCTGCATGCCGGCAGGCTGGTCGCTCCGACGGGCAAGGCCTGACCAAGAGACCCCATGATCGACCTGCGCAACATCGAGACGTTTTTCTGGGTGGCCACGCTGGGCGGCTTTCGCGCCGCGGCGGAAAAGCTCAACGCCACGCAGCCGGCCATTTCGCAGCGCATCGCCTTGCTCGAATCCGACCTCGGGGTGCGCCTGTTCGAGCGCAATACCCGCGGCATCACGCTCACGCCCAAGGGCAGCGAACTGCTCTCGCATGCCGAGCGCATGCTGCAGATGCGCCAGGACATGCAGGTCGCAGCGCGGGCGCGCAAGATCATGGGCGGCACGCTGCGACTGGGGGTGTCCGAGACCATCGTGCACACCTGGCTGCCGCGCTTGATGGAGCGGCTCTCCGATGCCTATCCGGCGCTCATGGTGGAGATCCAGGTCGACACCACCACCTCGCTCAAATCGCAGCTGATCGCGCATCAGATCGATCTGGCCTTTCTGCTCGAACCCATGGACGATTCGCGCATCGAGAGTCTGCATCTGTGCCAGTACCCGCTGCACTGGATAGCAGGGCCGACGCTGAAAGTCGGGCGCCAGCCCGTGACGCTGCAGCGTCTGTCGCAATGGCCCGTCATCACCTATTCGTCGACGACCGGCCCCTACCGCATGGTGCGCGAGTTGATGCTCGCTGCCGGTATCGAACGCCCTCGCATGTACGGCAGTTCGGCCGTGAGCGTCATCGTGCGCATGGCGCAAGACGGTGTGGGCACCGGCGTGCTGGCCACGGTCTTTCTCGCCAAGGAAATCGAACGCGGCGAGTTGCGCGTGCTCGAGGTCAAGGCGCCGCCGCTGCCGCCGCTGCGCTACGCCGCTTGCTGGATGCAGCGTCCCGACAGTCACGTGGCGCGCACGGTGGCCGAGGTGGCACAGCGCATCGCGCGCGAAGAAGACGCGAAATATCAGGCCATACACATCAGGCAAAACCCTGATAAGAATTTCTTATAAGTGCCTATCGCAACATATGATTGGACGTCGCGTGTCGATTTCTATGGAATAGCTCCCAGCCGATCATGGCATCGGAGCTGATTCAAAGGAATTGCCATCATGACATCGACCGCACTCGCCGATCTTGCCTATCAGACTCGCCTGGATGCGCGCAGCGGCAGGCTCGACGCACCCACCGCCAATCTGGCGCCGGGTTGCGTGCAGGCCAATCTGGCCATTTTGCCGCGCGCGCTGGCGTCCGATTTTCTGCTTTTCTGCCAACGCAATCCCAAGCCCTGTCCGCTTCTGGCCATGTCGGAGCCGGGCAATCCGGCATTGCCGGAGCTCGGCCGCGACATCGACATCCGCACCGACATTCCGCGCTACCGCGTCTGGCGCGACGGCGAGATGGTGGCCGAGCCGCGCGACTTGCGCGAATTCTGGCGCGACGACCTGGTGTCCTTTCTCATCGGCTGTTCCTTTTCGTTCGAAGAGGCAATGCTCGAAAACAATCTGCCGGTGCGCCATATCGAGCAGGGCTGCAACGTGCCCATGTACCGCACGGGCATCGCCACCAACCCGGCAGGGGTGTTCGGCGGACCGATGGTCGTGTCCATGCGCCCGCTCAAGGCCGCCGACGCCATTCGCGCCATCCAGGTCACCTCGCGCTTTCCCTCGGTGCACGGTGCGCCCGTGCACCTGGGAAATCCCGCAGAAATCGGCATCGCCGATATCGATAAACCCGACTACGGCGATCCGGTCGAGATCCGAGAGGGTGAAATCCCGGTGTTCTGGGCTTGCGGGGTCACGCCTCAATCCGTGGTGGCTGCGGTAAAACCTGAATACTGCATCACACACGCACCGGGCTATATGCTGGTTACCGACCTGCTCAACAGCAGGATTGCAGTCTTTTGATGTTCGTTTTCCACCCTCTATTTTCCAGGAGTCGACGCATGAAAAAGAATATCCTCGCTGGCGTGCTGGCCAGTCTGGCCATGGCGGCAACGCTACCTGCACACGCCGCGGACAAGGTCGTCCGCATTGGCGCGATCTATCCGTTGACCGGCTCGCTGGCCTCGACCGGCCAGGAACTGAAAGAAGCCATCGACCTGGCTGTCGACCTCATCAATAATCCGCACAATGATCCCGGCCTTGCCGGCATTTCTATTGCCCAGGGCAAGGGCTTGCCCAATCTGGGCGGCGCCAAGATCAAGATCGTGTTCGAGGATTCGCAGGGCAAGCCGGAGATCGGCCTGGCCGATGCCCAGCGCCTGATCGACCAAGAGCACGTGGTAGCTCTGACCGGCGCCTACCAGTCCGACGTCACCAAGACGGCCAGCCGCATCGCCGAGCAGCACGGCATTCCCTACCTGAACGCCGAGTCGAGCAGCCCCGATCTGACCCAGCGCGGCTATCAGTGGTTCTTCCGCACGACGCCCAACGACGAGACCTTCATCGAGAACATGATGCAGTTTCTCGATACGATCAAGTCTCAGCCTACCAAGAAGATCGCCGTGGTGTACGAGAACACCGATTTCGGCGTGAACACCTACAAGGCCGTCAAGAAGTTCGCCGAGAAATACCATCGCCAGATCGTTGCCAATATCGCCTACAGCGCCAATTCCCCGTCGGTGACCGCCGAAGTGCAGAAGCTGGCCGCCGCAAAGCCCGACGTGGCCATCTTCGCCAGCTACGTGTCCGACGCCATGCTGTTCGTGCGCACGATGCGCGAAATGAAGTATGCGCCGCCCTTGCTCCTGGCCAATGACGCCGGTTTCATCGACACGCGTTTCATCCAGGAAATGGGTCCGCAGGTGCAGGGTGCGCTTACACGTGACGTGTGGGCTACCGACGTGACCGGCGCCAAGCCCGCGCTCAAGGCCATCAACGACCTGTTCAAGGCCAAGTACGGCAAGGGGCTCAACGGCAACAACGCCCGCTCGCTGGAAGGCATTCTGGTGCTGGCCGATGCGATCAACCGCGCCGGCTCGACCGATCCGCAGGCCATACGCAAGGCCCTGATCGCGACCAATCTGAGCGCCGATCAGATCGTGATGCCCTGGGCCGGTGTGAAGTTCGACGCCAACGGGCAGAACACCGAGGGTTCGGGATTGATTCTGCAGATGGACGGCCCTGGCTACAAGACGGTCTGGCCTGCTTCGTATCGCACCGATGCAAGCCTGCCCAAGCTGCCTTTTGCCTGGAAGTAAGACCGCGCGGCGCGCGTCGTAGCGCGCGCCGCAGCGTGTATGAGAGCAAATTGGCCACGCCTCCGGCGTGAGCCGCTCCAAGGGGAAATTAAAAATGCTGGAAGCGCTGCTGGCCGGTTTGTTCAACGGCCTGATTTACGCCGCCGTGGCGGTGGGGCTGGCGCTGATATGGGGCATTACGGACGTCATCAATTTCGCTCATGGCGAATTCCTGATGCTGGCCATGTATGCCGCCTATTGGCTCTTTACGCTGGGACACCTGGACCCGGCGATGTCGGCGCCGCTGGTCGCCGTGTTGCTGGCTTTCGTGGGGTTTCTGACCTACGCCCTCGTCATCAAACGGCTGCAGAACGGGCCGCCGATGACCGTCATCCTGGCCACGTTCGGCCTGAGCCTGGTGCTGCGCCAGGTTGCCTTCATCGCCTTCACGCCCGATTTCCGCACGCTGCCGGACACCTGGCTTTCGGGCAGCGTGTCGCTGGGAGGCATCGCGATGGGCCGACCCTCGGTGGTCACCGGCCTGATCTCGCTGGTGATGGTGATCGCGCTCTTCGTGCTGGTCTACCGCACGCGCTGGGGCCATGCCCTGCAGGCGGTGGCCGAGGATCGCCAGGTTGCTGCCTTGGTGGGCATTCCGCCTGACCGCATCAACGCCCAGGTGTGGATGCTGGGCAGCGCCGCGGTGGGACTCGCAGGCGCCTTGCTCACCACGTTCTTTTACGTGTTTCCGTCGGTCGGCACCGTATTTGCCCTGCTGGCCTTCGTGGCGGTGTGCATGGGCGGCTTCGGCTCGCTGGCGGGAGCCGTCGTCGCCGGCGTCCTGATCGGCGTGATCGAAGCCATGACAGGGTATTTCGTGGAGCCCGCCTTGAAGACGGTCAGCATCTACATCCTGTTCATTCTGGTTCTCTGGTATCGGCCGCGCGGCCTGTTCGGGCGGTGGTGACATGACGACGCAAATATTCGAATCCGGCAAGAACCGGCACCGGCCGGTGCTGTGGGCAGCCGTCATCGCGCTGTTCCTGGGGCTTCTGCCGTTCGCAGTCAAAGACTCCTTTACGCTGCAGGTGCTGCTGCTGGCCATCATGTTCGGCGCCCTGGGCGCGAGCTGGAACCTGGTGGGCGGCTTTCTGGGCCGCGTTTCTTTCGGCCACGGCGTGTTCATCGGCATGGGTGCCTACACCACCTTGCTGCTGCTGCACTATGCGAAGGTCTCTCCGCTCATCGGCATCCCGCTGGGCGGCCTGATCTGCGCCTTGCTGGCCTGGGTCGTGGGCGGGCCCACGCTGCGGCTGTCGGGTCATTACTTCGCCATGGCCACCATCGCGCTGCTGCAGATCGGCCTGCTGCTCTTCACCAACTGGGACTGGGCAGGCGGCGCCACGGGTCTGGAAGCGCCCATCCGCGACGCGGGCTGGATGCTGTTGTTCCGCACCAAGGTGCCGTACTACCGCATCGCCGTGCTGCTGGCCTTCGTGACCTTCTGCGCGACGTACTTCCTGGTTCATTCGCGAGTCGGTTTCTACTGGCGCGCCATCAACGGCGACGAGGGCGCCGCGCGCAGCCTGGGAGTGCCGGCCGATCGCTACAAGATGCTGGCCTTCGTGATCTCGGCGGGCCTGACGGGCATGTGGGGCGGATTCTTCGCCATGTACGTGGGTTTCATTGATCCCGACTCCCTGTTCAGCCTGACCACATCGGTGCAGATCGTGCTGGTGGCCATTCTGGGCGGCGTGGGTACGCTGATCGGGCCGTGGCTGGGCGCCGCCGTGTTGCTGCCCATGTCGGAGGGCCTGCGCGTGATGATGGGCAGCGCCGGGGCCGGCATGGACCTGCTGGTGTTCGGCCTGGTCATTTTGCTGGTCACCCTTTTCCTGCCCGGCGGGCTGATTACCTTGAGGAGGCGCCGCCGTGGCACTTCTGGACGTTAAAAACCTGACCAAGCGCTTCGGCGGTCTGGTCGCCAACAAGGACATCTCGCTGTCGGTCGATGGCGGCGAAATCGTCGCCATCATCGGCCCCAACGGGGCAGGCAAGAGCACCTTGTTCAACGGCCTGGCCGGTCATCACGAACCTACCTCGGGCACGGTGCAATTCAACGGTGCATCGCTGGCGGGCAAGAAGCCCGAGCAGGTAGCCGCCTTGGGATTGGCGCGCACTTACCAGATCCCGCGCAACTTCGGGCAGATGACGGTGCTGGAGAATGCGATGGTCGGCGCCATGCTGCGCCATGCCCGTCTGGACAACGCGCGCCGCGAAGCTGCCCGTGTGCTCGACCTGGTGGGGCTGGCCGAGCGCGCCGATGTGCGGGCATCCGAGCTGAACGTGGCCGGTCAGAAGCGGGTGGAACTGGCGCGCGCGCTGGCCACCGAGCCTCGCATGTTGCTGCTCGACGAAGTGGCGGGCGGCCTCAATCCTACCGAGGCCATCGCACTGGCCGAGATCCTGCGCGGCATCCATGCCAAGGGCGTGACGCTGGTCATCGTCGAGCACGTGCTCGAAGTGGTGATGCGCCTGGCCCAGCGTGTGCTGGTGCTGAACTTCGGGCAGATGATCGCCGAAGGGCCGCCGGCCGAGATCGTGCGCAACCCGATCGTGATCGAGGCCTATCTTGGGAGAAAACACCGTGTCTGAGCCCATGCTCAAAATCGAAGGCCTGCACGTGTCGTACGGCGGCGTGCAGGCCGTGCAGGACGTGTCCCTGGAGGTGCGTCCCGGAGAGATCACGGCGCTGCTGGGCGCGAACGGCGCCGGCAAGTCCAGCACGCTGATGGCCATCATCGGGGCGGTCAGGCCCAAGAGCGGCCGCGTGATTTTCGAAGGACGCGACATCACCGGCACGCCGCCGGAAAAGCTGGTCGCGCAGGGCATTGCCATGATCCCCGAAGGCGCGCGCGTATTCGCTCGCCAGCCGGTGGAGCAGAATCTGCGTCTGGGCGCTTATACGGTGCGTGACGCCGCCGTGAGCCGGCAGCGGCTGGAACACGTGTACCGACTGTTCCCGCGCCTTCAGGAACGCCGCGAGCAACTGGCCGGCACCATGTCGGGCGGCGAGCGCCAGATGCTGGCCATAGGCCGGGCACTGATGAGCGGGCCGCGGCTTTTGCTGATCGACGAACCCAGTCTGGGTTTGTCCCCGCTCCTGGTCGAACAAGTGTTCGATGCGCTGGTCGAGCTCAATCGCGAAAGCGGGGTCACCGTGCTTCTGGTGGAGCAGAACATGGCGCAGGCGCTGGAGGCCGCCGCGCGGGCCTATGTGATGCAAAGCGGGCGGATCGCTCTGTCTGGAGATTCCGCGGAGCTCGCGGCCTCCGATGAGGTGCGCAAAGCGTATCTAGGCATGTAAGCCGCGGCCCGGCATCGGGCGCACTCGACACTTTCCTTGACTTCCCCGGACGACGGCGCAGCCGTCGCCCCAGGGTTCTTGCAACCTTTTTTTGGTGCATAACGTTATGAAATGGCAATTCTGGATCGATCGTGGGGGCACGTTCACCGACATCGTGGCGCGCAGGCCCGACGGCAGCACGGCCACGGCCAAGATGCTGTCCGAAAACCCCGAGCAGTACCGCGACGCGGCGGTGGCAGGCATACGCAAACTGCTGGGCATCGCGCCCGACCTGCCTGTGCCGGCCGAGCTGGTCGATTGCGTGAAAATGGGCACCACGGTGGCCACCAATGCGCTGCTCGAGCGCAAGGGCGAGCCTACGCTGCTGGTGGCCACGCGCGGCTTTCGCGATGCATTGCGCATCGCCTATCAGAATCGGCCGCGGCTCTTCGACCGCAACGTGATACTGCCCGAAATGCTTTACGAATCGGTGATCGAAGCCGACGAGCGGCTCGACGCCGCGGGGCGCGTGGCGAGCCCGCTCGACGATGCCGCGCTGCGCCGCGATCTGCAGGCGGCCTACGAGCGCGGTCTGCGCGCGGTGGCCATTGTCTTCATGCATGCCTGGATCGAGCCCGCGCATGAAATGCGCGCCGCCGAACTCGCGCGCGAAATCGGCTTTGCACAGGTTTCCGTCTCGCACGAGGCGAGTCCGCTCATCAAGTACGTGTCGCGGGGCGACACCACGGTGGTCGACGCCTACCTGTCGCCCATCCTGCGGCGCTATGTGAACCAGGTGGCTGGCGAGCTGCCGGGTATACGCCTCATGTTCATGCAGTCGTCGGGCGGGCTGACCGACGCCCACCGCTTTCGCGGCAAGGACGCGATCCTGTCCGGTCCGGCCGGCGGCATCGTGGGCATGGTGCGCACCAGCGAGCAGGCGGGTTTCAACCGCGTGATCGGCTTCGACATGGGCGGCACGTCTACCGACGTGTCGCACTACGCGGGCGAATTCGAGCGCGAGTTCGAGACCAGCGTGGCCGGCGTGCGCATGCGCGCGCCCATGATGAGCATCCACACCGTGGCCGCCGGAGGCGGATCCGTTCTGCACTTCGACGGCTCGCGTCTGCGGGTGGGCCCGGATTCGGCCGGCGCCAACCCCGGGCCGGCCTGCTATCGGCGCGGCGGTCCGCTGGCCGTGACCGACTGCAATGTGTTGCTGGGCAAGATCCAGCCCGACTTCTTTCCCAAGGTTTTCGGTCCCGGCGCTGATCAGCCGCTGGATCGCGAGGCCGTGGCGCAGCGATTTGCCGAGATGGCCGATGCGGTGCGGCGCGAGACGGGTCGCGATATGACGTCCGAACAGCTGGCCGAGGGCTTCCTGGAAATCGCCGTAGGCAGCATGGCCGAGGCCATCAAGCGCATCTCGGTGCAGCGCGGGCACGACGTGACCGATTACGCGCTCACGGTTTTCGGCGGCGCGGGCGGCCAGCATGCCTGCCTGGTGGCCGATGCGCTGGGCATGGGTACGGTGTATGCGCATCCCTTGGCCGGCGTGCTGTCGGCCTATGGCATGGGCTTGGCCAACCAGACCGAGATGCGGCAACGAACCGTGGAGAAGGTACTGTCGCCCGAGCTCGTCCCGGAGCTGGCGGCGGGGCTGGACGAGCTCGCCGCGCAGGCCGAGGGCGAACTGCGGCGCCAGCAGGTGCGCGCCGAGGACATCCGCGTGCAGCGCCGCCTGCATTTGAAATACCGCGGCACGGACACGGCATTGGAAGTGCCCTGGGGCAGCCCGGACGACGCGCGCGCCGCCTTCGAGGCGGCCTACCGCCAGCGCTATTCTTTCCTCATGCCCGGGCGCGAGCTGGTCGTCGAAACGCTCTCTGTGGAGGCAACCGGCGGCGGCGAGAGCGGCGCAGAAATGCCCGTCAAGCGCGCACGTGCCGGCGCTTTGGCCTCGCGCCAGACCGTGCGCATGTTCAGCGGCGGCGTCTGGCACGATACCCCGCTGTATGTGCGCGAAGACACTGCGCCCGGCGATGTGATGCTGGGGCCTGCGATCATCTCCGAGCCCAACCAGACCACCGTGGTCGAGCCCGGATGGGAAGCCCGCGTCACCGCGCTGGATCATCTGGTGCTCAAGCGCGTGGCCCCGCGCGCGCAGCGCCGAGCCATCGGTACCGACGTCGACCCGATCATGCTGGAGGTGTTCAACAATCTTTTCATGTCCATCGCCGAGCAGATGGGCTATCGCCTGCAGAACACCGCCTATTCGGTCACCATCAAGGAGCGCCTGGATTTTTCCTGCGCAATCTTCGACGCGCAAGGCAATCTCATCGCCAACGCGCCGCACATGCCGGTGCATCTGGGCTCGATGGGCGAGTCGATCAAGACCGTCATGCGCGAGAATGCCGGCCGAATGCGGCCGGGCGACAGCTATGTGGTGAACGATCCTTACAACGGCGGCACGCATCTGCCGGACCTGACGGTGATCACGCCCGTGTTCGACCATGAAGGCAAGGAAATCTTGTTCTATGTGGGCTCGCGCGGCCATCATGCGGACATCGGCGGCACCACGCCGGGTTCCATGCCGCCCGATTCGCGCACGGTGCAGGAAGAGGGTGTGCTCTTCACCAACTTCCAGCTGGTGCGCGACGGCGAGTTCCGCGAAGCCGCGGCGCGAGACATTCTGGCATCGGGCCGATGGCCTGCCCGCAATCCCGACCAGAACATCGCCGACATGCAGGCTCAGATCGCCGCCAATGAAAAGGGCGTGAACGAGTTGCTGAAGATGTGCAACCACTTCGGCCTTGATGTGGTGCGCGCCTATATGGGCCATGTGCAGGACAACGCCGAAGAAGCTGTGCGCCGCGTGATTTCGGTGCTCAAGGACGGCAGCTACGAATATCCCCTGGACAACGGCGCGGTCATCAAGGTGGCCGTCCGGGTCGACGCTGCGGCACGCACGGCGCAGGTGGATTTCACCGGCACGTCGGCGCAACTGACGAACAATTTCAATGCGCCCGGTTCCATCTCCGTAGCGGCAGTGCTGTACGTGTTCCGCACCCTGGTCGATGACGAAATCCCCATGAACGCGGGCTGCCTCAAGCCGATCGAGATCATCGTGCCGGAAGGCTCCATGCTGCGACCTCGTCCGCCGGCCTCGGTGGTGGCGGGCAACGTCGAGACCTCGATGTGCGTGGTCAACGCGCTGTACGGCGCCTTGGGCGTGCTGGCAGCCAGCCAGGGCACGATGAACAACTTCACCTTCGGCAATGCGCGTTACCAGTATTACGAGACGATCTCGGGCGGAACGGGCGCCGGGCCCTTGCGCATCGACGCCACGGGGCCGCGCGACGAGGGCTTCGACGGTACGTCGGTGGTTCAGGCACATATGACCAACTCGCGCCTGACCGACCCCGAAGTCCTGGAACTGCGATTTCCGGTGAGGCTGGAGTCGTATGCGATACGCGAGGGATCGGGCGGAGCCGGCCGCTATCGGGGCGGTAACGGCGGCATACGTCGTATTCGCTTTCTGGAAGACATGACGGCGGCCATTCTGTCCAACAATCGTCGCTATGCGCCGTTCGGCCTGGCGGGAGGCTCTCCCGGCATGACGGGGCGCAATCTTGTCGAGCGCGCCGACGGTTCGGTGCAGCAGCTCGGGCCGCAAGACAGCGTGCAGCTTCATCCCGGCGACGTGTTTGTAGTCGAGACGCCGGGAGGAGGAGGATACGGAGAGCCATGATCATGAAAAAGCTGACTCTGAAGCAAAAGCTGTGGGTGCCCATGCTCCTGTGCTGGCTCGCCTTGCTGATCGTCACCGCAGTCAATGCCATCGAGGCGCGCAACGCTTCGATGCAGGCGCGGCGCACGGCCTTGGCAAACGTGGTCGACATGTCGATGTCCATCGTTGCCGACTATGCCAGGCTGGCTGAAGCCGGCAAACTATCGGCGGACGAAGCGCAGAAGCAGGCCATTGCCCGCATCGACGTGCAGCGGTACGGCACGTCCGGCTATGTGTCGATCGTGCGCGACGACCAGGTGCTGATCGACAATCCGCTGAGTCCGAAGTTCAACGGCAAGGACATGAGCAAGTTCCGCGATGCCAAAGGCGGGGCGCTCTATCAGGAGATCGTCGATGCAGGCAGGTCGGCGGGCGGATCGGGCTATATCCGCTATTGGTGGCCCAAGCCCGGGGCGACCGTGCCGAGCGAAAAGATCAGCTATGTCAGGCATTTCGCGCCGTGGCATTGGAATCTCATTGCCGGCGACTACATGGACGACATTCAAGCGCAGTTCTACGCCACGCTTGAACGATCGGCCGGATTGCTCGTGCTGCTGGGCGGGTTGGCTTCTCTGGTCGCATCGCGGGTGGGGCGCAATGTCCTGCGCTCGATCGGCGGAGAGCCGTCTGCCGCGTCTGCGGCGGCCAGGCAGATCGCCCGGGGCGACCTCACGACCCACATCGCCCTGCGCTCGGGCGACACATCCAGCCTGATGTACGCGCTGCGCCAAATGCGCGATCAGCTCGCGGTCGCGATCGGGCACATCACGCGTTCGACCGAGACGATCATGGTCGCCTCCAAAGAGATCGCTGCCGGCAATCTGGACCTGTCCAGCCGCACCGAAGAGCAGGCGGCGGCATTGCAACAGACCGCAGCCAGCCTGGATGCACTGACGCAGATCGTGGCGCAGAACGCAGAGAACGCCGTCACGGCCTCGGAGCTGGCCGCCAGCGCGTCGGACACCGCATCCCATAGCGGCCAGGTCGTCAACGACGTTGCCGGCAAAATGGCCGAGATCTCGAGCAGCTCGAACAAAATGGGGGAGATCATCAACGCCATCGAAGGCATCGCGTTCCAGACCAACATCCTGGCGCTGAACGCCGCGGTCGAAGCAGCCCGCGCCGGAGAGCAGGGCCGCGGCTTTGCAGTGGTCGCCGGCGAAGTGCGTCAGCTCGCACAGCGTTGCGCGGGCGCGGCCAAGGAAATCAAGGCGTTGATCGAGCAATCGGTCGCCCACATCGCCGCGGGCTCCAGCCTTACCGACAAGGCAGACGAAACCATGACCGGGGCGGTCGCCGCGGTGCGACGCGTGACGTCGATCATGAGCGAAATCTCGGAAGCGTCGATGCGGCAAAGCACCGGCATCGTCGAGGTCAATCAGGCGATACGTCAGATGGACGACGTGACGCAGCACAACGCCGCGCTGGTGGAGCAGGTGGCCGCGTCGGCCAGTTCGCTCGACGAGCAAACGCAAAGGCTGCGGCAGGCCGTCGCTGCGTTCAAGGTCGAGATGCCCGTCGCGCAGCCGTCGCCGGCGCAGGTCATCCCTTGACGCGCACGATCTTCTGCACTTGGGGCACGTGCCGCACAGCGCGGATGACTTGTGCCAGGTGCTTGCGACTGTCGACCTGGATCGTCAGGTGCAGCAGCACCGTGGAAACGGCATCGTCGTGCATGGTGACGTGGGTGATGTTGGAATCGGCCGCGGAAACCTCGGCCGCAATGCGGCCCAGCACGCCGCGTTCGTTGCGCGTGACGATGTCGAGCCGGGTCGAGAAGTGCTTGCTGGCTTGGCTGTCCCAGGCCACCGGCACCCAGCGCTCCGGTTCGCGCGCCTGGGCGCGCTGCGCGATGGGGCAGTCTGCCGTATGCACCACCAGTCCCTGGCCCAGCCGTACGCCTGCAATGATCGCGTCGCCGGGCAGGGGGCCGCAACAGGGCGCCAATTGCACCGCCTGGCCTTCGTTGCCCTGGATCAGAATGGGCGCGGCTCGCGCCGCGGTCATTTCGTCCATGGCTGCGGCCGTGGTGGCCATAAGGGCGTTCTCGGGCGCAAAGCGCCGCGCCACCACAGCGGCCAGGCGCTTGCCCAGGCCGATGTCCGAGAGAATCTCGTCGCGCGAGCTGGCGCCCGTGCTGCGGGCCAGCTTGTCCCATTGAGGATCGTCTGCGGGCGGCAGCGTCAGGTGCAGCTCTTCCAGGGCCTGCGTCAGCAGGCGCACGCCGAAGCCCACCGACTCCTCGTACTTGACGGTGCGCAGATAGTGCCGGATCTCGGAGCGGGCCCGGCCTGTGCGCACGTAATTGAGCCACTGCGCGTTGGGGCGCGAGGCCGGCGAGGTGATGATCTCGATCGTGTCGCCGCTGCTCAGCTCGGTGCGCAGCGGCGCAAACTCGCCGTTGATCTTGGCCGCCACGGCCTGGTTGCCCACATCGGTGTGGATGGCGTAGGCCAGATCCACCGGCGTAGCGCCGCGCGGCAGCGAGATGATCTTGCCGCGCGGCGTGAACACGTAGACCGCATCGGGGAATAGATCGACTTTGACGTGGTCGAGGAACTCGCCGGAATCGCCCGTCTGGCTCTGGATGTCGAGCAGGGACTGCAGCCACTGGTGCGTGCGCTTCTGCAGGTCGTTGAGCGTAGTGTCGCTTTCTTTGTACAGCCAGTGCGAGGCCACGCCTTCTTCCGCCACGTGATGCATGTCGCGCGTGCGGAACTGGAACTCCACCGGCGTGCCGTAGGGGCCGACCAGCGTCGTGTGCAGCGACTGGTAGCCGTTGAGTTTGGGGATGGCGATGTAGTCCTTGAATTTTCCGGGCACCGGGCGATAGAGCTGGTGCAGCGTGCCCAGAGCCAGATAGCACTCGGGCAGCGTATGGACGATCACGCGAAAACCGTAGATGTCCAGGACCTCGGAGAAAGACTTTTTTTGCTCCTGCATCTTGCGGTAGATGCCGTAGAGCGTTTTTTCCCGGCCGCTGACGTCGGCCTCGATGCCGGCGGCCGGCAATGCCGCGCGCACGGCGTCTTCGATCTTGCCGATGACTTCGCGCCGGTTGCCACGCGCGGCCAGAACGGCGCGGTGCAGCACCTGATAGCGGTTGGGATACATGGCCGCGAAGCAGAGGTTCTGAAACTCGCGGTAGATGACGTTCAGACCGAGCCGGTGGGCGATGGGCGCGTAGATGTCGAGCGTTTCCCGTGCCACGCGGCGGCGCTTTTCGGCGCTGACCACGTCGAGCGTGCGCATATTGTGCAGGCGGTCGGCCAGCTTGATGAGAATGACGCGTACATCGCGGGCCATGGCCAGCAGCATCTTGCGAAAGCTCTCGGCCTGCTGCTGCGCCTTGGACGCGAAGTCCAGACGTTCGAGTTTGGTCAGGCCGTCGACCAGCTCGGCCACTTCAGGGCCGAATTTCTCGGCCAGTTCCTGCTTGCTGACGTTCTGGTCTTCGATGACGTCATGCAGCAGGGCTGCCGCCAGGGCGTTGGCGTCGAGCTTCCAGCCGGCACAGATTTCGGTGACGGCGATGGGGTGAGAGATGTAGGGTTCGCCGCTGGCGCGGAACTGTCCCAGGTGGGCGGAATCGGCGAAACGATAGGCCTCGCGGACTTTCTCGACGTCGGACTGGGAGAGATAGCCGCCGATGAGCTCGGTCAGCGGCGCCAGCGAGGCGATGGGAGGCGGGGAGGGCTCGGCGTCGGGTTGCGCGGATTTGCCGTTGCCGGGTCGCAGGCCAAGCCTCGACCCCGCACGCAGTGCAGCCAACAACCCAGAGGATGCGTGCTTGAGCCCGGGAAATGCCATGCTGCGCCTCCCGGTGATGAATCAGGTCGGGACTTTGCGCAGCATTTCCAGGCCGGTCTGACCGGCGGCGATTTCGCGCAGAGCCGTGACGGTGGGTTTGTCTTTGCTGTCGATGCGTGCGGCATGGCCCTGCGCCAGCTCGCGGGCGCGGTAGGTCGCGGCCAGCGTGAGCTTGAAGCGATTGGGGATCTGGTTCAGACAGTCTTCGACGGTAATACGGGCCATGGGAATCCCTGAATGTGAAAAACGGGTTTAGTGGTCTGCCGGGATACCCAGCTGGGCGAACAGCGGGGCATGCCGCGCGGCTTGCGACGCAAAGCGCAGCCTGGCGGCGCTGATGATCTGTATCAACTGTGCACGGGCCACGCTAAATTCTTGATTAATAATAACATATTCGCATTCCGGCGCATGGGCGATTTCGCTGCCGGCAGCCAGCAGGCGACGCGAGATCACATCGTCGGAATCCTGTCCGCGGGCGCGCAGGCGCTTGGCCAGTTCGTCAATGGACGGAGGCAGGATGAAGATGCCGATGGCCTTGGGAAAGCGCTGTTTGACCTGACGCGCGCCTTGCCAGTCGATTTCCAGCAGCACGTCCCGACCCGCCCGGGTGGCCTCATCGATGCGGTCGCGTGGCGTGCCGTAGTAATTGCCGTGAACCTCGGCCCATTCCAGCAGCGCATTGGCATCACGCATGGCCAGGAACTCGTCGGCAGTGGTAAAGCGGTATTCCCGGCCGTCCTCTTCGCCGGGGCGCGGCGCACGCGTCGTACACGAGATCGACAGGGTGATGGACGAATCGTGGTCGAGCAGCGCGCGCACCAGGCTGGACTTGCCTGCGCCGCTGGGAGCAACCACCATGAATACGTTTCCGGGAGAGGTGTACATGGCGCACGATGGAACTGGGATTCGTAAAAGTATAGCCCGCCGTATCGCCCGGTTCCCGGTTTGAACGCGGCGTATCCCACGCGCGGCTCTGCTAGGATGGGCACGGACAAACACGAAAGGCAGGAGCGACACGATGAGCACGACATATCCCGAAGCGACGAGCGGCAAGATCGCCCTGGTGACCGGCGCAGGCACCGGAATCGGCCGCGCCGTGGCGCTGGAATTGCTGGCACGCGGCTATCAGGTCGTGCTGGCCGGCCGGCGCGGCGAACTGTTGGAAGAGACTCGCGCCCGGGCCGGCGCCGCCTCGAGCCGGGCGCTGGCGGTCGCGACCGACGTGACCCGCGACGATTCGGTGGACGCGCTGTACGAGCGCGTGCGCGCCGCCTACGGGCGCCTGGACGTGCTTTTCAACAACGCGGGCCGCGGCGCGCCGGCCGTGCCCATCGACGAACTGCCGGCCGCCGTGTGGCGCGACGTGGTCGACGTCAACCTCACGGGCATGTTTCTTTGCGCCCAAGGCGCCATACGTCTCATGAAGCGGCAGATGCCGAAAGGCGGCCGCATCATCAACAACGGCTCGATCGCGGCCTATACCCCGCGGCCCATGTCGATCGCCTACACGGCGACCAAGCACGCGGTGACGGGACTGACCAAGGCGATCTCATTGGACTGTCGCCATGACAACATCGCCTGCGGCCAGATCGACATCGGCAACGCCGCCACCGACATGACCGAGCGCATGGCCAAAGGCATTCTGCAAGCCGACGGCAGCATGAAGGTCGAGCCGCGCATGGACGTCGCACACGTGGCGCGGGCCGTGGCGGGCATGGCCGAACTGCCGCTCGATACCAATGTGCAGTTCATGACCATCATGGCGACCGCCATGCCCTATGTCGGACGAGGCTGAGGCGTCTTACTGACAAAAAAACGGCCATTCATCGAATGGCCGTTTTTTTGACGGACCCTTATTAGGGTCTGGAGGGATCGTCAGGGTTTCTTGACGATGTCTGCCGGCGATTCGCTCGTGTCGTTCGAGATGCCCGCCGGCGTGGCAGGAGCATCGCTGTTCTGCGCCACGACTTTGGACGTCAGGTAGCGCACGGCGCCGGCGTAATGCTTGGCCCAGTATGAGGCCTCGAGATTGTCGATGCGCACGCGCTCGCCGCGCACCGGAGCATGGACGAACTGGTTGTCGCCGATATAGATGCCAACGTGGGAGATGGCGCCCGAGACGATCGTGCGCAGGCTTTTGTGATGGTTATGCCAGACCACGTGCCGGGTTGCGACCGTGCTCTTGAAGAACACCAGATCGCCGGGCAGTAGCTGCTGGCGCGCCACGGACTTGCCGGTGGCGTGCTGTTCGCGGGCAGTGCGAGGCAGCGTCAGGCCCGCCGTTTCCTGATAGACGAAGCGTACCAGGCCGCTGCAGTCAAAACCTTCCTGGGGATCGTCGCCGCCCCAATGATAGAGCGTGCCGATGGCGTTCAGGCCGGTTTCGACGACGCGATCGCGCAGACTGAATGCGGCTTTGAGGGTTTGGTCGTTGGCGGCGGACAGGCCCTTGAGCGTGGGAAGGGCTTCGGTTTCGACGGCCGCCTGGGCGGGGGTGCAGAGCAGGCTGGTTGCCAAAGCGGTGGCGGCCAGCAGGAAAATAGGGAGCTTTTGCGTCGGCGGCAAGGTCATGTGGCGTCGGTAATTAAGGCGTTGATGACAGAAAAACTACCGTAAAACGGCAAAAATAACGGCAGGATGCTAACCTTCAGGCCAGCAAGAAACTGCCGGGGCAATAGGGATTTCAGCGTCTGAAATAGCTTCGGGGTAGTCCCCGCCAGCACGCTGCCCCCGGAGTATACCGGAATAATACGTTACATGACAGCGATTTGTTTTAAATAGTAACAAATGCGCTAAGTGTTTGAATTATAGAGGGAGTTCATGCCCAAAAGTACCATGGCTGGAACGATTGTCCGGCCTGAGTTCCGTCCCTTCGAGCCTTTCAATGATGCCGCCGCCGCGGTGGACAGGCTGATTGAAATCTACGAACGCAACACGGCTTTTCTGCGCAGCGCCTTCCAGCAGGCGCTGTCCGGCGCCGAGCAGGCGGGTCGCACGCGCGCGTGTTATCCGGCCGTGCGCATCAACGTGCCCAGCCATCACATCCGGGATAGCCGGCTCTCTTATGGTCACGTGGCTGAACCCGGCCGCTACCAGACCACGATCACACGGCCACGTCTGTTCCGTCACTATCTGGAGCACCAGCTTTCCCTGCTGCTGCAGAACCATGGCGGCGCCGTCGAGGTGGGCGAATCGGATCTGCCCATCCCGCTGCACTTCGCTTTCGTCGATGGCGCCAGCGTCGAGGGCGAGCACATCGAAAGTCTCAAGCGCCCGCTGCGCGACATGTTCGACGCGCCCGACCTGTCCGTTACCGACGACGCCATCGTCAACGGCACTTGGCGCAATACCAATAGCGGGCCGCAACCGCTGGCGCCGTTCACCGCGCCGCGCGTGGACTATTCGCTCCTGCGCCTGCAGCACTACACGGCGACCGATCCTGCGCATTTCCAGAATTTCGTCCTATTCACCAACTATCAATTCTATGTGGACGAGTTCCTGGCCTGGGCGCGCGGCCTGATGGCGAACGTGCAGGGCGAGTACGACCAGTTGGTAGAGCCGGGCAACCGCGTCACCCTGCTGGGCGGACAGGTTCAGGGCGAGGCGGCGGCGCGCATGCCGCAGATGCCGGCCTATCATCTGGTGCGCAAAGGCCATACGGGCATCACGCTGGTCAACATCGGAGTAGGGCCCTCGAACGCCAAGACCATTACCGACCACGTGGCGGTGCTGCGCCCGCACGCCTGGCTGATGCTGGGCCATTGCGCCGGCCTGCGCGACACGCAGAAACTGGGCGACTACGTGCTGGCGCACGGCTATGTGCGCGACGATCATGTGCTCGACGCCGACTTGCCCACCTGGGTGCCGGTGCCGCCGCTGGCCGAGGTGCAGGTGGCGCTGGAACAAGCCGTGGCCGAAGTATCGGGACTGTCGGGCTGGGAGCTCAAGCACATTGTGCGCACCGGCACCGTGGCGACGATCGACGACCGCAACTGGGTGCTGCGCGACCAGAATGAACTGGTGCAGCGTTTCGCCCAGTCGCGCGCCGTCGCGCTGGACATGGAATCGACCACCATCGCGGCCAATGGCTTCCGTCTGCGGGTGCCCTACGGTACGCTGCTTTGCGTGTCCGACAAGCCTCTGCATGGCGAGCTCAAGCTGCCGGGCATGGCCAGCACGTTCTATCGCACCCAGGTCAACCAGCACCTGAAGATCGGCATCCGCGCGCTGGAGCACCTGCGCGACATGCCGCTCGAGAGGCTGCATTCGCGCAAGCTGCGTTCGTTCATGGAAACGGCGTTTCAATAGCGGCGCCCACCGCCACGGCGCCGCGAGCTGCGGCGGCTGCAGGCACAGCCGGCCGCGAGCTCTTGACCTTGCGCAGGGCATCAGCGAACCATTGCTCGGCCATGCGCGGGGTGCCGGTATTGCGCGTGAAAAAGCCGATGGGCGGCAGGCTCCACGCAAACGAGTAGGGAATGATGGTCACGCCGGCGCCGCGCACCAGCTCCTCGGCGATGTCGGCGGGCAGGATGGCCACGGCGCGTTCGCTGGCGGCCAGCATTTCGCCGATCAGGCGCGCCGCATCGCTCTCCATGACCGGTCGTGGCACGGGCAAACCGGCTTCGACGAAGAGGCCCGCCACCTGCTCGCGCAGGTAGCTGGTGGATGGACTCATGATCCAGTCCAGTGCTGCAAGGCGCCGCCAGTCCAGGCGCTGCCGCGTCAGTCTCGCGGCCAGCCGGCGGTTGGCGATCAGGCGCGGCGGCTGGCTATAGAGCGCATAAAAGCTCAGGCCCTCCTGGCTTAGCACCGGCGAGGCCAGGCCGACCACGATGTCCAGCGTGTGATCCTGCAGCTGCGAAAGCAGCAGTTCGCTCGGTCCACCGTGCACGGTGACGGTGAGCCGCCGACCGTCGCGCGCTGCCTGCTGCAGGGCGGCCGGCAGAACGCGGCTGGGAACGAAAGGCGTGACGCCTATATGCAGGTGCGCCGTGTGTCCGCCGGCCACGGCGTCCATGTCGCGCACCAGATGGTCGAGGTCCTGCACCATGGCCTGGGCGTGGTCCAGCACCACCCGGCCCAGCGGGGTCGGCGCCATGCCGCGCGCCGAGCGCTCGAATAGCGGCGCGCCGAACATGCCCTCCAAATCGTTGAGCGTGTTGGTCAGCGCCGGTTGGCTGATGGCCATATGCTCGGCCGCGCGCGTCAGCGAGCCATGCCGGCGTATCTGCAGGAGCAGCGCCAGATGGCGCATCTTGAGGCGATTGCTCAATTTATGAGCAACATCGACGGCGTCGAAAGCCATGAAATTCCATATAAGTTAAAACTTATGAAATCATATTAAATCCAAATATCATGATTATGTCTGGAGGCGTAATATCGTTCGCCTATTCCCGTCCGACACTGTTTTTCCAAGCCTGGGTCACCAATATGAGCACCGATACTTCAAACAACCGCAAGGCCGCGCTTGACTATCACGAGTTTCCCAAGCCCGGAAAACTGTCGGTCAATGCCAGCAAGCCGCTCATTTCTCAGCGCGATCTGGCGCTGGCCTACACGCCCGGCGTGGCTGCGGCCTGCGAAGAGATCGTCGCCAACCCCATGGATGCCTTCCGCTACACCGCCCGCGGCAATCTCGTGGGCGTGATCACCAACGGCACGGCCGTGCTCGGGCTGGGCAATATCGGTCCGCTGGCGGCCAAGCCGGTCATGGAAGGCAAGGCGGTCCTGTTCAAGAAATTCGCCGGCATCGACGTTTTCGACATCGAGATCAACGAGTCCGATCCGGACAAGCTGGTCGACATCATCGCCGGGCTGGAGCCGACTTTCGGTGGCATCAACCTGGAAGACATCAAGGCGCCGGAATGCTTCGCGGTCGAGCGCAAGCTGCGCGAGCGCATGAAGATCCCGGTCTTTCACGACGACCAGCACGGCACGGCCATTACCGTTTGCGCCGCTTTCATCAACGGTCTCAAGGTCGTGGGCAAGAGCATCAAGGACGTCAAGGTCGTGACCTCCGGCGCCGGTGCGGCCGCGCTGGCCTGCCTGGACCTGCTGGTCGATCTGGGATTGCCCATGGAACACATCTGGGCCACCGACATCGAAGGCGTGGTCTATAAAGGCCGCACCACCCTGATGGATCCTGACAAGGAGCGCTTTGCGCAAGAGACGCCGCTGCGCAAGCTCACGGAAGTGATCGACGGCGCCGACGTATTCCTGGGCCTGTCGGCCGGCGGCGTGCTCAAGTCCGAGATGGTCAGGAAAATGGCCGTCAAACCCCTCATTCTGGCTCTGGCCAACCCGTCGCCCGAGATCCTGCCCGAAGAAGCGCATGCCGTGCGCGACGACGTGGTCATGGCTACCGGCCGTTCGGACTACCCGAACCAGGTCAACAATGTTCTGTGCTTCCCCTACATCTTCCGCGGCGCGCTGGACGTCGGCGCCACCACCATTACGCGCGAGATGGAAAAGGCGGCGGTGTACGCGATCGCCGGCCTGGCCCAGGAAGAGCAGAATGAAATGGTGGCCGAAGCCTACGGCACCTACGGCGTTTCCTTTGGTCCCGAATACTTCATACCCAAGCCTTTCGATCCGCGTCTGATCACGCGCATCGCGCCGGCCGTGGCCAAGGCCGCCATGGAAGGCGGCGTGGCAACGCGACCCATTGCCGATCTGGATGCCTACGTCCAGCAGCTGCAGCAATTTGTCTATCACTCCGGCACCTTCATGAAGCCGGTGTTCGGCGAGGCCAAGCGCTGCACGCGCGAGGGCGGCAAGTCTCGCATCGTCTTCACCGAGGGCGAGGACGAGCGCGTACTGCGCGCGGTGCAGGTGATTGTCGATGAAAAGCTGGCCCGACCCATTCTTGTGGGGCGCCCTCAGGTGCTGCTGTCGCGCATCGAGAAATACGGCCTGCGCCTCAAATTGGGAGAGGACGTCGAGGTCACCAACCCCGAATACGACGAGCGCTTCCACCAGTACTGGACCACCTACTGGGAGCTGATGTGCCGTCGAGGCATCAGCAAGGAAATGGCGCGCGTCGAAATGCGCCGTCGCAATACGCTGATCGGTGCGGTGATGGTGCGTCTGGGCGAAGCCGACGGCATGGTTTGCGGCGCGGTCGGTGCTTTCCATGACCATTTGCGCTTTGTCGACGAGGTGATAGGCATGAAGCCTGGCGCCAAGACGTATGCGGCCATGAATATCGTCCTGCTGAACGAGCTCACGCTCGCTTTGGTCGACACGCATGTCAACGACAATCCCACGGCCGAGCAGATTGCCGAATACACCATCGCCGCTGCGCGCAAGATGGCCAATCTTTATCTGGTGCCCAAGATCGCGCTGCTGTCCCGCTCCAATTTCGGCACCGGCAATTGGTCTTCGGGAGCGAAGATGCGCGAGGCCTTGCAATTGATCCGCGCTCAGGCGCCCGATCTGGAGATCGACGGGGAAATGCACGGCGACTGCGCGCTGGACGATGCGTTGCGTTCGCGCATTCTTCCGTCCACGACACTGAAAGGGACGGCCAATTTGCTTGTTTGCCCGAATGTGGACTCGGGCAACATCGCCTACAACCTGCTCAAGGCCACCGCGGGCGGCAATATCGCCATCGGCCCCTTCCTGCTGGGCGTCAATGCGCCGGTCACCATTCTGACTTCCAGCTCCACCGTGCGCCGCATCATCAATATGGCGGCACTGACGGTGCTGCAGGCCAATTGCATGGAGCAGGCCGGGGCGTAGTTTCGAGGCTCGCGCGCCCATGTCGGCTTCATCGAGCGCCCGAAGCGGGGCGAGGAACAGCCTCGTCCTGCCTTTCATTGTCGCGGCGACGTTCTTCATGGAGTATCTGGACACGACGATCATCGCGACGGCGCTGCCGCAGATGGCTCGGTCCTTCCACGTCGGTCCGAACGAAGTCAGCCTGGGCATGACCGCCTATATGCTCACGCTGGCGGTCTTCATTCCGATCAGCGGCTGGATCGCGGACCGCTGCGGCGCGCGCAGGGTGTTTGGCAGCGCGGTGCTGATCTTCACGCTGGCCTCGGTGCTGTGCGGGTTCTCCGCCAGCGTCCTGACCTTCACGGCGGCCCGCGTGTTGCAAGGTCTGGGCGGAGCGATGATGGTTCCGGTCGGGCGCATGATCGTGGTGCGCAACACTGATCCGGGCCACATGATGCGCGCGATCTCGACCATCACCTGGCCCGGCATCGTCGCTCCCGTTGTCGGCCCTACCGTGGGCGGATTCATCACGACCTATGCTTCGTGGCACTGGGTGTTCTTCCTGAACCTGCCATTCGGCCTGGCAGCGCTCGCGGCGATCGCGGCCTTTGTGCCCGATCAGCCGGGGCAGGGCGCCCGCAAGCTTGACGTGCCGGGGTTCCTGCTGTGCGGCGTGGCGCTGGTCTCGCTGCTCTACGGCATGGAGCTGGCCAGCCATCAAGAGGCCAGCCTGACCAGCGCGGCGGGTTTCCTGGCCGCAGGCATCGCTGCAGGCGCCGTCGCCGTCGCCCACCTGCGCAGAACCGTCGATCCCATACTCGATCTCTCAGTCTTTCGCGTCCGGTCCTACAGCATCGCCGTCTTGTGGGGCAACATCGCACGCGCCGGCATCGAGTCGGTGCCCTATCTTTCGCCCTTGCTGTTCCAGATCGGCTTTGGTCTTTCAGCTTTTCATTCGGGCCTGCTTTTGCTGGTAACCGCTTGCGGCAACCTCGGCATGAAAATTTTCGTCAATCCGATCATGAGGCGCTTCGGCTTTCGCGCCGTGATTCTGACCAACGGCGTCGCGGTGGCCATGACCATGCTGGCCTTCGTCTGGCTTACACCGGGTACGGCTGCCCCGGTGTTGTATGCCGTGCTGTTCGCCTATGGCATTGCCCGGTCCTTGCAGCTCTCGACCATGTCTACCTTGAGCTTTGCCGATATTCCCGAGGCCTTGAAGAGTTCGTCCAGCACGCTGTGGAGCACGATGCAGCAAGTGTCGATCGGCATGGGTATCGCTTTCGGCGCCGTATGCCTGCGCATGGCGAATCTGGTTCGTGCGGGACAAGACTCGGCGGGCTACTCTCCGTTCGCCATTGTCGATTTCCATTGGGCTTTTGCGATCATGGCGTTGATGACCGTCTTGCCGACGCTTATCTATCTGCTATTGCCCCGCGACGCAGGACGCAGCATGACGCACGCGGCGTCCAAGCCGTCTGCCGCGCGCTGATCGGCGCGCGGCAAAGACAAGCTTCAGAAGCTTTCCCAATCGTCGCTCGCCTCGGCTGGTTTGTGCGACGGCCTGGAGCGAGGCTGCGGCCTGGGCAGGGCCGGAGCAGGGCTCGCCGGCTTGGCCTTGGCAGGCTCCGCCGGAGCGGGCGCAGGTTTATGGGCCGCGGGAGCGGAAGCCTGCATGACGGAGGCGGCGGACCCCGACGCCGAAGGGGTTTTTGCGTTGCCCAGCTTGAACATCGACACGACTTTGGACAGGTGCTGGGTCTGATCGCGCAGCGAGCCCGCAGCCGCGGCAGCCTGCTCCACCAGGGCGGCATTCTGCTGCGTGGTCTCGTCCATCTGCGTCACCGCCAGGTTCACCTGATCGATGCCGCTGGACTGCTCCTCCGAGGCCGCCGAAATCTCGCCCATGAT
>NZ_JBQCER010000087.1:0-81199 GCF_051960075.1 Bordetella sp.
TCGCGGGTGGCCTGGCCGCCTGCGCGGGCGGCCGCGCGGCCGCGGCCGCCTGGCGCCCGCCCGGGGGGGGGGGGCGGCGCCTCCCCCCCCGCCCCACACGTCGATGAATGTGCCGGTGGTATACGAGGCCTCGTCCGAGCACAGCCACAGCACGGCGGCCGCCACTTCTTCGGGCGTGCCGCCGCGCTTGAGCGGAACGGCGTCCTTGAGGCGGTCGATGCGGCCGGGCTCGCCGCCGCTGGCGTGGATTTCCGTGTGGATGAGCCCGGGACGCACCGCGTTGACGCGTATGCCGTCGCCGGCGACCTCTTTGGCCAGGCCCTGGGTCAGCGTATCCACCGCCCCCTTGCTGGCGGCATAGTCCACGTATTCGTTGGGCGCCCCCAGGCGGGCCGCCATGGACGAGATGTTGACGATGACACCGCCCAGGCCGCCGTTGCGCGGCGCCATGCGCCGCACGGCTTCGCGGCAGCACAGAAAGGTGCCCAGCACATTGGTGTCCAGGATGCGGCGTATGCGCGCTGCGCTCATCTGTTCGACCGTGGCCTGCCGGTCCAGCACGCCGGCGTTGTTGACCAGCGCGTCGAGCCGGCCGTAGGCCTGCTGCACGCGCTCGAACAGGGTCATGATCTGGTCTTCCTGCGCCATGTCGGCCTGCACTGCGATGGCCTGGCCGCCCTGCGCGCGTATGGCCTGGACCACGGCCTCGGCGGCATCGCTGCGCTGATGGTAGTTGACGCAGACCGCGTAGCCGCGGCTGCCCGCCAGCAGCGCCGTCGCGGCGCCTATGCCCCGGCTGCCGCCGGTGACGAGCATGACTTTGGATTGCGTTGCCATGATGCCGTGCCTCTTTTCTTGAAGTGCGGTTGCGTCACTCGACATGCACGCAGGGCTCGCCCTCGCGCATCCGGCCGATGATGGCGGCCTGGCCGAAGCCCTGGCCGCGGAAGATGTCGAGCACGCGCTCGGCCTCTTGTGGAGCGCAGGCCACCAGCAGCCCGCCGGAGGTCTGCGGATCGGTGAGCAGCGCGCGGGCCGTGTCGTCCACGCCGGCGCCCAGGCGTATGGACTCGCCGTACGACGCCCAGTTGCGTCCCGATGCGCCGGTGATCACGCCCTGCGCGGCATAGGCCTGCGCCTGGTCCAGCCACGGCAGGTCGGCCAGGCGCACCTGCGCGGCCAGGCCCGCGCCGCGCGCCATCTCCAGCGTATGGCCCAGCAACCCGAAGCCGGTGACATCGGTGATGGCATGCACGCCGGGCAGCCCCGAGAGCGTCGCGCCGGGCCGGTTCAGCAGCGTGGTGGCCTCGATCATGACGCGATAGCCGGCCGCATCGAGCAGGTTTTTCTTGAGCGCGGCGGACAGGATGCCCACGCCCAGCGGTTTGCCCAGGATCAGCACGTCGCCCGCGCGCGCATCGGCGTTGCGCTTGACACGCCCGGGATGCACCAGGCCCATGGCGGCCAAGCCGTAGATGGGCTCGACCGAATCGATGGAATGACCGCCTGCCACCGGGATGCCCGCCTCGGCGCACACCGACTCGCCGCCGCGCAGCACCTCGGCGATGACCTCATGCGGCAGCACGTTGATGGGCATGCCCACGATGGCCAGCGCCAGGATGGGCGTGCCGCCCATGGCATAGACGTCCGACAGCGCGTTGGTCGCGGCGATGCGGCCGAAATCGTAGGGATCGTCCACGATGGGCATGAAGAAATCGGTGGTGGCGATCAGCGCCTGCTCGTCGTTCAGCCTATAGACGGCCGCGTCGTCGGCGGTTTCGTTGCCCACCAGCAGATCCGCGCAGGGCTTGAAAACAGGCGCATGGCGCGCCAGCAGCGCCGACAGCACGCCGGGCGCGATCTTGCAGCCGCAGCCGCCGCCGTGCGAAAGCGAGGTCAGTCGCGGCGTGGCGATGGAGGAGGTTTGCGTCATGAGAATATTCCCGATTTGGCGTCGATTAGAATAGTACTTCCGCGCGCCAGCCCTCGATGCGCGCGACTCGGCCCGCCTGCGGGACTCGGGGCCGAAATTGACAAATCCCCTTATCGTGCATCGGAAACGCTCCATGGATCGTCGCGATTTTCTTCGTCTTACCTCCATAGCCGGCGCGCTGTCGGCCACCGGCCTGGGCCTCGAACAGGCCGCAAGCGCCGCCGCGCTGGATGCGGGCTGGCGCACCTTCGAACTGGTCACCGAAATCCAGGTGCGCGATCCGGGCAAGCAGGCCCGCGTCTGGGTGCCCGTGCCTTTCGCGCAAAACACCGACTATCAACGCAACGCGCAGACCACCTGGCAGGTGCAGGGCGAGGGAACCGGCGTGCTGGTCCAGGTGCCCGGCTACGACGTGCAGACGGTCGTCGCACAATGGCCCGACGGCACGCCCGATACGCAGCGCGGCCTGACCGTCACCAGCCGCTTCCAGACTCGCGACCGCCGCGTCGACCTGAGCCTGCCGCCCAGCCGGCACGCGCCGCGCGAGAGCCGCGAAACGCTGCACCGCTATCTGCAGCCCACCGCCCTGCTGCCGACCGACGGCATCGTCAAATCCACCTCCGACCACATCACGCACGGCCTGCGCGGCAACGTCGCCAAGGCGCGCGCCATCTACGAATGGGTAGTGGACAACACCCATCGCGTCGGGTCCACTCCGGGCTGCGGCCTGGGCGACGTGCGCTATATGCTCACCACCCGCAACATGGGCGGCAAGTGCGCCGACATCAGCGCGGTATTCGTCGCACTGTCGCGAGCGGCAGGCATTCCTGCCCGCGACGCCTACGGCATCCGCGTCGCGGATTCCCAACTGGGCTACAAGAGCCTGGGCAAATCGGGGGACGTGACCCACGCGCAGCATTGCCGCGCCGAGTTCTACGCCGAAGGCTACGGTTGGGTGCCGGTCGATCCGGCCGACGTGCGCAAGGTCATGCTCGAAGAACCGCCGGGACATCTGTCGATGGACAACCCGCAAGTACGGGCCGCGCGCGTCATGCTGTTCGGCTCCTGGGAAATGAACTGGGTGGCCTACAACCACGGCCACGACGTTTCGCTTCCGGGATCCCTGCTGCCCGCCGTTCCCTTCCTGATGTACCCCAACGGCGAGACCAGCGCGGGACGCATCGACAGCCTGGATGCCGACGACTTCCGCTATCGCATCACAGCGCGGCAGATCTGAGCAAAGGCATCGCATGAACAGGCTCCGACGCCGCCTGCTGCAGGCAGGCCTGGCCGGCGCAACCGCACCGGCGCTGCGCCTTGTTTCGGCTGCCCCTACACCAAGCAGCGCGGCCGCCGTCGCCGCCGAAGAAGCAGCCCTGCGGGCCGCCACAGGTCCGCACTGGGCGGTCTGGCAAGGCGGACCGACGCCCGCGCTCGCCCTGCCCGACCTGCAGGGCCGCCCGAGAAACCTGACCGAATTCCTGGGCAGCGTGACGATCGTGACCTTCTGGGCCACATGGTGCGCTCCTTGCCGGCAGGAGATCCCCATCATGTCGGCGCTGGCAAACCGCTACGCCGACAAGGGCCTGAAGCTTATCGCCGTCGATGCGGCCGAAGCCCGCCCGAGGATCGACGCCTTTCTCGCGCGCCTGCCCATCAGCGGACTGGTGCTGCACGACCGCAACGGCACGGCCATGCACGACTGGCATGTGGTAGGCATGCCGGCCAACTTCGTGGTGGACCGCGGCGGAAAGTTGCGACTGTGGCATCTGGGTACCTTGGACTGGACCGATCCGGTCAACATCGACTCGGTGATAGCACTGCTGTAAGCGCCGGTTCGATCGCGACACCTCGCCCAGGACTGGACGATCCGAGCTGTCGAGTCGCTCGTCGGCGATGCGCCGATATGGTGCAACACGCGCCCCATATCGAGGAAAAATCGCGCCAATGCAGTGAAAGCGCATTGAATCGCTGAAGTTCGTCGTGCTCATCGTCGTTACGCAGGGATCGCGCGTGGTCAAATCGACCGCTCTTGCGAAGTCAAAAAAATTATTGACCTCGGATACGGCGCGGCTTTCGATTCCGCTTTGGCCTTTGCGATGAAACTCAATCCGTTTTTCCGCTTGCTCGGGCGTCTGCGCGTCGGACGCAAACTGCTTCTGATCTATCTGCTCGATCTCAGCGCCGTGCTCTATATCAGCGGCATCCTGATTCACGAGAAATACATCTCGATCGATTTCTCGCGAAAAGAAATCGTCGGAAACGACTACATCGCATCGGTGCGCGAGGCGCTGATCGACGTCGCCAAGGCCGGCGCATCGGGCCGCGTCGATGTGCAACAGATCCACCGCGCAACGTCCGCACTTTCGATCGCCGAGGCACGATATGGCGCCAACCTGCAAAGCGGCGAATTGAATTCGACCCTTCGCCGCACGCTCACGGACATGGCGGCCTCGACGCACGAGTCGCGTGGGCTTGCGCCGCAAGCCGTGCGCTCGGCGCTGGATGCGAGCCGAGCGCTCATCACGCGCATCGGCAACCAATCGAATCTGATCCTCGATCCCGACCTGGACAGTTATTACTCGATGTCCCTGTCTATCCTGCGCTATCCGGCGCTGCTCGATACGGCGAACGGAATTGGTCGGCTTTTGCACGAGAGCGCCGCAGGCGCACAGGAAACGCCGGCATCCGGCGAACTCAGCACACGCTATCTCGTGCTTGAAGGTCAGCTCGATGCCGTGTCGCAGAACATGCGTTCCGATTTCGCCGAGGCAGGCGCCGCCAATCGGAATGTAAAACTCGCCTTGGCCGAGCCCATCGACAAGTTGCTCGACGCGATCGAAGCGTATCGCGCGGCAGCGCGAACGGTCGTCGCACAAACCGGCGATGAAGCCCAGAGCTACGCGGCCGCGCGAGCCGCACACGACGCGCTCGTGGCCAGAGCGGATCAAGCCTGGCGCGCCACGGGCACAGAGCTGGACATACTGCTCCATGCGCGCGTGCACGGCCTCTTCTCGCTCATGTGGCTCCATCTGGGTACGGCGCTTTTTCTATTGTGCGGAATTCTCTGCATGGTTTATTTGGTTGCGCAGCAGATATCCCGGCCGCTGCGCGATCTCGCGCGCGTCATGGACACCGTGCGGCGCACGGGCGACCACAGCGTGCGCTCTTCGTGGCATAGCCAGGACGAAATCGGTCAGCTGGTGACCGGCTTCAACGACATGCTCGCGCAGCTGGACCACGAGCGCGACGTGCAGCAAGAACTCGCGGCCACCGCGCGCGCATCCCAAGCACAGCACGCTCTGGTCGAGGCGACGCCCGTGCCGATGATGGTGACCGCCGTACCCGGCCACGAAGTTCTGCACGCGAATCGGCCCGCCCTGTACTGGCTCAACGGCCGCACGTCGGATCCGTGGGCTTTCGGCCTCGATTCCGCGGTGCGCGCACGCTTTTTTCAGCAACTTTCCGATCACGACGAGGTCGACGAATTCGAGGTGCGCTGGATGGCAAGCGAGGAACCCACCTGGGCCATGCTGTCAGCGCGTCGCCTGACGTTCCAGGGCCACGACGCCGTGCTGACCGCATTCACGCCGATCAATCAGATCAAACTCATGGAACAACGGCTTGAGTTATGGGCCAAGGTGTTCGAAGCGTCGTCGGAGTCCATTCTGATTCTCGACGAGAATCGCCGCCTGCTTACCGCAAATGCCTCGTTCTACCGGACAACGGGTTATCGCGCCGAAATTGTGTGCGGGGCGCTGCCTGATTTCATCGTGTCGCCAATGAGCGGCGAACCGCTGATGAATCGATGGGTCGAATTTGTCGACATGTCGAGCGTCTGGAACGGCGAAGCCATCGTGCATCGCCGCGAAGGCGGCGATTATCCGGCATGGCTCATGATCAGCGCCGTGCGCGACAAGCATGCGAGCGTCTCGCACTATATCTGCACGCTCATCGACATTACAGACCGCAAAAAAAGCGAGGCGCGCATTCAATTCCTGGCCGAGCACGACGTGCTTACCGAACTGCCGAACCGCGCACTTTTCACCAAACGCGTCGGGGAGGCCATCGAAAATGCACGACTTACCCGCGGGCGCATGGCCGTGCTCTTCATCGATCTGGATCGCTTCAAGGACATCAATGACACGCTCGGCCATCATGCCGGCGACGGATTGCTGCGTTCCGTTTCGCGACGCCTGCTGCAATCGGTGCGCACCGGGGATACCGTCAGCCGCCTCGGCGGCGATGAATTCACCGTGCTGCTCTCGGATGTAGACAGCGCCGCCGACGTGGCTCGCCTGATCGAAGAGAGGCTGCTGCCGCTGATCCGCGAACCGCACTCGCTCGATGGCAGGACATTGCAGGTCGAATGCAGCGTCGGCATCGCCATGTATCCGGACGATGGGCAAACCATCGACGTGCTGATGCAGAAAGCCGACGCCGCTATGTATCATGCGAAGTCGAGCGGACGCAATCTCGTGAAGTTCTTCGCGCCCGACATGGCCGAACGCGCACGATACAGACTCGAACTCGAAACGCATATGCGTACGGCGGTAGACCGCGGCGAAATGTGGCTCGCGTATCAGCCTTGCGTGGAGGCGTCGACCGGCGAATTGATGAGCGTCGAGGCTTTGCTGCGCTGGCGGCATCCTCATCTGGGGCTCGTGCCGCCCTCGGAATTCATTCCTGTCGCCGAAGAAACGCGATTGATTTTGAGGATAGGCGCCTGGGTGATCGAGCAGGCATGCCGTCAGATCGCAAGCTGGCGCGAAGCCGGTTTTCCCGATATGCGGGTGTCGATCAATCTCTCGGCCATACAGATGCGCGACGACGAAAAACTCGTCGAGCGCCTGCGCGACTGCCTCCTCGAGCACGACGTTCCCGCCGGCAGCCTGGAGCTGGAAATCACGGAAACGGTGCTGATGGAAAGAGTCGGCCACTATCTGGATACCATCAAGAATATCCGCGCCTTGGGCGTCAGACTATCTCTAGACGATTTCGGCACGGGGTATTCGAGCCTCAGCTACCTGCGCCGCTACCCCATAGACCGGATAAAAATCGATCGTGCGTTCGTGCATGGCCGCCTCACCGACACTGCCGACCTGGCCGTGATACGCGCGATCGTCGAACTCGGTCACGACCTCGGCCTGCGCGTGGTGGCGGAGGGCGTTGAACACCAACACGAGGCCGATGCGTTGCGCCGCCTCGGCTGCGACGAGTTGCAAGGCTTTCTTTACGCCAAACCGTTGTCGAACGACGCGCTCATGCAGTGGCTGCGCGCGCGCAACCAGACGCCGGCATAGCGGCCGGCTCGTCAGGAAAGGCGATTGCGGAACAACCAGGCCGCCAGCGGCAGCGTAACGGCGGCCACCGCGAGCACAGGAACGAAATCGCTCGCGACGGCGTTCGGCCCCGCGCCTTCCAGGTAGACGCGGCGCACGATATCCAGGCCGAAGCGCAGCGGGTTGGCGTAGGTGGCGACCTGCAGCATTTGCGGCATATTGCGCACGGGCGTGATCAGGCCGGACAGCAATACCAGCGGCATGACCAGCATAAAGGTGTAGAGCATGGCTTGCTGCATGGTCAGCGACAACGCTGAAATCGACAGACCCATTCCCACCGTGGCGCCGGTGAAGGTGAGCAAGCCGAGATACATCAGCAGGAGGGAGCCGTTCATCGGAATCTGGAACCAGAACCGGACGATCAGGAAGATGATCGTGGATTGGACCAGCCCCACCAGCATCGACGGCACGGCCTTTCCGATCAGAATCAGCATCGGCGTGAGCGGCGTGACCAGCAGCTGATCGAAGGTGCCTTGCTCGCGCTCGCGCGCCACCGACAACGCCGCCAGCAGCAGCGTCTGCACCATGCTCAGCGTGGCGATGAGTCCGGGCATGATGTTCCAGCGCGATTCCAGATTGGGGTTGAACCAGGCCCGGCGCACCAGGGTAACGCTGCTGCCCGCGCGACTCCTGTTGTAATCGGCCACGATCGAGCCGACATAGGCGGCGGCCGAGCTCGCCGTGAGCGAATTGCGGGCATCCAAAATGACTTGCAAAGGCGCCTGCAATCCCGCGGCGAGGCGGCTTTCGAAATCCGGCGGGATGCTCAGAACCAACAGCGCATCGCCTGCATCGATGACCTCGGCGATCTGCCGAGGCGAATCCAGCGTGGCGGCGCGCTTGAATACGCCGGTGCCATCCAGCCTGGCGAGCAACTGCGTCGACGCCTCGTTGCGGCTCTGGTCGAGCACCGCGTACGGGACGTTGGTCAGATCATAAGTGGCGCCGTAGCCGAACAGCATGGCCTGCACCAGCGCGGGAGCCAGCAGCAGCACCCGGTTCGCCGGATCCTTGATGATCGCGAGCAGCTCTTTGCGTATCAACGCGCCGAGCCGGGTTAGCGTGGCGAGAAAGGCGGACATGGCGTCAATCCAGGGTTTTGCGCAGCGTGCGGCGCACAGCCATGATCAAGGCGGCGGCGTACAGCAGCAGGATGGCGCATTCGCGCAGAATCATCGGCCAGTTGTCTCCCGCAAGAAACAGTGTCTTGATCAACCCCATGAAATGCGTCGCAGGCAGCAGTTGACTGACCACCTGGACCGGGAGCGGCACATTGCGCAAATCGAAGACGAAACCCGACAACATCATGGCGGGCATGAAACTGGCCAGCAAAGCCAATTGGCTGGCCTTGAACTGGTTGCGCATCGCACCGGAAATAAACAGGCCCAGCAGCAGCGATACCGCCAGATACAGCATGGAAGCGATCACGATGACGGACAGGGAACCTCGAATCGGCACCTCGAAAAGAAACCGGGCCGCCAGCAGGCACATCGCCAGGTCGACGCCCCCCACTGCCAGATAGGGAACCAGTTTGGCCAGCAGCAGCTCGAGCGGCCGCACCGGCGTGACGAACAGGGATTCGAGCGTACCGCGTTCCCATTCACGGGCGATCAACAGAGATGTCAGAAATGCGCCGATCAGCGTAAACACGAGCACGATCAGACCAGGCACCAGATACCAGGTACTGCTGCCGGCCTCGTTGAACCACATACGCTGCACCACAGCGACGACGCCACCGGCCGGCGCCTTGTCGCCGGCTCGATCTGTCTGCCGCTGCGCCCAGACCGCAACGGCGCCGTTTACATAATCTTCGATCCGCGAGGCGGTATTGGAGTCCACGCCGTCGAGCAGCAACTGAATGCGCGCCTTGCCCAATATGAGCCGGCGAGAGAAATCCATCGGTACGCGCACGATGCCGTCCACCTTGCCGGCGCGCATCAGGCTCACGGCTGCGATCATGTCCGGCACCCGGACCGGGGCAAGATAATGCGAGCCCTGCAAGCCGGCCACGACATCGCGCGCGGTGGGCGAACTGTCTTCCAGCACCAGCGCGATCGGTGCGTTTCTCACGTCGAACGACAGGCCGTAGCCGAACAGCAGGATCAACGCCAACGGCAGCAGCAGACCGACGGCCAGATTGGTTTTGTCGCGCAGCATCTGACGCGTCTCTTTGCGCAACAGCGCTGCAAAACGCCGCATGACATCCGAAGCGCCCGCCGGTGCGTTCAACGGCGAGCTCGTCATGCGGCTGCTCCGCTTGTCGTAGCCCGTCGCCTGGCGCGCCCTTGCTCGACGATGGCGATGAAAGCGCGGTTCATGTCGGTGTCGGCGTCGCTGGCGGCCAGCGCCCGAACGTCCCGAGGCGTGCCGAGCGCCAGCAACTCTCCGGAGTCCTGGATCGCGATGCGATCGCAGTATTCCGCCTCTTCCATGAAGTGCGTGGTGATGACGACGGTGACGCCCGCTTGCGCCAGCGTCGTGATGGTGCGCCAGAAGGCGCGGCGCGCGAACGGATCGATGCCGCTGGTCGGTTCGTCGAGAAACAGGATATCCGGCTCATGCAGCAGGCCTGCCGCCATCGCGAGGCGTTGCTTGTAACCCCCAGGCAAGATGCCGCTTATGGCGGCGGGATCGAGATCGAACCTGCTGAGCGCGTCGGTCACCCGTCCACGCAGGGCCGCGCCTCGCAGTCCATAAGCAGCGCCGAAGAATTCCAGGTTCTCGCGCACGGTGAGGCTGCCGTAGAGTGCGAACTTCTGCGATACGTAGCCGATGCGCGCGCGCGCCTGGGCGCGGGCCGTGCGCAAATTGACGCCTGCCACTTCGAGCCTGCCGCCGCTTGCGGGCAGCAGCCCGCACAGCATGCGAAACGTCGTCGTCTTGCCGGCGCCGTTGGGACCGAGCAGACCGAAGATCTCACCGTGGCCCACATCGAACGACGTATTTGCCACCGCGGTGAAGTCCCCAAATTTGCGCACCAGATCACGTACGATGATTGCCGGCCCGCCGGCGTTGGCCAGACGCGGTACCGCCGGCGCGCGCGACTCGGTCGGCGCATACGGCGCCGGGGCAGCCGGGTCGGTCAATATATGGCCGCCGGACTTCTGCTCACGGTGCTGGCGCAGCAGCATCATGAAGGCGTCTTCGAACTTCTCGACGCGTTCCCGCGGCTGCAAACCGGACAACAGCTCGGTCAAACGCGTCGGGTCGGCGTCCGGTCGCCGGAGAAAACTCACCGCGCCTCCCCTGGGCACAGCATCGATGATCAGGGCCTCGGCGTCGATCAGGCGCGCCTGCAGATCGCGGGCCGCCATGCCTTCGGGCGGGACGGCGGTAAACGTCAGCCCACGGGCGCGCTCGCTCAGCGACGCTGCGGTGCCTTGCGCCAGCAGGCGCCCCTGATGCATCACGAATACCTGGGCGCAGCGCTCGGCCTCGTCCATATAGGCTGTGCTGACGACGATGCTCAGCTTTTCCGATTCGACCAATTGCCGCAGAATCGTCCACAACTCGCGCCGCGAGAGCGGATCGACGCCAGCGCTGGGCTCGTCGAGCAGCAACAGTTCCGGCGAGCGCACCAAGGTGCAGGCCAGGCCTAGCTTCTGCTTCATGCCGCCCGACAATTTGCCGGCTGGCCGCGCGGCGAACCGCGTCAGGTCGGTCATCTCCAGCATGCGCGCATAGCGTTCGCGGCGCGCTTGCTGCGATACGCCGTGCAGATCGGCATACAAATCCAGGTTCTCCTGCACGCTCAGGTCTTCGTACAATCCGAAACGCTGCGGCATGTAGCCGATGCGCTCCTGCACCGCCTGCGACTCGGCGACGACATCCAGGCCGCAGACCTGCAGGCTGCCCTCCTGCGGCCTGAGCAAGCCCGCCACCATGCGCATCAGCGTGGTTTTACCGGCGCCGTCCGGACCGACCAGCGCTGTCAGTTCGCCGCCGCGAACCGCCAGCGATATTCCGTCGACAGCCCGCAGCACCGCACCGGCCGGCGAAACAAAGGTCTTGCAAAGCTGTCGAGCGACGACGATGGGGTCGGGTCCGGACATGGTCATCTGCCGATGGACAGGCGCACCGTGGCCGGCTGGCCCAGACGCAGCACATTGTCGCCGTCGTCGACCCGCACCCGCACTTCATAGGCCAGGCTGGTACGCAATTGCGCGGTCTCCACCGATTTGGGCGTGAACTCGGCCACCGAAGAGATGTAGCCGATCTTGCCGGCGATGGGCTGGTCGGGATGGCTGTCGGTGACAACACTGGCCGCCATGCCGGGCCTGATCTTGCCCAGGTCGGTTTCGCTCACATAAACACGTACCCACTTGGGCTGCGTCAAGGCCAAAGCGAATACCGGGCGCTGCGGCGTCGCCATGTCGCCCGGCTCGAGCAGGCGCGAACGCACCACCGCATCGGCGGGCGCCCTGAGCTCGCCTTGGCTGATTTGGTACTGCAGCAAGGCCAGTTGCGCCTTGGCTGCATCGAGCTGCGCCCGGGCGCCCGCAACGTCTTCCTGGCGCGGCCCCAGTTCGGCCAGGCGCAGCGCCTGCTGCCGCGCATCGGCCTGGGCTCTGGCGGCCTGCAGGCTGGTCTTGCCGCGATCCAGATCCTGCTTGCTGACGCCGCGCCCCTGCGTACTGACGGCTATGTCCTGCAAGCGCGCCAGATCCTGAGCGGCGCGGACGGCATCGGCTTGGGCCGCGATGAACTGATCGCGAGCCTGGGCGATCTCCTGCGGACGAGAGCCGTTGCGCAGACGAAGCAGGGTCTGCTCCTGGATCTGGACCTGCGCTTTCGCCTGCTCGGCCTGCAGCTCCAGCGCGCGCGTATCGAGCCTGGCGAGTATGGCGCCGGCCTTCACACGGTCGCCCTCATCGACGCGCAGCTCGGCCACCCGGCCGCTGCCGTCGAAGGCCAGCGATATCTGGCGGATGTCCACATTACCGTACAGCACGAGCGCATTTGCGTCGCCGTGTCCGCGCCCTTGCCACCACGCCCAGCCCGCCACGGCCAGCACGGCGGCGATCAGCAGTACGGCGAGCGATTTCTTTTTCATGGCAGGACTTCCAGGCAAGGTCCGAAAGCCGACGTCGGCGGAATTTATTCGAACAAATTAAATTTAAATTCAATTTAATATATGATTCGAAAAGAATCCAGCACGCCACCAATTCTGCAGAGACCGATACGCGATGAGCAAGGCGCAGCGCGGACAGCGCACCGATGGAGACGCGACCCGAACACGCATTCTCGATGCCGCCGGAGAACTGTTCGCGCTTGCCGGGTACGCAGAAACCACGAGCAAGGCGATCGCCGCCCGAGCCGGCGTGGATCAAGCCTCGATCAACTACCACTTCGGCAGCCGCGGCGAACTCTACCAATCCGTACTGGCCGAGGCGCACCGCCGCCTGGTCAACCTCGCAGACTTGCGTCTGCTGGCCGGCAGCCGGTTGGCACCGTCAAAAAAACTGCTTGCGCTGATCGACCACTTCGTGGAACAAGCCACCAATAAATCCCAGGGCTGGCATTTGAAAGTCCTGGCGCAGGAATTGCTCGCCCCCTCGTCGCATCTGCATGCGCTATTCCAGAATGAACTGCTGCCCAAGGTATCCGTCGTCAAATACATCCTGAGCGAGATCACCGGCATCGCGCCGGACGACCCGGCGATCGCGCGCTGCGCGATCAGCGTGGCGGCGCCCTGCCTGATGCTGCTGATCGGCGCGCGCGGCGTGCCCGGCCCGCTGCAGGACGTCCTGCTCATGCCCAGAGAGGCGATCACGCGCCACCTGCATGGCTATGCGCTGGCAGGACTCAGGGCCATAGGCAGGGAACATGCCCGCGATAAGCCACGGCGCTGCGTGGACGGAAATGCCGCGGGCCTGGGCGGAAGGCAGCCGGAGTCGAACCGACCTGGGAACGTCTGACGCCCCCAACCGGGTTTGAAGCCCGGCCGCGCCACCGGGCGCGGGTGCCTTCCGCAACGCGCTCATGATAGCCGCTCAGGCACAGCGCGCCGACAAGCCACCGTCCACGACCAGGGTCGAACCGTTCACATAGCGCGCCTCGTCGCTTGCGAGGAACAGGGCCGCGTAGGCCGTATCCCAGGCATCGCCCATCGCGCCCGTCGGCGATATCCTGTCGCGCTGGGAAATCATGGAATCGGCATCCCCGCCGTAGGCAGCCTTGAGCGGTTCGCGTATCAGGGGCGTGTTCAGCATCCCCGGCACCACGCAATTGGCGCGTATGCCGTCGCCCGCATACTGCAAGGCGATATTGGACGTCATGGAAATCAGCGCCGCCTTGGTCGCGCTGTAGGCCAGATAGGGAAAGCCCACCCACCGTATGCCGGCCACCGACCCGATGTTGACGATGGCGCCCTTCTTGCGCTGGAGCATATAGGGAATGACATATTTGCAGGTCAGGAAAACACTGGTCTGGTTAATCGCGACGACACGGTTCCAGCTCTCTTCCGAAGTCTCGATCGGTCCGCCTGTCTCGACGATGCCGACATTGTTGTGCAGCACGTCGATGCCGCCGTAATGCTCGGCGCAGGCCTGAGCCATCCGCTCGACGTCCCCGGCCTTGGACACGTCGGCCTGGAACGCGATGCATTGCCCGCCCTCGGACTCAATGATGCCTTGCGTCTCCTGTGCCGCGTCGAGTCGATAATCGACTGCGAATACCCGCGCGCCTTCGCGCGCATACAGTACCGCGGCAGCCTTGCCGTTGCCCCATCCCGGGCCGGACGATCCGGCGCCGGTCACAAGCACGATCTTGTCTTGCATGCGTAAGGTCATGTCTCATCCTCTTCTTTGTTCTTGTGCGGCCGCCGACGGAAGCGCGCGGATCCGATCGTCGCGAAATACCGCCCCGCCGTCGCGCAGCACGTGGGCGTCGCGCAGCCTGCGGGTGTAGCCGACGCGATCGAAAAATTCCAGAATCTGAATGGCGCGCTTGCGGCCCAGGCCGACCGCATCGCGAAAGTCGGCAGCCTGCACACTGCCGCGCTGCGCGCACAGGCCGCCCACCAGGGCAGCCAGCGCCTCGATCTGCTCGCGATGATAGAACAGGTCCTTGACGATCTGGGCCACATCGCCGCGACGCAGCAGCTTGCGCAGGATGTCGCGCACACGTTCTTCGGGTTCGCCCAGATCGCCGGCCATGTCGCGCACCCAGGGCGGATCGTAGGCGTTCGCCAATATTCTGGGCAGGATTTTCGCGGCCAGCTCGGCTTGCGCGCCGTCCAGCGCGACGGCGTGCCAGGGCCGGTGCAGCCAGGGCCCGTTGCGCAGGGCGCTGCCTTCTCGCACCAGTCGTTCGATCACGGCGCGCCACAATAACTCGGGCGTTGCCGGAACGGCGATCCGGCGCAGGCGCGCCGCGTCCACGCCGGGCTCGTCGGGGGACTGTCGGTGGAAATCGTCCAGCGCGGCGACCGCGCGCTCGCACAAGGCATTCCAATGCGCGTCCTGAATCAGCATGCGCGACCCGTACGCCGATATCCAGCACGCGCCGGCCGGCGCCGCGACAGCATCGACGGGCTGACCGCACAGACGCTGCAAGGCCGCTTCGTCCACGCCGAACGGCGCCTGTTGCAGAAGAGCGCCCAGGCCCTGTCCGGCCAGGCAGGCAGACACGGCTTCCAGCCATGCGAGGCGTTGCGGCGCGCGGCGCTTGCGGTTCGGCGCGTTGGGATCGAGCACCACTCCGCCTCCCACCGTATGCGAGGCCTGCGCATCGCGCACGACATAGCGATCGCCCGGCACGGCGCAAACCGGCGCATCGAATACCAGTTGCACCCAGCCGCGCTGGCCTGGCGCCAGTGTTTCGGGCGCGAGCGGCACCGCATGCGCCACACAATGCGCCGCGCCGATGTGCACATGCAACGGCGCCCAGGCCCGCAGCGGCCCATCGGCCGAAGCCAACCATTGCAGTTGCACATCCACATGGCGCGAAGGCAGAAAGCTGCGTGCATCGGCGATCCAGTCGCCGCGAGCGATGGCGCCTTTGTCGATGCCGGGCAGGTTCAAGGCGCAGCGCTGCCCCGCCGCGCCGACCAGGGCGGCCCGGTCTTGCGCGTGGATGCTGCGCACCCGCACACGCGTGCCCGCCGGCATGAGACGCAGATCCACCTCGGATACTTGGTCTAGCCTCACCTGCCCCGCGTGCACCGTGCCTGTCACCACCGTGCCATGACCGGCAAGGGTAAAGACGCGATCCACGGCCAGGCGGAACAAACCCGCGGCGCTGCGCGCGGGCCTGGTCTGGGCTTGAACATCGAGATAAGCCTTCAGCCTTGCCACGCCTTCGTCGCCAGGCTCATAAGCCGACGTCGCGAAAAGCGGCGCGTTCTGCAGAAACGTCCCGGCCGTCAATTGCGCGATATCGCGCTCGACCTGCCGCCGCCTTTCCTCGTCGCAGCGGTCGGTCTTGGTGAGGACGACGGCGCCCTGCCCCACGCCGAGCAAGCCGAGAATGGCCAGGTGTTCGCGCGTCTGCGGCATGACGCCGTCGTCGGCGGCCACCACCAGCAGGCCGCAATCGATTCCGCTGGCGCCGGCGGCCATGGTGTGCACCAGCTTTTCGTGGCCGGGCACATCGATGAAGCCGAGCACGTCGCCGTTGGGCAAGGGCGTATAGGCATAGCCCAGTTCGATGGAAATGCCGCGCGCCTTCTCTTCCTTGAGGCGATCGGTGTCCACTCCGGTCAGCGCGCGAACCAATGTGGTCTTGCCGTGATCGATGTGGCCCGCGGTCCCGACGATCATAGAGAATGGGCCAACTGCGCCGCGAATGTGGCTTCGTCGCGCTCTTCCAGGCAACGCAGGTCCAGCCACAGGGCGTCGTCGTCCAGGCGGCCGATGACCGGGCGCGGCAGGCCGCGCAGCTTGGCCTCGAGGCGAGCCAGATGGCGGCCCGGCCGCCCCGGGCCGAGATGGCGTATGCACAGGCCGTAGCTGGGCAGCTGGTCCACCGGCAAGGCGCCGCTGCCGATCTGGCTGAACACGGCAGCCGCTTCGACCTGATAGGCCGGACCTGCTGCGTGCTGCACGATGTCGCGCAGGCGCTCGGCGGCGGCTTGCATCAGGCGCTGCGGCCGGGTGAGCAGACGCAGCGTGGTCAGCCGTTCGGCGAGAAATTCCGGCGAGCGGTACAGGGCCAGCACCGGCTCCAGCGCGGCCAGAGTCAGCTTGCCCACGCGCAGCGCCCGCTTGAGCGGATTTTTCTTGATCTTGCGTATCAGCTCGGCGCGGCCCACCAGCAAACCCGCCTGCGGCCCGCCCAGCAGCTTGTCGCCGCTGAAGGCGACGAGATCGGCCCCGGCTTGCACCGTATCGCGCACCGTGTCTTCGCGCGGCAGGCCCCATTGCGCAAGATCGATCAAGGTGCCGCTTCCCAGATCCACTGTCGCGGGCAGGCCGCGCGCGTGTGCAATGCGCGCCACATCCGCCACGCACACGCTCTTGGTAAAGCCGGTAACGGCATAGTTGCTGCAATGGACTTTCATCAGCATGGCCGTGCGCGGGCCGATGGCCTGCTCGTAGTCGGCCGGGTGGGTGCGATTGGTGGTGCCCACCTCGACCAGCCTGGCGCCGGCCCGCTTCATGATGTCAGGAATGCGGAAAGCGCCGCCGATCTCGACCAGCTCGCCGCGCGAGACGACGACCTCGCGCCTGTCTGCCAAGGCATTGAGCATGAGCAGCACGGCCGCCGCGTTGTTGTTGACAATGGTTGCGGCCTCGGCGCCGGTAAGCTCGCGCAGCAGACCCTCGACCAGATCGTCGCGATCCCCGCGGCCGCCGTCATGCAGATCGAACTCGAGATTGACGGGTGCGGTCAGCGCGCGCACTACCGCCTGCACGGCCTCATCGGGCAACAGCGCGCGTCCCAGATTGGTATGCAGCACGGTGCCGGTAAGGTTGAAGACCGGCCGCAGGCGCGGCTGCGAATCGCGCTTCAACAGCTCGTCCGTTTCCCGCAGAATCGCGTCGGGTTGCGCGCGCGCGGCCGTCAGGCGGCCCGCCAGCGCATCGGCGCGCAAGACCGCCATGCGCTCTCGCAAGGCGGCTACGACACGCGTGCGGCCGTAGGCCTCGAGCAAGGCCTGTGCCGGCGCGGCAGCCAGCACCCGGTCCAGCGCCGGAATGTCGGCGGGCGTCGCCGGCGCGCCATCGTCTCCGGGGGCAAACGGCGCTGTCATGACGGGCCGCCGACGTCGCCGTCTTCGTCCTGCCACAGCAAGGGATTGCCGCTGGCCCGCACGTAGCCGGCCTCGCCCATCAGCACATCGAGCATCAGACTGGCCAGGTCATCTGCCACCGGCTCGACATCGAGGTCCTGCTCCTGATAGAAGATTTTGCGGTACGTATGGCACCGGTCGCAGGACTCGGCCCGGATGGCCTGCGAGCCGCCCTCGATGGCGTGATAGGCAACTGTCTCGGTATCTTCGCAGTGAGAGCACGTGATCCGCACCAGATGCCATTGGCTGGCGCATAACGAGCAGCACAGATATCGGTAGCCCTCGAACTGCCCGCCCACCCGAACCACGCTGGCCACGGGCAGGCTGCCGCACACGGCGCACACGCCGAAGGGACCGGCCACCGGCAACTGCCTGGCGTCGAAGCGGCTGGCCAGATCCGTCCAATACACCTGCAGCGCCGCCGCGATGAACGGCGCGGCAGCGCTGTCGACCTCGCCGTCGCGCTCGGCCAGCACTGCATCGGCCATGGCCTCGACGGCTTCAGGCTGCTTCTGCAAAGCGTGCCGCAGATCGCGGCACACTTCGCGCGCTTCGGCAGGCACGCCGGCCGTCATTTCCAGGCGCATCAAGATCTGCCGCAACAACCCCGTCCAGAGCGGGTCGCGCTTCCAGCCCACGGCCTGCAGCGGCGGCATGCCGTGCGCCTGCGCCAGGTCGATCTGCTGCGCCGAGGCGCCCGGCGCCCGGCAGCCGGCCAGCGCCGCCTGCTGGGCATCGGCCAGATGCGCCATCAAGTGCAGATAATCGGCCACCGGGCTGTCTTGCGCCAGCTTGCGCAGCCGGGCCGCGCGGGCCGCGAACACCGAATCGCGCTCGGGCAGCCTCACGCGCACGATGGAATTGTGATCCAGGTCTTCGATTTCGCCACGGGAAAGAATGCGCTGCATGACGATCTCCGGAAATGAATACGGCCATCAGTCAGGACTCTCGTAAAAGTATAGGCGGGAATCTGCCACGCGATGCGGATCAAATGATTGGCGTCTCGGCCAACCCGGCAAGCGTCGCGCATCAGATCGATAGCGGCCCTGCTGTACCATGAAGTCTCAGGGAATCGAGTTCGGCACTGAACCGACACGACCGAGCCGACATCAAATAAGCGAGACTTCAATCGGTATCTAAATCAACGGTCGCGATATGACCAAGCCGCCTTCAACGATGAACGCTGCGCCGCTCGACGCCGACGCAGTCGTATCGTCGCGCAACCCCGACGAACCTGAAATACAAACCGGATTCGTCGCCATTGCGCCCGGCTGGTTCGGAAAATCCAGGCGATTTCATACCCTGGTTTCCTGGCTGTCGGGGCTGTTGGCACTAGTCGCGGTCATTCTGATCGTGACGCATTTCAGTTCGCTCCAGCAGATGGCCCTGCTGATGCATTCGGCGCAGCCATGGTGGTTGATCGGCGCACTATTCGCGCAGTCGTTCAGCTATCTCAGCGCAGCACTCGTTTGGCGCCAGGCGCTCGCTTGCGCCGGAAATCCGATTCCGCTGCGCACGCTCGTTCCCATGGGAATCGCCAAGATATTTGTCGATCAGGTTCTGCCAAGCGGAGGCATCAGCGGCACCATGCTGGTGGTGCACGGCCTGATACGACGCGCCGTCCCCGCCGAGTTCGCTATGGCTGCCATGCTGGTCGGACTGGTGTCATACGATATCGCCTACCTGATCGTCGTGCTGGTGAGCGCAGGCTTGCTTGAGTTCCACCGTCATATCAACCTTCCCCTCGGGTTCGGCATATCACTTTTCGTGGTGGCCGCCATCGCCGTGCCAGGCGCGGTATTCGGGTTGAAGCGCTGGGAAAACTTTCTTATCGCGCGCAATCTATTTGCTCGGATCAGCAAGTACCTGGACATAACCGCGCTTCTGCGGCAACTGAGCAATGCGCCGACGAGCCTGCTTCGCAATCCCACTCTGCTACTGCAGACCGTGGCGCTGCAAGGGGGAATTTTCCTGCTCGATGCGCTGACGCTATGGCTAGTGTTTCTGGCGATCGGTCAGGGGCAGCCGCTTTGGGTCGTCTTTGCCAGCTTTGCGATTGCCTCGATGGTCGCCACGATCGGTCCGATTCCGGTCGGTCTGGGAACATTCGAAGCGACATCGGTGAGCATGCTGCATCTGCTGAGCGTGCCGATAGAGACAGCCCTGGCCGGCACGCTGCTCTTGCGAGGCATGACATTCTGGCTGCCGATGTTGCCGGGCGTCTGGCTTGCCCATCGTGAATTGACCCGACCGCCGAAGCCGCGCTAAGCAAAAAGAGAGCAACATGACATAGACTCGGCGAAGCGCCTGCCCGCAATTATTTGCGCATTTCGCGGAACCACGCCCGGTGATGCTTCCAGGCCCATCCCGGCGTAACCGTTCCGCGCACCATCGCCTGCACCGACCCCTTCACCCAGATCGCCGCGTAGACGTGCACGATGATCGCGCAGATCATGATGAAAGCGCAGAGCGCATGCAGCACGGACGCCGCGCGCACCACGCCGATCGGGAAATACAGCGAGAAATACGCACGCCAGATCACGATGCCCGAAAGCAGCAGCCCGATCATGCAAAGAATCAGCACGTAGAACAGCAGCTTTTGCCCGCCGTTGTACTTGCCCACCTCCGGCAGGTTCTCATCGCGATTGGCCAGCACCTCTTTGTACCTGGCCAGCCATTGCCTGTCGGCTTGCGTCATGCGGTTTTGCCGAGCCATGCGGCAGGCCAGCAACAGGAACGAAACGAACATCGCCAGGCCCACGAAGGGATGCAGTATGCGGGTCCACGGCCCGCCGCCGAACAGGCTGGCAAGCCAGAAGAACGCCGGATGAAACAGCGCCAGACCGGACAGCGCCAACAGCACGAAGCAGATGGCGGTAAACCAATGGTTGCTGCGCTCGCCGGCGCTGTAGCGCTGTATGAGTTTGCGGTCGCTCATGATTGCGCCTCCTCTTCGGCCTTGCGCTCGTCGTCTTCGGACGTTTCGTTGGGGCCGGTGCGCACATAGTGAAAGAACCCCGCCAGTGCCGAAAGCGCCATGACGGCCACGCCCAACGGCTTGGCGACGCCCTTCCAGAACGACACCATGGGGCTGATCCGCGGGTCTTTGGGCAAGCCGTGGTAAAGCTCCGGCTTGTCGGCATGATGCAGCACGTACATCACGTGCGTGCCGCCCACGCCCTGAGGATCGTACAGGCCGGCATGCTCGAAGCCGCGCGACTTCAAGTCTTCGATGCGTTGGGCCGCATGCGCGTGCATGTCGTCCTTGGTGCCGAAGGTAATCGCGCCCGTAGGGCAGGTTTTCACGCAGGCGGGCTCCTGACCGACCGCCACGCGGTCGGAGCAGAGCGTGCATTTATAGGCCTTGCTGTCTTTCCGGGAGATGCGCGGAACGTTGAACGGGCAGCCGGTCACGCAGTAGCCGCAACCGATACAGTTTTCCTCGTGAAAGTCGACGATGCCGTTGGCGTACTGCACGATGGCGCCCGGCGAGGGGCAGGCCTTCAGGCAGCCCGGGTCCTCGCAGTGCATGCAGCCGTCCTTGCGGATCAGCCACTCCAGGTTGCCCTGCTCGTTTTCGTATTCGGCGAAACGCATCACCGTCCAGGAGTGCTCGGACAGGTCGGCCGGGTTGTCGTAGACGCCCACATTGGTGCCGATGTCGTCGCGCAGATCGTTCCACTCCATGCACGCGGCCTGGCAGGCCTTGCAGCCGATGCACTGAGACACATCGATCAGCTTGGCCACCGTGCCGGTGGAAGGTTCGCGTGCCTGCGGCGGCGGCGTGGTGGTCGCCGAAATGCGCTTGATGTCTAACGATTGCATGGACATGGCTTGCGCTCCTATGCCTTCTCGACCTTCACCAGGAAGGACTTGAATTCCGGCGTCTGGCTATTGCCGTCGCCCACGAACGGGGTCAGCGTGTTGGCGAGGAACCCGGGCTTGGCGATGCCCACGAAGCCCCAGTGTATGGGGATGCCCACGTGATGCACGGTCTTGCCCTCGACTTTGAGCGGCTTGATGCGCTTGGTGACCAGCGCCTTGGCCTTGATATAGCCGCGGTTGGACGACACCTTGACCATGGACCCGTTGGGTATGCCCAGCTCCTGTGCCAGCGCCTCGCCGATTTCGACGAATTGTTCGGGCTGCAGGATCGCATTGAGCTCGACGTTCTTGGTCCAGTAGTGAAAGTGCTCGGTCAGCCGATAGGTAGTCGCCACGTACGGGAATCGATCGACCGTGCCCAGGGCCTGCCGGTCGTCCTCGAACAGGCGCGCCGCCGGATTGCTGACGACCGCCTTGTTCTTGGGATAGACCGGGTTGTAGCCCAGCGGATTCTCGAACGGCTCGTAGTGCGTCGGGAAAGGGCCTTCGGCCATGCCCGCGCGGGCGAAAAAGCGCGCCACGCCCTCGGGGTTCATGATGAAGGGGCCCATGCCGTCGGCGGGCTTGGAGGTGACGACGAAGTCGGGCACGTCGGCGCCGCCCCAGTTGGCGCCGTTCCAGGAAATCAGTGCGCGCCTGGGGTTGTAGGGTTTGCCCGCCGGATCGCAGGAGGCTCGGTTGTAGAGCACCCGGCGGTTGGCCGGCCAGGCCCAGGCCCAGTTCAGCGTCTGGCCGATGCCCGTCGGGTCGCTGTTGTCACGGCGAGCCATCAGATTGCCGTCCTGCGTCCACGCGCCGGCGAAGATCCAGCAGCCCGACAGCGTGGTACCGTCATCGCGCAGCTCGGCAAAGCCCGCCAATTGCTCTCCCGCCTTGCGCGTGACTGTTCCGGCGGCGTCTTTCAGGTCGGCCAGCGCGCGACCGGAGTATTCCTTGGCCAGCTCCGCGGGCGTGGGCGAGGCCGGATCGGCATACGGCCACGACAGGTTGACGATGGGATCGGGAAATTTTCCGCCGTCCTTGCGATACAGGTCGCGCAGGCGCAGGAACAGGCCCGACATGATGTCGATGTCGCTCCTGGCCTCGCCCGGCGGCTCGGCGCCCTTCCAGTGCCATTGCAGCCAGCGGCCCGAGTTGACCAGCGCGCCGTCCTCTTCGGCAAAGCAGGTGGTGGGCAGACGAAAGACTTCGGTCTGGATCTTGGCGGGGTCGACATTGTTGTGCTCGCCGTAGTTCATCCAGAACTCGGAAGTCTCCGTACGCAACGGGTCCATGATGACCATGAACTTCAGCCGAGAAAAGGCCGACAGCATCTTGGCCTTGTCCGGCGCGGCCGCCAGGGGGTTGAAGCCCTGGCAGATGTAGCCGTTGACCCGGCCCTGGTTCATCAGCTCGTACGTCTGCAGCATGTCGTACATCTTGTCGAGCTTGGGCAGGTAGTCGTAGGCCCAGTGGTTGTCGGCAGTTGCCGCCGCGCCCCACCAGGCCTTCATGAAGCTCACGTGGAATTTCTTGTAGTTCTGCCAATAGCTCAGCTGGCCCGCGCGCAGCGGCTTCAGGGCCCGTGCCGCGATGTAGCCGTCGAAGTCCTGCTCGGGTTCGTTGGGCAACGTCATGTAGCCGGGCAGCAGGTTCGACATCAGCCCCAGGTCGGTCAGGCCCTGAATGTTCGAATGGCCGCGCAAGGCGTTCATGCCGCCGCCCGCCACGCCGATGTTGCCCAGCAGCAGTTGCAGCATGGCGCCGGTGCGGATCATCTGCGAGCCGATGGAGTGCTGCGTCCAGCCCAGCGCATACATGATGGTGGCCGCGCGCCCCGGCACCGCCGTGGAGGCCAGCATGTCGCATACCTTGAGAAACTTTTCCCTGGGCGTGCCGCAGACGTTCTCGACCATCTCGGGCGTATAGCGGTCGTAGTGCTGCTTGAGCAACTGGTAGACCGTGCGCGGATTTTGCAGGGTCGGGTCGGACTTTACATAGCCGTCGTCGCCGCGCTCGTAATCCCACGATCCCTTGTTGTACGCATGCTTGCCGGGGTCGTAGCCGGAGAACACGCCTTCGTCGAATGCGAAGTCCTCGCGCACAATGAACGAGAAATCGGTGTAGTTCTTGACGTACTCGTGCTGGATCTGGTCCTTATCGAGCAGGTAGCGGATCACCCCGCCCAGAAATACGATATCGGTGCCGGTGCGTATGGGCGCGTAGAAATCCGCCACGGATGCCGAGCGGGTAAACCGCGGATCCACGACGATGAGCTTGGCCTTGTTGTGGGCCTTGGCCTCGGTCACCCATTTGAAACCGCATGGGTGCGCCTCGGCGGCATTGCCGCCCATGATCAGCACCACATCCGCGTTCTTGATGTCGACCCAATGGTTCGTCATCGCTCCACGGCCAAACGTCGGGGCAAGACCTGCCACCGTCGGGCCATGTCAGACACGGGCTTGGTTGTCGAATGCCAGAACGCCCAGACTGCGGACGACTTTATGGGTGAGATAACCGACTTCGTTGCTGCCCGCCGACGCAGCCAGCATGCCCGTGGTCAGCCAGCGGTTGACTGTCTTGCCGTCCGCCGTCTTCTCGACGAAGTTGGCGTCGCGATCCTGCTTGAGCAGCTTGGCGATGCGGTCCAGCGCCTCGTCCCACGACATGCGCGTCCATTTGTCGGATCCCGGTGCACGGTATTCGGGATACACGAGCCGGTTGGGACTGTGGATGAAGTCGATCAGCGAGGCGCCCTTGGGGCAAAGCGTACCGCGATTGACGGGGTGGTCCGGATCGCCCTCGATGTGCTGGATGTTTGCCGCGACGTTCTTGCCGCGGTCGCCCAGGCCGTACATCAGGATGCCGCATGCGACGGAGCAGTAGGGACAGGTATTGCGCGTTTCGGTCATGCGCGTCAGCTTGTACTGCCGCACCTCGGCCAGCGCCGCGCCGGGGGCAGCCCCCAGCAAGGCCAGGCTCGAGCCCGCCAACGTCGCCCCTGTCATCTTGAAGAACTGGCGGCGATTCATGTTGACCATGAAGCACTCCCTTCTCGGTGGATGATGGTTTGTCCGCGCAGACCCGGCGCGATGCACCGTCACGCGGCACAGCTGTTGCTTACACGAAGCACAAAATGAGTATAGGACGACCCTGCTGCGAGCAGGGGAAATTTTCTATTCGCAAGGCGGCGCGCATGTTGCGCTGCAACACTCGACGCCCGGCCGACCGCCCTTTACAGTAACGGCTTTCCACCTTGCGGGCCTGCCTACGCCATGGATACTCCCAGCCACCAGTTGTCGATGACCATCCTGATGACGCCCGACACGGCGAACTTTGCGGGAAACGTGCACGGCGGCACCATTCTCAAGCTGCTCGACCAGGTGGCCTATGCCTGCGCCAGCCGCTATGCCGGCACCTACGTGGTCACGCTGTCGGTGGATCAAGTCATGTTCCGCCAGCCCATCCATGTGGGCGAGCTCGTGACCTTCCTGGCCGCGGTCAACTACACAGGCCGATCTTCAATGGAAATCGGTATAAAGGTGATCGCCGAAGACATCCGCAAAAAGAGCGTGCGCCACGCCAATAGTTGCTACTTCACCATGGTGGCGGTCGACGACAAGGGCAAGACCACGGCGGTGCCTCCGTTGCAGCCCTCCGATGTGGAAGAGGTGCGGCGCTTCGAAAGCGCCAAGCAGCGCCGCGCCCTGCGCGAAGAAATGGAAAAGCGCCATCAGGCGATCATGCAAAGATTTCCCGACGGCGTGGACTGATCGGCGGGGCCCATGGGCGGAGCAGGCGACTGCGCTCGATGCAGGAGGAATCCGGGGCGAGGCGTCGCCCTTTTTCTTTGCGGATCGGATCGCCTAAGACCGGGAGATTTCTGTCGCAACTACGCTTTAACTCAAAAATAGTTGCGCACACAACCAAATGAACCTACAGTTCATTCCAGACTACAACGCTTCCACGGCCGTGACGCGACCGCTGTCGAGGCACTCTGGAGACATGGGCCATGCACGCTCCCGCAACCTTGCCTGATCGGGTACCCGTCCTCATCGCCGGTGGCGGCCCGGTCGGCCTGACGTTGGCAGCGCTTCTGGCCGAACAGGGTATCGCCAGCCTCACCGTCGAAGCCGACGACGCTTTTTGCGCCGGCAGCCGCGCCATTTGCATGTCGCGCCGCTCGCAGGAGATTCTGGGCTGGGTAGGCGCCGACAAACCCCTGGTCGAAAAAGGCCTGTCGTGGACCGGCGGGCGCAGCTACTTTCGCCACGAAGAAGTGCTGCACTTCGAAATGCCCAACGATCCGCTGCAGCGCTACGCGCCCATGGTCAACATCCAGCAGTTCTACGTCGAGGAATACGCGCACCGCGCCCTGGAGCGCCACGGCGATCTGGCGCAGGTCGCATGGTCCAGCCGCGTCGGCAACGTGCGGCGCCTGAGCGACGCCGTCGAGGTCGCGATCGACACCGCGGGCGGACCGCGCACCGTGCGCGCCGATTGGGTTGTGGCTTGCGACGGCGGCCGCAGCACCGGGCGCGAGTTGCTCGGGCTGCAATTGCACGGCACACAATACGATGGCCGCTATGTAATCGTCGACATCGAGCAGCAAACGCAGCGTCCTGTCGAACGCCTGGCCTGGTTCGATCCGCCTTCCAACCCCGGCTCGACCATTCTCATGCATCGCCAGCCCGACAACGTCTGGCGCATCGACTATCAAATCGGCGACGGCGAGGACGCAGACGAGGCCGTCAAGCCCGAAAACGTGCTGCCGCGCGTGCAGAGCCATCTGGACATGATAGGCGAGACCGCGCCGTGGAAACCGCTGTGGATCTCGATCTACAACGCCAAGTGCCTGACGCTGGACAGCTATCGCCACGGCCGTGTGCTGTTCGCCGGCGACGCGGGCCATCTGGTCCCCATCTTCGGCGTGCGCGGCCTGAATTCGGGCCTGGACGACGCCGGCAATCTGGCCTGGAAGCTTGCCTGGGTGCTGCGCGGCGCGGCGCCCGACAGCGTGCTCGACACCTATAGCCAGGAACGCGTGCATGCCACGCGCCAGAACATCGAATACGGCGCCAAGAGCACCGAGTTCATGGCCCCGCCCGACTACGGCTTTCGTCTGTTGCGAGACGCCACGCTGCGTCTGGCTCGTGTCGACGCCAGCGTCTGCGAGCTCGTCAATCCGCGTCAATCCTTGCCCATCGCTTATACGGGTTCGCAACTGAACCAGCCCGACGGCGCGCCGGATGCAGGCAATGCTGCCGCGCCTGGCCAGCCTGCGCCCGAGGCACTGCTCGAACGCAACGGCACGCCTGTTCACTTGACCAGCCTGTTCGGCCGAGGCTTCGTCGCGCTGGTCATCGGCGCGACGTCCGGATCGGACGCGCTGCAAGCGCTACAGGAAAAAACCCGCGGCAGCGCTGCGCCCTTTCAGGTCGTGCATCTCGAGCAGGGCGGTTATGCCGATCCGCACGGCCAGGCGCGCAAGCACTATGGCGCGCAGCCAGGCATCGTGTACCTGATCCGCCCCGACGGCTACGTCATGGGCCGTTGGGCCGGCGCCGACGCGGCCGCCAGCGCACTGCGCGCCGCCGCCCCCTTCTACGACCGATAGCCCGGCAAGGACAGTCCGCCATGAACAGCACCGAACTCGATACTGCCTACACCGCCCTGGCGCATGCGCTGACCCGCGTGGGCCAGGCGCAGTCGCCCTTGTTTCTTTCCATGCTGTGCCTGTCGTTGATGAGCCGCAACCCCGATCTGGGCCAGGTGCTGGCGTTGATCGAGCAGGCCGAAACCCAGCATTCGGCATAACCCTGGAGCGGCGCCGAAAAGCCGCCATGCGATGCGCAAGCCGGCTATGCTTGCGCACACAAGCAATACACTTATCTTGTTAACAACAACGACATTTCGGAGACAAACGAATATGCGCACCTTCATCCGCGCGGCTGCCGCGCTCCTGTTTGCAGTCAGCCTCGCGCCGGCCCAGGCGGCCAGCGACTTCCCCAGCGAGCACCCCATCAACTGGATCGTCCCCTACCCCGCCGGCGGCGGCACGGACATCGTGGCGCGCACGCTGCAGGAGGGCATGTCCAAGGTCTTGAACCAGAACGTCGTCATCCAGAACAAGCCGGGCGCGGCCACCGCCATCGGCGCCGAGTTCGTGGCGCATGCCAAGGCAGACGGCTACACCGTTCTGTCGGGCGACACGGCCACGCTGGCGGCCAATCCGCCGCTGTATCCCCATCTGGGCTATGACCCGCAGCGCGATTTCACGCCCATCGGCATGATGGCGCGCTTCAATATGATCCTGGTGGTGAACCCCTCTATCCCCGTTCACGACTTGAAGGAGTTCATCGCCTGGGTCAAGGCGCAAAAGCACGGCGTGCAATACGCCACCCCGGGAACCGGCTCTCCGCATCACCTGACCGGCGCGCTGTTCGCACTGCGCACGGGCCTGAATCTGGTCAACGTACCCTATCGCGGCGCCGCGCCGGCCATACAAGACGTGCTGAGCGGCCAGGTCCCCATGATGTTCGTGGACTCGGCCAGCGGCAAGCAGTACATCGCCGACGGCAAGCTGCGCGCGCTGGCCGTGGCCAGCAAGAAGCGCCTGGACATCCTGCCCAACGTGCCCACGCTGATCGAATCGGGCCTGCCCGGCTTCGAAGCCTACGCGTGGCAAGGGCTGGTCGCGCCCAAGGGCACGCCCGAAGAAGCCGTCAACAAACTCAACGAAGCCTTGAACGAAACGCTGAAGTCGCCCGAAGTCATCGCCAAGTTCAAGGCGCTCGGTCTGGAAATCACGCCCAGCACGCCCCGTCAGCTTGACGACTACGCCCGCGCCGAACGCGCCAAGTGGACCAAGGTGATCAAGGACTCCCACATCACGATCGAATAAGAGACGCGCAGTCATGCCTGCTTCCCGCGCGCCGGGGCGCGCGCCCCGCAAGGGGCGCCTGCCCGACCTGGAACGGTTCCTCACCTATCGGCTGCACGTGGTCAACAAGCTGTCCGACCGCGACACCCAACGGGCCTATCTGGAACGTCTCGATCTGCCGCTGAGCGAGGCGCGCAGTCTGGCGGCCATCGGCCGGTTCGAGCCCCTGTCGGTCAAGGACCTGGCGCGCGCCGCCAACCTGGACAAGGGCCAGGCCAGCCGTTCGGCGCAATCCCTGGTCGAACGCGGCCTGGCCGACAAAACCACCAGCGATACCGACGCGCGCGGTGTATGGCTCACGCTTACGCCGCCCGGCGCGGCCATGTACGATCGCGTCATTCGCCTGATCGAAGCGCGCAATCGGGAAATATTCGGCTGCCTGAGCGCCGCCGAACAGGAACAATTGGGAAGCCTGCTGGACCGCGTCGGCCGTCACTTGCAGGGCGACGCGACGCAGGACGACTGAACCGCAAGAATCGGAGTGTCCGGCCCGGGCTCGATGGCTACAGTAGCAACATGGACACCCCAGCCGCAATCATGCCGAACGCCACGTCACATGCCGCCCTGATCGCCGCGGCCTGCCGCCGCATCGAGGCGGCGCAAACCCCGCCCAGCCTGGGCGAACTTGCGGCCGAAGCGGGGTTGAGTCCGCACCATTTTCACCGCCTGTTCAAGGCCGAGACCGGACTTACGCCCAAGGCCTATGCGGCTGCCGACCAGGCGCGCCGCATGCGGGCCATGCTGGCCGGCGATCGCACGATCACCGATGCGATTTTCGAAGCCGGCTACAACGCCAACAGCCGTTTCTACGAGAAGGCCGGCCAGCGCCTGGGCATGCGCCCCAGCGACTATCGCGCCGGCGGCGCCAATACCGATATCCGTTTCGCCGTGGGCCAGTGCAGCCTGGGCGCGATCCTGGTCGCCGGCAGTCCGCGCGGCATCTGTGCAATCTGTCTGGGCGACGATCCGGACGCCCTGGTGCGGGGCTTGCAGGACCAGTTTCCCCGGGCGCGCCTGATCGGCGCCGATGCCGAGTTCGAGCAATGGGTGGCCCAGGTCGTCGGCCTGGTGGAAACGCCGGCCCTGGGCCTGGCGCTGCCGCTGGACGTGCGCGGCACCGCCTTCCAGGAACGCGTCTGGCGCGCCCTGCTCGACATCCCGCCCGGGACCACCACCACCTATGCCGACATCGCGCAACGCATCGGCATGCCCAAGTCCGTGCGCGCCGTGGCCGGCGCCTGCGCCGCCAACAGGCTGGCGGTGGCCATACCCTGCCATCGCGTCGTGCGCAGCGACGGCGGTCTATCGGGCTATCGCTGGGGCGTGGCGCGCAAACAGGCGCTGATCGAACGCGAAGCTACGCAGGCTGCCGCCTGACGCGCGCGGCGCGATCGCCCCGTTTGGAGACGGCTTTCGGTTCGGCGATCATCTGCTCGCAGCGCGCCTTGAGCGCGTCGTACAACTGCCGCACCGCCGGCGAGAACTGCTTGCGATGCGGGCACACAAAATAGAGCGGCGTCGGATCGCAAGGAATTTTCGGCAGGAGCACTTCCAGGCGACCGGCCCGAACGTCCTCGCGCACGTCCAGCCACGATTTATAGGCAATGCCCTCGCCCGCCAGCGCCCAGCGGCGCACGGTGTCGCCGTCGTCGGAATGAAGGTTGCCGCGCACCGCCACCACGCAGCGGCCGCTCTCCTGCGGAAAGCGCCACTTGTCGTAGATGCGGCCGTTTAGCTGATACAGCAGGCAGGAATGGGAAGCCAGGTCTTCCACGGTCCTGGGCTTGCCATGGCGCGCCAGATAATCGGGCGAGGCCACCAGCGCGCGGCGCAGATCCGGCAGCAGCGGCAGCGCGATATAGCTCGCGTCGTTCTGGCGACCGTAGCGTATGGCCACGTCCACCGGGTCGCGAAAGACGTCGGCGACGTGATCCGAAAATTGCAGGCGCAGCACCAGCGAAGGATGCTCGCGGCGAAATTGCGTCAGCCACGGCAGCAGCACATTGCGGCCCAGATCCGACGGCGCCGACACCTGCAGCAGGCCGCTCAGTTCATCGCCGTCGCCATGCAGGCGCTCGTGGCCGGCCTGCAAGGTGGACAACACTTCTTCGGCATAAGGCAGATAGCGCTCGCCCTCGCTGGTCAGCCGCAGGCTGCGCGTGGAGCGGGCAAACAAGCGCACGTCCAGTTCGCGTTCAAGCCGCTGGACCGCGGCGCTGACCTGGCCCGGCAGCAGATCGACCTCGCGCGCGGCATTGGAAAAACTGCCCAGCGCGGCAGAGCGGATGAAAAGGGAAAGATCGTCTATGCGGATCATTTTCACTAATAAAGTGAAAGTATTGAACGATATTACCTCTGTATAAGTAAATCCGGGGCGGGCAAAGTGCCATCCATCGCCGCTGCGCAGCGAACCCCATTCCACTCTTCGCCAGGAACCCGCCATGAAAGCCATCGCCTATACCCGACACGACCTGCCCGCCGACGATCCCCAAGCCCTGATCGATATCGACCTGCCCACGCCCGAACCCGGGCCGCACGACCTTCTGGTCGCCGTGCGCGCCATTTCGGTCAATCCGGTCGACACCAAAATCCGCAGGAGCGCCACGCCCGAAGCGCCGCGGGTCCTGGGCTGGGACGCAGTCGGCACCGTAACCGCCATCGGCAGCGCGGTCACGCTGTTCAAGCCGGGCGACGAGGTCTACTACGCCGGCGCGCTCACGCGCCCGGGCACCAACGCCGAATTCCACCTGGTCGACGAACGCATCGTGGGCACCAAGCCCAGGACGCTGTCGGACGCGCAGGCCGCGGCGCTGCCGCTGACCACGATCACGGCATGGGAATTGCTGTTCGATCGCCTGGGCGTGCCCGAAGGCGGCGGCGAAGGCCAAAGTCTGCTCGTCGTCGGCGCCGCAGGCGGCGTGGGTTCCATGCTCGTGCAATTGGCGCGCAAGCTCACCCGATTGACCGTAATCGGCACGGCCTCGCGCACCGAAACTCGACAGTGGGTCCAGGACCTGGGCGCGCATCACGTCATCGATCACGGCAAACCGCTGACCGAGGAGCTCGCCCGCATCGGCGCGCCTCAGGTCGACATGGTCGCCAGCCTGACCCACACCGAAGAGCACTATGCCCGGATCGTCGAAGCGCTGGCGCCGCAGGGCCGACTGACCCTGATCGACGACCCGGCCATGCTCAATGCCATGCCGCTCAAGTCCAAGTCGATCTCGCTGCACCTCGAGATGATGTTCACGCGTTCGCTATTCGAAACGCCCGACATGGCGCGCCAGCATGAACTGCTCGATCGCGTCTCGCGGTTGATCGACGACGGCGTGCTCAAGACGACCTTGGGCGATCACTACGGTAAGATCAACGCGGCAAACCTGCGCCGCGCGCACGCCATGCTGGAAAGCAGCAAGACGCGCGGCAAAATCGTTCTCGAAGGATTCTGATCATGCCGTACGTCCGTGTCGAAATGCTGGAAGGCCGCAGCGAAGAGCAAAAGGCCAAACTCGCTCAAGTCATTACCAATGCCATGGTGGAGCACGCCAGCGCCAAGCCCGACAGCGTCTTCGTCGTCTTCGAAGACGTGAAGAAGAGCAACTGGGCTACAGGCGGAACGCTGGTGTCGCAGAAGAAATAATGCTTCGCACGGAAATGCCATGAAAAAACCCGGCATGTGCCGGGTTTTTTCATGGGTACTGCTGCAGCCGCTTGCGATCAGAAAGAAGCCAGCGCGGCATTGAGCGTCGCGCTGGGACGCATGGCCTTGCCGGCCAGCTCTGCGTCCGGACGATAGTAGCCGCCGATATTGACCGGGATGCCTTGCACGGCGCCCAGTTCGGCGACGATCTTGGCTTCGTTGTCGGTCAGCGTCTTGGCCAACGGAGCGAACTTGGTCTGCAGTTCCTTGTCTTCGGTCTGGGCGGCCAGCGCCTGGGCCCAGTACATGCCCAGGTAAAAGTGACTGCCGCGGTTGTCGATGCCACCGACCTTGCGGGCGGGCGACTTGTCGGTGTCGAGGAACTTGCCGGTGGCTTCGTCCAGCGTTCGGGCCAGAACCTTGGCGCGGGCGTTGCCGGTGTTTTCGCCCAGGAATTCGAGCGAAGCGGCCAGCGCCATGAACTCGCCCAGCGAATCCCAGCGCAGGAAGTTTTCTTCGTTGAACTGCTGCACGTGCTTGGGCGCCGAGCCGCCGGCGCCGGTTTCGAACAGGCCGCCGCCCGCCATCAGCGGCACGATGGACAGCATCTTGGCGCTGGTGCCCAGCTCCATGATGGGGAACAGGTCTGTGAGGTAATCGCGCAGCACGTTGCCGGTGACCGAGATGGTGTCCTGGCCCTTGCGGATGCGCTCGAGCGAGAACGTGGTGGCCTCGACGGGCGACATGATGCGGATGTCCAGGCCGCTGGTGTCGTGATCCTTCAGGTAGCGCTGCACCTTGGCGATGACGTTGGCATCGTGGGCGCGGGCCGGATCGAGCCAGAACACGGCGGGCGTGTTCGACAGGCGCGCGCGGGTGACGGCGAGCTTGACCCAGTCCTGGATGGGCGCGTCCTTGGTTTGGCACATGCGCCAGATGTCGCCGGTTTCGACGGCATGCTCGAGCAGCACGGCGCCCGAGGCGTCGGTCACCTTGACGGTGCCGTCGGCCGGGATGATGAAGGTCTTGTCGTGCGAGCCGTATTCTTCGGCGGCCTGAGCCATCAGGCCCACATTGGGCACCGTGCCCATGGTGACCGGGTCGAAGGCGCCGTTCTTCTTGCAGTCGTCGATGACGGCCTGGTAGACGCCGGCATAGGAGCGGTCGGGAATGCAGGCCTTGGCGTCCTGCGCCTCGCCCTGGGCGTTCCACATTTTGCCGCCTTCGCGGATCATGGCGGGCATGGAGGCGTCGACGATGACGTCGCTGGGCACGTGCAGATTGGTAATGCCCTTGTCGGAGTTCACCATGGCCAGCGCGGGCTGCTTCTTGTACAGCGCCTCGATGTCGGCCTTGATATCGACCTGCATGGCCGCCGGCAGCGTATACAGCCGGTTGTAGAGATCGCCGATGCCGTTGTTGGGATCGAAGCCGGCCTGGGCCAGCGCGGCAGCGTGCTTGGCCAGCACCTCTTCGTAAAAGACCGAGACGAAGTGACCGAAGATGACCGGGTCGGAGACCTTCATCATGGTGGCCTTCAGATGCACCGAAAACAGCACGCCCTGGGCGCGGGCATCGGCGACCTGTTCGGCGGCGAAGGCGCGCAGGGCCTTCCTGCTCATCACCGACGCGTCGATCAGTTCGCCGGCCTTGACCTTGGTGGTTTCTTTCAGGACCTTGACCGAACCGTCCTTGCCGTGCAGGGTGATCTTGACCGCGCCCTCCGAGGCGATCTCGGCCGATTTCTCGCTGCCGTAGAAATCGCCGCCCGACATATGGGCCACATGGGCCTTGGAGCCGGCCGTCCAGGTGCCCATTTTGTGGGGATGCTTGCGGGCGTAGTTCTTGACCGACAGGGGCGCGCGGCGGTCTGAGTTGCCTTCGCGCAGCACGGGGTTGACGGCGCTGCCCTTGATTTTGTCGTAGCGGGCCTTGACGTCTTTCTCGGCGTCGTTCTTGGGCTCGTCGGGGTAGTCGGGCAGCGTGTAGCCCTTGCCTTGCAGTTCCTTGATCGCGGCCTTGAGCTGCGGAATCGAGGCGCTGATGTTGGGCAGCTTGATGATGTTGGCTTCGGGCGTGGTGGCGAGCTGGCCCAGATAGGCCAGATCGTCGGAGATGCGCTGGGCTTCGGTCAGCGACTCGGGAAAGGTGGCGATGATGCGGCCGGACAGCGAAATGTCGCGGGTTTCGACGGCGATGCCCGCCGGGCCGGCGTAGGCCTGCACGATGGGAAGCAGCGAATACGTCGCGAGCGCGGGCGCTTCGTCGGTAAGGGTGTAGATGATCTTCGACGTGGTAGACATTCGGTCAGCCTTGGTTCGGGGTCTTTTATCAGTAGAAAGACAAAGCAATCCGGCAGCCCATGGGCATGGCGGTCCGCGGCAGCCCGGCTCTCAGCTGGCGAGGCAGGGCCCGCGGGTCTCAGAGTCTAGCACCGTCTCAGCGGGCCAGGGGCGGCTCGCCGCCCGAAAGACGCCGGTAACACTGGTAGTAGCAAGCCGCTGCCGTACGGCAGTGCGTGGTCATGCGCTCGCGCACCAGGTCGGCGTTGCCCGACAGATAGGCCTCGTACAGGCCCCGCATGCCGTCCAGGATGATGCCGCGGACGGTTTCGTCCTGCATGGTCATCAGGCGCACTATCTGCGCGTGGTCGATGAAGCGGGAAATGGCGTCGGCCATGGCGCGGTTGGGCACGTTGTCGATCCAGGCAGCCCGGTAATCGGCGTTCAGGCGCATAAAGGCCTCCCAATCGCCGCGATCCGAGGCCTCTTCGGCCGCGTCCAGCGCGCTCTTCATCCGGGCCAGGAAGGCCGGGCCGGCGTTGGCGGTGGCCAACGCGGCGGCATGCGGTTCGAGCAGGATGCGGATCTCGAAAATGTCGTTGATCTGCTGCAGCGAATGGCGCCGCAGAATGAAGCCGCGCGCGGTGCCCTCCAGCATGCCCTCGCTCTTGAGCTGCATCAGGGCCTCGCGCACCGGCATGCGCGAGACGTGCAGCTCCCGCGCAATGTCGTGATCGACCAGACGGTCGCTGCTGCCGACCAGCCCCATCTGGATACGCTCGCGCAGCATCTGATAGACGCGTTCGCGCAGGTTGGGCTTTTTGCCGGATTTGGCAGGGGACTGCATGACGCTCCTTTTGTGCGGTTCGACGGCTCGGCGCAAGACCGCGGTCGGCGCATCCTAGACTAACGATCCCCTTAATGAGCAGTGGAGGTAATCAGGGTTTTCACTTAAACAATATATTCTTCTTGATAAAAACAACTACCTGTTTTTAAATAAATAAATTAACTTTAAACCTAAACTAATTGGTAAATTTTTCCATGCAGTATATGGTTTTGAGACGCTGCTGACCCCTTAATCCCGATCTCGTGTTTTGGAGGTGCATATGAGTACCCGTTCGCTGTCCGCGCTTGCCCGTCGAGCGCTCGCTTCGTGTGTGATGGCGCTGGGCTGCGCCGCCATCGCCCCGGCCGCCCAGGCTGCCGGCAACGAGTTGACGATCGCCTACCCGGTCGACGTGCCCAGCTGGGACCCGACCGCGGGCACCTGGCCCGCGGTCCAGTCGATCTACAAGGCCGTCTTCGACTCGCCGCTGATGATCAACGACAAGCTGGAGATCACGCCGCGCCTGATTCAATCGTGGAAATGGCTGGACGACAAGAACACCCGCCTGGACATCGTGCTGCGCAGCGGCGTCACCTTCCAGGACGGCAGCAAGCTCACCACCGAAGATTTCAAATACACCTTCTTCGAGCGGCCCAAGACCGACAAGAAACTGGTGATCAACAGCACCTTCACCAACAAACTGTCCGACATCGAGATCAAGTCGCCCACCGAAGCGGTGATGGATTTCAAGAACCCCACGCCCACGGCGCCCGACTGGCTGGCCTTCATGACGGCCTTCATCCTGCCCAAGGCTTATGTCGAGAAGGTCGGTACCGACGGGTTCCTGGCGCATCCGATCGGCGCCGGCCCCTACAAGCTGGTGAGCTACGAGCGCGGTTCGCGCGCGGTGCTCGAGGCCTATGACGGCTACTGGGGCCCCAAGCCCGCCATCAAGCGCGTGGTCTTCAACTTCGTGCCCGATACCTCGGCCCGCGTGGCCATGCTGGAATCGGGCCGCGCCGACGTGGCCGTGCAGATCCCGGTGCGCGACGCCGAGCGCCTGAAGAACGACAGCAAGCTGGTGTCCAAGGTCTATCCGTACACCCAGATTTTCATCGTGCAGATGCCCAGCTACGTGACCGCGCTGCAAAACGTGCACGTGCGCCGCGCCATGCAGATGGCCATCAACAAGCAGGCCCTGTCGCGCGCCTTCTTCGCCAACACGGCCAAGCCGATCTCGGTGCTGGCCCTGCCCGGCACGCCGGCCTATGTCACCGACGCCGACGTCAAGTACGACCCGAAGGCCGCCATGGCCGAGCTGGCCAAGGCCGGCTACAGCCCCGGCAAACCGCTGGAGATTCCCTTCCTGTCGGCCAACGGCTCGACGCCGGGCGACTACGACATGGCGCGCGCCATCGTGCAGATGTGGGCGCAGATCGGCATCAAGGCCGACCTGCAGGAAGTGACTCTGGCCAAGTACATGGAACTGAGCCATTCGTCCAAGCTGCCCGGCCCCATGCTCTATAGCTGGGACAACGCCACGGCCGACCCGGAGATCTTCGCCGGCTACATCCTGAACCCCGCCCTGCCGTTCTCGGCCTGGAAGCAGCCCGAACTGGCCGACACCTTCAAGCAGCTCTCGGCGCTGCCGCAGGCCCAGCGCATCGCCGGCTACCAGGCGATCGAGAAGAAGGCCAGCGAAGATGCCTGGAGCATCCCGCTGATCCAGAGCGTGACGACCATCGCCTATAAAAAGACGCTGAACGTCAACACTTACCCGACCGGCTACATCATGCCGCAAGAGTACAGCTGGAAGAAGTAAGCGATGCTTGCCGTCCTAGCCCGCCAGGTGTTTGCGCGCGTGCTCATCGCGATACCGATGATCTTCGCGCTGTCGGTGGTGGTTTTCGTGGTGCTGCGCATGCTGCCGGCCGACCCGCTGGCCATGATGCTGCCGCCCACCGCCACGCCGGCCGAGGTCGCGTCGCTGCGCGCCGCTCTGGGGCTGGATCGGTCGCTGCCGGTTCAATACGGCATCTGGCTGGTCCACGCCCTGCACGGCGACCTGGGACGCTCCATCACCTCGGGCGAGACGGTGACCCACCTGATCGCCACCAACCTGCCGGCCACGATCGAACTGTCGGTCGTGGCGCTGGTGTTCTCGCTCATCATCAGCATCCCCGGCGGCCTGCTGCTCTACGCGCGGAACAAGCGGCGCGGCGAGCTGCTGGCCGACGGCTTCGTGGTGCTGCTGATCTCGGTGCCGTCTTTTTTGTGGGGCATCTTCCTGATGCTCGTCCTGGGCGTGATGTGGCCCATCCTGCCTTTCTCGGACCGCTTCGGCGCCGACATCGCACCGCCCAAAACCACCGGCTTTGCGCTGATCGACTTTCTTCTGCGCGGCGATTTCCATGCCTGGGCCAACGCCTTTTCGCACTTGATTCTGCCTGCCCTGGCGCTGGCGCTGGGTTTCGCGCCGCTCATCATTCGCGTGCTGCGCGCCAGCCTGCTGGAAGCGGCCGGCGAGCAGTACGCCATGGTGGCGCGGCTGCGCGGCCAGTCCGATGCGCGCATCGTGCTGCGGCACATGTTCAAGAACGCGGCGCTGCCCACGCTCACGCTCATCGGCGTGCAGTTCGGTTTTCTGTTCGGCGGCACGCTGCTCATCGAGATGATCTTTTCCTTTCCCGGCCTGGGCAACCTGATGGTGCAGGCCGTGCGCAACCATGATCTGCCGCTGATCCAGGGCATCGCCCTGGTGTTCTGCGTCATCATTCTGGTCATCAATACCTGTGTCGACTGCCTGTACACGGTGGTCAACCCGCGGCTGAGGGACGCCTGATGTCTACGCTGGCACTGCAATCGAGCGGCCGTTGGCGCCAGACCGCGCGCGCGCTGCTGAATTCTCCCAAGACCATGACGGGCGGCGCCATCGTGCTGGCGCTGGTTCTGGTGGCGATCTTCGCGCCCTGGATCGCGCCCAACGATCCGTTGTCGCAGGACCTGCTCTCGCCGCTGCTGCCGCCGGCCTGGATGGCCGACGGCCTGGCGAAGTATCCGCTGGGCACCGACAGCCTGGGCCGCTGCGTGCTTTCACGCCTGATCTTCGGCTCGCGCGTGGCGCTGTGGGTGGGCCTGTGCTCGGCCGTGGGCACCATGCTGCTGGGCTGCGCGCTGGCACTGCTGGCCTCGTATTTCGGCGGCAAGATCGACCGCGCCATCGGCTATCTGGTCGATCTGTGGATGTCGTTCCCGCCGGTGGTGCTGTCGCTGATCCTCATGGTGGGCCTGGGTCCCGGCGTGGGCAATGTGATTCTGTCGGTGATCGTGGTCGACTGGACGCGCTTTTGCCGCGTAGTGCGCCCCGAAGCGCTGGTGATCCGGCGCCGCGACTACGTGATCGCGGCCCGTCTGATGGGTTTTTCGCACCTGCGCATCATGCTGCGCGAGATGCTGCCCGGCCTGGTACCGCTCATCATCACGCTGTTCAGCCTGGAGATGGGCGTGGCCATCGTGGTCGAAGCCATTCTCAGCTTCGTCGGCCTGTCGGTGCCGGCCAACACCGTGGCCTGGGGCGTGATGATCGCCGACGCGCGCGGCGTCATGCAGGAAAACATCTGGAACCTGATCCCGCCGGTACTGGGCATCGTGATCACGGTGCTGGGCTTCAACCTGCTGTCCGACGGTCTGCGCCAGGCGCTGGACCCTCGCGCCAACAGCTCCCGGGTGTAAATCATGGCCGCCGTCGAATTTCATGAACTGACGCTTTCGCTCGATGTGGCGGGCAAGCGCGCCGACGTGCTGCGCAGCGTAGACCTAAGCGTCGAACCCGGCGCCATGTTGGGCCTGGTGGGCGAATCGGGCGCGGGCAAAAGCATGGCCGGACGCGTGATCGCCGGCGAGATTCCGCCCGGCTTCGCCGTCACCCAAGGCGCCGTGCGCTTCGAAGGCCGGGATCTGCTGGCCCTGCCGCGCAGGCAGCATCGCGCCCTGCTGGGCCGCCGCATCGCTTTCATTCCCCAAGAGCCGCTGTCGGGCCTGAACCCGGTGCTCACCGTACGCCAGCAGCTGTTCGAGCATCTGGCGCACGTGGGCGCGCCCAAGGCGCAATGGCGCCGGATGGCGCTGGACCGCCTGGCCGAGGTGGGCCTGCCCAACGGCGAAGCCATCCTGGCGCGCTACCCTCATCAATTGTCGGGCGGGCAGTGCCAGCGCATTCTCATCGCCATGGCCTTCTGCGGCGAACCCGCGCTGATCGTGGCCGACGAACCCACCACCGCGCTGGACGTGATGACGCAGGCGCAGATCATGCGGGTGCTGCGCGAACAGCAACGACGCCACGGCACGGCCGTCATCCTGATCACGCACGACCTGCGCCTGGCTGCGCACGTGTGCGATAGCGTGGCCGTGCTTTATGCCGGGGAGGTCGTCGAATACGGCTCGGCGGCACAGGTGCTGGACGCACCGGTGCACCCCTATACGCTCAGCCTGAAAAACGCGGCGCCGGCACTGCATGGCGAGCGCATGACCCTGCCCTCGCTGTCGGACTTCATGCCGGCCGTGAGCGACTTCCCCGGCATCCAGGGCTGCCGCTACTACTCGCGCTGCACGGTGCGCAAACCCGAATGCGAGCGCCAGCCGCCGGCCTTGTTGCCGCGCGACGAAGGCCGCCGGGCCCGCTGCCTGGAAATCATCCCCGCGTCCGACGGCGGCGCGGCCCGGGCCGCGCCCGCCCTGCCGGCCGGAGAAACCCGCGCCAGGCCGCTGATCGAATTCCGCAACGTATCGCTAAGCTATCCGGGCCGCTCCAGTCTCTGGAAAAAGGCCGATCCCATACAGGTTGTGCAGCCGGTGTCGTTCACCGTGGCGCCGGGCGAGTTCCTGGGCATCGTGGGCGAGAGCGGCAGCGGCAAGACCTCCATGGCGCGATTGCTGATGGGACTGGTGGCGCCCACCAGCGGCAACATCCTGATCGACGGCCAGGATCGTCATGCCGCAGACGCCGAGCAGGCGCGCGCCTTGCGCAAGACCGTACAAATGGTGTTCCAGAATCCCGACTCGGCGCTCAACCCTCGCCGCCGCGTCGCCGACCTGGTCACCCAGATACTCGAGGCCGACGGCGCCGGATCCGAGCAGGCCGCAGACCGCATGGCCGCCGCACGGCGCCTGATGCAGGCCGTGGGACTCTCGCCCAGCGCGCTCGGGCGACTGCCTTCGCAGTTGTCGGGCGGACAGAAGCAGCGCGTCAATATCGCCCGCGCCCTGTGCCTGACGCCGCGCATGCTGGTGGCCGACGAAATCGTCTCGGGCCTGGACGTCTCGGTGCAGGCGCTCATCCTGAACCTGCTGCTGCGCCTGAACCGCGAACTGGGCATCGGCCTGGTCTTCATTTCGCACGATCTGGCCGTGGTGCGCTACCTGTGCAACCGCGTCATGGTCATGCACCGCGGCGTGGTGGTCGAGGCCGGCGAAACCGAGCAGGTCTTCAATTCGCCGCAGCACGAATACACCCGCGCACTGATCGCGGCCGTGCCGCCGGAAACAGGCGACGCCGTGTGGCCGCCAGCTCTGCCGGCCGTCGCAGCCTGATATGCATCAAGAGGTTCATCATGACTCAGTCCCCGCACATGCCGCCTGAATCCGGCGGCGAATCGGTGGCCGACCTGGTCCAGACCGACCGCGTCCATCGCGACATCTACCTCAGCGAGAGGGTCTACCGGCTCGAACAGGAAAGGCTGTGGAAGCGCGCCTGGGTGTTTCTGGGCCACGCCAGCCTGGTGCCCAAGACGGGCGACTACTACGCAACCGAGATTGCCGGCCAGTCGCTCGTCATGCTGCGCCAGGCCGACGGCACGGTGGCCGTGCGTTTCAACCGTTGCGCGCACAAGGGCAGCCGGCTGCTGCACGAACGCCAGGGCAATGCCGGCAAGTTTCTGCGCTGCCCCTATCACGCGTGGACCTACAAGCTGGACGGCAAGCTGATGTCGGTGCCGCTCAAGAACGACTACGAAGGCACCGGCCTGTCGGAAAGCCCCTCGGCCCAGGGCCTGGCCGAGCCGGGCGGTGTGCGCGACTACAAGGGCTTCGTGTTCGTGCGCCTGAGCAAGACGGGGCCGGACTTCGACAGCTATTTCGATTCCGCCGCGCTGGCTACGCTGGACAACATGGTGGCACGCTCGCCGCTGGGCGAACTGGAGGTGGTGGGCGCCCCGCTGCGCAACGTGATGCGATGCAACTGGAAGATGTACCTCGAGAACATCAACGACACAGTGCATCCTATTTCCACGCACGAATCGGCCGCCGCCGCGGCCGGCAATATCGGCAAATCGCTGCCTGAGGGCGGCGCCGGAAACTCGCTCGCCATGGAGCAGCTGCTGCCTTTCGGCGCAGGCTACAGCTTTTATTCCGATATGGGCGCCAAGGTGCTGCCCAACGGCCACAGCGTGCTGGGCACCAAGGCCAGCATCCACACCGGCTACGCCCCCTTGCCCGAATATGAGGCCGAGCTGGCAGAACTCTACGGCGCGGACCAGGCGCGCGCGCTCCTGTCGTTCTCGCCGCAGAACACCGTTCTCTACCCCAGCGCGGCGTTCAAGACGTCGCCTTCGCTGATACGCGTGCTGCGGCCGCTGGGTCCGGACCGTACGTTGATCGAGATCTGGGCGCTGGCGCCCAAAGGCGCGCCGCAACGCTTGCGCCAACGGGTGGCGTCCTACGTGCGCCTCGTTTTCTCGCCCATGTCGGTGGTGGCGCACGACGACGTGCATCTGTTCGAAAGCCAGCAGATCGGCCTGGGCAGCGACGGCAACGAATGGGTGAGCCTGCACCGCGGCCACAAGGCCGACGAAGCGCAGACGCCCGAACTCGCGCTGGAAAACGGCAACAACGAAATCATGATGCGCAACCAGTATCGCGGCTGGCTGCGCTTGATGGATCCGGCCTGACGGATCCCGGCACAAGGATACGACGCCATGACGCAAGCCTACGCGGACGCGGACCTCGTCCGCCTGGTCTACCAGGAAGCCCGGCTCATCGACCAGGGCCGCTTCGACGAGTGGTACGGGCTCTACACCGACGACGGCCTGTACTGGATGCCGCTCACGCCCGACCAGCAAAGCGGCGCGGACGAGCCTGCGCTGATGTACGAAGACAAGATGCTGCTGCGCCTGCGCCTGGACCGCATGAACGACCCCAAGGCACATTCGCTGCATCCGGCGGTGCGCTGCCTGCACGTGCTGCAGGCCCCGGAAATCACGAGCCGCGATGAAACCGCCGGTCGCTACACACTGAGCACACCCTTCATCTACGTCGAAACGCAGGGCGATACTCAGCATGTGCTGGCGGCCACGGCCGAGCACGAACTGGCCGCCACGCCGCAAGGCCTGCGCATCAGGGTCAAGAAGATTCTGCTGCTCAATTGCGACGCAGCGCTGCCCGCAATACAGCGGCTGCCGTGAAACGTTGCCCGGTCGGTTTGCGCCGCCGTCCTCCCGGCCGTAACGTAGTCCGTCGACATCACGAGGAGCGGCACTGATGGACAGCGATCTGGCAAAACTGGCGGCCGAGCTCGAGCATCTGCTCAAGCTGCGCAGCATCCCGTTCGGCATGAAGCTGTGTGAACGGCGCGAGGACATGGAGGCCGTTCCCCGCATACGCCGCCCCAAGGCGATACACACCATGGACCAGATCGTGGGGCAGACCGCCCGGCTGGGGTTTACGCTGGGCGTCACCGCTGACGATCTGGTCGGCGCGCAATGCCGGTCGGTGGTCGGCCTGGGCAGCGCCAAAGACGCCGAATGGGCGTCCGGCCGGCACATGGCGGGCGTCTGGTACGCCACGATCGAAGACGCCCGCGCCCACCAGGCCGCCATGGCGTGCGTGGCGGACGGCCAGTATGAAGCGCTGGTGGTGTCCCCGCTCGCCGCCGGCCGCATCGTCCCGCAGATCGCCCTGTTCTACGCCACGCCCGGCGCCATGATGTACTTCATCAACGGGCTGCAGTGGTCGGGGTACCGGCGTTTCGACTGGAGCGTGGTCGGAGAGTCTTCCTGTGCCGACTCCTGGGGCCGGGCTCTCAAGACCGGCAAGCCGAGCCTGTCGATTCCCTGCTTCGCCGAGCGCCGCTACGGCGGCGTCCTGGACGACGAGATGCTGATGGCGCTGCCGCCGGCCATGCTGGAGCAGGCCGTCGCAGGCATGCACGCCCTGGCCGGGAACGGGTTGCGCTACCCGTTCGCGCAATACGGCATCCAGCAGGATGTCCGCGCGGGGATGGAGGTCAGCTACCCCGGAAAGTAATCAGATCAAATGGGGGGTAGGCGCACGAGCCCTAAAATCGCTATGCTTGCGTATTTACCTTCATCTGCCCGGAGCCATGCCCCCGACCGCATACGCCGGCGACGCGCCTACGCATCCCTACGCCTCGCTCGACACTGCGCTCGAGATGGGCTTCCAGCAGTGCGTCGAGCAATTCCGCAAGGCTTTGCTAGCCTGCCCGATAGGCTGGCTGTTCGTGTCATGGTTGGTCTGGGGCGAAACCACGCAGCAGCTCCTTCTAGGCTGGCTCGGCCTCATCGCGTTGGCCTGGCTGGCAAGCCTAGCCATCCTCACCCGCCTCGCGCGCAGGCACATCACCGTCGCCCGCGACGGCTGGCTGTTGTATCTGGCCGTGGTGCTCGACGGGTTGGCCTGGGGTTCGAGCCTGCTCTTTCTCGTTGTGGACGAGCATGTCTACCTGGGCCTGATCGTCGTGCTGTGCGGCGTCACCGCGCTGGTAGCGCCCGTCTTCATAAGCCACATCCGCGCCTATCGCTTCCACAGCCTGGCGATCTATGCCATGGTGGCCGCCAACTGCCTTTACCGCCATGACGACGCCTACGTCCAGGCGTTAAAGCTAATGGCCGGCATGGCGCTTTTCATGCTGTTCATTCATATCCATGCTCAGCGGACAGCAGCCCGAATCCTGCACGGCTTGCGGCTGCAGCTCGAAAATGCAATGCTCACCGAGCAGTTGCGCGAAAGATTGCGCGCGGCCAAGCTCGACGCCACCACCGATCCGCTGACCGGCCTGGCCAACCGCCGCGTGCTGGACAGCGCTCTGGTCACCTGGCAAAGCCGCGTCGTCCACAGCGCGCGCCAGCTGTCGGTGCTGATGATCGACATCGACCACTTCAAGCAGATCAACGACACCTACGGCCACGAGGTCGGCGACCGCGTGCTGCGCGCCTTTGCCGAGCACGTGCGCAGCCTGCTGCGCTCGCAAGACCTGTTTGCACGGCACGGCGGCGAAGAGTTCGTCATCCTGCTGCCCGACACGCCGGTAGAAGCCGCCTCGCATGCCGGCAACCGCATCCGCGCCAGTCTCGAAAGCACGCCGCTCATCAACGATCCGCCCGTGCGCATCACGGTGTCCATCGGTGTGGCGCAGCATCAAGACGGCGAATCCATCGACACCACGATGGCCCGAGCCGACGCCGCCGCCTATTCCGCCAAGCATCTGGGCCGCAACAAGGTGCATCTGGCGGCCTGACCCCGTACCGCACGACGTGTTCGACGCAAAAACGCGCGCCGCACCCGCTATGACGAGGCCTGCGCCTGTATGGCCTCGGTAAAAAAGCAGACCCTGTTGCGGCCCTGCGACTTGGCCTGGTACATGGCCAGGTCGGCTCGGCGCATCAGCTCGGCCAGGTTTTCGCTACGCCCCCGGAACAGTTCGACACCGATACTGGGTGTGCTGCGCACCGGCTGCCCGTCCAGGTCGTAGGGCCTGTTCAAGGTCGCCAGCACCTTGTTCGCAACGATTTCGACTTTCGCGGCGACTTCTTCGCGCCCGCCGGCCAGGCCGTCGAGCACCACGACGAACTCGTCGCCGCCCAGGCGGGCAGCGTCGTCATTGCCCATGCGCGAGAGCGTGTCGCTGGTGCGCAGGCTGTCGCGCAGACGCGCGGCCACCTGGACCAGAAGCTGATCGCCGCATTTGTGCCCGAGCGTGTCGTTGATCTTCTTGAAGTTGTCCAGATCGATGAACATCAGCGCGCCGTACGTGCCCTCGCGCGCGCTGACCGCCTGGGCGCGCTCCAGGCGATCGAACATCAGGCGACGATTGGGCAAGCCCGTGAGCTCGTCGTAGAACGCGAGTTGCCTGATTTCTTCTTGCGCACGCTTTTGTTCGGCAATGTCGCGCATCACGCCGCGATAGCCGGCGAACCGCCCGCCAGCATCGTATTTCGGCTCGCCGCTGATCGAGACCCAGGTCCACTCGCCGTTGCCGCCAGGCAGCTGCAGCTCCAGTTCGTGAAACGATCGGTGCGCATTCATCAGCGCGCGCTGCTCGTCGAAATCGACCGACATGTTCCGCACGTCCCGCAGCACGCCCGCACTCTTGCCGAGAAGGCTGGACATGTACTGCATATTCGACGTGCCCTGGCCCTCGATCTTCGTGATGCGCAAATCGCAGTCCAACTCCCAGTACAGATCGGCCGATAAATGCGTGAGGCTGCGCCAGCGCGCCTCGCTCTCGCGCAGAGATTCCTGCGTGTAGATATGATGCGTCGCATCGATGAGCACCCATACGTAGCCGCCCGTCGCAAGGGGTTGGCGGCGCATTTCCAGGACGTAACCCGAGGTCATGTCGAGGATGTAGTTTTTCGAGTGGTCCCACTCGTATCCGATCAGATCGCCATCCAGCCTTTCCCAACCGGTGTCGTCCGACGACTTGCCGTTCAGGACGAACAGCGCCTTGCGCTTTTTGGGATCGAGAATGGCGCGCGTGATGTCCCGCATCGCCGGCAGACTTTCCGCGTAGGCCCCGGATATATCGAGCAGTTCCAGAAATTGCCGGTTGTAGGAATGAAGCCGGCCCTGCGCGTCTTCATAGGCGACGCCTTGCGTCACCGACGCCAGAATGTCGTTCATCAGATGCAACTGCTCGCGCAGCTGTGCGTTCTGATCCGACGCAATCTGCACTTGCCCGCGATTGCCCAAGGCGGCCTCGAAGCGCTGCCGCTCGATCACCCGACCCAGCTGGACGCCGATTTGCGCCATATTGTGCAATAGCGATTCGCCCGGTTCCTCGTCGCGATCCGAGAAAAATTCGAGCACGGCCACGACCTCGCGCCCCAGCAGCACCGGAAAGGCAAACGCAGACCGCAGTCCCGCCTGCTGCGCCACGGCTGCGCGCGAAAAGTCCTCATCCTGCACAATATCGAGCGTCCAGGCGGGCCGGCCCGTGCCCAGCGCCTGTCCCGGCAGGCGGTCATAGGTCGCATCTTCGTCTTCGACGCTGGCCACGCGCAATCTCTCGAAGCGCTCCGGATCGAAGCAATGCCAGATCCCCGACGATGTCAGCCGAGGCTCGGCGCCTGGCGCTGCAGCGTCAACGGCAAAGAGATGGCCGACGGACCATAAGGTATGGCGGCAGATGCGCTCCAGGGCTGACTCGACCGCCGCACCCGCGTCCGCCGTGTGGTCGATCAGAGCGGCGATCGCCTCCAGCAGGCCGACTTCCTGCTCCCGCAGATAAAGCTCGCGCAGGCCGTCCGCGAGACAGGCTTCCGCTTCCAGGCGGGCCTGACGCTCGCGCGCCAGCTCCCGGCGCAATAGGGCCAGCTCATCGTAGGGGGTGGGTCCAACCGACATGGCCGATTTATTGGGATTATGGTTATTGTCGGCCCCCATTTTTTCAGACATGAGGGGGCGCATCAATGCGCCAAGCGAACCCTGCCCGCCGTTCGTCTGGAAAGCGCCGGTGGCCGGCTGCGACATCGAGCTTGTGCAACCGCCGATTTGATAAAAATAAAAGAAGAAACCGCTATTTATTCACCTTATCGACGAAGATGTCGGTATAGGTCTTAGCCAAGTCGATATTGGCCTTCTGCACCTCCGGGCGTATCGTGGACAACACGCGAAGCACAGTTTGCGGGCCGTCGGCGGGCATTCGACCATCGGCGGAAAACGACGGCAGATACGCTTCGAGCGCTTTCACGTAGCGCGCCTTGCCCACGCTCTCGTAATAGCTGCGCGGCAACAGAGCGGCTATTTGCTCGGCGCTGTGCGTGTGCAGATACCGCAATGCCATGACGAAACCTTTGACGAGCTCCGCCGCCTCGCGGCGGTGCGCGTTCACCCAGCTACTGGGCATGTAGAGACAACTGGACGGATAAAGCGCGCCGAGCGCGCTGCGCACGCCGTCGGCATTGCGCATGTCGATGAGCACTTGCGCCTGACCGCTCGATATCAGCCGGGACGCGGTGGGTTCGGACGTCATGCCCGCCACGATGCGGTTCTCGTGCATCGCGTTGATGAATGTCGTTCCCGCGTCCACCGCCTGCAGCTGGTAGTCGTCATGATCGAGCCCCGCCTGAGCCGCCAGATACTCGGTAAGAAAATCGGTCGATGAGCCCAGAGAAGTTACGCCCAGCGATTGCCCCTTGAAATCGGCGGGCGACCTGATCGTCGCGGCAGCCTGGCCGGACACGAGCATGGCTTCGCCGGGCACGTCGGAAAATTGAACGAGCGACTCCACCTCGATGCCCTTGGCCTGCAGGTCTATCGTATGGTCGTAGAAACCCACGACGCCCTGCACCCCGCCTGCGATCATTTCATCTTCCGCATCGACTCCCGCGGATTCCGTCACGACGTCGATGTCGAGCCCGTGCTGCTTGAAATAACGCTGCGCCAGCACGGCTGGCAGATAAATGATCTTGTCGATGCCGCCGACCATGATAGTGATTTTTTCAGCCGCGTCGGCGCGGCCTGCAAGCACGCATGCCCCCAGCGCAAAGGCCGCTGCGGCAATTCCCAGTCTCCTCATGCTCATGCAACTCTCTCCTCCTTGTCTCTGCGGCGGCGACATATCCCGCTGCAGTTGCCGCGCCCCGTTTTTACGGGGTCTCTGGCGATGAACCATCCGTTTCCAGCGGCAATCGGACAATAACGCATAGTCCTCTGCCCTGCTGTCCGTCTGCCAGTTCGACCTCGGCCCTGCACACTCTTGCCGTCTCGCCGACGATCGCAAGGCCAAGTCCGAACCCGCCGCTGTCCGACCTATTGCCTCGGCTGAAGCGTTCGAAAACACGTGATCGAAGCTCGGCGGGAATACCCGGCCCGGTATCGTCAACGCGCAGAATCGCCCACCCTTCGGCGCACCCCGCATAAACCGTGACATGACCGCCCCGCGGCGTATAGCGCACCGCGTTATCGACGAGATTGAACAACAGCTCGTGCAACAGCCTCGGACAGGTCATGATGGTGACGTCGACGCTGTCGGCATCGAGCCCGAGATCGATGCCCTTGTCGTCGGCCAATACCGACAGGCCAACCAGAACCTCGTGTGCGAGATCGAGCAGACTCGCGGATTCGCGCGGCAGATTGGCGTCCCGGCTCGCTTCGGCCTGAGACAGGATCAACAACTGGTTGACGAGATCCTTCAAGCGCCGCGCATTCGCGCGGACCGAAGCCAGGATCTCGCGCAGTTCGTCGTCGGACTGAAGTCGGCTTCCGTAATCGAGCTGCGTGCTCATCAGCGCGATCGGCGTGCGCAGCTGGTGCGCCGCGTCGGCGATGAAGCGCTTCTGGATCTCATGCTGGCGCGTCAGCCGCGCGACATATTGATTGATCGTATCGACGACGGGCCAAAGTTCGCGGTGAAGCTGCATCGTATCGAGCGGCGTGAGATCGTCGGCCTCGCGCGCCTGCAGATCCTTGCGCAGCTTCAGGAGCGGCTTGAGCTCGAAGGTAAGGCCGACCAGCATCAGCACCAGCGTCAGCGTCAGCAGCGCGGATTCCTGCAGCAGCACCGGCTGCCAGAGATTGGCCGCAAATTGCGAAAACGACTTCAAGCCCTGGGCCACGGAGACAAGCACGGTCGTGGTCTGTCCGTTGCGATATAAGCGGCGCGTGATCGTGACCATCCGCAGCGTCTGTCCGCGATAGGCGGTGTTGCCGTAGCTGGGTTCGCCGTCCGCCGGAACCGGCAGGCTGCCCAAGTCCGGCCAGCCAGCGAGCAGCACGTCGGGAAGCGCGCGCACCTGGAAATAAACGCGGTCGTGCTCTTTCGAGGCGAGCATGCGCAATGCCGCCGGCGGCGTATCGGTTATCAGCGCTTCGTCTATCCAGCGCACCTGCTCAGCCATCATTTCGGCCGATGCGAGCAAGCGTCTGTCTTGCAGCAGCAGGGCGTTGTCGCGTGCATTGCGCCAGGACAGCGCCGTCGTCAGCGCCAGCGCGACGATCATCGGTATCAGCACCCATAGAACCAGGCGTACGCGCAATCGCTTCATGTCGGACCGGCGCCGTCCTTGAGCACGTAGCCGATGCCGCGCAGCGTGATGATCCGCGCCTGCGCTCCGGAGAGCTTGCGGCGCAACCGGTAAATATAGGTCTCGATCGCGCTCTCGCCCGCTTCGCTGCCCAGCTCGAATACTTGCGCGACCAGATGCGTTTTCGTGATCGTCTTGCCCTGGCGCAGAATGAGCGACTCGAGCACGCGATGCTCGCGCTGCGTAAGTTCGAGCAGCCGATCGCCCAGGCGGAATTGCTGCATGTCGAGATCGAATTGCAAGTCCGCGCACTGGACTATCGATTGACTGCTGCGTCCGTGCCGACGGATCAGCGCCTTGATCCTGGCCACGAGCTCGCGCATCTCGAACGGCTTGCCGACATAGTCGTCCGCGCCGATGTCGAGGCAGTCGACTTTCACATCGATCGAGGCGTTTGCCGTCACCACGAGAACCGGCATGTCGTTGCGCCGCCGCCGGATGCTGCGCAGCACGTTGCGGCCGTCCATGCCGGGTAATCGCAGATCCAGCAGCAGCAGGTCGTACTGCGATTGCTCGAGACGCGAGATCGCCGTCGCGCCGTCATAGACGCAATCGACCTCGAAGCGCTCCGTGCGAAGCGCCTTGCTGAGCCAGAGGGCGAACTCCTCGTTGTCTTCCACGAGCAGCAGTTTCATTGCTCTATTCACAATCAAACGAAAGACCGGAACGGCTTGCGACGCCGAACCGGTCGTTCAGATGGACTCACGGGAACCTAGAGCATAGTTGATCCAGGTCTTGGCCAGAACGGCGTCGCTCGGCTATTTCGCGCCGCCTTCCTTCGCGAGCATCGCGTTCGCCTTGATGGCGTACTCGTTCGTATAGGTCACGCCCAGATCGACCGGCTTGGCAATCTTGCCGGCGAATTTTTCCACCGCCAGCACCGTCTGCGGACCACCCTCAGGCATCAGGCCGTCCGGCAGGAACTGGCCCTTGTCCATCGCAAGCGCCTTCACATACTCGTCTTTGGTCGAAAGCTGGTTGCTGACGAAATCGTGCGGCAGGTGATCGGCGATCTCCGCGGCGCTGTGCGTGCTGATCCAGCGCATCGTCGCGACCATCGCGTTGACGACCGCCTGCGTCTCCTTCGGATGCGCCTTGACCCAATCCGTGCGGGCGAGCACCGCCGCCGTCGGCCAATAGCCGCCCAGCCACTTCTTCACGCCGTCCGCCGTGGCCAGATCCATCGCCGAATAGCCGACCTTCATCTTCTCGATGGCATTGACGGTCGGCTGCGTCGTCATCCCGCACACGATGCGGTCGTGCTGGAGCGCACCGATGAGCGTCGGGCCGGCGCCGACGCCGACGCGCGAAAAGTCGTGCAGGCCGAGCTTGTAGCGGGCCGCGAGGTACAGCGTGAGGTCATCGGTGCCCGAGCCCAGGTCGGTCACGCCGACCACTTTGCCCTTCCAGTCGGCGGGCGTCTTGACGCCCGACTTCGTCGCGCACATCTCCCGCTCGCCCGGAGCGCCGCTTAGCTGGACGATGTCCAGGACGGCCTTGCCGTGCTGCTGAAAGTCGATCGTATGAACATACCAAGCCCCCGCCATATCGACCTGGCCCGAGACCATCGCATCCTCGGCGCCGACGCCGCCCGACTGCTCGGTCGACAATTCCATGTCCACGCCGTACTTCTTGAAAAAGCCCAGATTCTGCGCCAGCGAATACGGCAGATAGATCTGCTTGTCGATGCCGCCCACCATCATCGTGACCTTGGGCAGCGGCGCCGCCGTCGCGGCCTGGCCGCAAATCAGGCCGGCCGCGCACATCAGGCCGGCCAGGGTCTTCGAAAACGGGAATTTCTCCTTCATGACTTCATCTCCTTGGTTATGCGAGGCCGGCACTCCGGCCTCTAATGAATCGAATGCTTTGTTGCGCCATCGCCGGCCGATCAGACGCCGGGCACGTCGCCGTCGTGTGACGAGGGCGGCTGCCACGACAGCAGGCGTTTTTCGAGTATTGACATCAGCGCCTCCGCGGACAGCGCGACGATGCCGATGATGAGCATCGCGCCGAACACGCCGTTGGCGTCGAACGTGTTCTGGGCGGTTGCGATCACCAGGCCCAGGCCGCGCTGCGCGCCGAGGAACTCGCCGACGATCGCGCCGATGATCGAGAAGCCGAGCGCCACGTGCAGGCTCGCGATGATCCAGGTCATGGCCGAGGGGAAGATCACGTGCCACACGATCTGCAGCCGAGATGCGCCGAGGATCCGCGAATTCGCCACGAGATTGCGGTCGACACTGCGCACCCCCTGGAACGCGTTGAAGAACACGACGAAGAACACCAGAACCGCGGCCAGCACGACCTTGGACGGCATGCCCAGGCCCAGCCACATCACCAGCACCGAGCCGAGCACGATGCGCGGCAGCGCGTTCACGACCTTGATGTAGGGACCGACGACCTCCGCCAGATACGGACTCTCGCCCAGCAGTACGCCGAACACCACGCCGCTTGCCACGCCCACGGCAAAGCCGAGCAGAGATTCTTCGAGCGTGACCCATATCTGCTCCCAGAGAGATCCGTAGGCCGTGCCGTGCTGGATCCAGTCCCACAGCCGCAAGACGATGCCGCCGGGCGAGCCGAAAAAGAACGGATCGAGAATTCCGAGCTGCGTCGTCAGCTGCCAGCCGCCGATCACCAGAATGAAAAGCGCCACGCGTCCCAGAAAAATGGAAAGCCTGCGCCGTTGCGCGGCGCGGCGCGCGGCGACCGCGGTCGGGCTGGAGCTCGAGGCTCCTTCGTTTTTCTTGATTGCGTTCACGGTGCTCATGCCGTCGCTCCCATGAGTTTCGATGCCGCGGGCGACCGCGAATAGGCCTGCGCCACTTCCTCGCGCAGCGACTCCCATATCTGCTGATAGAGGTCCAGAAAGCGCGGCTGGAAGCGAATGTCCTGCACCTGGCCGCGCGGGCGCGGCAGATCGATGTCGAATACCGCCTTGACCGTGGCCGGCCCGGCCGTCATCACCACGACGCGGTCGGCAAGCGCGATCGCCTCTTCCAGATCGTGCGTCACGAAGATCACCGACGGACGGGTCTTCTCCCAGAGCGTCAGAAGCTCGTTGGACATGATGGCGCGCGTCTGCACGTCGAGCGCCGAGAACGGCTCGTCCATGAGCAGCATGGACGGCTTGTTGATGAGCGCGGCCGCCATGCTCACGCGCTTGCGCATGCCGCCCGAGAGTTGGTAGGGGTAATAGTTCTCGAAACCCGCCAGTCCGACCGTGCGCAGCCATTCGCGCGCCTCTTCCAGCGCCTGCTGCTTCGGAACCCCGCGAAACGTCGGGCCCAGCGCGACGTTCTTGAGAATCGACTTCCAGGGCATCAAGGCGTCGCTCTGGAACACAAAGCTGGTGCCTTGAGTAATACCGTCGACCTCGCGTCCCGATACCCGCACGTTTCCTTCACTGGGACGATAGAGACCGGCCGCCAGCGTCAGGGTGGTCGATTTGCCGCAGCCGGTGGGGCCGACCACCGCGCAGAACATACCGGGTTCGATCACGAGATTCACATCGCGCAGGACGGTCTTCTCGATGCCGTCCCGCGTTGGAAAGCGCTTGGTCACGTGCGTGAACTGCACGCTGCCTTTCCCAGCCAAAATTTCAGCCATAACTAATCAACCTTACACATCCAGAATGAACCCGCCGGCGCCGAATGCCGGCGGGGAAATTGCCCTGGCGCGCCTGCTGCGCAGGCAGCATCAGAAATGCCAGATACCGCCGACTTCGATACGCCGCGCCGATTCCTTGCCGTAGCCTGTCGAGGCCTGGAACGTCTTCTGCCCCCAGGCCACCTCTACGCCCAGATCGACCGTCTTGATCGGGCGGTAGATCAGGTTCAAATGCACCGTCTTGGTGGTGACCGCATTGTTGGTATCGGCCGGGAGGAATGCGGCGAGCCGCTGGTGGTTGTAGCCAAACGCGAGCGTCGAGCGCAGCTTCGAAGTCCACCAGTGCTGGTAGAAAAGCGTGCCGCCCATGACCGGCTGCAGTTCGAACTGGGTCGCCCCCGTCGGGTTCGCCGAGGTGCCGTCGTTGACCGCGAGCGCGGACGGTCCATTCGCGCCGAAATCGTCGGGCAGATAGTGGCCGAGCGCACCGTACCAGGCCTGGCCGCCGAAGTTGTCCTCGCTATAGCCGCCGCCGATCTTGGGCACGTTGATGGTCGCGCCTATCAGGCCGCCGGGCGCAAAGAATCTTGTGCGCACGCCGTTTTTGTCGGTGAAGCCCAGATCCTGCGCCTCGCCCGAGACCTGGAAGTGTCCCCAGGGGCCTTCGCGTTCGTACTTCGCGGTAAAGTCCGGCACCGTGTTGCTCTTGGTCCAGGACTCGATGTTGCCTTGCGTGTCCTGATAGCCCGTCTGCGGATTTTCGAGCGAGAACGACAGATCGCCGCCGTAGCTGAGCGGCTTTGTCCAGCGCAACTGCGGCAGGCGCTCCGCGGGGATGCCCGCCGGGCCTGCGTTGTCGAACGTTTCCGGCGTATCGGGGTCGTCGATGAAGTTCGAGTTCGCCATACCGACGAGGAAGTGGCCGATCGTGCCGTACGCCGTGACGATGCGCGCGCCCCAGCTATTGTTCTGCAGCGCCTGATTGTTGTCGCCGCCGGGAACGTAGCCGTAGAAGTCGAGCCCGAAGTTGGTCGTGACCGGGCCGTACGGGCTCGGCGTGCTGGTGCCGACTACAAGCCGCGAAACCTTGTCCTGGAAGTGAAAACTGCCCTGCGACTGCTTGCGCGCGGAACTGCCGGTCGGATCGAGATTGCCGATCGAGAACTTCGGCCCGAGGTTTTCCGTCGGATCGTAGATGCCCTGGAAGTTGACGAAACCGCCGACGCTGAGCGATGTGTTGGTGCCCGGCACGATGAACGAGCCAGGTATCGTGCCGCGACGGACATATTCAGCATCGAGCATCTGCTTCTCGGCCCGGGTCGGCGTCAGATCCGGGGCTTGCTTGCCGGGCGCAGCGACCAGGGGAGGATAGGCGGTCGACACGGCCTTGACCGCTTCATTCGTCTTCTTCTGCGATGCTTCGAGCTGGTTCAGCTGCGCCGACAGAGCCTGGATCTGGGCTTTGAGGTCGCCCAGCTCGTCGGCGTGAGCCACACCCGACATAGCGGTAAGACCGGCGAGCGCACAGCACAGCATGCTCAACCGGAACGGTGTGCCCTTGGCCGGGCCGCGACGTGCATGACCAGACGATATCCTGCGAATTTTCATCCGCTGTCTCCTGAGTTTGGTTGTTGTCCTTGGCGTCCGAATCGATGTCCGGACGAGCGATGAATGCTAAGGAGGGCAACCTCTCGGCTAGCTGGCAGGAAGATCGGAGATTTGTCAGTAGTTACCCGATGCGGATCTGCGCCGGAGAAAAAACGCGCAGCAAAGCAAAAGGGCCGATCTTTGCAGATCAGCCCTTTTGCGCGGGTACCCGTTATGGCGGCCCGTCGGCCGCCCGATGCGAGACGCTTGCGTCAGTACGGCGCGTAAACGACTCGGGGATGCACCACGACCGGCGCAGGATAGTAATAGCCCGGCTGCGCGTAGACGGGCTGGGCATAGTAGACGGGGGGAGGAGGCGGAGGCGCGTAATAGACGGGTGCCGGAGCGGTGTAGACCGGCTGGGCGGCGGCGCCCACCGCCAGCCCGACCATTGCGCCCAATGCGGCGCCCACTACCAGAGGTCCGGGGCCGCCGTGGTAGCGCCCCCAGGCGTTGGCGCTCATGCTGGCCGTGGCCAGACCCACGGCGACCGTTGCAACGGCGGCGGCTTTCAAGATCGGTTTCATGGTGCGCTCCAGTGCCGAGGGGTTATGAGGTGACTCGGCGGCACATCCGGCAAAGGCCGGTTGATGTGAGGTTTGGACGCCCAGTGTAGGGCGGAGTTCCGCGATGCGCACCGGGCGCGAAGCGCGGGCAATTTCAATACGTGTCAGCGGCTCGCCCGATACATCGGCCTGCGTCCCGCTACAATCCGTAACTTTATCGGCCTTCCCTGCCGCAGAAATAGAACAACCGTCCAAAGGTTCGTCGTGGTCTTCAGCAATATCGTGTTCCTGGGGCTTTTTCTCCCCGTCACCTTTCTCGCCTATTACCTGCTTCCCCAGCGCCTGCGCAATCCGCTTCTGGCGCTGGCCAGCATTGTCTTCTATGCCTGGGGCGAGCCTCGTTTCGTGATTCTGATGCTGGTCTCGGTCGCGATCAACTTCTACGGCGCCCGCCTGATGGATCGCAGCCGCTCGAGAAAGGCGATCCTGCTCGCCGCGGTGGCCGTGAATTTGCTGATATTGGCCTTCTTCAAGTACGGCAACTTCTTCGTGGACAACCTGAACGTCCTGCTCGCGCCGGCCGGCATGACCGCGATCGAACTGCGGCCCGTTCCCCTGCCCATCGGCATTTCGTTCTATACCTTCCACGCCATTTCGTACCTGATCGACATCTACCGCCGCAACGCCAAGCCCAATAGAAACATCATCGAGTACAGCCTCTACATCATGCTGTTCCCGCAGCTCATCGCCGGGCCGATCATTCGATACAAGGACATCTACACGCAACTGCCCAGGCGGTCTGTCAGCGTCGCAGACATCACCGCGGGCTGCGTACGGTTCACGATGGGACTGGCCAAGAAAGTGCTGATCGCCAATCAGCTCGGCATGGTCGCCGACGCCGGCTTCGACGCGCCGGCCGATCACCTGGGAGCGCTGGTCGCCTGGATCTGCCTGGTCTGCTACACCCTGCAGATCTACTTCGATTTTTCGGGATATTCCGACATGGCCATCGGCCTGGGCCGGATGTTCGGTTTTCGCTTTCCGGAGAACTTCAATTATCCGTATAGCGCCCGTTCCATGCAGGACTTCTGGCACCGCTGGCACATTTCGCTCTCGACTTGGTTCCGCGACTATGTGTATATCCCGCTGGGAGGAAACCGCAAAGGCGAGGCGCGCACGCTGCTCAATCTGTGGATCGTTTTCCTGCTGACCGGCTTCTGGCATGGCGCCAGCTGGAGCTTCGTCGTCTGGGGCGCGATACACGGCTTCTTTCTCATGCTTGAGCGCTTTGGCAGGCATCTGCAGGTGCAAATACCGCGCGTGGCCGGAACGCTCTATGCCGTACTCGTGGTGATGTTCGCCTGGGTGTTTTTCCGCAGCGCGTCGCTAGGGCAGGCGCTGCAATACGTGCTCGCCTTGATCGGGCACTGGCCTGCGGAGCAATGGACGGTCACGGTTCAATCGATCTATTCGACGCAGAACCTGCTGCTGACCGTCGGGGCGGTGATTCTGGCGCTGGGTGTCTACCCCCATATGGAAAAAGCGCTGCAACCCGCGTGGCAGCGCCTGGCCGACTATGCCGTGGACGGATGGGTACGCGCGGCGCTGATCGCCCCGGCCTTGATACTGAGCTGCATGTCGATCGCCATGGGGCAATACAACCCCTTTATCTACTTCCGCTTCTGAGCCGATCAAAAATGCAGGCACACACTGACGCTCGCCGCAACGCGGAACACCGCTCGTTCATGCGGGTGCTCAATCGCTTCGCGGCCATGGCGGTTTTTTTCGGGCTGCTGCTGCTGCCGATCGCCTGGTTCGGCCGCGCGAGTTTCGCCCCCCGCACGCATGAAAACCGCAGGCTGGAAGCCTTTCCCCGCTGGTCCATTCACTGGGCCCAGGATTTCGAGCGCTGGTTCAGCGATCGGTACGGCATGCGCGATGCGCTGGTGTACTACGGTTCGCGGCTGCAGATGGCCCGCACCGGCATGCCCATGAACCAGCAGGTCGTGGTGGGCCGCGACAACTGGCTTTTCTACGACGAAAACTACACGCCCGGGCATCTGCATTTTGCATCCCTGTACGGCAAGGATCTGTTTCTGCCCTCGGATCTGAAGACCATTGCCGACAATCTGTCGAGCGTGCGCCAGCACCTGGCGGCGTGCCGCATCCCTTTCTACCTCGTGATTGCCCCGGACAAACAGACCGTCTATCCGGAAAAGCTCCTGATGCCGCCGCCGCCGAACGCGGTCACCCAGGCCGATCAGCTGGAAGCCTATCTGCAGGCGGCAGATCCGCAGTTGCGCATCATCGATCTGCGCAAACCCGAGCAGGCCGCCAAAGCCGCCCAGACCCGGGAGCTGTACTACCGGACCGATACCCACTGGAACGAGCTAGGGGCGTTCTTCGGTTACCAGGCCATTGCAAAGCGCCTGATGCAAGACGGCGTGCTCGCCAATGCGGTCGGAACCCGTCTGGACAGCTACCGAATCCGCACCTCGCCGTCCGCGGGCGGCGACATCGCGGTCAACCTGCTCGATCTGCCCGGCTATTTCCGTGACCACACAGTGCAGCTGGACAACATACAGCCGCGGCAGGCGCACGACATCTCGCTGCCAGGATGGCCTCAAGACATCAATAATTCGTTCAGAGTGACGGAAAACCCTGTGGCAAGCGGCAGTCTTCTGCTGTATCGCGACTCGTTCTTCGATGCGCTGACGCCATTCGTTGCCGAGAACTTTCACCGCATCTACTCGTTCCTGGGTCGCGGCATAGACGGAGATCGGGTGCGCCAGGCGCATCCGAATGTGGTCATGCTGGAGATCGTCGAGCGTGGCCTGCGGCATCTGGTCGATCATCCGGTCAATCTGGCGTCGATCTGCGAGTAATTGCGCAAGGCAGAATCGACCCGAGCATTTGCGCTGCCTGCCGAGGCTTGGCCGCGGCGCGTTGGCGCCGACGAGCCATGCCATCATGCGTCACTGCACGGCAGGCTTGCCGAAAGTCTCCGCAACGACCTCGGTAAACGTGCGCTCCTCACGCAGAATAAAGCGATTGCGCTGGGCAAATTCGAAGTTCGCCCGGCCTTCGGCGTCAGCGCGCAGGCGCTTGCGATAGGCCTCATAGGCGGCCAGATTTTCGAACGCAATCAGCCCCCAGGCCTCGTAGTTGGTCCCCTCCGACGGCAGAAAATAACCGACCAGATGCCCGCCGCAGCGGGGAATGATCCTGCCCCAGTTTTGCGCATATTCGCGGAAGGCCTCAAGCTGGAAAGGATCGAGCTCATAGCGGATAAAGCAGGTCAACGACATGGTGGCGCTCCTTCTGTAGAGCCTGCATCGTCGCCGACTTTCTTCACCCCATGCTTCGTTGTAGACCGAAGTGTGGCGCCATATCGCGCTTAAGGCTGGGGCGGCAGTTTCACCATGGGCGCGCGGGCCTGGTCTTCGAGCGCCGAGCACAGCTGATCGAGCAGGCGCAGCAAATGGCCCTGCTCATCCGGCGGCAAGGGCCCCAGCAATTCGTCGTGGGCGCGCGCCGCCCCGGCAGCGGTCTGCCGCAGCAACGTCTTGCCTTGGCGAGTCAGGCGCATGACCATTCTGCGCCGGCCCGCGCTGCTGGAGTCGCGGGTCAGCAGGCTGCGTGCCTCCAGTCCCCGCACGATGTGCGAAACCGTCACCTTGTCGTACCCCAGCGCCTTGGCCAGCGTGATCTGGTCGATATCCGGCGCGTACGACAGCACACTGAGCACCCCGTACTGAGGCGGCGTCAATCCGAACTCCGCGCAGTGCCGCTCGAACAGGCCGACCGACAATTGATGGGCGCGACGCAGCAGAAACCCGGGGCGGTCGTAGATGAGGGGAGGCGCCTGAGGCGCAGGAGAACGGGTGGCAGTCATCGCAAAATTTTATACGCAGCCTTTTGTCATGGCACGATGCCGGCATATACTGTGTTAGCAAACTAACTAATAACGACGATCATCCCATCGGAGGAGACACCATGGACATCATCGTGATCGGCGCCGGCATCGGCGGCCTGGCCGCCGCAGCCAGCCTGGTTCGCCGCGGTCATCACGTGCGCGTATACGAGCAGGCCCCGGCGCTGGGCGAGGTCGGCGCCGCCGTGCAGATGAGCGCCAACGCCACCAAAGTCCTGTTCGATCTGGGTCTCAAACCTACGCTGGAAGCCGAAGGCGTCAAACCCCTGTCGTTCGAATTCCGCCGCTACAACGACGGCGAGCTGCTCCATGAAATCAAGCTGGGCGCCGCACACGCCGAAAAACACGGCGCGCCCTACTACCAGATCCATCGCGTCGATCTGCACCGCGCCCTGCTCGACGCGCTCAATGCGCTGGATGCCAATGCGCTACGGCTGGGCATGCGCGCGCAGCAGATCCGCGAAGCCGACGATCACATCGAGGTCGCTTTCGCCGACGGGTCGATAGAACGCGCCGAGCTGCTGATCGGCGCGGACGGCATCAAGTCGGCCGTGCGCCAGCATGTGGTCGACGCCGAGCCGCCGGTCTTCACCGGACACGTGGCCTGGCGCCTGAGCATTCCGGTCGAACGCATCGCCCCTGCGCTGCGCCCGCCCCTGGCCTCCACCATCTGGTGCGGGCCGCGCAATCACGCGGTGATGTACTACATGCGAGGCGGCGCGCTGCTCAATTTCGTGGGCTGCGTTGAGCGCCCCTGGGAGGAGGAATCCTGGACCGCGCGCCAGCCATGGAGCGAGCTCGACCAGGACTATGCGGGCTGGCACCCCATGGTGCGGGCCGCCATCGAAAACGCCGACCGCGATCAATGCTTTCGCTGGGCACTGAACAACCGCACGCCGGCCATGGTGTGGAATACGCCGCGCGTGGCCTTGCTGGGCGATGCCGTGCACCCTACCCTGCCCTATATGGCGCAAGGCGCAGCCATGGCCATCGAAGATGCCGCCGTGCTCGCCCGCGCCCTGGACCTGGACTGCCCGCTGCCGCAAGCGCTGCAACGCTATACCCGGCACCGCGCGCCGCGCGCCGCGCGCGTGGTGGAAGAGTCCAACGAAATGGCCGACCTTTATCACATCGATAACGCCGACGAGATGCGCCGGGCCTTCAAGGACCGCAACATCGCCGCGTCGCGCAATGACTGGCTTTATCCCTACGACCCTTTGCACGTCGACATCTGAAGACCGAGCTGCATCCTATATCTATAAACGGAGAGAGACCATGCAGATAGCCAAACTTCTGAAATACTGCGGCGCAATCCTGGCCCTGGCGGGCGCCGCGAGCGCCCATGCCGGCGCCTGGCCCGATCATCCCATCACTTTCATCGTGCCCTACACCCCGGCCACCGGCATCGACCTGGTCGCCCGGCAATTGGCGCCGCCGCTGGCCAAGGCCCTGGGCCAGCCCATTGTGGTGGAGAACATACCGGGCGCCAGCGGCAATATCGGCTCCGAAAGAGTGGCCCGCGCCAAGCCCGACGGCTATACCTTCATGGTGCAAGTCTGCACACTGGTCATGAATCACGGCCTGTACAAGAACCTGCCTTACGATCCGGTCAAGGATTTCGTCCCCGTCAGCCTGACCTCCTGGGGCACGCTGGTGCTGGTCGAACCGGCCAGCCGGCCGTGGAAGACGGCGCAGGACCTGATCGCCGCGGCGCGCAAGGCGCCAGGCAAGCTCACCTATGCCTCGCCGGGCGTGGGTACGCCGCACCATCTGTCGATGGCGCTTTTCGACCAGCAGGCGGGCATCGACATGCTGCACGTGCCTTACAAGGGCTCGGCCGGCGCGGTGACCGACCTGCTGAGCGGACAGGTGGACGCCATGTTCCTGCCCGTGCATGTGGCGTTGCCGCTGATCAAGGGCGGCAAGCTGCGCGTGCTGGCCACGGGCAGCCCCAAGCGCCTGCCGCAATTGCCCGAGGTGCCGACGCTCAAAGAGGTCGGCATCAAGGAAGGCGATGTGGACATGTGGTACGGCGTGCTGGCGCCCAAGGGCACGCCCAAGGCCGTCGTCGACCGCATGAACAAGGAGATCGGCGTGGCGCTGCGCTCGCCCGAGATCGCCAAATCTTTCGAGGCGCAGGGCATGGTGCCTGCCTCGTCGACGCCGGCCGAATTCCACGCGCTGATCGCCAAGGACGACCGGCGCTGGCGCACGCTTGTTAAAAAGGCCCATATTTCGGCTCAGTGAGGCCGGCTCGATCAGATTCTGACGACCACCTTGCTAGCCGAGACGCCTTGCCGAAGCCGCTCCATGGCGCGAGGAATGTCCGCCAAGGACGATCCTGCGACCAGCGGCGACGGCGCCGGCAACAAGCGGCGGTCCGCCAGGGCGGACTCGACGAACCCGGGGAAGAAATGCCACCCCTCGGGCCGCGTCGCCACGGCGGTGCCCCAGATGCTGCTCGTGCGCACGCCCTGCCACCTCGCCTGAAGCGCCAAGCGGCCAAACCCGAGGCCCAGCCCGGGCAGATTGCGCAGCTTCCAGAGCGCTTGGCGTCCCAGTGGTGCAGAATCCAGCGGGCGCGGCGCGCTGGCCATGGCCACCCGGCGAGGGCCTTTGGCTCGGGCCGCCAGGGCCAGGCACGATGCTCCCGATCCCACCCCGATGGCCAGCACTCCGGACACGTCGCGGGAACCGATGGCCCGCAGCAACCGGTCCAGCACATCAGGCGCTCGATAGTCCTCGACATGGGCGGCGCCGAGCTGTCTGAGCCTATCGTGGTTGTGGGGCGAGGCGGTTGTCAGCACCGTGTAGCCGGAGGCCGCCGCAAGCTGGATGGCGCAGCTCCCCACACTGGTTGACCCCCCCCAGACAACGATGATTCCCGAAGCGTTGCCCGGACGTCGGGCTTGCGGCGCCCACGGCGGCACGAGGCCTAGCTGATCTTCCAGAAACAAGCCGCTGCCGGCCGTGGCGAGCGCGAGCGGCAGCACGGCGGCCTGCTCGTAGGACATCCATGGCGCAAGCCGGCTGGCGCAGTGCTCGCGCAGCACCACATACTGCTGGAACGCGCCTTCAGCGGCCCGGTTGCCAGCACGATCGACGCCCAGGGCAAGGCCCAGCACACGGTCGCCCTCGCGGAACCTGCCGCCGCCACCCGTCGCCACCACGTCACCGGCCACATCGGATCCCAGCACGGCAGGGTATTGCAGCCACGGGGTGACGAGGGTGCCCAGGGTCTGGACGATGCGGTCAAAGGGATTGATCGCCAACGCCCGGACACGCACCAGCAATTCGCCGTCGGCCAGGGCAGGAACGGGCGCTGCGGCGACCCGCAGGGGCTCGCCGGGCGCCATCAGCCAGGCGGCTTCGTTGATGATTTGCATCAGGTAGGTCCCATGTCGAAGAAGCCGCTACTGTAGAGAGGAAGGATTGATACGATCCATGCTGAAAAGTCCAATCATTCATCGCATTCGTCCAGATTTCGCGCATGACCGATACCCCTACGCGACACGACACCCTCGATCCGCTGTCCAGCATCCTGTCCTTGCTGCGCCCCCGCAGCTATATGTTCCGGGCGATCGACGCGGCGGGCGATTGGTCCCTGCAGTTCCCCGGCATAGACGGTCTGCGCTGTTATGCCTTGCTGTCGGGGTCTTGCTGGCTGGTTATCGACGACCACGATGGACCTATCAGGCTGGAGTCGGGCGACTGCCTGCTCATGACTCGTCGGCAGTCCTTTCGCATGGCCAGCGATCCCGCCTTGCCGCCGCAGGATGTTCTGCCCCTGCTGCGCGGGGCGCAGTCGGGCGGCGTGGCCACACTCAACGGTGGCGGCGAGGTCTATGGACTTGGCGGATTCTTCACCTTCGCAGGTCGGCATGCCGACCTGCTGTTGGCTCCTCTGCCCGGCGTACTGCACTTGCATCGACAAGAAGACCGCGAAGCGCTGCGCTGGTCGATGACCTGCATCATGGGCGAATTGCGCGACCCCCGGCCCGGAGGCAACCTGATGGCGCAGCAACTGGCGTTGACCATGCTGGTGCAAGCGCTGCGTCGGCATATGGAACAAGGGGGCGGCGTCGGCTGGTTGCAGGCATTGGCCGACCCGCGAATCAGCCAGGTTCTGCACGCGATGCACGCCGAACCCGCACGCCGCTGGACCTTGGCATCTCTTGCCCGGCACGTCGGCCTCTCGCGTTCTGCGTTGGCGCTACGATTCCGCCAGCGCGTGGGCGAACCGCCGCTCGGCTATCTCAACCGCTGGCGCATGTTGCTGGCCGGCGATCGATTGCTCAACTCGGCAGCCTCGGTTGGCGAGATCGCCTACAGCCTGGGCTACGAGTCCGATGGCGCCTTCAGCGCGGCCTTCAAGCGGATCATGGGCTGCTCGCCTCGCGACTATCGTAAAACCAGCGGTTGAACCAGCCGATTCGGTCAACGACTTGGGTCGAACTCGAAACGCTCGTCCGGGAAAAACTTGTTCAGCCGGATTTCCGCCGAACGGGCATGCCCCGCCATGCCCTCATATCGCGAAATCCGCGCGGTCGCCTGCGCCACCGGCTTGGCGCCCTCCTTAGACGCGCGCTGCCACGTCACCGTCTTCATGAACTTGTGCACCGAGAGCCCCCCGGTATAGCGAGCCGACCCGGACGTAGGCAACACATGGTTCGGGCCCGAAGCCTTGTCGCCAAATGCAACCGTCGTTTCCTCACCCAGGAAAAGCGAACCATACGAGCGAAGTCGCGCAAGCCACCAATCCAGATCAGCCGCCTGCACATGCAGATGCTCGGGCGCATAGCGATCAGCCACTTCCGCCATCTCTTCCCGGGTATCGCAGAGTATGACCTCGGCGTAGTCGCGCCAGGCGGCTGCCGCGTTCTTGGCATTGAGATCGGGGAGCTGGGCAATGCACTGCGGAATTTGGCTCATGACGGCCTGCGCCAGACCGACATCGGTGGTCACCAGCCAGACCGGGGAGTTGTAGCCATGCTCGGCTTGCCCGACCAGATCCCATGCCACCAGTTGGGGATCGGCGGTTTCATCGGCAATAAGCAGGGAATCGGTAGGGCCCGCGACCATATCGATGCCGACCCTGCCAAATAGAATACGTTTTGCCTCGGCGACATATTGATTGCCAGGCCCGACGATGATGTCCGCCTTGGGTACGCCGAATAACCCGAACGCCATCGCAGCGACGCCCTGTACGCCGCCCAGATTCAATATCCTGTGAGCGCCGCACAGATCCATCGTGAAAAGCGTCGCTGGCGAAATGCCGACACCATGACCCGGTGGCGAACAGGCTGTAATGTGGGAGACGCCGGCGACTTGAGCCGTCGTGATGGTCATCATCGCAGACGCAATGTGGCTATAGCGGCCGCCCGGAACATAGCAACCCGCAGACTGAACCGGAATCTGTCTCTGTCCGGTCCACAGCCCCGGCACAATCTCGAGGGCGCAATCCGAAATCGTTTCTTTCTGGGCCTGCGCAAAACGCCGGATGTTGTCCTGCGCGAAGCGAATGTCGTCCTGCAAACGCTGGGGAACACGCTTTTTCGCGTTCTCGATAGCCTCTTGCGAGACCACAATATCGCCATCCCATTTGTCCAGATCCCGGGAAAAGGCGCGCGCGCCCTCGTCGCCCTCGCGCTCGAGGCGATCGAGCATGGCCTGCACCGTGACATGAACCTGATCCTGTCCGCTTTCGGCGGATTGAATCGCTTTCTTGAGGTATTTGATCGACATCGATTCTCTCCAAAATTTCAATTACCGTGACGCTGCTACATCCTGCCCTTCCAGGGCACCAACCGACGCTCGAGGGCGCGCATCATTAGGTCGAAGAGATAGGCGATGGCGGCAATGACGATGATGCCCATGATCACGACCGCGGTTTGAAGAAACTGCGAAGCCGACAGCACCATGTAGCCGATTCCTTGCTTTGCCGCGACCATTTCCGCAGCGACCAGAGTTGTCCAGCCGAAGCCAATGCCCACGCGCATCGCCGTGAGAATCTCCGGCAATGCGGCAGGCAGAATGACATGGCGCAGCACCTGCCATCGGGTCGCGCCGCAGGAGTAGGCGGCATGAACCTGTTCGATCGCCGCCGACCGCACGCCAGCGCGCGCGCCGAGCACGACTGGGGCGAAGACGGAAAGAAAAATCAGCAGAATCTTCGAGGTTTCGCCGATGCCGAACCAGATGATCATCAAAGGCAGATAAGCGAGCGGCGGTATGGGTCGGTAGAACTCGATCAGCGGATCGAAAATTCCTCGTAGCTCACGACTGGTGCCCATGCTCAGCCCAAGCGGAATACCGATACAGCAGGCGAGCAGAAACGCACTGAAGACCCGGAACGTGGAGATCAGCACATGCTGCCAAAACGGCGTCCCGGTGAAGCCGTTTTTCAAGACGGCGATGAAACTCTCGACGATGGATTGCGGCGATGGCACGAAAAGCGGTTTGACCCACCCCATCGCGGTGACCAACCACCACACGAAAAGAATGACGAGTATTGTCACCAGACTCAGCCAAAGCGTATCGCCCGAACCCGGCACGCCGTAGGTCTGGCCAGGTTTGGTGGGCCGCTCGCGCGACAGTCGTGCGCACAAACCGCGAAAACCGCGGCATTGGACAGCGGGTTCCCGAATATTTTGCGCTTTCATGCCGTCTCCTCGTCGGCGAAGATGATGCGGAGCACCTTTTCGCGCAGCGTGATGAATTCGCTGGAAGCCTTGACTGCACGGGCATTCTGTCCGCCCAGGTAAAGACGTGAGAACGGCAGATCGAAAGTATGGGCGATGCGGCCGGGTCGAGGAGACATGACGACCAGCCTGGTCCCCATGAACAACGCCTCCTCGACGCTGTGAGTGATGAAAAATACCGATTTGCCGGTATCGTTCCAGACGCGAAGAATGAGCTCTTGCGCCTTCTCGCGCGTCAGCGCGTCCAGCGCACCCAGCGGTTCGTCCATCAACAGCACTTTCGGGTCGCAGGTCAGCGCCCGCGCAATACCCACGCGCTGTTGCATGCCACCCGATAAGGCGTAGACCGGCGAATTCTCGAAGCCTTTCAACCCGAGAAGTTCGATGAACCTGTCGCCGATCTCGTATCGTTCATGCTTGGGACATCCCTGAAGCATCAATCCGAATGCGACATTGTCGCGAACATTCAGCCACGGCAACAGGGCGTGCTTCTGGAAGACGACAGAGCGATCGGCTCCCGGTCCTTCGACGTTGGATCCATTTAGCAAAATTCTGCCGCTGGTGGGTGAAAGAAACCCGGCGATCAGACCCAGAAGTGTTGACTTTCCGCAGCCCGAAGCGCCCAGCGCCACGACGAAATCGCCGTCATCGATGGTCAGATTGATGCGCTGCAGGGCTTCCGTCTCGGTGCGCCCGTCCACCCCGGGGTAAATCACGGACGCATTGTCGATTTTTAGACCCATCTATTGCTCCTCGATGTCCATCTCGTCCGTCCGGACTCCAACGCGACGGAGCCCGGGCGGCCTCGCTTTTTCAACAGCGCAGATCAGTGGAGAGCTTCTTTCAAATATTTCACCGTCACAAAACGGGAGTAGTCGTTCGACACTTGCGACAACCTTCCGGCAGACATCAAGAACTGGGCGGTTTCCTTGATAGTCTTGGACAGCGCACCGCCCATCCACTGCGGTTTGACCTGATCGGCCAGCGGCAGGAATCTGTAGCCCTTGATGACCTCGGGCACCTGCGCCGCGGCGGCTCCGGTTTCGGCCGCGATCGCCTTGACGGGTTCGCTGTCGGCGGTCCATGCCGAAGGATCCTTCAGGTAGGACTGATTCGCCGCGTCGATCGCACGCATGAAGGCTACCAGGGCTTTCTGATGCGACTGCGCAAATTTTTTGTTGACGACCCAGGCGTTGAATGTCGGGTATCCCCATGCGGCAACCTGATCGGCGCCCACAAGCCGCGTTCCCGTCTTGAGGATCTCGGTCTGGGCCGGGGGCCAAACAAACGCCGCATCGATCGAGGACTGCTGCCACGCCGCGACGATTTGATCGGGTGACATGTTCAGGATGGTGAGATCGTTCTCGCTGATGCCAGCGTGTTTCAATGCGCCCATCAGCGAAAAATGCGACGTCGACCCCACCGGAACGGCGACGGTCTTACCCTTGAGATCCGCGAGCGACTTGATCCCCGTTCCGTTCCGGACGATGAGGGATTCCGATTGGCCGATCACATAATCGATCATAAATACCTGAAGATCGACGCCCTGAGTGGCCGCAATCGCGAGCGGCGAAGAACCCAGCTCTGCAATGTTGACATCGCCGGAAGCCATTGCGGCGATCACATCGGCGCCCGAATTGAACTTGCGCCACTCGACGTTCCACCCGGTCGCGGCCGAAAGTTTGCCGTCATGGGCAGCCATCTGGGCCGGAATCGGATCGCCAAAGGTGGCAACGATGATTTTGTCCGCGGCATGCGCTACAGACATCGCAGCCATGGCGATGGCTAATCCGCCTATTACTGATATCCAGTATTTTTTGACCATTTTCATATTCCCTCTTGAGGTTCCACTTCGGTCCCGAGGCGGCTTCGAATACCGCGACGGGTTCTTCTTATGCGTGTTCTGTACGGGCAACACGCGTGCAACACCTGTTGTCAGATTGTCAGAAATCAGGCGCTAAAGTCATGTCCGCTGCGGCCGCTTCGGTTATCGTTCCTGCGCTGGCGAATCTCACAACCGCATCGGCCAGGACATCAAGCGTATCGATAGATCCGAAGTCTTTCGGGATGGCGTCGCTGATAATCGAAAGTTCGCTGCAGGCGATCAACATCACCTTGATGCCCCGCCCGTGCAATTCCGATGCTGCGCGCTGAAGCAGATCACGCGATTCGGGACCGCTGTCTTTCGCCTTAACGGCCCTGATGCAGGCAAGCAGCGAATCTTGATCGGCGGGATAAGCTGTTTGGAATCCTCGCCTGGCACAGGCTCGATCGAACATTCCCGTAGCCCGAACCGCCGGAGACGCCAAAATTCCGACTAGCGGGTTGCCTGATTTCTGGAAGTCGGCCGCCGTGGCGGCCGCATCGGCCGAAAGCTCGATCATGTCGAGAAGCGGTATGGAAACTGCCGCCTGTATGCGAGGGGCGTAATAATGCGCCGTGTTGCATGGCATCGCGAGGGCGTCCACGCCTGCCGCTTCCAACCGCAGCGCCATATCGATCAGCACCGGCCCGGGGTCTTCCCCCGTCTTTTCGATCAGCGCCTTGATGCGCGAAGGAACCTGAGTGTTGTTATCGACAAGCATCGGTACGTGGTCGGCGTCGTCATGTGCATCGGTCATGCCGATGATGCGTGACATCAGCAAAACGGTAGCCTCGGGACCCATGCCGCCGAGTATCCCTATACGCCGTCTGGTCGGCACGCTATTCATCGGCGTTCACCTTCGAAAGGGCGCGCGCTGCCGAGGCCGCGATGATGTCGCCGATATGCTCGCAATCCGAGATGGAAAATGGCAGCGGCATGCGCATGTCGAACAGGCCGGACAAGATGGCATCGGTGCGCGGCAGCACTTGAGGATCGAGGTAGCGCCAGGTTCTGTATGTGCTGGTGAAACCTTTGGGCTCGGCATTACCGAACCAGTTGATCTCGACGCCCAGCGACGCGCAGAAACTCAGGAAGACGCCTGCATCGTCCGGCGCAATACCCGGGAACATGAACTGAATCGAACTGCCGACAAAATGCTCTTGCGGCGGCCGGTAGGGTAGATAGATTCCCTTGATCGAGCGAAGGCGCGCTTCCACCGTCCGGTAACGCTCGTTCCAGCGGGCCGCATTTTCTTCCAGCCTGGGAAGCTGGGCTCGAAGAAGTACCGCGCGCAGATTATCCATACGTCCCGAGAGGTTCGGGATGTCCAACCGAATTTCGGAGAAAACGGCGGAATCGGGCGCGGCGCCATGTCGCTCATAGAGCATATAAGAGCCGGACATGAGGATGGCGCGAGCCATGAAATCGGCATCATCGGACGTGATGAGCCCACCCTCCCCCGAATTCAAGTGCTTGTACGTCTGGGTGCTGAAGCAGCCGGCAAGGCCCCAAGCGCCGCTTTTTCGGCCGTTCCATGCCGCACCCATCGTATGTGCGCAATCCTCGATCAGGGTAATGCCCCGACGGACTGATAGCGTGGCCAGCGCATCCATATCGGGCAGGTGGCCACGCATATAGGACACCACCATGAAACGCGCGCCAGATTCGCCAGCCTTGCGATCGAGGTCGTCGAGATCGAGAACCAGATCCCGGGTGATCTCGACGAACACCGGTTTGCCGCCGGCGTTGACAATGGCTCCCGGCACGGGCGCCAGCGTGAATGCGTTAGTCAATACGGACTCGCCGGTCTGCAGCCCGGCGGCCCGCAGGGCCACATGCAGTGCATAGCCCCCGGAACCGCACGCCAGCGCATATCGGCTGCCCTGGTAGTTTGCGAACTCCCGCTCCAGGAGGGCTGCCTCGGAGAGTTCCTTTCCGACGGTGTTGTAGCGGTGCAGCCGGCCCGAGCGCAGCACCTCGACGGCCGCGGCAATGCCTTCCTCGGAGATAGGTTCCTGCTGCGTGAAGCTGCGCTTGAAAGGCCGTAATTCCATTTGAATCGCTTCCTGTTCCGGTCGGACTGATTAGGCCGATGTCTGATCGGCCGCGCTACATGGCATCGAACGCCGGGAGATAGCCGAACAATGCGGCAGATCCGCCAGTGTGAATGAAGACAATCCGCTCGCCTTTCTTGAAATGCCCCTTTCGAATGAGATCTATCAGGCCGGCTGCCCCTTTACCCGAATAGACTGGATCGAGAAGAATGCCTTCGAGCTGCGCGAACATCCGGATTGCCTCGATCGTGCTTTCTGCAGGGATGCCGTAGCCCTGGCCGACATAGTCCGAGTTGGCGACCACATCGGAGCGGTGCACGACGCCCGCGCAACCCAGCTTCTCAGCTGTTGCGCACGCCAACGTGTAAACGTTCTCTTCCTGCTTTTGCTTCGGGGCGCGAACGCCGATGCCCAGCAGGGGAATATTGGCGTTCATCGCCTTCAGGCCCGCGACGAGCCCCGCCTGCGTGCCTGCGCTGCCGGTCGCATGGACGATGTGATCGATCACAAGGCTGCGATCGTTCACCTGCGACAGGAGTTCGAACGCGCAATTGACATACCCGAGAGCGCCCGTCGGGTTGGAGCCGCCGCCAGGGATCGTATAGACCTTGCGGCCCTGCGCCCGGAATTTCTCGGCAACAGCCTCCATCTCGGCATTCATGTCCAGGCCGCCTGGTCGCTTCTCCACGGTTGCGCCGTGCAGCGCGTCGAGAAAGACATTGCCATTTTCGTTGTAGTTCGGGTCTTTCGAACCTGTGCGATCCTCCAGAAGGATATGACACGCAACTCCCATTTTGGCCGCGATCGCCGCAGTCTGGCGGGCATGATTCGATTGCGTCGCTCCTTGGGTTATCACCAAGTCAGCACCCTGGGCTTGCGCTTCAGCCATGAGAAATTCAAGTTTTCGCGTTTTGTTGCCGCCGGTGGATAGACCTGTGCAATCGTCACGCTTGATCCAGATCTCGGGCCCGCCCAGTTCTCGCGACAGCCTGTCCAGGCGCTCCAGCGGCGTGGGTAGATGGGCAAAGTGAATCCGCGGGAAACGTGCAATGTTCATCCTTTTCCTCCATCGGTCAGATACATGCTTGTATGGTTAGGATAGGAGCGCTAATCTGGAATGGCTAATGCTATTTTTGACGCGCAAAATGCATGTTCTGCATATTTGAGGTTGCGTATGCGCCTTGATTGGATCGAAGACATTCTCGCTGTCCTGCATGCGGGTTCGCTGAATCGCGCCGCCGAATTGCGCCACCTGACGCAGCCGGCCTTTTCCCGGCGGATCCAGGCGATAGAGGAATATGTCGGTGTCGAACTGCTCGACCGCACGCACAAGCCTGCGCAACTAAGTGACGCCGTGCTAGGTCAACAGGAAAAACTGGAGCACTTGGCCACCGGGCTGCGCGATCTGCTCTACGAACTGCGCCACTACGACAGGCTGGTCAAGAATCGCGTTGTCATCGCGAGCCAACACGCAATCACCACATCCGTTGCGCCTGCGTTGGTCAAGCAAATCGCCGCCGATCCGAATTCGCACATCCGTTTGCGTTCCGCAAATCGCAGCGAGTGTCTTACGCTTCTCATGACGAAGCAGGTTGACGTCATATTGATCTACCGCTCGCCGGATGAAGCCTTGCCGATTGACGGCGCATACCTGGACAGAATCGATTTCGGCGAAGAGCTTTTTGTGCCGGTTTTTGGCACCCATGCCATTGTGGATTTGATGGCGCAGTATGAAAGCGGAGAACTGCCGATCATCACGTATCCGCCCAACGTTTTTCTGGGTGAAGTAATTCAGCGCGAGATATTGCCTCAATTGCGCGCGCGGCTTTTCCTGAAAGAAAGAACTGAGAGCGCCCTGACACTGGCCGTGCTGCAGCTTGCTCTCGCCGGCGTCGGCGTGGCCTGGATACCGCAATCGCTTGCGACCAAGGAAATCGGCTACGGCAACCTGACCGAACTGAGCCATCTGTTTGGAAACGCACGGCTGAGAATCGATGCCGTTCGCCTATCGGGCGAAAAATCCGCGGCCGAGCAAAACGTCTGGGCCGTGATCAACACGCTTGCCTCCCGGTCTTCATGATGAGCAAGCCGGTGGTACAGGGATAGACCGAGGCGGCTGCAACGATGAGCGCGTTCGTCGAAGAGATGAAGGCTTGCGGTTTCGTCGCGCAGGCCTTGCGCCGGCATGGTATCGCTGGCGCCTCGGTTGCGCCCGGAGTCTGATCACCCGTCAGCGCATGGGTGCGAAAGCCACCTCGCCTTGGCCGAAACGGAAGCAGCCGCGAAAGCGAGGACGAAGTTATTGACCGCTTGCGTTCAAGCGTCGCGCCAGGGCGATGTTTCTGCCAACACCCAATGGCGAAACGCCGCTAGGCGGGGCTGCTGGGCGGCGGCTGGCGGATAGGCCAGCCAGTAGCTGTAGTCGTTCGGCAGGTCCAGCGCAAAAGGCTTTACCAATCGCCCCGCCGTGATGTCGGCCGCAGCCAGAAACAGGCGGCCCAATGCCACGCCCTGCCCGTCGGCTGCCGCCTGCAGTACTAGTGCCGAATCACTGAACGCGAGGCCCGCACGCATGATGGCATCGGCCTCGCCGCGCGTGGCGCCGGCCAGGGCCAGCCAGCGCGGCCACAGGTCGCCCGGTTGGTCGTGCAGCAAGGGGGGGGCCTGCAGGTCGGCCACGGTAGCCAGCGGCGCATGCGCAAGCAGCTCAGGGCTGCACACGGGCGACAGGCGCTCGCGCGAAATCAGGTCGGTCTGCAGGCCGGGCCAGCGCCCTAGCCCCAGGCGGATGGCCAGGTCGAAGCCATCCCGCGCAAAGTCGTGCAGCGCCAGGGTGCTCGTGACTTGCAAGTCGATGCCCGGGTGCAGCGCGCGAAAGCGCGCTAGCCGCGGCACCAGCCAGCGCGTTGCAAACGACGGCAGGACGGTGATGCGCAGCGGACCGTCAAGGCTGCTGTCGTGACCGGCCACGCGTTCGGTGGCACTTACCAAGGCATCGAGAAGGCGTCCCAGCTCCGTCGCATAGGCCTTGCCGACGGTGGTGCCTGTAAGTGCATGGCCGCGGCGTTCGAACAGCGGGCACCCCAGCCACTCTTCGAGCTGGCGCACCTGGTGGCTGATGGCGGCCTGGGTCACATGCAGCTCCTCGGCCGCACGCGTAAAGCTGTGGTGGCGCGCCGCGGCCTCGTAGGCGCGCAGGGCATTCAGGGGCGGCAGGCGGCGGATCATGAAGTCGCTCGAAAATATAACTTATCGAATCAATGAGATTTAATCGTTTTGCAGCCAGTATTTATGGGATTGTAATTGCGCCTCCAATAATTCATGTATTGAAAGAGCTGCTCATGATTGCCCTGAACACCTGGCTATTGATCCTCGCATTTGCCGCGCCCATGATCGTGAGCCCGGGGCCGGGCAACACCCTGCTGGCTGCATCAGGCAGCCAGTTCGGGCTGCGGCGCACGGTGCCGTTCTGGATGGGTTTCGAGGCCGGCAACCTGGTTTGGTGCCTTGTCTACGGCTTCGGGCTCAGCGAGGTATTCACGCGCAACCCTGCTGTCTACACGGCGCTCAAGTGGGGCGGAACAGCCTATATCGTGTACCTGGCCTGGTGTTTCTTTCGCAGCGCCGGCGCCAGCGAGCGGCAGAAACTGCGGCCGCTGGGTTTCGTCGACGGCTTTGTTTCGCTGAGCCTGAACCCCAAGGTGCACTCGATGATCTTGGTGATGTACTCGCAGTTCCTGTCACCCGGTCTGCCGCTGGCTGCCCAGGTGCTGCAGATGGCGATGGTCTTCGTGGCGGTGGGCCTGGCCAGCCACTTCGCGTGGATCTATGGCGGGCAGGTGCTCTTTAGCCGCGCCCAGAGCCCGCGCGCCATCCGCCTGCAGGGCCTGGCTTTCGGGGCCTGCATGCTGGTGGTGGCGGGGGTGACGGCTTTGTCGTGATGGCTGAGCGCTCAGCTTGGCAAATACGGCTTTTTCAATGGCACCGCGGCATTGTGCACGATGACGGCGCAGCCTCCGAATCATCACAAGTGGGCAATCTGGGTCAGATTCCGACTTGGCTCATACAAGCTTCGGAACGTAGTCACTGATCTTCGGATTGGGAAACATCGCCTGCTTGGGGCCGGGGAACAAGGTGCGGATCACGTATGCGCCATGGTTGCGCGCCTCGGACAGGAGCTTCTCGACCTTAGGCAGCATGGCTACGCAGCGTGGGCGCATTTTCATGTTGCACGTCTGCTTGTCGATGTGGTTCATCAGGAGCGCAGTCTAGTGCGCCGGGCCTTCGAACGGTGTGTCGACCCCCCTGCGGAATATCGCTGCCGCTTTCCTGTCAGATCACGCGGCGCATGACGGCCTGGCACGATATCAAGCCCGGCCGTATAGTTCCCCTCGCCGACTCCAGTCGACCTTGAAGAAAAATCGTCTTTCAGAACCGATCAGATTGCTCGTAGAGGCACTGCGAATGCGGTCTGCATATCGGGCGGCGATCGGCCATGCTGCAAAAGAGAGGAAGCAGTGAACCTTGCTCACGGCCGTGTCTATGCGATGTTGGTGATCGTCATGCTGCTCTGGGCCGGCAACTCGATCATCGCTCGGGCGATCCATGCCGACGTGCCGCCTTTCACGCTCGCCCTTTGCCGTTGGTCGGGCGCGCTGCTGCTGCTCTTGCCATTCGCAGGGCCCAAGATCGTTGCGGAACGGGCCGCGCTTCTGCGGCACTGGCGATCGATCCTTCTGCTGGGGGCTGTCGGCGTCGGCTGCTTCAACGCCTTCCTCTATTCGGGACTGCGGTACACGACGGCCACCAACGGCCTGCTCATCCAGGCGCTGATTCCCTCGCTGGTGCTTCTTTTCGACTTGCTCATGTTTCGGACGCGTCCGCGGCCCCTTCAGGTCGTCGGCGTGCTCATCGCCGCAGCCGGGGTTCTGGTGATCGTGTTCCGCGGAGATCTCATGGCGCTCGCGGCTTTGCAGTTTGGCCGGGGCGATGCGCTGGTGCTGTGCGCCGTGGTGGCCTGGTCGCTTTACACCGCATTGCTGCGCATGCGCCCGCCTGTGAGTCCGCTGGCGTTTCTAGCGCTCACCTTTTTCGCAGGGGCCATCGGGATGCTGCCGTTCGCGATCATCGAATGGCAGACCCAGGCGGTGATCCTGAACGCCGGGTCGTTAGGCGGAATTGCCTACGTCGCCGTGCTTCCTTCGGTCGTTGCCTATTTTCTCTACAACAAAGCAGTGGGCGAGATCGGCGCCGGTGCCGCCGGACAGATGCTCAGCTTGCAGCCGCTCTTTGGCGCGCTGCTTTCGGCGCCGATTCTCAGGGAGCCTCTACACGGCTACCATATGGCCGGCATGCTGCTCATTCTGCTCGGGATCGTCGTCCCGCTCGCCAGATCTCGGGCCGGGTAAGGTTTTCTTAACTTTCCCTATCGTCATGATGACAGGGAACAAAGCGGGCAATGCACCCTTGTGATCTTTATCGCGACAAATCGAAACCGACGCTCAAACTCACCGAGCAAAGCCTTTCGATATTCCGGACACCCTGTTCAAAGCAAAGGGGAAAAACTTGTCGGCCGAATTCGCTCACTCCACCCTCGTCGAACTCGCTCAAGGCCTGCTGGCGCGTCGGTACAGCGCGGTTGAGCTGACCCGGCATTACCTGGACCGTATCGCCAAAGCCGATGGCAAGCTGCACGCCTACGTCTCGGTGGACGAGGAAGGCGCTCTGGCACTTGCCGCCGCCTCCGATGCGCGCCGCGCCGCGGGCTACGTGCTGGGCCTGCTCGACGGCCTGCCCATCGCCTTGAAGGATTTGTACGAGATCGAAGGCCGGATCACCACTGCCGGCTCGCAAGCCTGGGCCGAACGGCGCAGCGATCTTACCGGCACGGCGGTGCGGCGTCTTATCGAAGCGGGCATGGTGGTCCTGGGCAAGACGCACATGGTGGAATTCGCCTTCGGCGGCTGGGGCACCAACCCCGTCATGGGCACTCCGCACAACCCCTGGGACCTGGCCACACACCGCGTACCGGGCGGTTCGTCGAGCGGCTCGGCAGTGGCGGTAGCAGCGGGGCTGGCTCCCGCTGCGCTGGGTTCGGACACGGGCGGCTCGGTGCGCATCCCCGCAGCGCTCAACGGCATCACCGGACTGAAGACGACCTTCGGCCTGATCAGCTTGCACGGCACCGTGCCGCTGTCGCACACGCTGGACTCTATCGGCCCTATGACGCGCGACGCCCGCGACGCCATGCTGCTCACTCAGGTGCTGGTCGGCTCCGCCGCTTCGGCTATGCCGCTGCTCGACTACAGTCCAGTAGCCGAGGGGGTCTCTCCGCTGGCCGGCGTATGCATCCGGGTGCTGCCGCCGGCGCAGTATCCGGTTGCCCCCTCAGACGAGATGCTCGAGGCGTTCGACGCCGCCTGCCAGGTACTGCTCGGCCTGGGCGCGACCATCGACGAAGTTGTTGCGCCCTTCGATTTTCACACCATGATGGTGCAGAACGGGCAACTCATCGCCGCTGAATCCTACGCGCTGCACCGGGACTATATCGAGGACCCGTCCCTTCCGCTGGGCCGTCATGTGCGCGCCCGCGTGCTGGGCGGCCAGGCCGTGTCCGCGGCCGATTACCTCCGCGCCCTGGAGGAGCACGCTCGCGCCAAGCATGTTTGGTGCGCGTGGATGCGCGGCGCCGACGCCCTTATGACACCCGGCGTGCCGTTTCCCGCTTGCCCGCTCGACGAGGTGGACGAAGCACAGACGCCCATGGCGTCCTTCACGCGGGCGGGCAATTTCATGGGCGCCTGCGGTCTAGTGCTGCCCGCCGGGTTGTCGTCCGACGGACTGCCGCTGGCGGTGCAGTTACTGGGCAAACCCTATGACGACACAAGCCTGTGCCGCATCGGCATGGCCTTTCAGCGCGTATCGGCGTGGCACCGCAAGGTGCCAGACCTGTCGTCGCTGGGACTGTAGCGCCCGAGGAAAGCGCTACGGCGTCGATGCGAGAAACGAGAGGGGAACGGTGCCGCCGCGATAGTCTTCGACAATCTTCCAGACATTTTCCTCAAAGCGGCGGATTTCAACCCGACCCGGCACATTGCGCGGTGCCACCCGAAAAATTCGCCAACCTCACACAAGCCAGCGGATTGCTGTTGGCTGGGGCCACCGACTGCGGCCCATATCTGCATGTATAGCTGACGCTGCTGGAAACGCAGCTCGCCACCGTCAACCGCATGGCGGTGGCAGGCAAGCTGCCGGACGCCATCTTCTTCTCGGCCGTCAATCATCCAGAACGCAGTGCGTGAGACTCCGCATCGCATCGATGGCGCGATCGGTGGATTCACCCATCTGGGCATGTACGATGGCGCCGTCAATCGCGACCGTAAGAGAGGCGCCCAGGGCGTGACCATGACTCTCGAAGAGCTCGTCCAGACATCTCGCGACGTCCGTCTTGTGGTCGCGCACGATCTTCAATATGGCGGGATGCGTGGAGCCGAACTCGGCCGCGGCATTCAGAAAAGCACAACCGCGGAAATCCTCGCTGTCGAACCAGTCGCGCAGCGTGAGCGCCAGCGAGTCGATCTGCGAGGCGCCAGCGGCCAGGTTGGACGCCAGACTCTCTCGAAACCACCGCATCCAGCGTTCATGACGAAATTCGAGATAGGCCATTACCAGCAATTCCTTGCTCGGATAGTGCCGATAGAACGTCACCTTGGTGACAGCGGCGGCTTCGATGATCGTGTCGACCCCGGTGGCGCGGATGCCCTGGCCGTAAAACAAGGCATGGGCCGCACGCAGGATGCGTTCACGGGGTGAGGGCGTGGCGGCGGGGGGAGAGTTGCGTGTCATGACGCATTGTAGACAGATCGGTCCACCACCTACAATCATCAGTAGACAGGTCGTTCCACTTGCATTACTCTGCGCATGTAGACAGATCGTTCTACTTTATTCTGCCCAGGAGCAATCATGGAAACTCGCCCCCCGCTGCCGCCGTTCACTAAAGAAACCGCCATTCAGAAGGTAAGGCTCGCCGAAGATGGTTGGAACACGCGCGATGCTGCGAAAGTCGCGCTGGCGTATACGCTGGATACCAAATGGCGCAATCGCACCGAATTCGCCAACAGCCGGACAGAAGCCCATGGCTTCCTGGATCGGAAGTGGAAGAAGGAACTCGACTACCGGCTCATCAAGGAACTCTGGGCACACGATGGCAACCGGATCGCCGTGCGTTACGCCTACGAGTGGCACGACGACGCGGGCAATTGGTTCCGCTCTTACGGCAACGAGAACTGGGAGTTCAGGCCTGACGGACTAATGCACCGCCGGTACGCCTGCATCAACGACATGCCGATCAAGGAATCGGAGCGAAAGTTCCATTGGCCCCTCGGCCGCCGGCCCGACGATCATCCGGGCTTGTCGGAGCTCGGCCTTTAAACGACCGCAAGAATGGTGGGGCGGAACGTCCAGCTCGCATGAGCTTAACCTCCGCTCCATGGACTGAATGCAGATTCCGTCCTCCGTTAGCGCTGCACTGAGTGCTGTTACTGCAATGAATGATCTCGCTATCTATGAGCACTCCATCGCAATCGAAGATGATCAACTCAGTCCGACGATTGCGATGTACTCCCAAGTGCGACATGCGCCAATCTCCGGCGGTCGAGTTCACAGCATTGATATGGTTCGCACCATGTCAAAGCTGTAAATAGATCTCAATTTCCGACAGGAAATAAAGTTGGTCACAAAGCCGGTTTCATTACCAACTTTATTCCAGCGTTACCAACTTTATTCCCTGTCGTCAGAATTACCGCGACATCTCACTCCACCGTCACGCTCTTGGCCAGATTTCGCGGTTTGTCCACATCAGTTCCCCGCGCCACCGCCGTGTGATACGCCAGCAGCTGCAACGCCACTGTATGCAGAATCGGCGAAAGCATGCCGTAATGCTCGGGCATGCGAATCACCTGCATGCCGTCCTCGTTATGAATGCTGCCGTCGGCATCGGCGAACACATACAGCTCGCCGCCGCGCGCGCGCACTTCCTGCATGTTCGACTTGAGCTTTTCCAATAGCGCGTCGTTGGGCGCGATGGTGACCACGGGCATCTCGTCGGTGACCAGGGCCAGGGGGCCGTGCTTGAGCTCGCCGGCCGGATAGGCCTCGGCGTGGATATAGCTGATTTCCTTGAGCTTGAGCGCGCCTTCCAGGGCGATGGGGTAGTGCATGCCGCGGCCCAGGAAAAGCGCGTTTTCCTTGGTGGCAAAGCGGTCGGCCCAGGCGATGATCTGCGGTTCCAGCGCCAGCACCGCACTAATTGCCACGGGCAGGTGGCGCAGGTTCTTCAGGTGCAGGGCTTCGTCCTGCGGGCTCAGGCGGCCGCGCAGTTTGGCCAGCGTCAGGGCCAGCAGGAACAGCGCCGTGAGCTGAGTGGTGAAGGCCTTGGTCGAAGCCACGCCGATTTCGACACCCGCGTGGGTGATATAGCTGAGCTCGCACTCGCGCACCATGGCACTGGTGGCCACATTGCACACGGTAAGCGTGTGCATCATGCCCAGCGACTGCGCGTGCTTGAGCGCGGACAGCGTGTCGGCGGTCTCGCCCGATTGCGAAATGGTCACCACCAGCGTCTTCGGGTCGGGTACGCTGTCGCGGTAGCGGTATTCGCTGGCGATTTCGACGTTGACGGGAATCTTGGCCAGCGACTCGATCCAGTACTTGGCGGTGAGGCCCGCGTAATAGCTGGTACCGCAGGCCAGGATGAGCAGGGAATGGACCTTGGGCAGCACCTCGTGCGCCTTGGCGCCGAACAGCGTGGTCGCGATCGACTCGACCGCCTGCAGCGTATCGCCCACGGCGCGCGGCTGCTCGAAGATTTCCTTCTGCATGTAATGGCGATAGGGGCCCAGCTCGGCCTGGCCGGCATGGATCTGCACGGTGTTGACCTTGCGTTCGACCCGCTTGCCGGCGGCATCGACGATCCACACCTTGGACAGCTGCAGGTCGACCACGTCGCCGTCTTCCAGGTAGAGGATCTGGTCGGTGGTGCCCGCCAGCGCCAGCGCGTCCGAGGCCAGGAAGTTCTCGTTCTTGCCCAGGCCCACCACCAGCGGCGAGCCGTGGCGCGCGCCCACCACGCGGTGCGGCTCGTCGCGGCAGAACACGGCCAGCGCATAGGCGCCCTTCAGGCGGCGCGCGGCATGCTGAACGGCTTCGAAGAGGTCGCCCTGGTAGAGGTGGTTGATAAGGTGCGCGACCACCTCGGTGTCGGTCTGGCTTTCGAAGACGAAGCCGGCGGCGAGCAGCTCGGTGCGCAGTTCTTCGTAGTTCTCGATGATGCCGTTGTGCACGAGGCCGATGCGCGGCTCGTCCTTGCCCTGGGCCGAGAAGTGCGGATGGGCGTTGTAGACCGAGGGGCCGCCGTGCGTGGCCCAGCGCGTGTGCGCGATGCCGGTGTAGCCGGCCAGGTGTTCCTTGGCCACTTCGTCGGCCAGTTCGGCCACGCGCTGCGTGGTGCGCGCACGGCGCAGATGGCCGTCGACGTACAGGGCAACGCCGCAGGAGTCGTAGCCGCGGTACTCCAGGCGGCGCAGGCCTTCGACGAGGATGGGGGTGATGTCGCGCTGGGCGACGGCGCCGACGATGCCGCACATGGCAGAACTCCAGGTAAGAAAGGAATGCGTGCATTGTGCGGGCAAGCCTGAGAAATTTGGCTTCTATCTCATGGTATTTATGAAATAAAATTTCTTATGTATTTTTATGAGAAATTTAATTTCATATAAATCTAGATTCTGAAATGAAAGATAAAAACGAGCTTGATGCGCCGGCTTTGGATGACCTGGACCGCCGCATCCTGGACCAGATGCAGCGCGACAGCGCGCTGACCAACCAGGAACTGGCCGCCCGCGTGCACGCCTCGCCGCCCACCTGCCTGCGCCGCGTGCGCCGCCTGGTCGAAGCTGGCGTCATCGTGCGCCAGGTCGCCCTGGTCGATCCCGCCAAACTGGGCGCCAGCCTGACAGCCTTCGTCGAGGTCACGCTGGACGTGCAGACGGCCGAGCAGATGACCGCGTTCGAGCACGCCATGCAGAACGAGCCCGCCGTGCTGCAGTGCTATCGCGTGTCCACCGGCCCCGACTTCGTGGTGATCGCGCAAGTGCAGGACATGCCCGCCTATCACGCGATGGTGCACCGCGCCTTTACCGCGCAGGCCAATGTACGCAATGTGCGCACGTTTTTCTCGGTACATCGAAGCAAGTTCGAGACGCGCGTCGCAGTGTAGCGAGCGGCCCGCGGCTAACGGCCCTGCTGGTCGCCCTTGTCGCCGTATTGAGCAAGCTTCAGAAACCGGTAGTAGACGGTTTCGGCATTGAACACGGCGATCATGAAGCCCGCGCGGCCATCGAGGAACCCGCGCCGCAGCACGTAGGTGCGCACGAACGCCCACGCGCCGCGCCCGAGCGCCTTGCCGAAACCGCCGCGCTGGCCGGCCGCGCGGCGCTGGCGCGCGCC
>NZ_JBQCER010000088.1:0-26561 GCF_051960075.1 Bordetella sp.
ATCTCACACTTCCGTTGGCCTGGGTCCGCCGGGTTTGCCGTGAGAGCGCCTACGTGCCGGGGCAGTCCCGCCGGGACTTCGGCCGCCTACGGCGGCGGCCGAACCCGTCACTTCGACGCGACCAGGGCATACCCGGCGGACACAGGACTACGTAAGTGTGAGATGACGGTTTTAAAGGCCGTCGCATGAGACGGCGGTAAGCCGAGGACCCAGGAGCAATCCGAAGCGCGGGGCGGCCATCCGCAGCCCACCGGGCGAGCATCGGAATTGCGCAGGGCAGCCTCGGCGTCTTAAGAACTCAACAATCGTCGGATATCAACAACCGACGGTTCGCAAGAGAGCATAGAGACAGGATTCAAGAGGAACTGATCATGAGCAAAGAATGGCCCCTCTGGGAAGTCTTCATCCGCAGCCAGCACGGCCTGGCCCATAAGCACGTGGGCAGCCTGCATGCGCCCGACGCCGAAATGGCCGTCAACAACGCCCGCGACGTCTATACCCGGCGCAACGAAGGGCTGAGCATCTGGGTCGTGCGTGCCAGCGATATCGTCGCCAGCAGCCCTTCGGACAAAGAGCCGCTGTTCGAGCCGGCCAACGATAAAGTCTATCGGCACCCGACCTTCTTCCCCATGCCCGACGAAATCCATATGTAAAGCCAAGGGGCTGGAGACCATGGACAAGACACTATTCCAATATCTGCTGCGCCTGGGCGACGGCGATCTCATTCTGGCTCAGCGTCTGGGCGCGCTCATCGGCCATGGCCCCGTTCTTGAAGAAGACATGGCTTTGGCCAACACCGCACTCGACATCCTGGGCCAGGCGCGCATGTGGCTGACCCTGGCCGGCGAAGTCGAGGGCGCGGGACGCGACGAGGATGCGTTGGCCTATCACCGCGATGCGCCGCTGTTTCTCAATCCGCTGCTGGTCGAGCGCCCCAATGGCGACTATGCCCAGACCATGGTGCGCCAGTTCTTCTATGACGTCTGGCACTACTACCTGCTGCAGGGTCTGGCCGAGTCCGTGGACGAACGCGTGGCGGCCATCGCGGCCAAGGGGATCAAGGAAGTCGCTTATCACGTGCGCCGTTCTTCCGACCTGGTGGTACGCCTGGGCGACGGCACCGACGAAAGCCACGCGCGCATGCAGGCGGCGGTAGACGAGCTGTGGCGCTACACCGGTGAGCTTTTCACCGACGACGAAATCGATCGCGATGTCGCGGCGCGCGGTCTTGGCTGCGAGTTGGCCGGGCTGCGCGAGCCGTGGCTGACTCACGTGCGCGACGTGCTGCGGGAGGCCACGCTGGCCGTGCCCGACGAGGCGCAGGCCTATCATGCGCTGCTGCGCGGCGGCCGGCAGGGGCGGCACACCGAAGACCTGGGCTACGTGCTGGCCGAGATGCAGCACTTGCAGCGTGCCTATCCCGGAGCCGTGTGGTGAGCGCCGCGGCAGTTGTTCCGCCCGAGCAGATCCTGCAGTGGTTGCAGGCTGTGCCAGACCCCGAGATTCCCGTGCTGTCGGTGCTGGACCTGGGCGTGGTGCGCGGCGTGGAGTGGGAAGGAGAGACCTGCGTGGTCACCATCACGCCCACGTATTCAGGCTGTCCGGCCATGCGCGAAATCGCGCAGGACATCGAGGGCGTCCTGCGCGGCCATGGCGTGACGAGCACGCGGGTGCAGACCCGTCTGGCGCCTGCCTGGACCACCGACTGGATGACCGAGCGCGGCCGCCGCGCCCTGGCCGAGTACGGCATTGCGCCGCCGGCCGAGCGGGCCGTCGACGTCTCGGGCATCGCGCGGCGCGCCGACCGGCCGGCCGTGGCGTGCCCGCTCTGCGGCTCGCTCGATACGCGGCTGGTGAGCGGCTTCGGTTCGACGTCCTGCAAGGCCTTGTATCGCTGCGGCGCGTGCCGCGAGCCTTTCGATTATTTCAAGACGCACTGATTCCAGGGGCGGCGCAATGAGCAGTTCCTTCCATAAGTTGAAAGTCGCCTCCGTCGAGCGCAACACACGCGATGCGGTGGTGGTTACCTTCGATCTGCCCGCGAACCTCGCTTCCGAGTTCGCTTTCCGTCCTGGGCAGTACCTGACGCTGCGCACCGATCTCGAAGGCGCAGAGGTGCGGCGTTCGTATTCCATCTGTTCTGCCCCCGGCGAGGGGCGGCTGCGCGTGGCCATTAAAAAGATCGACGAGGGCGTGTTCTCGACCTGGGCCAACCACGAGCTGCAGGCGGGGCAGCTTCTCGACGTGATGCCGCCGGCCGGCAATTTCACCATCGACTTCGACCCGGGCCAGTCGCGCCATTACGCCGCCTTCGTGGTGGGTAGCGGCATCACGCCGGTGCTGTCGCTGGTGAAGACGGCGCTGTCCACCGAGCCCGAGAGCCGCTTTACGCTGTTCTTCGGCAACCGGGCCTCGTCCTCGGTGCTGTTTCGCGAAGAGATCGAGGATATCAAGAACCGCTACATGGCGCGCTTCTCGCTGGCCTACATCATGAGCCGCGAGGCGCAGGACATCGAGCTCTTCAACGGCAGGCTCGACGGCGACAAGGTGGCGCAGCTGGTGCGTACGTGGATGCCGATCGAATCCATCGACTACGCCTTCATCTGCGGCCCGCACGACATGATCGAAAGCGTGAACGAGCGCCTGCAGTCGCTGGGCATGCCAGGCGATCGGATCAAATTCGAACTGTTCGGCGCGCCCAAGGGGCCGCGTTCGCTGCGTACCGGCCGCGACGCAGCCGCTGCTCCCGGCAAGGGCCAGTGCGAAGTCACCGTGGTCAAGGACGGCCACAGCCGCAGCTTTTTCATCGACAAGAACCGCGACAGCGTGCTCGACTCGGCGCTGGAGCAGGGCATAGATCTGCCGTATTCGTGCAAAGGCGGCGTGTGCTCCACTTGCCGCTGCAAGGTTATCGAGGGGGAGGTGGACATGGACGCGAACTTCGCGCTGGAAGACTATGAGGTGGCGCGCGGCTTTGTGCTCAGCTGTCAAAGCTTCCCGGTCAGCGACAAGCTGGTGCTGGACTTCGACCAGGAAACCTGAGCGCCGCGTTCGCCCGACACGCGCCCCCACCCTTCAATTCAGACCCTTATTCATTGAACCCATTGCGGAGAAACCAAGTGTCCACCGATTTCTTTGAACGCCATCAAGCCGTGCTGGAACAAGCCCAGCGCGTCGCCGCCGAGCGTGGCTACTGGAGCCCGCATCCCGAATCGCCCAGCCCGCGCAATTACGGCGAAGGCTCCGCCGAGGCGGGCGCGGCGGCCTTCGAAGCGCTGCGCGGCAAACCCTTCCCCATCGACCTGCCGCTGGCCGAAGGCAGCGTGGGCGGCGAACTGTCTCCGTTCGGTTTCGCACTGGGCATCACCTATCCGCGCGTCAAACCCGACGCCCTGATCGGGGCCGCGACCCGGGCCCTGGCGCAATGGCGCAAGGCCGGTCCCCGCGCCTGGGTAGGCGTGTCGCTGGAGATTCTGCACCGGATCAACAAGCAGACCTTCGAGATCGCCAACGCCATCCAGCACACCACCGGCCAGGCGTTCGTCATGGCCTTCCAGGCAGGCGGCCCGCATGCGCAAGACCGCGGCCTGGAAGCGGTGGCCTATGCCTGGCAGGAGATGGCGCGCATCCCGGCGCGGGCGTTGTGGGAAAAGCCGCAGGGCAAGAACGACCCCATCCGCATGGAAAAGCAGTTCACCATCACGCCGCGCGGCGTGGCGCTGGTGATCGGCTGTTCCACCTTTCCCACCTGGAACGGCTATCCGGGCCTGTTTGCCAGCCTTGCCACGGGTAATACGGTCATTGTCAAGCCGCATCCGGCTGCCATCCTGCCTTTGGCGATCACGGTGAAAATCGCACGCGAGGTACTGACCGAGGCCGGCTTCGATCCCGATGTGGTGCAGTTGGCCGCGCACGAGGCGGGCGACGACACTGTGCAGAACCTGGCTCTGCGCCCCGAGGTCAAGCTCATCGACTTCACTGGCAGCACGCAGAACGGCGACTGGCTGGAGGCCAACGCGCGCCAGGCCCAGGTCTACACCGAGAAGGCCGGCGTCAACCAGGTCATCATCGATTCGGTCGAGGACATCAAGGCCGTGGCGCGCAACCTCGCCTTTTCGCTGGCCCTTTACTCGGGCCAGATGTGCACCGCGCCGCAGAACATCTACGTGCCGCGCACCGGTATCCGCACGGCCGAAGGTACGATGAGCTTCGACGACGTGGTCGCCACGCTGGGCACGGCGGTCGAAAAACTGACCGCCGATCCAGCCAAGGCAGTGGAGTTTCTAGGCGCCATCCAGAGCGAGGCCACGGCGGACCGCGTCGAGAAGGCGCGCGGCCTGGGCCTGCCGGTGGCGGCAGAAAGCCGCACGCTGGAACACCCGCAGTTTCCGCAGGCCCGCGTGCGTACGCCGCTGCTGCTGCGCGCCGAGGCGGGCAACGCGGCGCTGTCGCAGGAGTGGTTCGGTCCCATCGCCTTCGTGGTGGCCACCGATTCCACCGCGCATAGCATCGAGCTGACGCGGCGCAGCGTGCAGGAGCACGGCGCGCTGAGCCTGTCGGTCTACACCACCGACCCGAAGGTCGTCGAAGCGGCGCGGGAAGCCGCCGAGGAATCCGGCGTGGCGCTCTCGCTCAATCTGACCGGCGCCGTCTTCGTCAACCAGACCGCGGCCTTCAGCGATTTCCACGGCACCGGCGCCAACCCCGCCGCCAATGCGGCGTTGTCGGACTCGGCTTTCGTGTCCAATCGCTTCCGCGTCGTGCAGACGCGCTGGCACGTGTGAGTCGGCCATGGCGTATCAGAACATTCTTTTCGACCTGAGCGACGGCATTGCCCGGCTGACTTTCAACCGGCCCGACAAGCTCAACAGCTTTACCGCCGTCATGCACGGCGAGGTGGCCGACGCCATGACGCGCGTGGAAACCGAAGGCGCCCGCGTACTGGTCATTACCGGCGCGGGCCGCGGCTTCTGCGCCGGACAAGACCTGAGCGAGCGCAAGCCCTCCAACGAACCCATCGATCTGGGCGAGACCGTCGGCACCTACTACAACCCGCTGGTCAAGCGCCTGCACGCGCTGCCCATGCCGGTGGTCGTGGGCGTGAACGGCGTGGCCGCGGGCGCCGGGGCCAATCTGGCTTTCGCCGGCGACATCGTCATCGCCAAGGAGTCGGCCAGTTTCATCGAGTCCTTCTCCAAGCTGGGGCTGATCCCTGATACCGGCGGCACCTATGCGTTGCCGCGCCTGGTGGGCCGCGCCCGAGCGCTGGGCCTGGCCTTGCTGGGCGACAAGCTGTCCGCGCGTCAGGCTCAAGACTGGGGTCTGATCTGGCAATGCGTGCCCGACGATCAGTTCGATGCCGAGCTGGATCGACTGGCTAGGCATTTCGCGCAGGCCCCCACCAAAGGCCTGGCCGCCACCAAGCGGGCCTTGGCGTCGAGCCTGGGCAACGATCTGGCGACCCAGCTCGACCTGGAGCGCGACCTGATGCGCGAAATGGGCAGGAGCCGCGACTATGCCGAAGGCGTGACCGCTTTTTTTGAAAAGCGTGCGCCGCAATTCACGGGGGAATGATGCAGAGTGCAGCGTTAGATGTTCCGACCGACCCGCAGGCCTTGGCGCAGGCCGTGGCCGAGGGCATGTACGCCAAAGATCCCGCCACGCAAGGGCTGGGCATGCGCGTGGTGGAAGTCGCACCCGGCTACGCCAGGCTGACGATGACGGTGCGCGGCGATATGCTCAACGGCCATCGCACCTGCCACGGCGGGTTTATCTTCGCCCTGGCCGACAGCGCGTTCGCCTTTGCGTGCAACTCGCGCAACGTGGCTACCGTGGCCTCGGGCTGCACCATCGACTACCTGGCGCCGGGCTTCGAGGGCGACGTGCTCACGGCCGAGGCGCAGGAACGTTCGCTGGCCGGGCGCACGGGCGTCTACGACATCACCGTCACCAACCAGGAGGGCCGTGCCGTCGCCGTCTTCCGCGGCCGCTCCTACCGCATCAAGGGGCAGGTCATCGGCGAGCCGGAACAGGTCTAGCGGTCGAATAAAACCGCGCAGAGAGAAAAGCAGGAGACATCATGAACACACTCAGCAAGCCCGGTCTGGACCCTATCGAGCACGCCAGCCGCGACGAAATCGAAGCCCTGCAGCTGCAGCGCCTGAAATGGACGCTGGCCCATGCCTACAGCAACGTCCCGCACTACAAAAAGGCCTTCGACGAGGCGGGCGTGCACCCCGACGATCTCAAACAGCTGTCGGACATCGCCAAGTTTCCTTTCACCACCAAGAAGGAGCTGCGCGAAAACTATCCCTTCGGCATGTTCGCCGTACCGCGCGATCAGGTGTCGCGGGTGCATGCCTCCAGCGGCACCACAGGCAAGCCGACCGTGGTGGGCTACACCCGGCAAGACCTGGACAACTGGGCCGGCCTGGTCGCGCGCTCGATCCGCGCGGCCGGCGGCAAGCCTGGCGACATCGTGCATGTGGCCTATGGCTACGGCCTTTTCACCGGCGGACTGGGCGCGCACTACGGCGCCGAGAAACTGGGCTGCACGGTAATCCCGATGTCCGGCGGGCAGACCGAAAAGCAGGTGCAGCTGATCCAGGATTTCAAGCCCGACATCATCATGGTCACGCCCTCGTACTTCTGCAACATTCTGGAGGAGCAGCGCAGGCAGGGCATCGATCCGCGTACCAGCTCGCTGCGCATCGGCATCTTCGGCGCCGAGCCCTGGACGGGCCAGATGCGCAAGGACATCGAGGCCGAAGCCGGCATCGACGCGGTCGACATCTACGGCCTTTCTGAAGTAATGGGGCCGGGCGTGGCCAGCGAGTGCGTCGAGACCAAGGATGGCCCGGTGGTGTGGGAAGACCACTTCTATGCCGAAATCATCGACCCGACGACCGGCCAGCCCGTGGCCGAGGGCGAAGAGGGCGAACTGGTCTTCACCTCGCTCACCAAGGAGGCCATGCCCGTTATCCGCTATCGCACGCGCGACCTGACGCGCCTGTTGCCGCCCACGGCGCGCAGCATGCGCCGCATCGGCAAGATCACCGGCCGCAGCGACGACATGCTGATCATCCGCGGGGTCAATGTGTTTCCCACCCAGGTCGAGGAGCAGGTGCTCAAGATCGCGCAACTGGCGCCGCACTATCAGCTGGTGCTGACGCGCGAAGGAAATCTGGATGCCTTGGAGATTCTTACCGAGGTGCGCGCGGAGTTCGATCATCTGTCCGATGCCGAACGCGAGACCCTGGGCAAGCAGCTCCAGCACGCGGTGAAGTCGTATATCGGCGTGTCGGCGCGCGTGCGGGTGGCCGAAGGCGGTTTCGTCGAGCGCACGCTGACGGGCAAGGCCCGCCGCGTGGTCGACAAGCGGCCGCGCGAATAGGTTTTTTGATAGCGGTGCGGGATTGGCTACCATGACGGTTATGGCCGACCCTGCATCCTCCCGATTCACAGTCTGGCGCCTCGGATGGGCGCTGATGCGGCGCGACGCGCGTGCGGGCGAGTTGCGCCTGCTGATCCTGGCCTTGGTGGTGGCCGTGGCGGCCATCACCAGCGTAGGCTTTTTGTCCGACCGCGTATCTCGGGCGCTGGCCCGCGACTCGGCCCAGATGCTGGGCGCCGATCTGGTGCTGCAAGCCGATGTGCCCATTGCGCGGGATTTTTCCGCTCAGGCGCGGAAACAGGGCCTGACCTTATCCACGGTCGAGCAATTTCCTTCCATGGCCAGCTCCGCCTCGGGCGCGCAACTGGTCTCGCTCAAGGCGGTCGAGCCGGGCTACCCGTTGCGCGGCGTGCTGCGCGTAGCCGAACAACCCTACGGCCCGGATGCCGCAACTCGCGACGTGCCCGCACCCGGCACGGTCTGGGTCGATCCGCAATTGCCCGCGCTGCTTGGCATCAAGATGGGCGACCCCGTCAAGCTGGGCGATGCGTCGCTGCGCGTAGCCAAGGTGCTGTCCTACGAGCCCGATCGCGGCATGCAGTTCATCGACCTGGCGCCGCGCGTGCTCATGAACCTGTCCGATCTGCCGGCGACCCATCTGGTGGTGACCGGCAGTCGCATCGAGTATCTATTGCTGGCATCGGGCGAGCCCGGGGCCGTCGCAGGCTATCGCGCCTGGCTTGAACCCCGGCTGGGACGCGGGCAGAAACTCGACAGCCTGGAATCGGGCCGCCCCGAAATACGCCGTACGCTGGATCGCGCCCAGCGCTTTCTCGACCTGGTGGCCTTGCTGGCGGTGATGATCGCCGCGGTAGCCGTGGCGCTGTCCGCGGGGCGCTTCATGCAGCGCCATCGCGACGGCATCGCCGTCATGCGCTGCCTGGGCGCGCAGCAGGCGCAGATCGCGCGTCTGCTGTGGATCGAGTTCGGGACAGTGGGCCTCTTCGCTTGCCTGGCAGGCTGCGCGTTGGGCTACGGCGCGCATCAGTTGCTGGTGTGGTTGCTGTCCGGAATCATCCATGCGTCCTTGCCGGCGCCGTCTTTCGTGCCGGCCCTGCAGGGCATGCTGACCGGCATGCTCCTGCTCCTGGGTTTCGCCATGCCGTCGCTTGCGCGCCTGCGCCGGGTGCCGCCGGCCCGCGTATTGCGCCGCGACCTCGACGCTGCGCCGGCCCGCGATTTTGCGGGATACGCCCTGGGCGCGCTGGGTCTTGCGCTGATGATCCTCTGGTTCGCCGGCGACGCCAAACTGGCCGCCGTCGTGGCAGGCGGCTTTCTCGCGGCTTTCCTGGCGTTTGCAGTGGCTGCCTGGCTGTGCGTGCTGGCCCTGGGGGGCGTGCGCAATGCCTTGCGAGGCGCGCCGGCCCTGCGCTTCGGTCTCGCCGGGGTGGTGCGCCGCCGCCTGGCCACGATCACGCAGGTCTGCGCCTTATCGGTGGGTTTGATGGCGCTGCTGCTGCTGACGCTGATCCGTACCGATCTTATCGCCGGCTGGCAGCACTCGCTGCCGCCCGACGCGCCCAACCGCTTTCTGATCAACGTGCAGGACGACCAGCGCGATGCCGTGGCCCGGCAGCTCGCCGATGCCCGGCTGACGCAGGCCAAGCTCCTGCCCATGGTGCGCGGCCGGCTGATCGCGGTGAACGGCAGGCCAGTCGGCCCGGACGATTACGACGACCCGCGCGCCAAGCGCCTGGTCGATCGCGAGTTCAATCTCTCCTACGGCGACGTTCTGCCCGAGGGCAACCGTATCACGCAAGGCCATTGGCTGCGGCCGAACGGAAAAAGCGAGGTGTCGCTGGAAACCGGCTTGGCCGAACGCCTCAACCTGCATCTGGGCGACAAGCTCGTCTTCGATGTGGCCGGGCAGAACGACGAGGCCGCGGTGACCAGCCTGCGCAAGGTCGATTGGGATTCGATGCGGGTCAACTTTTTCGCCATTCTGTCGCCGGCCTCGCTGGCCGACCAGCCGCGCAGCTGGATCACCTCCTTCTATCTGCCGCCGGGCCGCGGCGAGGTGCTGCGTGATCTGATCGCGCGATTCCCCAATCTGACGATCTTCGACGTGGCCGCACTGCTGAATCAGCTGCAGAATGTGCTGGCCGAGGTGGGCCGCGCGGTGCAGCTGCTTTTTGTCTTCACGCTGTCGGCGGGTATGCTGGTCCTGGCGGCCGCGCTGGCCGCCACGCGAGACGAACGCATGCGCGAGGCGGCGGTGTTGCGCGCCCTGGGCGCCACCCGCGTGCAATTGGTCCGCACCCAACGCATCGAGCTGCTGGCGGTGGGCGCGTTGGCGGGCCTTCTGGCCGCCGCGGGGGCCGTCGCCGTGGATTGGCTGCTGGCTGGGCAGGTGTTCCGCTTCGCCATGACGCCCAGCCTTTGGCCGTGGCTGGCGGGACCGGTGACCGGCATGCTGGTGGCCTGGGCCGGCGGCGCGCTGGCGCTGCGCGGCGTGCTGCGCGCCCCGCCCTTGGTAAGCTTGAGGGAAATCTGAACCCTGTTTAACCGAGTTTTCCATGATCACGACCACCCGGGTCGAGCCGATTTTCGAACCCCTGGATTCCAGCAAGACCCTTTTCGAACTGCTGGGCGGCGAACCCGCCGTCCGCGGACTGGTCGACCATTTCTACGACCTCATGGACATGGAGCCCGATTTTGCCGTCCTGCGCGGCGTGCACGGCCCCAGCCTGGACCAGGCGCGCGACAGGCTTTTCTGGTTTCTGTGCGGCTATTTCGGCGGCCCCAGTCATTACATCGAACGCTTCGGCCATCCGCGCCTGCGGGCGCGCCATCTGCCATTCTCCATCGGCGAGGCCGAGCGCGATCAATGGGTGGCCTGCATGGGGCGCGCCATGCGGGACCAGGGCGTGCCGCCGGCGCTGCTCGACCGCATTCTGCATTCGTTCTTCGGCGTGGCCGATTGGATGCGGAATCGGGCGGGGTGATTTTGGTTTGATGTGCTGCTTGTCGGGTTCTCAGGGCGCCGTCGATAGGGCTGCGGAAGTTCCGATGCTCGCCCGGTGGGCTCCGCTTCGGACTCCCTCCGCGTACTAAGAGCTCAGCAAACAACCAGCGAAATCCCTGTCTCTTTCCATGGGAGAAAGGCTTTATCATTCCGCTTTTTGGCAAATCCTGGACGCAAGATCCAGGCAAGGGGAAAACGATGAAGCTCGGAAAACACGCAGCAACCGTCCTCGCGGCGGCATTGACTCTGGTCGCCGGCACGGCGACCGCGGCGGAAGAAAAAGTTCTCAATGTCTACAACTGGTCCGACTACACTGCGCCCGATACCATTCCGGGCTTCGAGCGGACGACCGGCATCAAGGTGCACTACGACGTCTACGACAGCAATGACGTGCTCCAGGCCAAGCTGCTGACGGGCCATACCGGCTACGACGTGGTGGTGCCGTCCACCCACTATGCCGCGCGCCAGATCCAGGCGGGCCTGTTCCAGAAGCTGGACAAGGCTCATATGCCCAACCTGAAGTACGAAGACCCCGCCATCATGGCCCTGGTGGCCACGGTCGATCCCGGCAACCAGTACGTGGTGCCGTGGGGCATGGGCACCGACGGCCTGGGCTACAACATCACCAAGGTCAAGGAGCGTCTGGGCGACAAGGCCGACCTCTCCAACTGGGACATGCTCTTCAAGCCCGAAAACGCCGCCAAGCTTAAAGACTGCGGCATCTCGGTGCTCGACGAAGCCAGCCAGGTCTTTCCGGCCGTGCTGCATTACCTGGGCAAGGATCCCAACAGCACCAACCCCGAAGACTACAAAGCCGCGATGGTGGTGCTCAAAAAAATCCGCCCCTACATCCGCGAATTCAACTCCTCGGGGTATATCGACGAAATGGCCTCGGGCGACCTGTGCATGGTCTACGGCTACTCGGGCGACGTGATGATCGCCCGTCACCGGGCGATGGAGGCCAAGAAGCCCTACGACATCAACTATTTCATCCCCAAAGGGGGCGCGCCGGCCTGGTTCGATGTGATGGCCATACCCAAAGACGCGCCGCACCCCGAAAACGCGATGGCCTTCGTCAACTATATCGAGACCCCGCAGGTGCATGCGGCCATCACCAACACCATGTTCTACCCCAACGCCAACAAAGAGGCGCGCAAGTACGTGGTCAAGGAAGTCGCCGACAACCCCGAGATCTATCCGTCGCCGGAAGTCGCCAAGACGCGGTTCGTGATCAAGGCGCTGCCCTTGAGCATCCTGCGCCTGCAGACGCGCCTGTGGGCCGAGCTCAAGTCGGGGCGTTGATCGTATGAGCTCGCCGAGCCTGGGCGCCGACGAATTCGTCAAGATCGAGGAGGTCGTCAAGATCTTCGGCGACACCGTCGCCGTGAGTTCGGTCGATCTCTCGGTCGCCCGCAACGAAATCTTCGCGCTCCTGGGCAGCTCGGGCAGCGGCAAGTCCACGCTCCTGCGCATGCTTGCCGGTTTCGAGCGGCCCACCTCGGGCCGCATCCTGCTCGACGGCGAGGACATCACCGACGTGCCGCCGTACCGGCGGCCCGTCAACATGATGTTCCAGTCCTACGCGCTCTTTCCGCACATGACGGTCGAGGCCAACGTGGCCTTTGGCCTGAAGCAGGAGGGCGTGCCCAAGGCCGAGATCCACGACCGTGTGTACGAGGCCCTGGCGCTGGTTCAGATGGCCGCCTACACGCGCCGCAAGCCGCACCAGCTCTCGGGCGGCCAGCAGCAGCGCGTGGCGCTGGCGCGCAGTCTGGTCAAGCGGCCCAAGCTGCTGCTGCTCGACGAGCCCATGTCGGCACTGGACAAACAAATACGCCAGAAAACGCAGATCGAACTGGTCAAGATCATCGAACAGGTGGGCGTGACCTGCATTCTGGTCACGCATGACCAGGAAGAGGCGATGACCATGGCGCAGCGCCTGGCCGTGATGACCGAGGGCAAGATCGTCCAATGCGGCACGCCGCAGGATGTCTACAATTTTCCCAACTCGCGCTTCGTGGCGGGTTTCATCGGCACGACCAATCTGTTCGAGGGCGCCATCGTGGTCGACGAACCCGACCATGTCGCCATCGAGTCCGGCGATCTGTCGCGGCGCCTTTATGTCAGCCACGGCGTGAACGAGCCGCTGGGCATGGAGGTGGCCGTGTCCATCCGCCCCGAGCGCGTGGTGGTTGCGCGCGAGCGGCCCGGCGGCGACTACAACTGGTCCCGCGGCATGGTCAGCCACATGGCCTGGATGGGCGGCTACGCGCTCTATCAGGTGCGCCTGGATTCCGGCAAGATGGTCGAGGCCAGTGTGCCCAGCCTGACGCTTGCGCGCATGGACGCGCCCGGCATCGGCGACGAGGCGTACGTCAGCTGGGACGCCGACAGCGCCACGGTGCTGGGCGCATGAAGACGGTGTTTTCCCGCTTCAGGCCGTCGGCGCGCACGCTGGCCATCGTGCCGCCCTATGCGTGGCTGGTGGCCTTCCTGCTGGTGCCATTTCTGCTGGTGCTCAAGATCAGCTTCGCCGATCTGCAGTTCGGCATCCCGCCCTATACGCCGCTCATTCACCTGGAAGACGGCATCGCCAAGCTGGACCTGCACTGGCGCGGTTACCAGATGCTGTTTTCCGACAGCCTCTACCTGACCACTTATCTCAATTCGATCAAGATGGCCGCGGTCACCACGATGTGGTGCATTCTGATCGGCTATCCGGTGGCCTATTACGTGGCTCGCTCTTCGCCCAGGACACGCAACGTGCTGCTGCTGGGCGTGATCCTGCCGTTCTGGACGTCGCAGCTGTTGCGCGTTTACGCCTGGGTGGGCATTTTGCGCAACGACGGCCTGCTCAATCAACTGCTGATGGCGCTGGGCCTGACTCATGCGCCCGTCGAGATCTACCGTACCGATCTGGCTGTGTATATCGGCATGATCTACGCCTATCTGCCGTTTTTCATCCTGCCGCTCTACGCCAATCTGGTGAAGATGGATCTGCGTCTGCTGGAGGCCGCCTACGATCTGGGCGCGCGGCCCTGGAGCGCTTTCTGGCGCATAACGATGCCCCTGTCCATGCCGGGCGTGATTTCGGGCGCCATGCTGGTGTTCATTCCCTGTGTGGGCGAGTACGTCATTCCCGAAATGCTGGGCGGCGCCAACACGCTGATGATGGGCCGCGTGATGTGGAACGAATTCTTCAACAATGCCGACTGGCCCATGGCCTCGGCGGTGACCATCGTCATGGTGCTGCTGTTGCTGGTGCCTCTGGCCCTGTTTCAGTACTACCAAGTACGCAATCAAGAACGCGAGACCGGGTGATGAACGGACCCAACAAGACCTTGCGTTTCGCGGCGCTGGCGCTGGGCTACGGTTTTCTTTACGTGCCCATCCTCTGTCTGGTGGCGTTTTCGTTCAATCAATCGGCAGTCCTGACGTCCTGGAGCGGTTTCTCGCTGCGCTGGTATACGTCGTTGCTGCACGATGATGCGCTGCTGTCGGCGGCGCTCCTGTCCCTCAAGATCGCGCTGCTCGCTGCCACGGCGGCCACCATCGTCGGCACCTGGGCCGGCTACGTGCTGGCGCGCATGCGGCGGTTTCGCGGTTTTGCCCTGTATGTCGGCATGCTGAGCGCGCCGCTGGTCATCCCCGAGGTGGTACTGGGCATTTCCTTGCTGCTTCTGTTCGTCGAAATGCGCGGCACGTTGGGTTGGCCCGAGAAAAACGGCATGTTCACCATCTGGGTGGGCCACGTCATTCTGTGCATGTCTTATGTGGCGGTCATCATCCAGGCGCGCGTGCGCGACCTGGACCGCTCGCTCGAAGAGGCGGCGCTGGATCTGGGGGCGACGCCGCTGAAGGTATTCTTCACTATTACGCTACCCCTGATCGCTCCGTCTCTGGTGTCGGGCTGGCTGCTGTCCTTCACCCTGTCGCTGGACGATGTCGTGACCTCGTCCTTCCTTTCTGGACCGGGCGCCTCTACGCTGCCTATGGAAGTCTTCTCGCGCGTGCGCCTGGGCCTGAAGCCCGAGGTCAATGCCCTGGCCACGCTGTTCATCCTGGCCGTGGGCATTTTCGTGGTCGTGGCCAACCGCCTGCAATGGCGCAAGGAGAAATCGGCATCATGAGCAAAACCACGCTTTACGGTCTGACCAGGTGCAGCACGTGCATCAAGGCCCGCGACTGGCTGGACGCCCACGGCGTCGTGCATGCCTTCGTCGATTATCGCGACGATCCGGTACCCGCCGCGACGCTCAAGGCCTGGGCCGAGAAGGTGGGCGGCTGGGAAAAACTGGTCAACCGCACGTCGATGACCTGGCGCGCGTTGCCGGAAGAACGCCGCGCTGCGTCTACCGATGCGCAGTGGACCAAGCTCATTGCCGAGTATCCGGCGCTGGTGCGTCGGCCGGTTACCGTGACCGGGGACGGCGAAGTGACGGTGGGGTTTTCTGAGAAGAGGTATGGCGAGCGGTTTGCTTGACGTTGCTGGGTGTGTTGTTGGTGGTGGTATTGATTTGAGTTCTTGAGGCGTCGGCCGAGTCGCGCGGGCGCAGTGCTCGGGTCATAGCTATGGCTAAGCTACGCGCATGTCATCTCAACGCGAGTTCGTTGTGCCTGGGCTTGGGGGGCATGCGGTCAGGCCTGTCGGAGGCTGCCGAGGGCTTCCGAAGGGAGGGCGGGGGCCTTCCGGGCGCGCTGTCTGAGCCCCGCAGGGGCGAGTTCGCGCCCGGCCCGCCCGGACGAGGAAGACGAAGGCCGAGGCCCCGTCCAGGGGCCGAGTCAGCCGACCAGGCCTGACCGCATGCCCCCCAAGCCCAGGCACAACGAACGTGTTAAGAACCCAAACAAAATCAAAAAACATAACCTTCACATGACCGCGCTCCCAGACAGCTTCTTCAACCGAGATTCCCGCCAGCTCGCCCGCGAACTCATCGGCAAGGTCATCCGCCGCAAGCTGGGCCGCCTATGGCTGTCGGCTCGCATCATCGAGACCGAGGCCTATCAGCTGGAAGAGAAGGGCAGCCACGCATCGCTAGGCTATACCCACAAGCGCCGCGCTCTGTTCATGGACGGCGGCACGATCTACATGTACCACTCGCAAGGCGGCGATTCGCTCAACTTCAGCGCGGCAGGGCCGGGCAATGCAGTGTTGATCAAATCGGCCCACCCTTGGCTCGACGACATGTCCGGCCCCGGATCGCTGGCACGCATGCAGGCGCTCAATCCCGATGCCCAGGGCAATCCGCGCGATATGCGCAGGCTGTGCGCGGGGCAGGCGCTGCTGTGCCGCGCACTGAATCTGAAGATCGCCGATTGGGACGCGCGCCGTTTCGACCCCGCGCGCTTTTACGTCGACGACGTGGGGTCGAACCCCGAGCGGCTCGTCAACGCGCCGCGACTGGGCATCCCGGCCGGTCGCGACGAGCATCTCTTCTACCGCTATGTCGACCCCGAGTACGCCGCCTGCAGCACCCGCAACCCCTTGCGCCGCGGACAACAAGAGGGGCACGACTACGTCATGGTCGATATTCGGGGTACGATTTTGTGATGGAAAACATGCTGCTTTGGATCACCGCCGCGAGTGCGGTGCTGGCTCTCGTCGTGAGCCTTTACGTTGCGCTGCGTGGACGCGGCAACGCAGGCGACCAGCGCGCCTGGCTCGATGCCCTGGACCGATCCGGGCGCGGCATGCGCGAAGAACTGGCAAACAGCCAGCGCGATACCCGCAACGAGCTCGCCGAGAGTCAGCGCGGCTTGCGCGCCGAGCTGACCGAGGCCATGCGCGCCCTGGGCGCGGGCCTCACGCAAAGCCACGAAGATCTGCGCACCGCGCTCGCCCGTGACGCCCGCGAGGCGCGCGCCGAGCATAGCGATGCGTTGGGTCGCTTTGCCACGCAGTTCGGGCAGCGCCTGCAGGGCCTGGTCGAACTCAACGATCGCCGCATGGGCGAAGTCCGACAGACAGTAGACGAACGCCTCAAAGCACTGCAAGCCGACAATGGCCAGCGTCTGGAAGCCATGCAGCGCACGGTCGACGAAAAGCTGCACGCCACGCTCGAAGCCCGGCTGGGCGAGTCCTTCCGTCTGGTCTCCGAGCGCCTGGAGGCCGTGCACAAGGGGCTGGGCGAAATGCAGAGCCTGGCAGCCGGGGTGGGGGATCTCAAGCGTGTTCTGACCAACGTCAAGTCGCGCGGCACATGGGGCGAAGTTCAGTTGTCGCGCCTGATCGAAGACACCATGACGCCCGAGCAGTACGGGCGCAACGTCAAGCCCGTGCCGGGTAGCGACGCCATCGTGGAATTCGCCATCCGGCTGCCGGGACGCGGCGAGCACAGCGAACCGGTCTGGCTTCCCATCGACGCCAAATTTCCCAAGGAAGAATACGAGCGTCTGGTCGAGGCCCAGGAAGCGGGCGACGCCGAGGCGGCGCGCGTCGCCTCGACTGCGCTCGCTCGCGCTGTCGAGATTCAGGCCAGGAACATCACCAAGTATGTGGCCCCGCCGCACACTACCGATTTTGCCATCATGTTCCTGCCCACCGAAGGACTCTATGCCGAGGTCCTGCGCGTTCCGGGCCTGTCCGACAAACTGCAGGCCTTGCGCGTGAGCGCCGCAGGCCCGTCCAATCTCGCGGCCATGCTCAACAGCCTGCAGATGGGCTTTCGCACTCTGGCCATCGAGCAGCGCTCCTCCGAAGTGTGGCAGGTGCTGCGCGCCGTCAAGACCGAGTTCGGCAAGTTCGGCGAGTCCCTGGCCAGCGTCAAGAAGAGCCTGGACCAGGCTAGCAACAAAATAGGCCAGACCGAAGTGCGCACCCGCGCCATGCTGCGCAATCTGCGCGAGGTCGAGGCGCTGCCGGAGGGCGAAGCTTCGAGCCTTTTGAGCGGTGAAGAAACCGGCGAAAGTCCGGCAGACGACGAAACGGTCTGAAATAAACGCCGCTCACCCGGCGGAACCAAATCGAGGTTCGAGAAGTTCTAAGCCCTAGCGACGCACAAAAGTGCGGGGGCAAGCGCGGCACAGATCGCGTAGACGCGTCCATTTGTTATTGACCACGGACTGCGGCGAGCATGGTCTATCCATGAGGCGGCGGTCATTTCAACGACGACGGATATGCGCAAAAAACTTCTGCCTCTTCTGGCCTTGGCCGCCATAACCCTGGGCTCGGCCGCGGCACATGCCCAAAGCACCCACAACGTCAAAGGTCTGTATCTCACGACCGATTACCCTGCCATCACGGCACAGGCGGGCGCCACGTCCAGCATCTCCATGCAACTGCGCGACTACGGCCTGCCGCCGACGCGCCTGTCCCTGAGCGTGCAAGGCGTGCCGCAGGGCTGGAAGGCCACGCTGCTGGGCGGTGGGCAGCCGGTGGGAGCGGCCATGCCGACGCCCGACGACAGTGTGACACTGCAGCTCAAGCTCAAGCTGCCCGCCGGTGCCGATGCGCATGAACACACGCTGACCGTGCTGGCGCAGGGCAACGGCCAGCAGGTCAGCCTGCCGCTCGAGATCACGCCGGCCAAGGAGCTGCCGGCCAAACTTACGCTCGAGCCGTCTCTGCCCTCGCTTACCGGCACCGCGCAATCGTCTTTCGACTATGAATTCACCATCAAGAACGACAGCGGCAAGAATCAGATCGTGAGCCTGACCGCGAAGCTTCCCGATGGTTTCGAGCCCACTTTCACTCAGGCTTATGGCGGCCAGCAGGTCAACTCGGTGCCTGTCAAGGCGGGCAAGAGCAAGGACATCAAACTGAGCGTACGCCCGCCGTCGGTCGTCAAGCCGGGCGACTATCCCATCGGCGTGACCGCGGCAGCCGACGGCCTGACCGCCGGCACGGCGCTGCAGATGCAGATCACGGGCCAGCCCGAGTTGCACATCGCCGGCCGCGACGGCATCCTGAGCGCGCATGCCCAGGCCGGCCGCAGTTCGACCATCCCGATACAGGTGAGCAATACCGGCGGCGCGGCGGCGCACGACGTGCAGTTGAACGGCAGTGCGCCCGCCGGCTGGAGCGTGACCTTCGATCCGAAGGCCATATCGGACATCGAGCCGGGGCAACGGGCGCAGGTGCAGGCGCACATTACGCCTTCGACCCATTCGTTGTCGGGCGACTACATGGCCTCGTTGAGCGCGCAAGCCGGCGCGCAGTCGGCGTCGAGCGATTTCCGCATTTCCGTCGCCACATCCAGCACTTGGGGGGTGATAGGCATTGCCATCATCGCCATCGCCATCCTGATTCTGGTCGGCGTCGTTGCGAGGTTCGGACGGCGATGAACGAACCCGTGATACAAGCCCGAGACCTCACCAAGCGCTACGGCTCGGCGACTGCCGTCGACGGCGTCGGCTTCGATATCGGCGCGGGCGAGATTTTCGGCCTGCTCGGCCCTAATGGCGCGGGCAAGACGACGACTATCCTCATGCTGCTGGGCCTGACCCAGGTCACATCGGGCAGCGTGCGCGTCCTGGGCATGGATCCGCAGCGCGATCCCCTGGCCGTCAAGCGCAATCTCGGCTATTTGCCCGACGCGGTAGGTTTCTACGACGACATGAGCGCCCGGGACAATCTGGCCTATATCGCGCGGTTGCTGGGGTTGGGCGCCGCCGAGCGGCAGCGGCGCATCGGCGCCGCGCTGGCGCGGATGCGTCTTGCCGACGTTGCCGACAAGCGCGTCGGCACCTTTTCGCGCGGCATGCGGCAGCGCCTGGGCCTGGCCGAGATTCTCGTCAAACAGGCCCGCGTGGCTATCCTGGACGAGCCCACTTCGGGCTTGGATCCGCAATCCACGGAAGAATTCCTGGCGCTGATCCGTTCGCTCAAGGAAGACGGCGTGACGGTATTGCTGTCCTCGCACCTGCTCGACCATATGCAGCGCATCTGCGACCGGGTTGCCTTGTTCCGCAAAGGCCGCATCGCCCTGATGGGCAGTGTGCCGGAGCTTGCGAGCCAGGTGCTGGGCGGCGGTTTTGCCGTCGAGGTGCAGGCGTCCGGCGAAGATCTGGAGCGCCATCTGTCGATTGTGCCCGGCGTGCAGTCGGTGACCGCGCTGGCTCGCGACCGCTTTCGCCTCTTGGCCCGGGGCGATGTGCGTGCCCAGGCGGCGCGGGCCGTGGTTCAGGCCGGCGGCAGTCTTGTCCACCTGTCCGTGGAACAGCCCAGCCTGGATGCCATCTACAACCATTTCTTCCGCAGCCAGGAAGCGGCGGCTAAGGAGAGTGTCCGTGCGACAGCGTAAAGGTTCCCCGTGGGCGGGAGTAGGCGTGGTGACCACCAAGGAAATGGCGGATCACTTTTCCAGCGCACGCATGCGCACGCTGGAATGGCTCATCGTGCTGACCGCCGGCGCGTCGTTGTACGGCGTGTTCCGCCACATCCGCGCCGCTACGTCCGAAGACCCCTTCATCTTCCTTCGCCTGTTTACGGCATCGCCGGGAGCCATGCCGTCGTTCGCCGCGCTGTTGGGGTTCCTGATCCCGCTACTGGCCATAGGCCTGGGCTTTGACGCAATCAATGGCGAATACAACCGGCGCACCATGAGCCGCATTCTGGCGCAGCCCATTTATCGGGACGCGCTCCTGGTGGGAAAATTCCTCGCCGGCCTGGGTACGCTGGCTGTCAGTTTGCTGTGCCTGTGGCTGCTCGTCATGGGCGCCGGGCTGTTGATGCTCGGCGTGCCGCCCAGCGGCGAGGAAATCCTGCGCTCGCTCATCTTCCTTTTCTTTGCGCTCATGTACGCCGGCGTATGGCTTGCGTTTGCCATGCTGTTCTCGGTGCTGTTTCGCTCGGCGGCGACCTCGGCGCTGGTGGCGTTGGGCCTGTGGCTGTTTCTCGCGCTGCTGTGGCCCATGTTGGCCGGTGCCCTTGCACAGGCCATCGCTCCGGCCGGCCTTCCTGGGCAGTCCAGCCTGGCCGCGTTGGAGTGGGCTCAGGCCCTGCAGCGTCTTTCGCCCAGCGAGCTATTCAGCGAAGCCATGATCGTCGTGCTGAGTCCGTCCACGCGCACGCTGGGGCCGGTGTTTCTGAGTCAGCTCGAAGGGGCGCTCATGGGATCGCCGCTGGCCTTGTGGCAAAGCCTGCAGATCGTCTGGGCCCAGGCAGTCGGCCTCATTGCCGGCGTCATTCTGCTGTTTGCGCTGGCTTATGCCGTTTTTCAGCGGCAGGAGGTCCGGGCTTAAGGTGGCGCCCGCGTCTCGGGGTGGGGCTGGAACCCGTTAAAATCCCGGTTTTCAATGCCGGCGACACGCGCAGCCATCCCATGCTCAGCCAACAAGAACTCAAGCAGCAAGCCGCCGACGCGGCGCTGGAATTTGTCGATGCCGTCGCGGCACCCGATGTGGTCATCGGCGTGGGCACCGGTTCCACGGCCGATCTTTTCATCGATGGCCTGGCGCGCTTCAAGGGCCGTATCGGTGCGACCGCGGCCAGCTCCGAGCGCAGCGCCGCGAGGCTCGTCGGCCACGGGCTCGAAGTCCTGGATCTGAACGATGTGCGTGGCATGCCCATCTACGTCGACGGAGCCGACGAGATCGATGCCAATCTGCATATGATCAAAGGCGGCGGCGGCGCGCTCACGCGCGAGAAGATCGTCGCGTCCGTGGCCGAACGCTTCATCTGCATCGCCGACGAGTCCAAACTGGTCGAGCGCATGGGCAAGTTTCCGCTGCCGATCGAGGTCATTCCCATGGCCCGCGAAGCGGTTGCGCGCCGCCTGGCGCGACTGGGCGGCCAGCCGCGCCTGCGCGACGGGTTCATCACCGACAACGGCAATATCATCCTCGACGTGAGCGGCCTGCAGATCGCGGATGCCCGCGGCCTGGAAGCCGAGATCAACAATTATGCAGGCGTGGTCACCTGCGGGCTGTTCGCCATCGCCGGCGCCGACGTTGCGCTGCTGGCGACGCAACAGGGCATACGCCGCCTGGATAAGCCCACGGCCTGAGGCCGGCAACATGGGGCCGCGTGATAGTCTTGCTTCATAATCCCGTCATATTCACGTCATAAGCTGCCGAGTCAACCGCGATAAGCGGGCTCGCCCACCCTCGAAGGAACACGCATGCCGGATCACACCAACAAACAGTTCGACAACGACCTGGAATTCGTCCGTTCGCAGTTCCTGATCATGGGCGGCGTGGTCGAGGCCATGGTCAACGAGGCGGTCGAAGCCCTGGCCACCAATGATCTGGTCTTGGTCGAGCGGGTGCGCGAGCGCGAAAAGGAGGTCAACCGCAGCGAGGTCGACATCGACGAGCGCATCAGCCTTCTGCTGGCCCGTCACCAGCCCACGGCCATCGACCTGCGCACGCTCCTGGCCGTATCCAAGATGCTCACCGACATGGAGCGTTCCGGCGACGAGGCCGAGAAGATCGCGGTCGCCGTGCGCCGCATGCAGGAAAGCGGGCAGCCCAATCCTCCGCTGATCGAGTTGCGCCACATGACCGACAAGGTCGCCAGCATGCTGCGTCAGATGCTCGACGCCTTCGCCCGCCTGGATCCGGTCCTGGCGGCGGCCGTGGTGCGCAGCGACAAGGAAGTCGATCGCGAGTGGAAGGCGGCCCTGCGCAATCTCATCACCTACATGATGGAAGATCCGCGCACGATCTCGCATGCCATCGACCTGATTTTCATCTGCCGCGCGCTCGAGCGTATCGGCGACCATGCCAAGAACATGGCCGAACGCGTGATCTACATGGTGCGCGGCACCGACGTGCGCCACACCGGCGTCAAGAATACCGAACGCCAGGCACGCGGCGAAGACGACGAGAACCAGGCTGACGCCTGACCGCTACCCGCATAGACCGATCCAACGATGCGCCCGCGGCGATGCCGGGGCGCATTTTTTATTTGTCCCCGATAGTCTGTAAAGAACAAATACGAGAAATGCTGTTTCAGGTCATTTTTTTATCGATCTGTCAGCTTGAAATGGGATATCCGGCAATTTATATAAATAGGCTGCGAATCGACGTCCCATCCGGAGGAGGGAAGATGAATACCAAGCCTCGTTTTTCCGGACTTGAATGGCTGAGATTTTCTCTCGGCGTTTTCGTCATGATCTACCACACCGCGCCGAGCTATCCCCAGTTCGGCCGCGTGCCCTGGTTGAAAGACATTGCGAGCATGGGGCTTTTTGCCACCAGCACCTTCTTTGTCCTGTCGGGCTTCCTGCTCGCGCACGTATATTTCAATCGCAACCAGATGCGCGAGCCGGCAAGGAGCTTCTGGCTCAAGCGCCTCTGCAATCTATACCCGATACATATCGTCGCGCTCGGCGTGTCGATATTGGTATTGCTGCTGATGCAGCACCTGTCGATTCCGCCGGACGGCCCGGTCGCCACCCCGCGTTTCGTCGTCTACGACACCCACGACATAAGCGGGCAGACGAATCCGGAGCGCTACCGGCATTACATGAGCGACAAAGAGCTGGGGCTCAACGCCTTGCTCCAGCTTCTGATGCTGCAAGCCTGGAACCCGCTGTATCTCACTTTCAACGCCCCGCTATGGTCGCTGTCGACGCTGTGTTTTTTCTATCTGATTTTTCCTTACGCCGCACCGAAGCTGCTGCGGATCGACCATGTCAAGCTGGCGATCGCCGTTCTTTGCCTGATCTACCTGCTGCCGCCGCTCTATGTGATTTTCCATGCGTTCTGGGGCATTCCCTGGACAGGGCTGCTGCATCGTTTCCCGCCGTTCCGGCTGCCGGAGTTCCTGTGCGGGATTCTTTGCTACAGCCTTTTCAGCCGGGAGCGGGAGCGAGGCTACCGGCTTTCGGACCGGCGCGGCACGATGCTGTGGGTGTTCGTCCTTTGCTGCTTCATCGCGGGCACGTGGCTATATACCCAACGCCCCGAGCGCATCTGGTATCCGCTCCTGCATAACGGTCTGCTGCTGCCGTCCCAGTTGGCGCTGGTGTACCTCTGCGCATGGTTGCCCGATCCCGCTTCGGCGTGGCTGCAGCGCAATCTACCGCGCCTCGGGGCCTCGTCGCTATCGATTTTTGCCCTGCACGTGCCGCTTTTCTACCTGTGGATCACCCTCGAGCCCCTGCTGCGCAGCATGGTTTCCGATCTGCATGGAAACTGGCAAGCCTGGGTGAGCTCGGCGGGAGATACCGCGCTGAGTCTGACCGGCTATGTCGTCTTCATTCTGATGACAGTATGGATCTGCCTGCACTTTCAGGAGCAATTCGTCGCCAAGATGCGGCGGTTCATGCTCAGGCGCGTACTGTGAGGCGCAGTCCTCGGCGTGTGTCGCGCCGGGCATAAAAAAACCCCGCTGCGGCAAAGCCGCGCGGGGTTTTTTTGCTGCCGCCGCTTCACAGCCGGCGACGGATCGAGACCGTCAGGCGTCGACGGCGTCGGCTACGTCTTTGTAGTCGGCGATCTGGTCGAAGTTCAGATATTTGTAGATCTTCGAGCCGTCCTGGTTGATCACGCCCATGTCGGCCAGATACTCCGTCTTGGTCGGGATCCTGCCCAGGCGCGAGCAGATCGCGGCCAGCTCGGCCGAGCCCAGGTACACATTGGTGTTCTTGCCCAGGCGGTTGGGGAAGTTGCGGGTCGAGGTCGACATGACCGTCGCGCCTTCGCGCACCTGCGCCTGGTTGCCCATGCACAGCGAGCAGCCCGGCATTTCGGTGCGGGCGCCGGCCGTGCCGAACACGCCGTAGTGGCCTTCCTCGGTCAGCTGGGCGGCATCCATCTTGGTGGGCGGGGCCACCCACAGCTTGACGGGAATGTCGCGCTTGCCCTCGAGCAGCTTGGAGGCCGCGCGGAAGTGGCCGATATTGGTCATGCAGCTGCCGATGAACACTTCGTCGATCTTGGCGCCGGCCACGTCCGACAGCGTCTTTACGTCGTCGGGGTCGTTGGGGCAGGCGACCATGGGCTCGGTGATCTCGCTCATGTCGATCTCGATCACGGCGGCGTATTCGGCACCGGCGTCGGGCTCGAGCAGCTTGGGATCGGCCAGCCAGGCTTCCATGGCCTTGATGCGGCGGCGGATCGAGCGCTCGTCTTCGTAGCCGTTGGCGATGAGCCACTTGAGCATCACGATATTGCTGTTGATGTACTCGATGATGGGCTCTTTGTTCAGGCGCACCGTGCAGCCGGCGGCCGAGCGTTCGGCCGACGCGTCGGTGAGCTCGAAAGCCTGTTCCACCTTCAGATCGGGCAGGCCTTCGATTTCAAGGATGCGGCCGGAGAAGATGTTCTTCTTGCCTTGCTTGGCCACCGTCAAAAGGCCCTGCTTGATGGCGTACAGCGGGATCGCGTTCACCAGGTCGCGCAGGGTCACGCCGGGCTGCATCTTGCCCGAAAAGCGCACCAGCACCGATTCGGGCATGTCCAGGGGCATCACGCCCGTGGCGGCGGCGAAGGCCACCAGGCCCGAGCCCGCGGGGAAGGAAATGCCGATGGGAAAGCGCGTGTGCGAATCGCCGCCGGTGCCGACGGTATCGGGCAGCAGCATGCGGTTCAGCCACGAGTGGATCACGCCGTCGCCCGGACGCAGCGAAATGCCGCCGCGGTTGCTCATGAATTCGGGCAGGGTGTGGTGCGTCTTGACGTCCACGGGCTTGGGATAGGCGGCGGTGTGGCAGAACGACTGCATCACCAGGTCGGCCGAGAAGCCCAGGCAGGCCAGGTCCTTGAGTTCGTCGCGGGTCATGGGGCCGGTGGTGTCCTGGCTGCCGACCGAGGCCATGCGCGGTTCGCAGTAGCTGCCGGGCAGCACGCCCTTGCCCTCGGGCAGGCCGCAGGCGCGGCCGACCATCTTCTGCGCCAGCGTGTAGCCCTTGACCTGGGCGTTCGGGTTGTGCGGCAGGCGGAACAGGGTGGAGGCAGGCAGGCCCAGGGCTTCACGGGCCTTGGCGGTCAGGCTGCGGCCGATGATCAGCGGAATGCGGCCGCCGGCGCGTACTTCGTCGAACAGCACATCGGACTTGACCTGGAACTCGGCGATGACTTCGCTGTTTTTGAGCGCTTTGCCCTCGTAGGGGCGCAGTTCGATGACGTCGCCGGTTTCCATCTTGGAGACGTCCAGCTCGATGGGCAGGGCGCCGGCGTCTTCCATGGTGTTGTAGAAGATCGGAGCGATCTTGCCGCCCAGGCACACGCCACCGAAGCGCTTGTTCGGCACGAAGGGGATGTCTTGGCCGGTGAACCACAGCACCGAGTTGGTGGCCGATTTGCGCGAGGAGCCGGTGCCGACCACATCGCCCACGTAGGCGATCATGTGGCCTTTCTTCTTCAGGTCTTCGATGAACTGCACCGGGCCGCGCTTGCCGTCTTCCTCGGGCTCGAAGGCCGTGCCTTCGCGCTTGTTCTTGAGCATGGCCAGCGCATGCAGGGGAATGTCGGGGCGGGTGGTCGCATCCGGCGCAGGCGAGAGATCGTCGGTATTGGTTTCGCCGGGCACCTTGAAGACGGTGACGGTCAGGCTCTGGGCCAGCTCGGGACGGCTGGTGAACCATTCGGCGTCGGCCCAGCTTTGAATCACGGCGCGGGCGTTGGCGTTGCCCTTGTCGGCCTTTTCCTTGACGTCGTGAAACGCATCGAACATCAGCAGGGTCTTCTTCAGACCGTCGGCGGCAATGCCTCCCACGTCGGTGTCGTCGAGCAGGTCGATCAGGGGCGAGACGTTGTAGCCGCCCAACATGGTGCCCAGGAGTTCGGTGGCCTTGGCGCGCGAGATCAGCGCGTTCTTTTCCTTGCCCAGCGCCACGGCGGCCAGGTAGGAGGCCTTGACCTTGGCGGCGTCGTCCACGCCGGCCGGGACGCGGTGCGTCAGCAGCGCGAGCAGATTGTCGGCCTCGCCGGCGGGCGGGTTCTTCAACAGTTCGATCAGGTCCGCGGTCTGTTGGGCCGACAGGGGCAGAGGAGGAATGCCCAGCGCAGCGCGTTCGGCGACGTGTTGACGATACTTTTCGAGCATGGTGAGGCCTGCGTAAAAAGGGGGGTGGAGAGAGACTGATTGCTCGGCATTGTAGAGGGAAGCCGGCGCAGTGGCAATTGTCTTATATCGTATATAAGACATGGGAAATGCGATAATTATCATATGAACCTTCCCGCCGCCTCCGATGCATGGCGCCTGTCCGTCGCGCCCATGATCGACGTCACAGACCGTCACTGCCGCTATTTCCA
>NZ_JBQCER010000089.1:0-20183 GCF_051960075.1 Bordetella sp.
CCCTGTCCGCTTCGAAGTGCCGGGTTCGGCCGCCGCATTAGGCGGCCGAAGTCCCTTCGGGCCTGCCCCGGAACTTAGGCGCTCGCAGGGCATACCCGTCGAACGCAGGACTGCATAGGCGGCTGGCGGTTACTGCAAAAACGCCTCGACCGCCGCGTTGAATGCCTTGGCATTGGACAGACTCATCCCATGCGACGCATAAGCGATCGTCATCCGCTTGGGATCGGGCAACACGCTCTCCAGCCAATCCAATACGCCAGGGAAGGGCGCGGGACTCAGCGCGCCGCCCACCAGCAGCACGGGGGGCAGCAGCGCCCGCAAAGCGAGCTCGTCAGGCATGGGGATCGTCTCCGCGGCTTGGCCGATCAGCGTGGCGGCGTTGTCGCGCACCATCTCCTTGAACCAAGGCACCATGCGGCGCCAGGTGTCGGGGCCGGTGACGGCGTCGATGAAAAGCGCCAGACCCTCCTCGGCCTTGCCGTCGCGAATCATGTCGCGCGCCTGCTGTCGAAAATCGCCGCGCGGGTCGTGGTTGCCGGGCAGAGGCTGGCCGGGGTCGGCCAGCGTCAGGCTGCGCACCAGGCCCGGATCGCGCAGCGCGGCTTCCAGCGCCACGCGCCCGCCGCGCGAATGGCCCACCAGATGAACCGGCCCGCCCACGACGCGCGTCACGAAATTCAGTAGCTGCTCGGCGTGTTCCGCGACCGAGAAACCTGAACCCATGCCGTCCCAGCGTTCCGGCCAGTAGCGCCGCAACGACGGCGCCAGCACCCGGTAGTGTTTTCCCAACCCGATCAGTTGCGGCTTCCAGTAACGCCAATCGCAGAGCGACCCGTGCACCAGGACCATCGGCTCGCCCACGCCGGCCTCTGCATAGGTCGTGGCGTATCCGTCGAACTCGACGCTCTGGGTGGGCAGGTCAGGGGCAAAACGCATGATGGAACCGGGCTTGAACAAGGCCACGATTCTAGCGCCACCCCTGGCCGCTTTCCCTGCGGGCCGGGCTTGCTACACTCGTCCGGCCACGGGCTGGTTCCGTCTGGTCCAGCAGGCATTATTTAGACAGAATTCTGTCAGCCAAACCTTGCAATTCTTTGCTCATCGCTATGTCCATCGACCAAAATAATTTGCCTGAATCCGCTCAACGTGTTGCGTCGTTGCTACAGTCTTTGGGCCACGACAAGCCTGTGGTGCTGCTGGCCGAGACTGGGCGCACCTCCGCGGAAGCCGCAGCAGGCCTGGGCTGCGAGGTCGCGCAGATCGCCAAGTCCATTATTTTTCGCCGCGTATCGGACAACGCGCCGGTGCTGGTGGTGGCCAGCGGCAGCAATCGCGTCGACGAAGCCAAGGTGGCCGCACGCGTGGGTGAGCTGGGCAAGGCCGATGCGCGGTTCGTGCGCGAGGCCACGGGCTATGCAATAGGCGGCGTCTGCCCCATCGGCCATACCGTCAAACCCGTGATGCTGCTCGACGAAGATCTCTTCAATTACGATAGCCTGTGGGCAGCGGCGGGCCATCCGCATGCTGTGTTCAATCTCACGCCCAAGCAGCTCGAGGCCATGACGGGCGCACCCGTCGCATACGTCGCGCTGCGGACGTGATCACCGCTCGCTGCATAAAAAAGGCCGCAGTTGTGCGGCCTTTTTTCTGCAGCGAGCAAGCGTGGCTTATTGCAGCAGCTTCAGGCGGCTCTTGGCCGAGGTGGCAGCCTGAGTATTGGGATACTGGCTGATCAGCTTTTGCATGGTCGCCTTGGCGGCGTTGCGATTGTTCAATTCGATCTGGCAGCCGGCAATGACAAGCATGGCGTCGGCCGCATGCGGATCGTTGGGGTAGTCGTGCACCACGCCCTCGAGCGTCGAGATCGCGCCCTTGTAGTCCTTCAGTGCGTAGCGGCTGCTGCCTTGAAAGAAGCGGGCGGCCGGCGCCATTTGGCTATTGGGGTACAGGGCGACGAAAGCGGATAGCGAGTCGGCGGCTTTCTTGTATTGCCCCTTGCGGAACAGATCGATGGCGTTGTTGTAGGTGTTGACTTCTTGTTGGTCGGCAAGCGGTCCTGGCTGACCGGACTGACCGGACGTATCGCCTTGTTGGCCGTTATTGGCGCCGGGCTGTTGCTGCTGCTGTTGTTGCTGTCGCTGCTGCGAGTGCTGCAGTTCCTGCACTTCGCCGGTCAGCTTGTCGACGCGGTCTTGCAGCGATTGAATCTGGTTATACAACTGCACTTGCTGCTGCTGGCTCTGGTCGAGCTGCTGGCGCAATTGAAGAATGGCGTTGCGGGCCTCGTCGTCGGCGAATGCGTGGGCTGCCGGTGCCGCAACGACTGCGCAGGTGAGACTGGCAATCAGCGCCACTCGGCGCGGGGTGAGTGCACGGTTTCGCATGGGTTATTTCCACAAAAACAAACGTCGGGACGGGGTCCCGACGTGGGTCTGCGCAAGCAGGAGCGCCGACCCGACAAAGTCAGGCCGGCATGCGCTGTGCTTAGCGCAGATAGTTGATGTCGGCGCGGCGGTTTTGCGCCCAGTCGGCTTCGGTATGGCCCAGAGCCTTGGGCTTTTCCTTGCCGAAGCTGATCGTTTCGATTTGGCTGCTGTTCACGCCTTGCAGTTCCATCTGCTTGGCAACGGCTTCGGCACGACGCTGGCCCAGGGCCAGGTTGTACTCGGCGCCGCCGCGTTCGTCGGTGTTGCCTTCGATCTTGACGTGCTGTTGAGGATGAGCAGCCAGATAGTGGGCGTGTTCCGAAACCAGGTTTTGGTACTGGTCGCCGACGTTGTATTGATCGAAGCCGAAGTAGACCGAGCGTTGCTGATACAGCACGCTGCTCGGGTTGAACGGGTCCATGGGATCGCCAGAAGAGCTGCCGTTGTTGGCGCCGGCGTTCTTGTCGAGGGGGACTGAGCTACAGGCCGCCAGGGCGGCGGTCAATGCAGCGATGGAAAGGCTCTTGGCAATGCGCGACTTCATGATGATTCCTTTAGTAAAAGAGAAGTTCACACGTGTTATTGGGTGAAGGGGCCCCACGTCGGTTCCTGGATTTCCCCGTTCAGGACTGACAGCGTCTGATGCACGCGGCCATCGGTCGAAACGACTGCCAGCACACTACGCCCGCCTTGCTTCGTAGCATAAAGCACTTGCATGCCGTTTGGAGCAAAGCTCGGCGATTGATCGTCGGGGCCGTCAGTCAACAAGGTCTCGTTGCCGGAGGCCAGGTTCAAGGTGGCGATCCGGAACGAGCCATCGCGTCTTGCAACGTACAGGAGCGTCGATCCATCGGGGGAAATTCGAGGTGAGATATTGTAATTGCCGGTGAACGTCAAACGGCGTGCGTCGCCGCCGTCCAGGCTCATCTGATAGGTCTGCGGACCGCCGCTGCGGTCGCTGGTGAAGATGAACGACTTGCCGTCCGGCATGAAGTAGGGCTCGGTATCGATACCGGGAGAGCGTGTCAGGCGGCGCAGGCTGGAGCCGCCGCTGGACGAGACCAGATAGATCTGCGAGAGACCGTCGCGCGTCAGGGCCACGGCCAGGTGGGAGCCGTCCGGCGTCCAGGCCGGGGCGCTATTGTTGCCCTTGTAATTGGCTACGGGGATCTGAGCGCTGGTGGCCAGGGTCTGCACATAGACCACGGGCTTGCCGGTGTGGAAGCTTACATAGGCAAGGCGCGCGCCGTCGGGCGACCAGGCGGGCGAGATGATAGGCTGGCGCGAGCGCAGCGCCACTTGCGGGTTCTGCCCGTCGGCGTCGGCGACCTGCAGTTCGTAGGTGCTGCCCTGCTTGAGCACATAGGCGATGCGGGTGGAAAACACGCCGCGTACGCCCGTGATCTTTTGGTAGATGCGGTCGGCGATCTGGTGCGACACGCGGCGCAGCTGCTGCGCCGTGCCGTTGAAAGCCACGCCGTCGAGCTGCGTCTTCTGAACGTCGTCGCCCAGGCGGTAGCTGACCTGATAGCTGCCGTCGGCCGCTTGCTTGACGCTGCCGTAGGCCAGGTAATCGGCGCCGCGGCCATGCCAATCGTCGTACGAGATAGGGCTGTCGACGTTGAGGTTGGCGCCCGCGGCATTGATCAGGCGAAATTGGCCCGAGCGGGTCAGGTCTGCGCGGATCACGTCGGCGATGGCCTGGCCGGTGGTATCGGTGGCAGCGAAGTCGGCGATGGCGATCGGGTATTGAGTTGCGCCGACGCCCGAAATATTGACTTGCAACTGCGCGCGCGCAGGTTGCGCGGCCAGCAGGGCCGCGGGCAGCAAAAGCGCGAGGCCCAGCGTGCGTAGCGTCCTGAACAGGGGGGCTCGGAAGACGTAGGTCATGCGTCTATCTCCTTCAATCAGTACATGTCATAGCCGATATCGATCGACGACGGGTAAGGGCCGATCGAGGGCTTGGGGAATGGGTCGCAGGCAAGAATGCCCCGCTGTACCGCAGTGTCGAAAGCGGGAATGCCGGAAGACTGGGTCAGGGTGGCTTGGGTAACCTTGCCGTTACGGGCCAACTGTACCCGGAATTGTGCCCTGGGGTTGGAGCCGCTCTGCGGCGGCGAAGCATAAGTTACGCCTGGCTGAACGCAGGCGCGCACCTTTGCGCCGTAGCCGCCGTCGGTGCCGCCGCCACCGCCAGCCTGGTTATGGTCTGCCGTGCCGCTGGCAATGCCCGCATTACCCAGAATCGCATTCTTGAATGAATCCTTGAGCGCCTTGTCCGCGGCGGCCTTCTTGGCTGCTGCCGCCGCGGCAGCAGCCTTCTTCGCGGCTTCTTCCTTGGCCTTCTCTTCAGCGGCCTTTTCCGCGGCTGCCTTGTCGGCAGCAGCCTTGTCAGCAGCGGCTTTTTCCGCTGCGGCCTTGGCCGCGTCGTCCTTGGCCTTCTGCTCGGCAGCGGCCTTTTCCGCGGCTGCCTTCTTTGCGGCTTCGTCCTTGGCTTTCTGCTCGGCGGCTGCCTTGTCCGCAGCCGCCTTCTTGGCGGCCGCGGCGGCGGCTTCCTGCTTGGCCTGCTCTTCCTGCTGCTTCTTCTTGGCCTGCTCCAGCGCAATGTCGGGATCGACCTGTGGCTTGGGCGGGGCAGGTGGGGGCGGCGGCGTAACCGGCTGCGGCGGCTGGGGTTGGGGCTGCGGCTTGGGTTGAGGCTGCGGTTGCGGTTGCGGCTGAGGTTTCGGCGGCGTGGCGTCGGGATTGTCGCCCTTGGCCCACAGCTGCACCTGCACGGGTCCCGGAGGCGCTTCAGAGCGCCAATGCAATCCCACGATCAGGACGAGCAGCAGCAGCACGTGCACCAGGACGGCCAGGACCAGCGACTTGCGGCTGTCCCGGGTCTCGGCGTCATGCGCCGTCTCGCGCTTGGAAAGGGGGGAGCGTTTCATTCGGCTCGGTCCCGCGTCAGCGTTTCGTCGGCGTGGCCGCGGCGGCCTTGCCGCTGCTGCTGCTCTGGTCGACCAGCAGGCCCAGCTTGTTGATGCCGTTGCTGCGCAGTTCGTCCATGACCTTCACCACGGACTCATAGGGCACTTTGCCGTCGGCGGCGATGACCACGGGAGTATCGACCGTGATCCGCGAGCGCACCTGGTCCACGAGTTCGGGGCGGGCGATAGGAATGTACGAGGCGCCGGGTTCGCGCAGACGCAAGGAGATGTCGCCATTGGACTTGATCTGCACCTCCAGCGGCTTGACCGGCACGTCGGATGCCTGTCCCACGGAGGGCAGTTCGATCTGTCCCGGCGTGATCAGCGGTGCGGTGACCATGAAGATGATCAGCAGCACCAGCATCACGTCGATATACGGCACGACGTTGATCTCGGATTTCATGCGCCGGCCGCGCCGGCCTCCAGAGCGTGCGGAAGGCATTAGCGCACCTGCCGTTGCAGAATGTTCAGGAACTCGTCGATGAAGCTGTCGAAGCGGATCGACAACCGGTCTATGTCGTTGGTATAGCGGTTATAGGCCACCACGGCGGGGATGGCGGCGAACAGGCCGATGGCGGTCGTGACCAGGGCTTCGGCAATGCCGGGCGCCACCGAGGCCAGCGTGGCCTGCTGCATGCTGGACAGACCGATGAAGGCGTGCATGATGCCCCACACGGTGCCCAGCAGGCCGATGTAGGGACTCACCGAACCGGCCGAGGCCAGGAAGTTCAGGTGCGATTCCAGCGCGTCCATTTCGCGCTGGTAGGAGGCGCGCATGGCGCGGCGCGGACCGTCGAGCGCGGCGTTGACGTCGCCGGCCGGCGCATTGCGGCGCGACTTCAGGAACTCGGTCATGCCGGCATCGAAGATGCGGGCCAGGGCGCCCTGTTCATCGCGGCGAGTCGACACGGCCTGCTGCAGCACGGCCAGATCGCCGCCCGACCAGAAATCGTCCTCGAAGCGCAGCGTCTGCGAGTTTGCGCGCTTGACGGCCATGCGCTTGGCGAAAATGTAGGTCCAGGAGATGACCGAGATGGCCAGAAGCAGCAGCATGATGAGCTGCACGGGAAAGCTGGCATGGCTGACCAGTGAGAGCAACGACATGTCGTTGGAGGCTTGCATGGATTATTCCTGGGTCGATTGCAGTGAGGCGCGTACGCTGGGAGGAAGTTCCGCGGGGCGCATATGGATAGTGTCGACGCAGCAGACTTGGATGTTGCCCTCGGCGATAAGTTCACCTTGGCGCTCCGCGCGCTGCGCAAAATGTACCGAGGCCCGGCCCATCCGGGTGACCCGGCTGCGTATGGTCAGCTTGTCGTCCAGGCGGGCCGGCTTGCGGTAGTCCATGTCCAGACCGGCGACCACGAAGATCCGCTGGAGCCGGTCTGCCATTTCGGACTGGCCGAAACCCAGCGCCCGCAGCCACTCCGTGCGGGCACGCTCGAAGAACTTCAGGTAGTTGGCGTAAAAAACGACGCCGCCGGCATCCGTGTCCTCATAGTAGACACGGATGTCGAACAAGAATTCTTTGGGGGGCGTGAGATCAGTCACGGTGGGCATAAAGCTGGACGGGACTCCAGGCAGGCAGTCCGGCCCGAATATTACCTCTTATCGCGTTACAACGTTTCGAGCCTGGCGAGAGTCTGTTCCAGGGCGTTTCCGGCCGGGATCTTGCTCGCCTCGCTCTCCGAGCGGGCCTGAAGCTCGATCAGACCGTCTTTCAGTCCGCGTTCGCCGACGGTGACCCGCAGCGGTACGCCGATCAGCTCCCACTCGGCGAACATGACGCCGGGGCGGGCGTCGCGGTCGTCCAGGATGACGTCCACGCCGCGGGCGAGCAGCGCTTCGTAGAGTTCGGTGGCCGTGTTGCGTACGGTTTCACTTTTGCCCCAGCCCACCGTGCAGATCACGACCTCGAAGGGCGCGATGGCGCGCGGCCAGAGAATGCCGCGGTCGTCATGGCCTTGTTCGATGGCGGCGCCGGCGATCCGGGTGACACCGATACCGTAGCAGCCCATTTCCAGGATGGCGGGCTTGCCGGTCTCGTCCAGAAAGGTGGCCTTCAGGGCGGTGGAGTACTTGGTGCCCAGATAGAAAACGTGACCCACTTCGATGCCGCGCTGGATAGCCAGGCGGCCGCGGCCGTCGGGCGACGGGTCGCCTTCGACCACGTTGCGCAGGTCGGCAACCAGTTCGGGCTCGGGCAGGTCGCGGCCCCAGTTGACGCCGCGGTAGTGCATATCGGCCTGGTTGGCGCCGCAGATGAAGTCGGCCATGTTGGCCACGGTCCGGTCGGCGATCACGCGCACGGGCCTGACCGTCTTGATGGGACCGAGATAGCCCGGCTTGCAACCGAAGTGTTCGACGATCTCGGCCTCGGTGGCGAAGCGAAAGCCCGTCAGGCCCTCGATTTTGCCGGCTTTGATTTCGTTCAGTTCATGGTCGCCGCGCAGGAGCGCGAGCCAGACCTGAACCGTGCCGTCTTCGCGATCGGTGGCCAGCACGATGGACTTGACGGTGCGCGCCAGGGGCAGATCCAGAAGCTCGGCCACGGCCTCGCACTTGGCTGCGCCGGGCGTGGGCACGGCCATCAGCGGCTCTATGGGGGCCGCGCGCTCGGGCAGCAGGCTGACTGCCTCGGCCAGCTCGATGTTGGCTGCGTAGTCGGAATCGGGGTTGTAGACCAACAGATCTTCGCCGGTGTCGGCGATCACCTGGAATTCATGGCTGCGCGTGCCGCCGATCGACCCGGTGTCGGCCGCGACGGCGCGAAATTGCAGGCCCAGGCGCTGGAAGATGCGCATATAGGCCTGATACATGATGTCGTAGCTGCGCTGCGCGCCCGCCTCGTCGCGGTCGAAGGAATACGCGTCCTTCATCGTGAACTCGCGGCCGCGCATCAGGCCGAAGCGGGGACGGCGCTCGTCCCGGAACTTGGTCTGTATGTGATAGAAGTTCAGCGGCAGCTGGCGATAGCTGTGGATCTCGTTGCGGGCAATGTCGGTGATGACTTCTTCCGACGTGGGCTGCAGCACGAAATCGCGCTCGTGGCGGTCCTTGAAGCGCAGCAATTCTGGGCCGTACTCCACCCAGCGGCCAGATTCCTGCCAGAGCTCGGCCGGCTGCACCATGGGCATCAGCAGCTCGATGGCGCCGGCGGCGTTCATTTCTTCGCGCACGATGTTCTCGATCTTGCGGATGACGCGTAGACCCAGGGGCATGTAGGTGTAAACCCCGCCCGCGAGCTTGCGGATCATCCCCGCCCGGGTCATCAGCTGATGGCTGGCGACCTCCGCTTCGGCGGGGGCTTCTTTTAGGGTATTCAGATGGTATCGGGAGGCGCGCATAGGGAGGTGAGCGGGGTTGATATACGTATAAAATCGACTGCAATTGTATTGAATTCAGTTGGGGGTGGCCCATGCTCGACCGCGAAGGCTACCGCCCCAATGTCGGAATCATTCTCGTCAACGGCAAAAACGAGGTTTTCTGGGGCAAGCGCATACGGGAACATGCCTGGCAGTTTCCGCAGGGTGGTATCAAGCACGGCGAAAGCCCGGTGCAGGCCATGTATCGCGAGCTCCACGAGGAAGTCGGCCTCAAGCCGGAGCATGTCCGCATCCTGGGGCGCACGCGCGATTGGCTGCGCTATGAAGTTCCTGATCATTTCGTCCGGCGCGAATGGCGCGGGCATTACCGAGGCCAGAAGCAGATCTGGTTCCTGCTGCGCCTGGTCGGCCGCGATTGCGACGTCTGCCTGCGCGCCTCGTCGCATCCCGAGTTCGACGCCTGGCGCTGGAGCCAGTATTGGGTACCGCTCGATGCCGTCATCGAGTTCAAGCGCGACGTCTATACCCGGGCGCTGAACGAGCTGTCGGCCATCCTGTTTCGCCGTCACCACGAAACCCGCTATCTGCGGCAGCGCGTCCATGGCGCCCGCCCGGTAGAGGCCATCGACTCCACTTCCGCGGACGACCATGCGCATATTGCTGGTTGAAGACGAACAGGACATGGCCGCCTGGCTTGGCCGCGCGCTGTCCCAGGGCGGTTTTCTGCCCGACCTCGCGCCTGACGCCCGCACTGCCGAGAGTCTCATGGCGAGCAATGAGTACGACGCCGTCGTGCTCGATCTGCGCCTGCCCGACAAGCATGGCCTGACGATGCTGCGCGAGATGCGCGGCCGCGACGATCGCACGCCCGTTCTGGTGCTCACCGCCCAAGGCGGGCTGCAAGATCGCGTGCGCGGCCTCCATATGGGCGCGGACGATTTCCTCACCAAGCCCTTCGCTCTCGAAGAGCTCGAAGCCCGCATCACGGCCCTGGTGCGTCGCAGCCGCGGCCGCCAGTATCCCCGCCTGCAATGCGGTTCGCTGTCTTACGACAGCGAGAACCGTGTCTTCATGCTCGACGGTTCGCTGCTTTTTCTCACCCCGCGCGAGCACGCGACGCTGGCGGCCTTGCTTGCGCGCAGCGGCTACCCTGTCGACAAGGCTCAGCTTTTCGGTAAGGTGTTTACGCACGATAGCGACGCCAATCTCGACGCCATCGAGGTGGTGCTGCATCGCCTGCGCAAGAAACTGGCCGGCAGCGACGTGCACGTCGTCACGGTACGCGGGCTGGGCTATATGCTCGAGAGCCTGGCGCGCACGCCCGCCGAAGCCTGATGGCCAGAGTCGGCCGTCGGCGAGGCGGGCCGCGGCTCGGCATCCGGTCGATGCTGCTGCTTTTGCTGCTGCCCGTCATCGTGGCGCTGATCGCGCTGGACAGCGTCAACGATTACCGCACCCTCTCCGACACGACCAATACCGCCTACGACACCTCGCTGCTCGCGTCGGCCCGCATGCTGAGCGGCGGCCTTCTGCTCGACGAGAGCGGCAAGCTGCAAGTCGAGTCTTCGCTCCATGCCCGGTTGCTCGAGCGTACGCAGGCCCGGCTGCATCGGCATTTCCGCATTGAAGAGATCGAGCCGATCAGCGTGGGAGCCTTGTCCACGCGGGAACGCACCCTTGCCGGGACGGCCGATCTTCCGCATCCACCGTCCTGGCCGGCCGGGCAGGACGGGGAGGTGTTCTTCGATGCGGTCTATCGCGGCGTGCCGGTGCATGCCGTAGCCGTGCTGCGAGTCGTTCAGCGCGGACAGGTCAGCCGCGAGGCTTTGGTGGTGGTGACCGAAAACGCAATCTGGCGCTCGGGCATCGAGTTGCGCGCCCGCGGCCAGGAGGCCTGGCGCGATCTGCTCATGCTGCTGCTGGAAAGCGTGCTGCTCTGGGTGGGCGTGGACTGGGTGTTACGCCCCTTGCGGCGATTGAGTCGCGAGGTCACGGTTCGCAGTCCCGACGATCTGACGCCGCTCGACGATCGCGGCGTACCCAGCGAAGTGGCTCCGCTGGTTCAGGCGATCAACCTGCACCTGGATCGGCACCGGCAGATGCTCGAGGAGCGGGCGCAATTTCTGGCTGATGCCTCGCATCAACTGCGTACGCCCCTGGCCATCCTCTCCACCCAGGCGCAATACGCCCTGCGCGAGGCCGATCCGGCACGAGCACGCGAGGCTTTGCAGGCCATCGTCGAACAACTGGGCCGCAGCCGGCGCCTGACCGAGCAACTGCTTTCTTTGGCGCATGCCAGTCAGGCCGAGGCCGTGTACCGGGAAGTCGTCGATCTGGCCCGAGTCTGTCGCGAGGCGGTCATGCAGTACCTTCCCTTGGCCCATGAAAAAGATCAGGATCTGGGTTGGGTCGATGCCCGAGCTGCAGGGGCCGAGGCGCCGGTTGTCGCCGGCGAGGTCGAGCTGCGCGAAATTCTCGCCAACCTCATTCACAACGCCATTCATTATTCTCCGGCGGGCGCTCGCATCACGGTAGCGCTGGCAGAGAAGCTCGACCGTTACGAAGTCGCCGTCATCGATAGCGGGCCAGGTATCCCCGAGTCGCTGCGCGAACGCGCATTTGAACGCTTCGAGCGGGCGGGGCGCCTGGGCGCCGCAGAGGGTTCCGGGCTGGGCCTGTCGATCGCGCGGGCTTATGCCCGATGCAACCGGGGCGGGATCGATCTGCGCGACGGCGAGGTCAATGCAACGGGCGGTCAGGGGCTTTGCGCGGTACTGTGGCTGCCGCGGTCGCCAGAAATCAGTGCCGAAAGCAAGACAGAAAATTGTCAGAAAAACGACAGTATCGCTAAGGGATTTTCCTTATTTTCAGAAAAAATTCACTGGTTTGAAAGAAAATAGGAAGCTTTAGTTCGTACCCTGTCATGCCAATCCGGACAGTAGGCCGGCCTGGATCGGATAGAGCACAAAACCACCACCCGCGAGTTGTCGCGAGGAGACGTTATGCAGCAAGCGAAGTTCAAGAAAGACTACTTTGGAGGGGCTCTGATCGCGGCGATAGGCCTATCCACGATCTACGCCGCCACGGGGTATCACATCGGCAGCCTGTCGCAGATGGGCCCAGGCTATTTCCCCGCGGCCGTGGGTGTGTTGATGGTCATTACGGGCCTGCTCATCGCTTTGGCGGCGCGCGGCGACGACAAGGCCGCTGTCGTGGCGGACGACGACGAGAGCGGTCACCACGGGCACCCCACCAGCCTTCCCGATGCTCGCGCGGCCATCTGCATCATCCTGAGCATCGTGGCCTTCATCGTGTTCGGCCACTATGGCGGCCTTATCCCGGCCACGTTTGCCATCACCTTCATTTCGGGTTTTGGCGACCGTACCAACAATTTCAAGCAAGTCTTCGTTCTGTCCGTCCTGATGTGCGTGGTGGCGGCGGTCATATTCGAGTGGGCGCTGCAGCTGCAGCTTCCCCTGTTTCAGTGGGGAGGCTGAACCATGATTGAAAAATCCTTGCACGACCTGATGTTCGGGTTCGGCGTCGCGCTCGAACCCCACAATCTGATGTGGACGGTCTTCGGCGTGCTGGTCGGCAACCTGATCGGCGTGTTGCCCGGCATGGGCGCGCTGTCGGCTATTTCCATCCTGCTGCCGCTCACCTACGTCATGCACCATACGCCCGCCCTGCTTATGCTGGCCGGCATCTTCTACGGGTCCATGTACGGCGGTGCCATCGGCGCGATCCTGCTGAACCTTCCTTCGCACCCGCCGCACGCCGTGACGTGCCTCGACGGCTACCCCATGACCCGCCAGGGCCGGGGAGGCACGGCGCTGGGCATCACGATGATCTGCTCGTTCTTCGCGGCATCGGTCGGCATCATCGTCATGATCTTCTGCTCGCCGCTGCTGGTAGAGATCGCCTTCAAATTTGGCCCTGCCGAGATCTTTTCCATCATGCTGCTGGGCCTGCTGGCCGGTGCCACCATGTCGCGCGGTTCCCCGCTCAAGGGTGTGGCCATGACGCTGTTCGGTCTGCTGTGCGGTGTGGCCGGCACCGACGTCAATACCGGACAGATCCGCTTCTCCTTCGGCCTGGTCGACATGTCCGACGGCCTGGAGCTGGTGGCGGTGGCCATGGGTCTGTTCGGCGTGGCCGACTTCCTGATGAGCGCCAACCGCATGTCGTCCATCAACAGCGGTAACACCAAGCTGCGCATGCGCGACATGTGGCCCACCTGGCCCGAGATGAAAGAGGCCTTCATGCCCATGGTGCGTGGCACCGCGATTGGCACCATTTTCGGCGCCATGCCCGGCACCGGCCCCACCATTACCACTTTCATTGCCTACGCGCTCGAGCGCAAGATCTCCAAGACGCCCGAGAAATTCGGCACTGGCATGATCGCCGGCGTGGCATCGCCCGAGGCCTCGTCGCACTCCAAGACGCAGGTCGACTTCATCCCCACGATGAGCCTGGGCATTCCCGGCGACGCGGTGATGGCGCTGATCCTGGGCGCCCTGTTGATTCAGGGCATCCAGCCCGGCCCGCAGCTGATCACCGAGCATCCGGACATCTTCTGGGGGCTGATCGCCAGCTTCTGGGTAGGCAACGTGTTGCTGGTGATCTTGAACGTGCCGCTGATCGGCGTGTGGGTGAAGATGCTGCAGGTCCCCTACCGCTATCTGTTCCCGTCGGCTTTGTTCTTCATCGCCGTCGGCGTGTTCAGCACGCAGAACAACCTTTTCCAGACCTGGGAAGTGCTCGCTTTCGGCATCATCGGCGCCATCTTCATGGTGCTGGAGTTTTCAGTCGCCCCGATCCTGCTGGGTTTCGTGCTGGGGCCCATGGTCGAAGAAAACTTCCGTCGCGCCTTGCTGCTCTCGCGTGGCGATCTGGGCATCTTCGTCGAGCGTCCCATCAGCGCCTGGTTCATCGGCGCCTGCGCATTGCTCTTGCTGTTGCAGATCGGCGCCTTCGTGCGCAAGGTGCTGCGCGAGCGCAAGACCGCTGCCTCGGCGGTCTAGGCCCGGTCATGCCGCTCGTTCTTCGGGCGGCATGTCCAGATGGCGGTAGGCGGGCGGCAGGCGTTCCGAAAGGAAGTCCAGCAGCGCCCGCACCGCCGGCATCATGCCCCGTCTCGAAGGGTAGATGCAATGCAGTATTCCTTCCGGCGAGCGCCATTCCGGCAGCACTCTCACCAGTTCGCCGCGCCGCAATTCTTCACGCACTGCGTCATACGGCAGCAGCACCACGCCGCGGCCGCGAACGGCTGCGTGCGTCAGCATGATGAAGTCGTTGCAGCACAATTGCGGCTGCAGCGTCATCTCCACTTCCTCGCCTTGCAAATTGCGCAAAACCCAGTGCGCTTCGGGCTGCGGCTCATTGAAGCTGAGCGTGATGTGGTTCTCCAGGTCCTGAGGCGTCTCCGGCGTGCCGTGGCGCTGCAGGTAGGCAGGGCTGGCGACCAGTGTGCTCATGGCCGTGCCGAAGCGCCGCACCACCAGTTCGGCATCGGTATCCAGACGCGTGCGTACCCGCAGTGCCAGGTCTACGCCCTCGCGTATCAGATCGACCCGGCGATTGCTCACCAGCACCTGCACCGAAACCGCAGGCCAGGTATCCAGGAACTCGGGCAACAGAGGCGCCAGGATCTGCTGCGACAGCGATACCGGGCAACTAATCACCACCGGTCCCGATGGTTCGGATTGCAGTTGCCGCATTGCGTCCTCGGCCGCCCGTGCCGATGCCGTCATCTCCTGGCAATAACGTAAATAGCGTTCGCCGGCCGTCGTCAGCCGCAGCCGCCTCGTCGTGCGCTGCAGCAGCCGCACCCCCAGTTTCTCCTCCAGCTGCGAAATGCGGCGCGACAGCCGTGACTTGGGAATGTCCAGCGTGCGCGACGCAGCGCTGAATCCGCCTTGCTCCACGACTTGAGCGAAGTAATACAGGTCGTTCAGGTCTTGCATGACATGCCTTTGGCCAGGAACCGTTCTATTCTTGTGTTTCCCGGTTCATCTTAACTGGGTTTGTGCAGATAATTGACCATCTAAAACAACCTGTCATAGGTAGGATGGTTTACGATAGCGCCCATGCTGCAGGATCTCGACCAGTTAGCCGCCCGTATCGGGCTTTTAGTGCAACGCACCCGCCAATTGCATGCCGAACGCGATGCGTTGCGCGCGCGCCTGAACGACGGCGAACGCCAACAGCGCGGCTTGCAACAGCGCTGCGCCGAACATGAAGAAGCGTTGCAGGCCTTGCGCGCGTCGATGACCGAACACGGGCAGTCCACCGAGGCCCTGCGCGAACAGCTGGCACACGAATCGGCCGAGCGGCAGGCTCTGCAGGAGCAGCTCAAGCGCCGCGAAGCCGAGTTGCAGGCCAACCTGCAGGCTCGCGATTCCGAACTCAACCGGCTGCGCACCGCTGCGCTCTCCGCGCGCGAGCGCATCGATGCGGTATTGTCCCGTCTGCCCGGCGCTTCCGTTGGAGACCAAACTTGATGGAGCGCGTCGACGTCACCATATTGGGCCGCGAATATTCCCTGGCCTGCGATACCGAAGAGAAGCCCAAGCTGCTGGCTGCCGTTCGTCATGTCGATCAGCTCATGGGGCGCATTCAAGGCACTGGAAAAATCTCCAGCAACGAACGCATTGCCGTCATGGCGGCCTTGCAGGTCGCCGGCGAGCTGCTTGGCCTGAAAGCGCCCGACGGACCACTGGGCGGGTTGGCGGTCGGCGACTTCAAGCGTAGAATAGACGACATGAATTCAATGCTGGACGATGCCCTTTCAGGGCAGGAAAAACTGCTGTAGCGTAGCTGCATGCGTTTTCCGCGGCGGCTTTCTCACTGCCTACGCGTCATCATTTTTCGGTTTGTCCCTGCTGTGCTCGTGACCTGGCCATACATTCTCTGAACCTATGCTTTTTGGCATACAGGCTGCAGAGTGTTGGGGCTGGCGTGATCGTTTCTCGTAAACGAACCCGATGCCCTTCCGAAGCGGCCAACTTGAACCTTAGGGTTCGAGATGCCGGCCTAGACGGCACATGCGGGGCATCTATTCCGGCAGGCCCAGATTGTGCGGGCCTGCCGGCTACTCCAGACAAGCCTCCCGGAGCATTCCCCATGCAATTTCCTGCCTTGCGCATCATGACGCGATGTGCGGCACAGGCCGTGCTGTGCTTGCTAGTCCTTGGATCTCAGGCGGCGGTTGCGCACGAGTCTTCAGTCGCCCAGGCGACAGGCGCGCGCATGACCTTGCAGGCCACGGCTTCGGCCGAGGTTCCGCTAGATACCGTGCGCATTACTTTAGCGGCTGAAACCGAAGCCGCCGACCAGGCTACGGCCAGCAAGACGCTGGCGGCTACACTGGCCGCAGCGGCCAAAGAGGCGCAGGGCGCTGCAGGCATTACCTCGCATACCGGTAATTACGGCATCTGGCCCAGCCGCGATCAGGCGGGCAAGATCAACGGCTGGCATGGCCGCGGTGAGATCGTGCTCGAGTCCAAAGATTTCGCGGCGGCGTCGGACCTGGCCACTCGCATGAACGATAGGGTGGCCATATCCGGCATTGTCTTCGTTCTGTCGAACGAGGCGCGCCGCGCACAAGAACACAAGCTGCTAAGTCAGGTTGCACAGGCCTTTCGGGCCCGAGCGCTCGAAGCTGCCAAGGCTTTCGGGTTCGCAGGCTATCGCATCGAGCAACTTGACCTGAACGGAGCCGGCGCCATGCCGCCCGTGCCGCGGCCCATGCCCATGATGCGCATGGCCGCCAAGGCGGACGAGGTCAATGCGCCGCTCGAAGGCGGCAACGTAACGGTCAGCGTTTCGGTCAACGGGACGATCGTTTTGCGCTGACTACAAAAATTATCGCGCCGATTGCGATCATAGGCAGGGACAGCCACTGTCCCATGCTCAGGCCCAGCGCCAACAGTCCCAGAAACGAATCCGGTTCTCGCGTGAATTCCACCAGAAAGCGGAAGGTTCCGTAGCCGATCAGGAAGAGGCCGCTGATCTGACCCACGGGACGCGGCTTGGACGAAAAGATCCACATGATCGCAAAGAGCGTCAGTCCTTCGAGTCCCAGTTCATAAAGCTGCGACGGATGGCGCGGTATGTCGCCGGCATTCGGGAAAATCATGCCCCAGGGCAATGTGGTCGGCCTGCCCCACAGTTCGCCGTTGATGAAGTTGCCCAGCCTACCTGCAGCCAGTCCCAAGGGAATCAGCGGGGCGACGAAATCGCTCAGCGTGAAAAGCGTCACCTGTTTTTTGCGCGCCAGCCACAGCATCACCAGAATCACGCCCAGCAAGCCGCCATGGAACGACATGCCGCCGTCCCATACATGAAAGATTTCCGTGGGGTGGGCCAGGTAGTAGCCCGGCTGGTAGAACAGCACATAGCCCAGCCGGCCGCCCAGCACGACCCCCAGTACCGAATAAAAAATCAGATCTTCCAGGTCGCGTACCGTCAGGAAGGTCGTGTGGCCGGTGACGATGCGCCGGCGGCCCAGTAGGTAGGCCATCGCGAAGCCCAGCAGGTACATCAGGCCGTACCAGTGTATGGCCAGCGGCCCTATCTGCAAGGCAATGGGGTTGAAGTGCGGATAATGAAGCATGGCAGTCGCGTCGCAAAAGTTGCACGATCATAACCTTGCGTGATCCCGTCCGCGGGGTCGTTCGCGCGATTCGGTTACCATGATTGACTGCGTCCGACATGGACAGCGGATATCGGTAAGTAAGATGAAATTCAGAATTCGCGTGATGACCCGCAAGTTGATGTGTTTGATCTTGAGCCTGTTGCCCGTTGCGGCCTGGGCGCAGTTTCAGGGGGCGCCGGCCACCAGCAAGGCGTGTCTTGCCTGCCACCAGATCGACACGCGGCGCGTCGGCCCGCCTTTGCGCAGCGTTGCCGAACGCTACGCCGGCCAGCCCCAAGCCATGGCTTATCTGGTCAACAAAGTTCTTCATGGCAGCCGGGGCGATTGGGGCGCTGTTCCCATGCCGGCTCAGTCTCAACTCAGCGAGACCCAGGCTCAGGAACTGGTCAAATGGGTGCTGTCGCTGTCGTCGCAGCATTGAAACTTAACGAGGCTAGAACGATGTCTGAATTGCCTGTCACTGCGGGTCATGAGGTTGCCATTCTCGGCGGAGGCTGCTTCTGGTGCGTCGAGGCCGTGTTCGATAGGCTGCGCGGTGTCGCCAGCGTGCTGCCCGGTTACGCCGGCGGCCACGTAGACAATCCGTCTTACGAGCAGGTCTGCACCAAGACCACCGGCCACGTCGAGGTGGCCCGCGTCGAGTTCGATCCCAAAGAGCTGTCTTACGCCGATCTGCTGCGTGTATTCTTCGCCACGCACGACCCCACGACGCCGGGCCGCCAGGGCGAAGACGTCGGCCCACAATACGAATCGCATATCTTCTGGCAGAACGAGTCTCAGCGCGAGCAGGCGCTAGCTGTCATTGCGGAGGTCGATGATCTGCATATCTACGACGCACCCATCGTCACCAAAGTGGGTCCCTCGGCTACGTTCTGGCCGGCCGAAGGCTACCACCGCAATTACTTCGAGCTTCATCCCGACCAAGGCTACTGTGCGCTGGTCATTGCGCCCAAAGTCGCCAAGTTTCGCAAGAAATTCGCCGATCGCCTCAAGCCGCACGCTTGAGTTCTGCGCTCCGCACATGAAAAAGGCCAGCCTCTTACAGGCTGGCCTTTTTCATGTGCGGAGCCAGTCCTCGCTTCGAGGGTGATCAGTCCACGCTTCGAACTACGCCGCGTCGCATCTGGTCGAGTTCGATCGATTCGAACAGCGCCTTGAAGTTGCCTTCGCCAAAGCCGTCGTTGCCCTTGCGCTGGATGATCTCGAAGAAGATCGGTCCGATCTGGTTTTCGGTAAAGATCTGCAGCAGCAGGCCGCCATCGGGTGCGCCGTCCAGCAGAATCCGGTTTTTCGACAGGCGCGCGGTATCTTCGCCGTGGCCGGGCAGGCGCTTTTCCAGCAATTCGTAATAGGTGTCCGGTGTATCCAGGAAGACCACGCCGTTCTTGCGCAGCCGCTCCACGGTTGCATAAATATCATCGGTGCCCAGTGCGATATGCTGGATGCCCTCGCCGCGATAGAGATCCAGATATTCCTGGATCTGGCCTTTTTCCTCGGTGCCTTCCTCGTTGATCGGGATGCGGATGTTGCCGCACGGCGAGGTCATGGCCTTGGATTTCACGCCCGTGACCTTGCCTTCGATGTCGAAGTAGCGGATCTCGCGGAAGTTGAAGAGGCGCGAATAAAAATCGGCCCATTCATCCATACGCCCCTTGTGCACGTTGTGCGTCAGATGGTCGATCATGGTCAGCCCGGCGCCCGCGTAGTTGAGATCCGCCTCGGCGTTGGCCGAGTCCAGCGGTTCGAAGTCCACGTCGTAGATGCTGATGTCGCCGATGCCGCCCGTTCCCTGTTTGCCGCGCCAGCGGTCGACCAGATAGATCAGCGAATCGCCGATGCCTTTGATGGCGGGAATATTCAATTCCATCGGACCGCTGTGCGAGTCGTAGCCCCAGGCGCCGAGCTCCAGCGCGCGTTTGTAGGCCTTGGCGGCGTCCTGCACGCGAAAGGCGATGGCGCAGATGGACGGGCCATGCAAACGCGCAAAACGCTGGGCGAACGAGTCGGGGTCGGCGTTGATCAGGAAGTTGATGCCGCCCTGGCGGTGCAGCGTCACATCCTTATGGCGGTGCTTGGCGATGGCTTTGAATCCCAGCAGGTCGAATACCTTGCGCAAGGCGACCGGGTCCGGTGCCGCGTACTCGATGAATTCGAAACCGGCGGTTCCCATGGGGTTGTCCCAGGGCTGAAATGTCGTCTCCATGACGAAGCTCCCAGATGGTGTTTTGGCATTGCCGGCCATGGGTGTAAGAGAGGCCGACTCAGGTGAAATATTCTAGGAGGGAAGGCCAGGCATATGATTGCAAAAATGCCTCATATAAGGCTTTAGTTAGGCATAATTCACCCTGTATAAATTAATTTTGAGCAGAAAATGCCTTCTGAAGACCTCGACAGGGTGGATCGCAAAATTCTGGCCGAACTGCAGCGCGACGGCCGTCTCAGCAATCAGGAGCTTGCCGATCGCGTTTCCCTTTCCCCGAGCCCCTGCCTGCGACGGGTTCGCCGCCTCGAAGAGCAGGGCTTTATACAGGGCTATGTCGCTCTGGTCGACCCCGTGCGGGTCGGACTCGGGCTTCTGGCCTACATCACTATCCGTCTAAATAAGCACATCGGCGGCAGTCACGCGCCCATGGGCGACTTCGCTCAGGCCGTGCAGGCTTGGCCCGAGGTGGTGGAGTGTTATGCCATGACAGGCGACATGGACTACCTGCTGCGCATCCAGGTGGCCGACCTGGCGCACTTCTCCCGCTTTGCCATGGATACGCTCATGCGCCACCCCGCCGTCATCGACATGCGCTCG
>NZ_JBQCER010000090.1:0-45463 GCF_051960075.1 Bordetella sp.
GGCCGAGCCGCCGCGCACCGCCACCTCCGAGGCGCTGGCCGCCAGCTGGTTGGCCTGGCGCGCGTTCTCGGCGTTCTGCTTGACCGTCGAGGCCAGTTGCTCCATCGATGCGGCCGTCTCTTGCAGCGAGGCGGCCTGCTGTTCGGTGCGCGAAGACAAATCCGCGTTGCCGGCAGCGATCTCGCCGGAAGCCGACGAGATGTGATGCACGCTTTCATGCACTTCGGAAACCAGATGGCGCAGCGATTCGATCTTCTGCCGCAGGCCGCCCATGACGCTGCCCGGCGGGACCGATGCGGGCAGCGTCACGTCCAGGCGGCCCTGGGCCACATGGGCAATGGCCTCATGAGCCATCGAAGGCTCGCCGCCCACCTGTCGCAGCACCGAGCGGGCCACGATGCTGCCCAGTCCGCCCACGACAATCAGGGCAATGATCAGCACGATCAGGTCATCGACGATCTGGCGCATGACCAGGCTGTCGATGTCGTCGATATATAGGCCCGAACCTACCATCCAGTTCCAGCCGTCGACCTTCATCACATATTGCAGCTTGGGCGACAGCGTTTTTGCGCCGGGTTTGGGGAATTTGTCCTCGAGAAAGGTCTCGCCGTGCGGACTGGCCTTGAGCGCATCGGCCAGGCTCATGATGAGGTCGTTGCCGTCGCCGTCCTTGATCTTGCCGGCCATGTTCTGGCCGATCCATTGGGGCATGATCGGATGCATGACGGCCACGCCGTCCAGCGTCCAGATGTAGAAGTAGTTTTCCTTGCCGTCCGCGCCGCCGTAGCGGGCCGCCATCAACGCCGCGGCGGCCTCTTTCTGCGCCTGCGCCACCGGCATGGCGCCGCTGTCCGCCTTGGCTTTGTAGCCGGCGACGATGCTGTAGGCCGACTGCACCGCCGTGGCGAGCACCTGATGACGCGATTCCAGGATGAGATTGCGGGTCTTGTAGGCGCTCAGGCCCATCACGATGGTGATGGCGAGCAGCGCCGCGACCACCAGCAGGACGATTTTGTTTTTGAACGTCATTCGATTGAGCATGATGGCTTGAGGCCTCGCGCAAGGAACACAGGGCCGGCCGGTTGCGGGCCGGGCAGGGGTTTAGCGTATTCCTTGGCGGATCGCCGAGTCTTTGCGAAAAACGCGGCTTTTCGGCCGATCTACCGAGAATTGGCCGATATTTGCCGCGCCGCAGCATGATATCGCTGCATCTATTCGATATTTTGCGCCTGCTCGCGCATCTGTTCGATCAGCAGCTTCAGATCCATGGCCGCGCGTGTGACTTCCAGGCTGCCGGCCTTGGAGCCGAGCGTGTTGGCCTCACGATTCATTTCCTGGAAAAGGAAATCCAGCCGTTTGCCGGCGCTGCCGTTGGCGCGCTTGCCGGTCGGCTTGCCTTTGCCGTCGGACAGCAAGTGCTGCAGTTCTTCGAGGTGCGAGCGCAGGCGTGAAAGCTCTTCGGCCACATCGATGCGCAGCGCAAAAAGCGTAGCCTCCTGCGCCAGCCGCTCGGACAGTTCCGCCCCGCTGATGTGGGCGAAGCCGCCCGGCGCTGCGGCATCTACCGACTCGCGCAGCTTGGCGGCCAGCTTTTCTTTGTGTTCGGCCAATAGCCGCGGCAACAGGACCTCGACGTCGGCGACGATGCGCGCGACGCCGTCAGCGCATTCGCGCATCATGCCGGCCAGGCGCGCGCCCTCCCGGGAGCGTGCTTCCTGCATCTGGTCCAGGGCCTGTTTGGCCGCCTGCATGCAGGCGGCGCTCCAGGCCTGGGGATCGAGCGCGTCGTTGCCGCGCTGCCCGGGCCAGTTGTAGAGCTCGACCAGGCGCGGAGCGGTCACGTCGGGCATGGCCTGCCGCGCGACGTTGAGCTGCTCGGCAAGGCGATCGAGCCAGGCGGAATCGAGCGAGGGCAGCTCGGTGCCGGCATGGCGCGTGTAGGACACGCGCACCTCGACCTTGCCGCGTTCAAGGCTGGCGGTAAGCAGTTCGCGCAGCGGCGTCTCGATGTGGCGCAATTCATCGGGCAGGCGAAAGTACAGGTCCAGATAACGGCTGTTCACGCTGCGCAATTCCAGCGCAATCGAGCCCGAGTCGAGGTCGGATCGGGCGTTGCCGAAAGCAGTCATGCTGCGGATCATGTAGGGCGTCCTGAGAGAGTGTGTCCGGTCGAGGATACCACCTGAGCCTTTTGTGCCGCCGGGTCGCACCGGGGCGAAACGCTCGCGTGGGGCCCTTACAATCCAGGCTGTACGATGCCTTTGCATCTCAACCTTTCAGGAACCCCAGTGACGACCACGATTTCCCGCCCTTCGGGCCGCCAGGCCGACGAACTGCGTTCTTTCTCCCTGGAGCGCGGCTATACCCGCTACGCCGAAGGTTCGGTGCTGGTCAAGGCAGGCCATACCCATGTGCTTTGCACCGCCAGCGTGCTCGACAAGGTGCCGCCCTTTCTGAAAGGCCAGGGGCAGGGCTGGGTCACGGCCGAGTACGGCATGTTGCCGCGCGCGACACATACTCGCGGCGACCGCGAAGCGGCCAAAGGCAAGCAGAGCGGCCGCACTCAGGAGATTCAGCGCCTGATCGGCCGCAGTCTGCGCGCCGTCATCGATCTGAAAGCGTTGGGAGAACGCACCTTGCACCTGGACTGCGACGTGCTGCAGGCCGACGGCGGTACGCGCTGCGCCAGCATCACCGGCGCATGGGTGGCCGCGTCCGACGCGGTGGCGCTGCTGATGAAGCGGGGCGATCTGCAGGCCAGTCCCTTGCGCGACCATGTCGCGGCCGTCTCGGTCGGCCTGGTCGAAGGCCAGCCCGTGCTGGATCTGGACTATCAGGAAGATTCGGCCTGCCAGGCCGACGTCAATGTGGTCATGACCGGCAGCGGCGCCTTCGTGGAAGTGCAGGGCACCGGCGAGGAAGCCACTTTCACGCGTGCCCAGCTCGATGCCATGCTGAGCCTGGCCGAGATCGGCACCGCGCGGCTGGTGGCCGCGCAGAGGGCCGCGCTGACCTGACGTGACGGGGCGATCACGCGCAGTGTCAAAAAACTGCCAAGCTTGATTTCTACAATTCCTGGCGTTGACACGGCCGCGTAACGCGGATCCTCTCTTTGCCGGGTAGTAGAAAATGCACAAAGCTCTAAAGGTAAGCACGACACTGTCGCTCGCGTTGCTGGTGTTCGTCGTCTGTTTTGCAATGGCCGCTGCGGCAGCGATCTTCATCCTGCATGGCGACAGGCAAACCATCGAACTCCTGGGCAAAGCCAATATCGAGCGCGCCAACGACCTGAGCGATCTGAGCAGCCGCCTGTTCCTTGCGCGTGCCGATCTGGCCGACGCCAAAATATATATGGAAAGCGGCCTGCAGGAACCGCGCGACGCCGCGCTCAAGCACGCCGACGCTTTGCTCGCCGGAGCCCGCGAAAGCAGCAAGCGTCTGATCGAAAATGCCGATAACGATCCGCAGGGCCACGCGCTGTTCGAGCGCGTCATGGCGAGCGCAAAAATTCTGAACGAACAGGTTTTGACCCCATTGCACAAGGCCGTCGGCGGCTGGAACGGCGTGGTGGCCAACCGCATCGTAAGCCAGCAATTGGTCGGCGGCATCCAGCATTACGTCGATGCCGTCAGCGCCTATCAGGCCTATGCCCGCGCGCAGGGCCTCGATGCCGTGGCCCGGAGCAGCCGCGCGCAGTCGCACGCGATGGCTGCCGCCCTGGGTGCGTTGGTGCTGATCGCCTTGCTGGCCGTGGTCATCCGTGTCACCTTCCATCGGTCGATACTCAGGCCGCTGAACGAAGCCGGCCAGCATTTCGACCGTATTGCCGACGGCGACCTGACGGGCGCGCTGGCCCAGCGCAGCAAGAACGAGGTCGGTGTGCTCTATGCGGCCATGGCGCGCATGCAAGCCGGCCTGAGCCAGGCGGTCGCCGCGGTACGCCACGGCGTCGAGGGCATACACGCCGGCACCGTCGATATTGCCGAAGCCGGCAACGATGTGTCGGCACGCAGCGGCCGGCAGGCGGGCGCCTTGCAGGAATCTTGCGCAAGCCTGGCGCTATTGGCCGACACGGTCACGAGCAATGCGCAAGAAGCCGGCAAGGCCAGCCACCAGATGCAGGAGGTCGCCGCCCTGGCGCGCCAGGGCGGCCAAGCCGTCGAGGCTGCCGTAACCAGCATGCAGGACATCGCCATCGCGTCGAACCGAATCGCCGAAATCGTCGCAGTTGTCGACGGCATCGCGTTCCAGACCAATCTGCTGGCCTTGAACGCCGCGGTCGAGGCCGCTCGCGCCGGCCCTCAGGGCAAAGGCTTCGCCGTCGTGGCGGGCGAGGTGCGGACGCTGGCGCAGCGCAGCGCCCAGGCCGCCCAGGAAATCAAGAAACTCATCAGCGACGCCAGGGAACGCGTCGACGCGGGCGTGCGCGAAGTCGGCCGGGCCGGTTCGACTATCGGCCGCGTCGTCCAGTCGGTCGACGGGATCACGCATATCATGTCGCAGATTTCTCAGGCCAGCCTGCACCAGGCTGACGACCTGGCCACGATCAACCGAACCGTGGAAGCGCTGGGACGCAGCACGCAGGAAGACTCGGTCATGGTGGAGCGTACGGCCAGCCAGGCCGAAGAGCTGGCTGGCCTGGCCCAGAGTCTGCGCAACGCCGTGGCAGCGTTCAAACTCGAAGAGAGCCACGCCAGCGAGCCCGAGCGTCTATCGGCGTCGCCGCGCGGCGCCTACCTGGCGTTGGCAGCGGGCGCGGAATCGTCCACCAGCAACGAGGCGCGCTCGTTCTTGACGCGCCGCTTCAGTTCGGCGACGGCGGCCGCGACATCCTGAGGTTCGGCGCCCTCGCACTGCCTCGGCTGCACCACGAGGGCCGCCGCGCCCAGCGTGACGAAAGGGAAGAAGCGCGGTACGCCGTAACGGTCCTGCAATTCGATTCCGCCCTGGCCGCGATCGTGCTCATCGTAGAGGTCAATGGCGCGCTGGTTGAATTCCGCGATCAAGCGTTCGAGACGGGCACGCCAGTCGTCGCTGCGCATCAGCATGACGAAATCGTCGCCGCCTACATGGCCGACGAAATCCTGCTGCACATCGCAATGCCGCTTGATGATTTCGGCGCAAAGCTGAATGACTTCATCGCCGCGCCAGTAGCCGTACATGTCGTTGAAGGATTTGAAGTGATTCAAGTCGCCATAGCAGGCGATGAAGCACTCGGAGCCGGACATGAGCTGCTGCATCTGGCGCTTGATGGGTATATTGCCGGGCAGTGCGGTCAGCGGGTTGGCGTAGCGCGCGGTCTCCAGGCGCAGCTCGGTCACCGCGCGCACCAGGGATTCGCCCGTGCCCAGGCCGGCATAGCGGCCTTCCCGGGTGATGATGAACCCGTCGCGCAGATAGCGCTGGTCCTCCGACGCGAGCACCGGGGCCAGTCTGTCGATGGGCGTACCCGCGTCGAGCATGACGGGACGGGAACTCATGAACGTCGTGCAGGGATCGCGGCCGAAAAGATCGCGGGTATAGCGCATGGCGTATTTTTCGGAAAACGTGTGCCGATTGATGAGGCCGACGGGACGCCGGTCCTGATCCAGCACGGCGACCGAATGCAGCTCGGGAAAATCCTGGAACATCCTGTCGATGTCGTCATTGGTGTGATGTTCCGGCTGCACGGACACGGCTTCGATGAGCAGTGTCTCGACCGTGCCGCTCTCGGCCAGTACACGCCGCGAGCGATCCACCCGCAGGAGCGCCAGGACCGGTTCAGGCAGTTCGATCTGCGGCTGCGGCTCGACCAGACCCAGTTGCCAGCCCTGGGCATAACGCATGCCCAGGTCGCGCACGGTGGCCAGGTCCGCGGCCGTCTCGATTCCCTCGGCCAGCAACGGCGTTCCCAGGGCCTGGGCGACCGACATGAGCGCCCTCATCAATTGCTGGCCCGAGACGCTGCTGCTGATGCCATGCAGAAAGTGCCGATCGATCTTGACCAGGTCCGGCTGCAGATTTACCCAGAGCTGCAAATTGGCGTTGCCTGTGCCGTAATCGTCCAGCGCCAGACCCACACCATGCTCGCGCAGGCATAGACGGGCCTGCAGCAGGCTGTCCATGTCGTTGCCCGCCGAGTCCTCCTCGGTCAGTTCAATGATCAGCGCGTCGGGCGGCATGCCGCTGTCCTCGAGCAGATGGCGGGCAAGCCCGGCGCCCCAGCGCCTCCAGCAGGTCAGCATCGTGTTGATCGACAGATTGAGCAGGAGCTTGCCGTGCACGCCGCTTTGCACGAATCCGCGCAGGCTGGCGCGTGCGCAAGCCAGTTCCAGTTCTACCAGGCGTCCCAGCTTGCGCGCCGTGCCGAACAGCGCCGCAGGCATATGCAATGGACTGTTGCCGGGGCCGCGAATGAGGCTTTCATAGCCCAGGATGCTGCCGTGGAACAGATCAGCGATGAGCTGATAATGCGGTTGCAATTGTCCGTCGCGGACAATGCGTTCAAACTCGGTGGCCAGGGTAAGCGGGGCGTCGACTTCGAACATGAAGGGATTGAATCCTGTATGCAGCTGCCGATTCTCTCCCGGATATATTGCCGATTTATGGCAGATACCCATCTCCCGCGGGGCTGGGCCGAGGCAAAAGCGCCCGGCCCTCGGCGCTTATACAATCCCGGGACATGAACGCCTTCAATCCCTCCTTGCGCCAGGTCGTCCTGGCCTCCGGCAACCCAGGCAAGCTGCGCGAGTTCTCCGCCTTGTTCGCTCCCCTGGGCATCGAACTCATCCCTCAATCCCGGTTCGGCGTGAGCGAGGCCGATGAGCCGTATTGCACCTTCGTGGAAAACGCGCTGACCAAGGCTCGGCATGCCAGTCGCCATACCGGCCTGCCGGCCCTGGCCGACGACTCGGGCTTGTGCGTTGCAGCGCTGGGCGGTGCACCCGGCGTTTATTCCGCTCGCTATGCGCAGCGCCAGCAAGGCGGCGACAAGAACGATGCGGCCAACAACGCGCTGCTGGTGCGCGAACTGGCCGGCCATACCGACCGCCGCGCATGGTATGTGGCGCTGCTGGTGTTGGTGCGGGCACAGGACGACCCTCAACCGCTGATAGGCGAGGGCGTCTGGCACGGCGAGATCATCGACGCGCCGCAAGGCGATCACGGCTTCGGCTACGACCCGCACTTTTACCTGCCCGAGCAGGGCATGACCGCGGCCGCCATGCCGCCCGAGCTGAAAAACAGCGTCAGCCACCGCGCCCGCGCGCTGAACGAACTGTTGACCAAGCTGCGCAATTTCTAGGCGGATGGCAGTGGCCCGAACTCTCATTCTGCAGCCCGACGGCCGCCTGACGCAGCAGCACCGCACCGCGCTCACCAGCCTGCCGCCGCTGTCGGTCTACGTCCATGTGCCCTGGTGCGTGCGCAAATGCCCATACTGCGATTTCAATTCGCACGCGGCCAGCGATATTCCCGAGCGCGCCTATCTGGACGCTCTGCGCGCCGACCTCGAACAGGCGTTGCCGTCGGTGTGGGGACGCCAGGTGATTTCCGTCTTCATCGGCGGCGGCACCCCCAGCCTGTTGTCGGCGGCCGGCCTGGACGAACTGCTCGCCACGCTGCGCTCGCATCTGCGCCTGCTGCCCGACGCCGAGATCACCATGGAAGCCAACCCCGGCACTGCGGAGGCCGGGCGTTTCCGCGACTATGCGGCCAGCGGCGTGACGCGCCTGTCACTGGGCATCCAGAGCTTCGACGACGCGCAATTGCAAAAGCTCGGCCGCATTCACGATGCCAGGCAGGCCAGGGCGGCGATAGGCATGGCGCAAGAGGCTGTGAGCCGCGTCAACCTGGACCTGATGTTCGCGTTGCCGGGCCAGACGCTCGACGCCTGCCTGGCCGACGTGCGCGAGGCCCTGTCCTTCGGCACCGAGCATCTGTCGCTTTATCACCTGACGATGGAGCCCAACACCGTTTTCGCCAAATATCCGCCGCAGGACCTGCCCGACGACGACACGTCGGCCGCCATGCAGGACGCCGTGGAAAGCGAGCTCGCGGCCGCCGGCCTGCAGCGCTACGAGGTCTCGGCCTACGCCAGGCCCGGCGCGCGCTGCAAGCACAATCTCAATTACTGGGAATTTGGCGACTATCTGGGCCTGGGGCCCGGTGCGCACGGCAAGATTTCCTTCCACGACCGCATTGTGCGCGAGGCACGCGCGCGTCAGCCCGAATCCTGGATGGACCGGGCCGGGCGGGGCGACGGCAGCCACATTGCCGAGACCCGCTCGCTGGCGGCATCGGACTTGCCTTTCGAGTTCATGCTCAATGCCTTGCGATTGCGCGAAGGCGTGGCGGCCAGTCTCTTTGCCGAGCGCACTGGCCTGTCGCTGGCGGCGGTTGCGCACCAACTGGAAGCAGCCGTATCCCGCGGCCTGCTCGTTACCGATCCGACCCGTTTGCAGGCAAGCGCTCTGGGATGGCGCTTCCTGAATGACCTGCAGGAACTCTTTTTGTCGGAATAGATGCACTATTATGGTGCTCATTGCACTATAAAATGCACCATGATTGAGCATATTGCTCCGACCTTACACCCCGCCTCGGGAATACCCCGAAATTTCAGGCTGGCACGCATATTGCTTAAGTTGTGGTCAGTCGGGCGGATATCCCCGCGACACCTAAATACTTCTGGAGATGACATGGCAAGCCCCAAAGATGTTCTGAAGATGATTGCTGACAACGACGTCAAATTCGTCGACTTCCGCTTTACCGACACCATCGGTAAAGAGCAGCACGTTTCGGTTCCCGTTTCGGCCATCGACGAAGACAAGCTTGTCACCGGGCAGGCCTTCGACGGCTCGTCGATCGCCGGCTGGAAGGGCATCGAGGCTTCGGACATGATGCTCGCTCCCGACCTGGACACCGCCAACCTGGATCCGTTCCGCGAAGAGCCCACCCTCATCCTGACCTGCGATGTGATCGAGCCGTCCGACGGCAAGGGCTACGAGCGCGATCCCCGCTCCCTGGCTCGCCGCGCCGAAGCCTACTTGAAGTCCTCGGGCCTGGGCGACACCGCCTACTTCGGTCCTGAACCCGAATTCTTCGTCTTCGACAGCGTCAAGTGGGGCGAAGACATGTCGGGCTGCTTCCTCAAGGTCAACTCCGAAGAAGCGCCCTGGTCCACCGGCCTGGATTTCGAAGGCGGCAACCTGGGTCACCGTCCCAAAGTCAAGGGCGGCTATTTCCCCGTGCCCCCGGTCGATTCCTTCCAGGACCTGCGCTCGGAAATGTGCCTGGTGCTCGAAGCCATGGGCGTTCCCGTCGAAGTGCATCACCACGAAGTGGCTGCTCCCGGCCAGCTGGAGATCGGCACCAAGTTCAGCACGCTGGTCAAGCGCGCCGACTGGAACCAGGTCCTGAAGTACGTCGTCCATAACGTCGCGCACGCCTACGGCAAGACCGCCACCTTCATGCCCAAGCCCATCGTCGGCGACAACGGTTCGGGCATGCACGTGCACCAGTCCATCTGGAAAGACGGCGAGAACCTGTTCGCCGGCAACGGTTATGCCGGTCTGTCCGAGTTCGCGCTCTACTACATCGGCGGCATCATCAAGCACGCCCGCGCCCTGAACGCCATCACCAACCCGACGACCAACTCGTACAAGCGCCTGGTGCCGCACTTCGAAGCCCCGGTCAAGCTGGCCTACTCGTCGCGCAACCGCTCGGCTTCGATCCGCATCCCGCACGTGCCCAGCCCCAAGGCACGCCGCATCGAAGCCCGCTTCCCCGATCCCATGGCCAACCCCTACCTGGCTTTCTCGGCGCTGATGATGGCCGGCCTGGATGGCGTGCAGAACAAGATCCACCCGGGCGATCCCGCGACCAAGAACCTGTACGACCTGCCCCCGGAAGAAGACGCGCAAATCCCGACCGTGTGCTCGTCGCTCGACCAGGCTCTGGAAGCGCTGGACAAAGACCGCGAGTTCCTGACCCGCGGCGGCGTGTTCACCAACAGCATGATCGATGCCTACATCGCGCTCAAGGAAGCCGATGTGCAGCGTCTGCGCACGGTGACGCATCCGATCGAGTTCGACATGTACTACAGCCTGTAATACGTGTCTCGCGGCAGCACGGCTTTTTCGACTATGAATACGGACGCCTTCGACCTGCTTGCAACGTCCGTCTTTCTTCTGGACGCCCAGGGTCACATCGAATATGCCAATGCCGCCGCCGAAGACCTGTTCGGCAGATCCCGCAAGCAATTGCGGGGTCTGCCGGCCGATCGGCTTTTTGACGATCCGCAATCGCTGCAAACATCGATAGAGCACGCTGCGGCCGGCATCTTCGCCGACGCGCGCCAGCTATCGTCGTTGCGACGAGGGCATGAATCGATCGAGGTTTCCGTCACCACGGTGGCGCTGTCGGGCCAAGCCTGGCCGGTCCTCATCGAAACCCGTGAAATCGAACAGCGCACCGTGGCCGACCGCGGCCAGCGTCTGGTCGAAGAAATCGAGTCCCAGCGCGAGCTGCTGCGCAACCTGGCCCACGAGGTGAAGAATCCCTTGGGCGGACTGCGCGGCGCGGCGCAACTACTGGAGGCCGAGCTGCCCAGCCCGGCCCTGGCCGAATATACACAAGTCATCATTTCCGAGGCGGATCGCCTGCAGGTGCTGGTCGACCGTTTGAGCGGTCCCAAGCGTCAGCCGCTGGATGCCAAGCCGGTCAATATCCATGAGATCTGCGAGCGCGTCTGCGCCCTGATCCAGGCCGAGTTCCGCGAACGCGTGGCGCTGCAGCGCGACTACGACGCGTCCGCGCCCGACCTGCAGGGGGACGCCGCACGGCTCATGCAGGCCGTGCTGAACGTGGCGCGCAATGCCGCGCAAGAACTGGTGCTGCAAAATGATGCAGACGGCGCGCCGCCGCCGCAGATCGTCTTGCGCACTCGCGTGGCGCGACAGGTCGTGCTGGCGCATCGACGCCACCGTCTGGCAATGGTGCTGTCCATCATCGACAACGGTCCGGGCGTGCCCGAACACATCCGCGACCGGATCTTCCACCCGCTGGTCACCGCGCGGCCCGGCGGCACAGGTCTTGGCCTGAGCCTGGCCCAGGATTTCGTGCGGCAGCACGGCGGTCTTATCGAGTTCGAATCGCGTCCGCGCCACACCGAATTCCGCCTGATCCTCCCCATGGAGCAAACGCATTGATGTGTACCCTCGCGCTCACCCGGTTCGCGGTCTTTGAAGGGCGCCGCGGCCTGCTTCGGGCAGTCGTGCGGAGGCATGCATGAAACCTGTCTGGATAGTCGACGACGACCAGTCCATACGCTGGGTGCTGGAGAAGGCCCTGGCGCGGGCGGGCATGTCCACCCGCAGCTTTTATCAGGCCGCCGACGTCATTGAAGCCCTGGGCCGCGACACGCCCGCGGTGCTGGTGTCCGATATCCGCATGCCGGGCGGCAACGGCCTGGACCTGCTGCGCCAGATCAAGGAACGCCATCCCTCCTTGCCGGTGATCGTCATGACGGCCTACGCCGACCTGGACAGTACCGTGGCGGCCTTTCAGGGCGGCGCCTTCGATTATCTGGCCAAGCCCTTCGACGTGAACGAAGCGGTGGAGCTGATCCAGCGCGCCCTGAAAGAAGCCGCGCCGCAGGAAGACCCCGACGCCGAAATCAGCCTGCCCGATGGCGAACGCATGATGACGCAGTCGTCCTCGCCCGCCATGCAAGAGGTATTCCGCGCCATCGGACGCCTGGCCCAATCCAAAGTCTCGGTGCTCATCACGGGCGATTCGGGCACGGGCAAGGAACTCGTGGCGCGAGCCCTGCACAGCCACGGTTCGCGCGCCGGCGGCCCCTTCGTCGCCCTCAATGCCGCAGCCATTCCGCGCGATCTGCTCGAAGCCGAACTCTTCGGCCACGAGCGCGGCGCCTTTACCGGTGCCAACACGCTGCGCCGCGGCCGCTTCGAAGAGGCGAACGGCGGCACGCTGTTTCTGGACGAAATCGGCGACATGCCCATCGAGCTGCAGACACGCCTGCTGCGCGTACTGGCCGAGGGCAGTTTCTACCGAGTCGGCGGCTCTCAGCCGGTGCGCGTGGACGTGCGCATCGTCGCGGCCACCCATCAGCCGCTCGAGCAGCGCGTCGAACAGGGCTTGTTCCGCGAAGACCTGTTCCATCGCCTGAATGTGATCCGTCTGCGCCTGCCGCCGCTGCGCGAACGCACCGAAGACATCCCCGCGCTGGCCAACCACTTCCTGGCCAGCAGCGCCCGCGCCCTGGGCGTGCCGGTCAAGCGATTGACGCCCGCCGCCATCGCCGTGCTGACGCGCTTCGACTTTCCGGGCAACGTTCGTCAGCTGGAGAACTTCTGCCACTGGCTCACCGTCATGGCTCCCGGCCAGACCATAGACCGCAACGACCTGCCGCCCGAGATCCGCATGATGGAGCGCGGCGGCGGCGTAACGGATGCCGTCGCAAGGGCGCCGGCGCCGGCTTCGGCTGCCCGTGCCGCGCCGCCGGCTGACGCCGGTGCCGAGGCGCAGTCCTGGGAGCACGCTCTGATGCAGGATGCGAGGCGGCGCCTCGATCGCGGCGAGCCAGCCATCATGACTACGCTCACGCGCCAGTTCGAAAAGATCTTGCTGCAAAGCGCGCTGGATGCCAGCCGCGGCCGCCGCGTCGAGGCGGCCTCGCGGCTGGGCATAGGCCGCAACACCATCACGCGCAAGCTGCGCGAGCTCGGCATCGAGGACGAATAAGCGGCAAGTTATCGGGTCGCGGTCTTACTTTTAATTGGCTGGCTGACCAGCCTGACGCGCTGCGCGCGCTCGGGCAACGGAAGAATGCGAGGGATCAGGTTCTCGGACTTGAATACCCAGTGGGCCAGGGCTCCCAGCACATGCAGACCTACCAACAGGGCGAGGGTGTAAGCGGTCAGCGCATGCAGCTGTCCCAGCCAGTAGGCGAACTCGTGGCTCCTGGGCATGAGTATAGGCAGCGAAAAAAGGCCGAAAACATCGACTGGCCGACCGGCGGCGTTGGTCTTTAGCCATCCTAGCAGCGGAATGGCAAGCATCAGCGCATAGAGCAAAAAGTGCGTGGCTTTTTCGACCTTGTATGCCGGCGTACCTGCCGAGTTGACCGACGCGGGCAACCGGCGATTCAGGCGGATTCTGTTGAGCAGACGGATCGCCGCCAACCCAAGCACAAGAACGCCGAGCGATCGGTGCAAGGCAAGCAGTTGTTCCTGGTCTTCGAGCACCCAGCCGATGGCGAAATTGGCGATCAGCGCGATGGCTAGCAGCCAATGCAGCAGGCTGACCGAAAGTGGATAGCGAGAAACGGTTTTCATAAAACGTAGCTCCTGTTTGAACGCCTGTCCCGGCCGATCAGCTCAGCAGATGGTGATAGTGGTTTCGCGTTCTGATGACTTGCTGCAATTCGCGCTTGGCGGCGGCCATGTCGCCGGCTTTGATTGCCTGGTCGACTTTGCTCAAATCTTGTCGCAATGCCTTCATGCCCTGGTTGTATGTACCCTGGTCGTAGCCATAGTGCTGCTGGCTCGCTTGCTGGGCGTCGCGTTCAAGCCTGCTTACGTAGCGGGTCAGTTGCGGCATCGTGGTGCTCGACATCGCGCCGCTCATGGCTTGATTCATATCGCGCATCAGATTCCTGATTTCCCCGGCGTGGGCGAGCGGCGCGGCGGCGAGCAGGCCGGCGCAAGCGATCGCGCGCACAGCGGACAGCAGCCGAAATTTGATCATTTGAAGGTGCTCCTACAGGGTTATTCAACGCTGCAAGTTTAGGAACCGCACATTAACGAAATCTTAAGAACGAACAATATTTCGGACGCCCTTGATAGGCGTCGGATCCACCGGTTATTGTTGCTGCGATAGTGCTTTTGGGAATTGACGCGATGCGTGTATTACTCGTCGAAGACGACAGACTGATCGGCAGCGGAGTCGAAGACGGACTGACCGAGGCAGGCATGACGGTCGACTGGGCTTACGACGGCAAACAGGCGCAACTGGCGATGACCACCACGCCGTACGACCTGGTCATACTCGATCTCGGGTTGCCGCATATTTCCGGCACCGAACTGCTCGACTGGATACGCAGGCGCAACGATCACACGCCGGTGCTCGTCATGACCGCGCGCGACGCCGTCGCCGATAGAGTGAGCGGCTTGAGCGCCGGTGCGGACGACTATGTCGGCAAGCCGTTCGACCTGACCGAGTTGATCGCCCGCTGCCGCGCGCTCGTGCGGCGCTCGCAGGGGCGCAGCACCGATACGATCGAATACGACGGGATGATCATCGACCCCGATCGTCTTACGGTTATGCGCGGAAGCGAACGCATCGGGCTTACCGCGCGCGAGTGCGCGCTACTGGTCGAGCTCCTGGGCAGCCAGGGTCGTCCTCTTTCCCGCGCCCGTCTTCAAGACAGCCTTTACGGCTGGAACGAGGAGATCGAAAGCAACGCCATCGAGGTCCATGTCTCGAACCTGCGCAAGAAGCTGGGCTCAAGGCTGATCCGCACCATCCGCGGCATCGGCTATGTGATCGAGGTGCCGGTGCAATGAGGTCGATCCGGCAGCGGTTGACGTTGATCGTGCTATCCCTCGTGGTAGCGGTCTGGTTGTACTCGCTGTATTCCAGCTATAACCAGGCGCTGCACGAAGCCGAGGAGTGGGACAACGCCCGCGTCGAGCAGGTCGCCCGCGCGCTGCTCGTGCTGGACCTCGACGATTTGCCGTTGTTCGTGCAGGCAAGCCTTCCCCCGCCGGACGAAGACGAAGACAACGATCGGCCCAAGCCGCTGCTGTACGAGGTCATGTCCACCGATGGAAAAATACTGGCCGCCAGTCCCGGCCTCCCGGCGTTTGCGCTCTCGGGGCCGCCTGCGGCCGGCGACGGCTCGCAAGAGCATATGAGGTGGTATGTCTACACGACAGGAGACCCTGCGCATGGCCGCATTGTGCGCATTTTCGAGCGGCGCTCGCATCGATCCGATCTATCGGCCGTAAGCGCCAAGCGAGTCGCGCGCCCGCTTCTGCTATCGCTGCCTGTGCTGGCGCTCTTGATCTGGATTGCCATCGGCAGGAATCTCGCGCCCCTGCGCACGGTATCCGAGGCCATCGAGGCACAGTCGTCCGACAGTCTCGAAGCCATCGAGATCGGAAAAATCCCCGATGAGATCCGGCCGTTGGTGGCTGCGCTCAACAAGCTGCTGCAGCGCTTGCGCCAGTCGCTCGACCGCGAACGTGCTTTTACGGCCGATGCGGCACACGAACTCAAGACGCCGCTTTCCGCAATCAAAGTCCAGGCTCAGGTCGCGCTCACTGCACGAGATCCGGAGCGTCGGCAGCGGGCGATGCAGCGCGTGGTGGACGCCGTCGACCGCAGCACCCATCTGGCCGATCAGCTACTGGCGCTGGCGCGGTTGGAGGAAAGCACGCCGCTGCCGAGTTCCTGGGTAGACCTCGAGCAGACGGCCAGGGACTGCCTTGCAGATCACCGCGCCAATGCGGATCGCAAGCAGATGTCGCTGGCGCTGCGATGCGAAGGGCAGGCCACGGTGCACGCGCCGCCCGCGCTGGTGCGCATTCTGTTCGACAACCTCGTCGACAACGCGATCAAATACGGCCGGACGGGAGGCCGGGTGGAAGTTGCCGCATCGGGCGCCGCCGGAACCGTGAACCTGGAAGTGAAAGACGACGGCCCGGGTGTCGCCCAGCAAGATATGGCGCGCCTGAACGATCGCTTTTTTCGCGGCGCGGATCACACCGAAAAGGGCAGCGGCCTGGGGCTTTCCATCGTCGCGCGCATCGTGTCCCAATTGGGCGGAAAGCTGGAATATGCGTCAGGCATAGACGGCAGGGGTCTGGGGGTAAGCGTCAGGCTGCCCGTGTCGCTCCACGGGCAGCATTGACGACGGCTGCACTGATTCGCCGCCATGCCTCAACGGACGTCGCGGTATTCGCGGGTCAGCGGCCGTTTGAGAAACACCTCCGACCCGAAATTCAACGCATACCGCACCGCCGTCGTGACGAACCCCTCGTCTTCGAGCCTGCGCGCCGAAGTCCGCATCACCAACTTCAGATCGAACACGATCTTGCCTGCCTGCGCCAGGCGGCGGGCGATATTCGTATCTTCGCCGTAGAACGAAATTGTCGTATCGAACCCGCCGATGCGCAGCAGCGCCTCTTTGCTTGCGGCGAAATTTCCGCCGACCGCCATATAGTGCGTGAACCGATACATAGGCATGGCGAGCAGCAGCCAGTACAGCCGCACGAACAGCCGCTTGGCACGCGACAGCTCGTCGTATTCGTAAGGTCCGCTCACGCATACCACCTGGGAATCGCGTTCATAGGTGTCGAGTACGCGTCCGATCCAACCGGGCGGCATGCGCGTATCGGCATCGACATAAGCCAGGATCTCGCCGCGAGCGGCCTCCAGCCCGCATTGACGGGCGTGTGTCAAGCCTTTGCGGGGCTCGGCGACCACCCGCACGAATGGAAAGGTCGAGGCGATCTGCGCTGTGCGGTCGGTGCTCGCATTATCGACGACGACGATTTCAAACTCTCCGCGCGCTTCATTCGCTCGCAGTTCGGCCGACACCGACTCGAGGCAAGCGGGCAGATACGCTTCTTCGTTGTAGGCGGGGATGACGACGCTCAGCTTCATTCAAACGCTCCTTCTGTATTGTGTTGCCGGATTCCGTGCGCAGCGCCTTGCGCCGCATAGATCTGTTCCCATGCCGAAACTGTCTCGGCAAGACCGAAACGCCGGGCGATTGCCGTGGCGCGTTCGCCCATTTGCGCGCGCATCGAAGGCGTGCGCAGCATCGACAGCAGATGCGCCGCGAACTGCGCGGCGTCGCCGGGCTCGGCTAGCAGCCCCGCATCGTCGCCGATGTATTCGGGCAGCGCACGCCAGCGCGCGCCGACGGCGGCAAGCCCCGAGCTCATCGCCTGCAGCAGCACCATGCTTTGCGTTTCGGACGTGCTTGCGATCGCGAACACATCCGCCGCGCGGTAAGCATCGGCCAGCGCAGGTTTGTCGAGCGTGCCGAGAAACCGCACTTGCTGGCCGACGCCGAGTTCTTCCGCCAGCCGGGCGAGGCGAGGACGATCGCTGCCGTGGCCGGCCAAGGCGAATATCGCGTCGGGTATTTCCCGGGCGACGGACGCGAACGCGCGGATGAGCACGTCGATGTTCTTCTCGACGGCAAGTCGCCCCGCATAGAGAATTGTCGCGTCGGAAAAACCGAGGCGGCGCTTGAGCGCCTGCCGCTCGCCGGCATTGCCTGGCCGAAATAACACGGTGTCGATGGGGTTCGACACCACACGGGCCGGCTTGCGCAGGCCGTAGACCCGCATTTCATCGATTACCGAATGCGAGGGGCCGGTGACGAAGTCGCAACGGTTGTAATAGGCCGTGGCCGCCTTGACGCTGTAGCGCGCGAATTGGCGCGCGCCGATCGGCGCATACATGCTGAACTCGCCGATCGCCCAGTGATTGGTGCCCACCAGAGGCACGCCCAGGCGCCGCGCGGCGACCAGCGCTTCCCAGCCTGCGCCAAGGAATGTATGGGTATGCAACACATCGGGGCGCCAGTCTGCGAGTTCGCGCCAGCGCCGGCCCGTGGGCAGCAGAAGCCGCGACTGGCCGGTGGAACTCGGCACGGGCACCGAGAAAAGCCGCCGCACCTGCACGCGCTCGCCCAGGTCGATCTCCTGCACGGGCAGGCCGGCACGAAAATAGTCGCGCGGCGAAGCGCTCGGCGCGTAGACCATGATCTGGTGGCCGCGCTCGCCGAGCGCGCGGGCCGTCAGCATGATGGAATCCTGTATGCCGCCGAGTTCGGGGTAGAAGCTGTCGGTGAAGAAGGCGATGCGCATGATCTCAGGCCTCGGACAGGTCGAGCGTGAAATGCCGGCGCAAAAAAATGCCGGCGACGACACAGGCCAGCACGAGCGCCATGCAAGAGGCCAGCCAGATATATAAGTCGATGCGGTGATATGCCGCGCCGGCAACGTAGCCCAAAAGAACAAAGGCCGCCGACTTGGGCAGTGTGCCCAACAGGTTGTAGGCGAGAAAGCGCCGCAGCGGGATGCGCGCCGCGCCGGCTGCGAGCAGCACCAGAAAACCAGCGGCATGGGTGAGCTTTCCGATCAGGAGCGTTTTGCCCGCATGCCTGTGCAGATACCCCTGCAGCGCCGCCAGGCGCCGTTGCCGATCCTGACCGAGTACGCTGCGCCAGCGTCGCCCAGGCATGCTGCCGAAGCGTCCGGCGCTGTAATAAAGCAGATCCCCGACCAGGTCGCCGAGCACCACCGTCGCATAGACGCCGCCCGGTTCGAGCAGACCTTGAGAGGCGAGGAGGGCGCCGATCACTGTCGCGATCGGCCCCTCGAGCATCGATGCGGCGAACAGCGCCGCATAGCCGTAGCTTGCAATGCCTGATGCGATCCAGTCGAGCGATGTCATGGTTTCTCTCCCTTGCCCGGCATGCGCTACACCGGTGTGCGACCGGGCCGGTGCCAACCGGGGCGACGCCGTGCGGTGCCGGGTTCGCCATGCCAGCTCAGGAGTTCGAAGCGGCCGTCGTCATATTCGACGACGCCCGAGCAGGACTCCACCCAGTCGCCGGTGTTGAGATAGCGGATTTCGCCGAGACGCTGATCGGACGGATGGTGGATGTGACCGCACACGATGCCTTGCGCGCCGTGCTGCTGCGCTTGCGCAATAAGATTGTCCTCGAAATGGCTGATGTAGTTGACGACGCGCTTGACCTTGTGCTTGGCCCAAGCGGCAAGCGACCAATGGCCAAGCCCCGCGTTGCGCCGAACCACGTTCAGGCCGGTATTGAGCGTGAGCAGCCCATGGTAGGCAAGATGCCCGGCGCATGCCAGCCAGGGCATGCGGTCCAGCACGGCGTCGAATTGGTCGCCGTGCGTAACGAGCAGCCGCTGCCCGTCGCCGGTTTCATGAATCGCGCTCAGCGCGATCTCGATGCTGCCCAGACCCAGGCCGGCATACTGCCGCAGCAGGCGGTCATGGTTGCCGGGGACGTAGACCACACGCGTGCCATCGTCCGCTTTGGCAAGCAGCTCTGCCATGACGATGCGATGCCGTTCGGCCCAACGACGCCGAGACGTCAGGCGTCGCCCTTCGATGATGTCGCCGACCAGAAAAATCGTGCCCGCGTCGTAGCGCCGCAGGAACTCCAGCAGCAACTCGGCCTGACAGCCTCGCGTACCCAAGTGCAGATCCGAAAGAAACAGGGTACGAACCCGAATCGGACGGGCCGCGCTCCCGGGCCGCGGTTGCTTGCGTAGCGAATCGAGAAGTACGTCTATGCCGCCGAGCTCTCGCACCGTGGCGCGGTATGACTGGGTCGTGCTGTTCAAATTCTCTGCACCTGATCGGTCGCGCGAGAAGCGTGCCATGATCGAAATCTCCCGTATTTTTTAAGCTTGGTTTTCTGCACCAGGGTCGGATGGGCGCGGAAAAAGCATAGGCCGCCGAAAATTAGGAGAACGTTAAGACCGCATCGCAAGAAACCGTTTTTTACTTTGAGCCGATATTCAGGATCGGGAGGTTATTGAAGAAATATGACAACCCGAGGGGCGCGCCGGGCGATAATCGGCCGTCCCGCATCCCCAGGAGCACGCTATGTCCGAACTCAGCCCCGAAAGCGCTCTCGAAACCATCGTGGTGCCGCGCGCCAGCGACATCGGCAACTTCGAAGTGCGGCGCGCGCTGCCTTCGATGCAAAAGCGCAGCGTGGGCCCGTTCGTCTTTCTGGATGAAATGGGGCCCGCCGTTTTGCCGGCCGGCAAGGGTATGGACGTGCGGCCGCATCCGCACATCGGCCTGGCTACGGTCACCTATTTATATGATGGTTCCATCATGCACCGCGACGGTCTGGGCAGCATCCAGCTCATCGAGCCGGGCGAAATCAACTGGATGACCGCGGGCCGCGGCATCGTGCACTCGGAGCGGTCCACGCCCGAGGCTCGCCGCATCGACCAACGCCTCTTCGGCCTGCAGATGTGGGTAGCCCTGCCGCGTGACAAGGAGGAGATGGATCCTGCCTTCGATCATTACGGCCTGGACGCACAGCCCGTGGTCGAGGGCGAGGGCGCCTGGGTCCGCGTGGTGGCCGGCTCGATCTTCGGACGAACTTCCGCAGTGCGAACGCAATCGCCGCTGTTCTACGGAGACGTCAAACTGCAAGCCGGCGCCTCGCTGGACCTGCCTGCCGAACACATCGAGCGCGCGGCCTATCTGGTCGAAGGCACGCTGAGGGTGGAGGGGCAGAACCATGAATCCGGCCGCCTGCTGGCCTTCGCGCCCGGCCGGCCCGTCACGCTCACCGCAGCGGGCGGTCCAGCGCGTTTTGCCGTGCTAGGCGGCGAGCCGCTGGACGGTCCGCGCTTCGTCTGGTGGAACTTTGTCTCCAGCCGCAAGGAACGCATCGAGCAGGCCAAAGCAGACTGGCAGCGCAGTCGCTTCGATCAAGTGGTGCCCGGCGACACGGATGAGTTCATTCCCTTGCCCGAGAAACACTGACGGGGGGCTTGGCGCCGCAGCAACCTTATTGCCTGGGGTACTCAATACCCTGGGGCTCATAACCCCACCTCGTAAGGGTATAGCGAATAGTTGAGAAAAACAGTCAACTGATTGCGGTAAAATCATCGCATTATCAGTGTCTTGCACAATCCGGCCGACCCGGTACTTTTTTCTCCTGACTATGGCTGCCTTCAATACCGAACGCGTACTTACCGTGCGCCACTGGAACGACACGCTGTTCTCGTTCACCACCACCCGCGACGCTGCGCTACGCTTTCACAACGGTCATTTCGTCATGATCGGCCTGGAGGTCGAGGGCAAGCCGCTGATGCGCGCCTACAGCATCGCCAGCGCAAATTACGAGGAAAACCTCGAATTTTTCAGCATCAAGGTTCAGAACGGCCCGCTCACCTCACGCCTGCAGCACCTGAAAGAGGGCGACTCCATCCTCGTGAGCCGCAAGCCCGTGGGCACCCTGGTCGCCGACGATCTCAAACCCGGCAAGCACTTGTACCTGTTCGCCACCGGAACGGGCCTGGCGCCGTTTTTGAGCATCATCAAGGATCCGGACGTTTACGAGCGATTCGAAAAGGTCGTATTGATGCACGGTGTGCGCCATGTGAACGAGCTGGCCTATTCCGACTTCATCGAGCGTGAACTGCCCGGGAACGAATTCTTCGGCGACATGGCGCGCGACAAGCTCATTTACTATCCCACCGTCACGCGCGAGCCATTTCGTCATCAAGGGCGCATTACGTCACTGGTCGAGAGCGGCCAGCTCTTTGAAGACATCGGCCTGCCGCCCCTGGATCCGGCCGTCGACCGCGCCATGATCTGCGGCAGCCCGCAGATGTTGGCCGATATCCGCGCCATGCTGGACAGCCGCGGCTTTCAGGTGTCGCCTGGCGTGGGCGAACCCGGCGACTACGTCTACGAGCGCGCCTTCGCCGAGAAATAGCCTTCGCGCCCGCGCGCGCCGCTTCCTGCATTTTTCAGTCCTTATCGCCCGCAGTCGCCAGTCGACGCGGGCGATTTGTCTTTTGTCGCGTGCCGCCGACGACCTCGCGTAAACCCCGTTGTTTTGGCAATTTTTCCGTGAAATACTCATCACATCCGAAATACTGGATTTATATCTGGTATATCGGACAATCAGGATGCAAGCGCATAGCGGGACCGACGCTTTGTCCTTTCCTTTTTCAAGACCCAGGGAAATATCCGTCATGAAACTCGTAAAAACTGGCGCCAAAATCGCCTGCGGATTCGCGGTGGTCGGGCTGCTGGCGATTGCCGGTTGCACCAAGACCGCTCCGGCCGGCCAAGATGCATCCGCCTCGTCGACGCTGCAAAAAGTCCTGCAACGCGGCACGCTGCGCGTCGGCGACTGCCTCTCGTTCGCCCCCTTCGGCTTCATGGACCAGAACGGCAAGCCTGACGGCTACGACGTCGATCTGGCCAAGGAACTCGCCAAGGAAATGGGCGTGAAGCTCGACATGGTCGACACGACGAGCGCCAACCGCATTCCCAACCTGCAGACCAGCAAGGTCGACGTCGTGTTCTGCAATTTCACGCGCAATCTCGAACGGGCCAAGGAAATCGAATTCACCACGCCCTACGTCGTCGCCAGCGAAGCGATGCTCGTGCGCAAAGACAGCGGCATCCATTCGGCCAAAGACATGGCCAACCGCACCATCGCCACGGTCAAGGGTTCGACCAACGGCGACGAAGTGCGCTCCATGGGCATTCCGGTCAAGATCCAGGAGTACGACAGCTCGCAAGCTGCCATTCTCGCGGTCAAGCAAGGCCAGGCCGACGCGATGATCGAAGACACCAACTTCTTGGCTTATCAGGCCAAGCTCGATCCCTCGCTGATGGTGACCGACGACGCGCTGGTTCCGCTCGAATACAACGCCTTCGGCGTGAAGCAGGGCGACCAGGTCTGGCTCAATTACCTGAACCTGTACCTCTTCAACATCAACGCATCGGGACTGAACAAGCAGCTATATCGCAAGTGGTTCGGCGTTGATCCGAAGTTCCCGCTGAACCCGCAGTTCTGACCTCCAACCCCGTTACGCGAGAGATCCCGGAGGATCCATGAGCTACCAGTGGCTGACGTTGTGGGGCTATTTGCCCGACTTCATCCGCGCCGGATGGCTGACCCTGCAGATAACGCTGCTTGCCTTCTGCCTCGCGCTGGCGCTGGGCCTCGTTGCGGCGCTGGCCGGCGCTTCGCGGGTCCGCGCCTTGCGCTTTGCGGCCGGCTGCTACATCGAGCTGATCCGCAACACCCCCATCCTCCTGCAGATCTTCATCGTGTTCTTCGGATTGCCTTCGCTCGGCTTGCACATGAGCGCGTATACGGCCGGCGTGATCGCCTTCGGTGTGAACGTCGGCGCGTATCTTTCCGAAGTGTTTCGCGCCGGCATCCAGTCGGTGCCCAAGGGCCAACTGGAAGCGGCCTCGATTCTGGGGCTGGAACGTTCGCAGGTCTTCGTCAGCGTCGTGCTGCCGCAGGCCGCGCGCGCGGTCTATCCGGCCATCGTCAACAATCTGATCCAGCTGCTGCTCGGCACGTCGCTGCTTTCGGGCATAGCGCTGCCCGAACTTACCGGCACGGCTACCGTAATCAATTCGCGTACGCTGCTTTATCTGCAAACCTTCACCTTCACGCTGGTCTCTTACCTGGTGCTGAGCAACGCGCTGTCGTGGATCGCCGAACAGATCGGCAGGCGCTCCTTCCATCCTCCGCTGGTGCTCAGGCAGCGCTCGCGCAACCCGCTCGCGCGCCGTTCGCCGCGCGCCTGAACCGTCACGGAGAGATCGCATGTCAACCGAACTGTTGATGGCCAGTCTGTCGACCCTGCTCCAGGGACTGCTCGTCACGCTGCTGCTGTCGGCGTGCGCCATTGCCGGCGGCACGCTGATCGGGCTGCTCGCCGCGGTGCTGCGCACTTTCGGGCCCTGGGGCACGACCGCCGTCGCCAGGCTCTACACCGAGCTGTTTCGCGGCACGCCGATTCTGATCACGCTGATGTTCATCTACTTCGGCGTGTCCTATTTCGGCTACTCGATCAATGAATTCGCTGCGGGCGTCGTCGGCATGAGCATCTATCAGGGCGCGTACATTTCCGAAATCTTCCGCTCGGGCATCGAAGCGGTTCCCAAAGGGCAATGGGAGGTGTCGCAGATCCTGGGCCTGACCCGAACGCAGACCTTTTTTTCGGTCGTGCTGCCGCAAACGCGCAAGATCGTACTGCCGCCTCTGGTCGGCCAGTATCTCTCCCTGATCAAGGACACGTCCATTGTCAGCATGATCGGACTGTCCGAGCTGATGCGCGGCGGCCAGGGCATCGTCGATCGCATCGGCAGGCCCATCGAGATCTACGGGCTCGTCGCCCTGCTGTATTTCATCGTCTGTTTCCCGCTGTCGCAGTGGGTGCGCCATCACGACCGCAGGAGTCTCTCATGACCGCCGACAATTCCATCAAGCCCGTCATCACCCTGTCCGGCGTCAGCAAGGCGTTCGGCGCGACCAAGGTGCTGCAGGAAATCAACCTGGACGTGAAGCAGGGCGAGGTGCTGGTTCTGATCGGCGCCTCGGGCTCGGGCAAGAGCACCGTGCTGCGCATCATGGCGGGCCTGGAAACCGCCGACACGGGCGAGGTATGGGTCAACGACGTGCCGCTGCACGACGCGCGCCGCGCCAAGGAAATCCGCGGCCACGTCGGCATGGTGTTCCAGCAGTTCAACCTGTTCCCGCACAGGACCGCGCTGGGCAACGTGACGCTCGCGCTGATCAAGGCGCGCAAGATGACGCCGGACGACGCCCGCCGGCGCGCGATGGCGGCGCTCGATCGGGTCGGCCTGGCCGAGCGCGCCGAGCACTATCCCAGCCAGCTGTCGGGCGGCCAGCAGCAGCGCGTGGCGATCGCGCGGTCGCTCGCCGTCGAACCGCGTATCATGTTCTTCGACGAAGCGACCTCGGCGCTCGATCCCGAGCTGGTAGGCGAAGTTACCGAGGTCATGCGCGGCCTCGCGCGCGACGGCATGACCATGGTCGTCGTCACGCACGAAATGGGCTTTGCGCGCAAGACCGCCGATCGTGTCGTATTCATGGACAAAGGGGTGATCGCCGAACAGGGCGAGCCCGAGGCATTCTTCACCAGCCCGCAGCAGGAACGCACGCGCCAGTTCCTGCACCGCGTGCTGGACCATTGACGCGAGACGAGGATGGCAGTCATGCAGGGAGGGGCGCGAGCGAGGGGCGTAGACCGCGTCGTCGATATTCTGGGCCAGCTGCATGCCGCGCGCAGGCCGATGACGATGCGCGAACTCATCGATGCAACAGGCGCGCCGCGATCCAGCATCTACGAGCTGGTCACCATTCTTACCGACGCTGGCTGGCTCGAGACGGCGGCCGACGGCTCCGTGTTTTTCGGCCGCGTCATGCATTATTACGGCGCCGATTACGCCCTGCACAACGACCTGATCCGCCGTGCGCACCAGACCATTCTGGAGCTCGTGAGCAAATACGACGAGACCACGCAGCTCTGTATTCTCGAAGGCAACAAATACACCGTGGTGCTGTCCGAAACCAGCGGCACCCGGCCGTTCAACGTCAGCTCCGAGATCGGCGTCAAAGTGCCGATTCCGTGGACGGCGACCGGGCGCCTGCTGCTGGGCCACCTGGGTGCGGACCAGATCGGCGCGTTGATTCCACCCGAGGATTTCGTGCTCGAGAACGGCCAGCGCATCGAGTTCGACGACTTCCTGAGAGACGTCAAGAACTCGGCCGCACAGGGCTATTGCTGCACCGAGGGCCTGTCGCACGCGTTCCGGTATTGCATGGCGGCGCCGATCCTGGGCCGCACCGGTCAAAGTATCGCCGCGCTCTGCTTCATGACCAGCCGGGACGTCGATCCGCACAAGCGCTCGGCGATGCTCGACGATCTGATCGAGTCGTCCAAAGCGCTCTCGGAACCTTCCACTCGCTTTTGAGCCCCGAGCGGACGTTTGCAGACTTTGCTTAATGTTTGCTTAAGAAACGCCGGATAGATTGCCCGAGTCGGTACGTTCACCGATACAGCAAGGACAATCCAGCGACTCAAAGGAGCGAATCATGTCCGTTTCAGCCTTGGCCTCCGCGGCGAATCACGTTTTCGCCTATGCGCGGCCGCCCGCGTCGGCATCGCCGCGAATGCCCGTTGCCAGCCGGGATTCGGATGGCGACAACGACGGCGGCGCAGCAGAAAGCGTCGAAAAGCGCGGCAAGCCGTCCGGCAGCGTCGGAACCCTGATCGATACGCAGGCCTGAAACATGGCTTGAGCGGCGTCCGGGCGTCGCGCGTCAAGCCGTAGACCAGGCCCCTGGGAAACCCATTTCCAGGGGCTTTTTGCTTGAAGGCGCCGGAACGACGACCGGCTACCGGATCAACCCGACTTCCTGGATCACCGTCGTCGCGATCTCCTCGATCGACTTGGTTGTCGTCGACATCCAGGCGATCCCCTCGCGCCGCATCATCCGCTCGGCCGCGCTCACCTCATAGTGGCACTGCTCGATCGTCGCGTACTTGCTGTTGGGCCGGCGCTCGTTGCGCACTTGCGAGAGGCGATCCGGGTCGATCGACAGGCCGAACAATTTGTTGCGGTAGGGCGCCAGGGTTTTGGGCAGCGAGCTGCGTTCGAAATCGTCCGGCGTCAGCGGGAAATTGGCGGCCTTGATCGCGTACTGCATCGCGAGGTAGAGGCTGGTCGGCGTCTTGCCGCAGCGCGACACCCCCACCAGGATCACGTCGGCGTCGCCCAGCTGGCTGATGAATTGCCCATCGTCGTGCGACAGGCTGAAATTGATGGCTTCTATACGATGCTGGTACTTCTGCGAATTAGCCGGCATCCAGGCGCGGCCGATGATATGGCTGGACTTTAGCCCAAGGGACTGCTCGATCTGTCCCACGAATGTGCCGATCAGGTCCAGGAACAGCCCGTTGGCCTGGCGCACCACTGCCTGGATCGCCGGGTTCACCAAAGTGCTGAAGACGATAGGCTTGAGACCCGTCTCCAGGGCGACCTCGTCGATGCGCCGGAGCACTTCCTCGGCCTTTTCCAGATTGTCGACGAATGGCATGCGCATCGTATGAAACTCGACCTCGTCGAACTGCGCCAGCACGGAATGGCTGAAGGTTTCCGCCGTGATGCCGGTACTGTCGGAAACGATGAATACAGGGCGAGGGGTGAGCTTGTCATTCATATGTAAAAAAGTTCGACGGGATTTCCAGGGCCTAGGGTTTAACCAGGGGTGAACGGGTACAATCGGCGCTTCACAAACAGGCATCCGACAGTCACGACCAAAGCGCCAATCGTAGCAATACGGGCGGCAACAGCGGCATCGCAAGGCCGGTTTGGCCAGCGCAGTTTCCGGAGTGGTTTTACACCCCCCCGACGCGCTGACCAAACTCGCTTTCTTTCCATTGTAAAAGGTGACTTCAATGTCGTATGTCGTTTCATTCGAGCAGCTCCGCATGACGGACGTGGACTCGGTAGGAGGCAAGAACGCATCGCTAGGTGAGATGATCAGTCAGCTGTCCGGCGCCGGGGTCCGCGTGCCGGGCGGTTTCGCGACCACGGCCGAGGCCTTCCGCGACTTCCTCCAGGCATCCGGCCTGGACAAGCGCATCGCCGATCGTCTGTCCACGCTCAATCCCGAAGACGTACGCGAGCTGGCCACGGTCGGCGCGCAGATCCGTCAATGGGTCATCGAAGCGCCTTTCTCGCCCGAATTCGAAAAAGCCATCCGCGACGCCTTTGCCGAGCTCGACGCCGACGGCAAGGGCTCGTTCGCCGTGCGTTCGTCGGCCACCGCCGAAGACCTGCCCGACGCCTCTTTTGCCGGTCAGCAGGAAACCTTCCTGAACGTGGTCGGCATCGACGACGTGCTCGACAAGATCCGCCACGTCTTCGCCTCGCTCTACAACGACCGTGCCATCTCTTACCGCGTGCACAAGGGCTACGAGCACGCCGGCGTGGCGCTGTCGGCCGGCATCCAGCGCATGGTGCGCTCGGACAAGGGCAGCGCCGGCGTGATGTTCACCATCGACACCGAGTCGGGCTTCGAAGACGTGGTGTTCATCACCTCGTCCTACGGCCTGGGCGAGACCGTGGTGCAGGGCGCCGTCAACCCCGACGAGTTTTACGTCTTCAAGCCCACCCTGGCCAGCGGCCACTATCCCATCGTCGGCCGCCGCATCGGCTCCAAGCTGATCAAGATGGAGTTCAATGCCGAGCGCAAGCCCGGCGAAAACGCCGTGCGCACGGTGGACGTGCCCGTATCCGAGCGCAATCGCTACTCGCTCACCGACGACGAGGTCTGCGAACTGGCGCGCTACGCCGTCATCATCGAGAAGCACTACGGCCGTCCCATGGACGTGGAATGGGGCCGCGACGGCGTCGACGGCAAGCTTTATATTCTGCAAGCCCGCCCCGAGACCGTGAAGTCGCAGCAGGCCGGCAGCGACGTGCAGCAGCGCTATCGCCTGAAGGCCACCGGCAAGGTCGTCATCACCGGCCGCGCCATTGGCCAGAAGATCGGTTCGGGCCCCGTGCGCATCGTGGCCGACGTGTCGGAGATGGACAAGGTCCAACCCGGCGACGTGCTGGTCACCGACATGACCGATCCCAACTGGGAGCCCGTCATGAAACGCGCCTCGGCCATCGTCACCAACCGCGGCGGGCGCACCTGCCACGCGGCCATCATCGCGCGCGAGCTGGGCATTCCGGCGGTGGTCGGCACTGGCGAAGGCACGAGCCTGCTCAACGAGGGCCAGTCGGTCACCGTATCGTGTGCCGAAGGCGACGAAGGCCGCATCTACGACGGACTGATCGAAACCGAAGTGGAAGAAGTTCGGCGCGGAGAAATGCCCGCGCTGGACCTGAAGATCATGATGAACGTGGGCAATCCGCAACTGGCCTTCGACTTTGCGCAGATCCCCAACAGCGGCGTCGGCCTGGCCCGCCTCGAATTCATCATCAACAACAACATCGGCATTCACCCCAAGGCCGTGCTCGACTATCCCAATGTCGACAGCGACCTGAAGAAGGCAGTGGAATCGGCCGCTCGCGGCTATGCCAGCCCACGCGCTTTCTTCGTCGAGAAACTGGCCGAGGGCATCGCAACGATCGGCGCGGCCTTCTATCCCAAATCGGTAATCGTGCGCATGTCGGACTTCAAGTCCAACGAATACCGCAAGCTGGTGGGCGGCTCGCGCTACGAGCCCGAGGAAGAGAATCCCATGCTGGGTTTCCGCGGCGCCTCGCGCTACATCGCCGACGACTTCGCCGAGTGCTTCAAGATGGAATGCGAAGCCCTGAAGAAGGTGCGCGACCAGATGGGTCTGACCAACGTCGAGATCATGGTGCCTTTCGTGCGTACGGTGAACCAGGCCAAGCGCGTGGTCGACCTGCTGGCGGCCCATGGCTTGAAGCGCGGCGAGAACGGCCTGCGCGTGGTGATGATGTGCGAGGTGCCGACCAACGCCATCTTGGCCGAACAGTTCCTGGAGCACTTCGACGGATTCTCGATCGGCTCGAACGATATGACCCAGCTCACGCTGGGCCTGGACCGCGACTCGGGCATGGAGCTGCTGGCCGCCGACTTCGACGAGCGTGACGAGGCGGTCAAGTTCATGCTGCGCCGGGCCATCCAGGCCTGCCTGAAGGCCAACAAGTACGTCGGCATCTGCGGGCAGGGCCCCAGCGACCATCCCGATTTCGCGCAATGGCTCAAGGATGAGGGCATCCTGTCCATGTCGCTGAATCCGGACACGGTCGTCGACACCTGGCAGAAGCTGGCGGCCAATTAAGGTCGTCTCGTCCGGCGAAGAACCGGACTGCATGCCCCGGAAATCGGCTCGTGGCTGGATTTCCGGGGTTTCTTTTTTTCCGGCATCTCCATCCCATCGATCGATACCCGACATGCACGACATCTCCGATAGTCCGATCGCGCTGCGCAGGGTCCGCGGCTTTCACCTCGGCGGCGCGCGGCGGCGCGTCGACGGTTTTCCAGTCGAGACCCGCGTCCGCGTCCCCGGCGACACGCCGACCACCGTCGACATGAACGGCGAGCACATGGTCGGGCAGCTCTACGCGACGCATTATCAGCAGGCGCATCGCGCCTACGCTTTACCGGTGCTGCTGTGGCATGGCGGCGGCCTGACCGGCGCCTGCTGGGACGAGACGCCCGACGGGCGCCCGGGTTGGCTCGAGTATTTTCTGCGGGCAGGATGCGACGTGGTGGTCTCGGATGCCTTCGAGCGGGGCAGGGCGTCGTTTCCCGCCTGGCCCCAAGTTCTTTCCGATGCGCCCGAACATCGTTCGCTCGATGCCGTCTGGCATCACTTCCGTTTCGGCGCTAACGGCACATTCCCGAGCGGCGCATCGGCACAGGACCTGCGCCGGGCTGCCTACCCCGGCAGCGAATTTCCCGTCGAGGCCATCGAACAGTTCGGGCGCCAGTTCGTGGCGCGCTGGGCGGGCACGCAGGCGTATGCGCTGGATGCCTATGCCGCGCTGTTGCGGGACGTGGGGCCTTGCGTGGTGATCGGTCACAGCCAGGGGGCCGCCTATGCGCTGCGTTGCGCGCAGAGCCATCCCGACCTGGTGCGGGCGGTGGTGGCGATCGAACCGCCGCTCGCGCGCGATGAACCGTCTCCCGGCGCACGGGCACCGCATCTTTTCGTATGGGGCGATTTCATCGAGAGCACCAACTCGACGTGGGCCCGCTATCGGGCTGCCGCAGAGCGCTACCGGGCGGCCCTGGCCGCGAACGGCTGCGTTGCCGAGTTGCTGGATCTGCCCGCCCAGGGTATCCCGGGCAACAGCCACATGCTCATCATGGACCGCAACAGCCTGTCGATTGCGCAACGTGTGCATGCGTGGCTGGCGCAGATGGCGCAATAGGCGTGCGCAACGTTCCGGACACCCGGCCGCTCGCAGCCTGCGCTCAGGTCGTGGGCCGCGCGAACAAATCCAGGAACCTCTTCAACAGCCCCGTCGCCAGGGGCGTGGGCTCGAGCGCGTCGGCCAGGGCCGCCGCGTCGTAGCCTCTCTCGCTCAGGCGCTGGGCATTGCGCAGCAGATATTCGCGCATGAAGTCGGTGCCGAACTCAGGATGGAACTGGCTGGAATACACGCCGGGCGCGTAGCGCAGCAGTTGATACGGATCGTGGCCGGCGCGCGCGAGGACGGCGCTGCCCGCAGGCGGGCGCGTGACGATCTGGGAATGCATCATCTGAGCGGGAAATTCGGCGGGCAGTCCTGCGGTAAGCGGATCGTCGTCGGCGCGTTTCACGACACGGGTGCCCAAAGACCGGCCGGCCGGGTTGTAGTCCACATCGCCGCCCAGGGCATAGGCCAGCAGTTGGTGGCCGTAGCAGACGCCGAAGACCGGCAGGCCGGCCGCCACCGCCTCGCGCAGCCAGGCCGCGGCGGCCTCGCTCCAGGGCTCATGATCGGTGACCATGGCAGGCGAACCGGTGATGAGCACAGCCCGGTAGGCCGCCGGGGGCAAGGGCGTTTCGCCCCGGTATGCGGCCACGATGCTGGCCTGGCCGGCCTGTAGGCCGGCGGCGCGGCGCAACTGATCGGCATAGCCGCCGTGATGGTCCCGGAGGGTGCCTTCCGGGTCGCCGGTGTGAAGAATGAGGACGGGCATTGGGGAAGCGTTCATAATAGGCATAGCCGTGTGGCTCTTTGCGGAAAGCATAAACGATGTGGACATGGTTCGGCCTGGCGGTGCTCGCTTTGATCGGTGAACTCGTCACAGGCACTTTCTATCTGTTGCTGATCGCGGTAGGCCTTGCGGCCGCCGGCGTCTCGGCCTGGCTTGCGAGCCCGGTCGAATGGCAGCTGGTGGCCTTCGGCGTGGTCACGCTGGCGGGGCTGGTCGTGCTGCGCAAAACCGGCGTGCTCAAGAAACGCGAGGTCGACGCGCAGCGCAATGCCGACGTCAACCTGGACATCGGTCAGCAGGTCGAAGTCGCAGCCTGGAAGGCAGACGGCACGGCGCAGGTGATGTACCGCGGCGCGGCATGGCAGGTCGAACTGACCCAGGACGAGACGCCTCAGCCCGGCATTTACATCATCGCCGCGGTACGAGGCAGCCGCCTGGTGCTGACTCGCCGGCGCGGCTGATCCGCGTCGTTCATCCGTCCCGGTCCGCGCCACCGCGGTATATCTGGCAGGCGCCCGTTTTTTTCATCTATCTACCGAGAGGCATCCGCGATGTATTTCGATTCTTCCGTATCGGTTCTGCTCGTCATCGCCGTCCTGGCGCTGATCATCGTCGTCAGGTCCATCGCCATCGTGCCGCAGCAACATGCCTGGGTGGTCGAACGCCTGGGCCGTTACGACCGCACCTTGTCGCCAGGCGCGGCGCTGGTCCTGCCTTTCATCGAACGCGTGGCCTATAAGCACGTGCTCAAGGAAATTCCGCTCGACGTGCCCAGCCAGGTCTGCATCACGCGCGACAACACGCAGCTGCAGGTCGACGGCGTGCTGTACTTTCAAGTCACCGACGCCATGCGCGCGTCCTACGGTTCGTCGAACTACATCAGTGCGATCACGCAACTGGCGCAGACCACGCTGCGTTCGGTCATCGGCAAGCTCGAGCTCGATCGCACTTTCGAGGAACGCGATTTCATCAACAGCAGCATCGTCTCGGCGCTGGACGAGGCCGCGCTGAACTGGGGCGTGAAGGTGCTGCGCTACGAAATCAAAGACCTGACCCCGCCCGCCGAGATTCTGCGCGCCATGCAGGCCCAGATCACCGCCGAGCGCGAGAAGCGCGCGCTCATCGCCGCGTCCGAGGGCCGCCGCCAGGAGCAGATCAACATCGCCACCGGCGAACGCGAGGCCGCCATCGCCCGCTCCGAAGGCCAGAAGCAGGCGCAGATCAATCAGGCGCAGGGCGAGGCGACGGCGGTGGTGACCGTCGCCGAGGCCACGTCCAAGGCCATTACGCAGGTAGCGCAAGCCATCGAGCAGCCGGGCGGCATGGAGGCGGTCAATCTGAAAGTGGCCGAACGCTACGTGGAGGCTTTCGGCAACGTGGCCAAGCAGGGCAATACGCTGATACTGCCGGCCAACCTGGCGGATGTGGGCGGATTGATCGCGGCGGCGATGTCGGTGGTGAAGGCGACCGGGGCGAAGGAGCCTGGCCGGCGCGCGTGATTGGCTACGTTCTTAAGAACACTGAGCGGTTGAGTTCTGCAGACGCCCTCGACAAGACTGCAGGCGTTCCGATGCTCGTCCGATGGGCGAGCGTCGGAATTCCGCGGGTCAGCCTCGACGCCTAAAAAACCCCTGTTTTCAAAGCGACAAGCCGGCAAAAAACCTCAATCATCCCGCCGACTATTGCGCGTGTCGTGCTTCATGACCCGCTCGACTTCCCGCTGCGAATCTTTATCCCTAGCCGTATCCCGTTTGTCGAACAGCTTCTTGCCGCGGCCCAGCGCAAAATCCAGCTTTACGCGGCCGTTCTTGTAATGCAGATTGAGCGGCACCAGGGTATAGCCGCGCTGTTCAACCTTGCCGATGAGCTTGCGGATCTCTTCGGCGTGCAGCAAAAGCTTGCGCGTGCGCGTCGCTTCGGGATAGATGTGCGTGGACGCCGTGGCCAGCGGGCTCACGTGCATACCCAGCAGGTACAGCTCGCCCTCGCGCACGATTACATAGCTTTCCTTGAGCTGCACGCGGCCGGCCCGGATGGATTTGACCTCCCAGCCCTGCAACGCGATGCCCGCCTCATAACGATCTTCAATGAAGTAATCGTGCGAGGCCTTGCGATTGTCGATGATGCTCATATGAAAAGATATAAGACGGCGCAAAGCCGGTAAAATCTTTCAATTCTAGCTATTTGCCTCAATCAATGCACACCGTCCAGCGTTCCGTTCTCGTCCCATACTCGGCGGCCCAGATGTTCGACCTGGTTGCCGATGTGGACAAGTATCCGGAATTCATGCCCTGGTGCGGCGGAGCGCAAGTGCAAACGCGCGACGAGCATGGCATGCAGGCGTCGGTTCTCATCAGCTTTGCCGGCCTGAAACAACGCTTCACCACTCGCAACCGGCACGACTACCCAACGCGCATAGACCTGGAGCTGGTCGACGGCCCGTTCTCCAGCCTGGTGGGTCACTGGCAGTTTCAGCCTCTGGCCGAAGACGCCTGCAAGGTCGTCTTCATCCTGGATTACGCGTTTTCCAGCCGCGCACTGGAAGCGGTGGTGGGCCCGGTGTTCAACCGCATCGCCAGCAGCTTCATCGACTCCTTCACCAAGCGGGCTCAGGCCAAGTATGGCGAGTGAAGCGGGCCTGCGCGTTCAAATTTGCTATGCGCAGCGCGATCGTGTCTGGCAGCGCAACGTCGGCCCCCTGGCGTCCGGAAGCACTGTGGCCCAGGCTCTGCTGGCCTGCGGTTTCGCGCGAGAATTTCCGGGTTTGGACGTGTGGGCACAGGGCGTGGGCATCTATGGCAGGCACGCTGCGCCGGACACGCCGCTGACCGATGGCGACCGCATCGAAATCTATCGTGTCTTGAGTTTCGACCCGAAGGAGTCCCGCCGGCGACGCGCGGAGCATCGCCGCGCCAAGCAGGCCGAACAGGGCCGCAGGCGACCTCCGGGGCTGCTGTAGCTCGCGCCATAATCGGGTAACACGCGGGGAGCACAGTGCATGAGAGACTGGCGGTACCCGTTCATAAAGTGCGGATCCAGGCATAAAATGAAAAAGTGACGTTTACGTCAACGTAAAATATAAATATCCGTCATTCGAGGAGTCTGCTGTGGACCTGCAACTTACTGAAGAACAACAAGCTTTTGCCCAGGCCGCTCACGATTACGCGCAGGGGGAACTGGCGCCGAACGCCGCGCATTGGGACGAAGAGGGAATATTTCCCCGGGAGGCGTTCGCTCGCGCCGGCGCACTGGGCTTCTGCGGCCTTTACGCCAGCGAGGAAATCGGCGGCCTGGCATTGCCGCGCCTGGATGCCTCGCTGGTTTTCGAAGAGATGGCTGCGGTTGACCCATCCACCACGGCGTTTCTTACCATTCACAATATGGCGACCTGGATGGTGGGCCGGTGGGGCGGGCCGCAGGTCAAAGAAGCCTGGGGCGAAAAACTGACCAGCGGCGAAAAACTGGCCTCGTATTGCCTTACCGAGCCAGGAGCGGGGTCGGATGCCGGATCGCTTGTCACCCGCGCCGAACGCGACGCGGACGGCTATCTCATCTCGGGTGCCAAAGCTTTTATTTCGGGCGCCGGCGATACAGACCTGCTCGTGGTCATGGCCCGCACGGGCGGCCCCGGCCCCGGTGGGATCAGCGCTTTCGCCGTGCCGGCCGATAGCGCCGGCATCAGCTACGGGCGCAAAGAAAACAAGATGGGCTGGAACAGCCAGTCCACCCGTCCCATCACCTTCGACCGCGTGCGCGTGCCTGCGGCCAACCTGCTGGGCAGCGAAGGCGAAGGTTTCCGCATTGCGATGAAGGGTCTGGACGGCGGGCGCATCAATATCGCCACGTGCTCCGTGGGCGCGGCCCAAGGCGCGCTGGATGCCGCGCGCCGCTACATGGACGAGCGCAGCCAGTTCGGCCGCAAGCTGGCCGATTTTCAGGCCTTGCAATTCAAATTGGCCGATATGGCCACCAACCTGGTCGCCGCGCGACAGATGGTGCGCCTGGCGGCTTGCAAGCTCGATGAAAGCGACGCCGAGGCCACCGCTTATTGCGCCATGGCCAAACGCTTTGCCACAGATATCGGTTTTCAGGTGTGCCTTGATGCGCAACAGATACACGGCGGCTACGGTTACTTGAAAGACTACCCGTTGGAGCGTCTGGTGCGCGATACTCGCGTGCATCAGATCCTCGAGGGCACCAACGAGATCATGCGCGTCATCGTTGCCCGACAATTGCTGGAGAAAGGAGCCGATATTCGATGAGCAGCACGATGAACCCCCACGCCGCACCGGTTCTTTTCGAAGAGCGCTTCAGCGACAACGGCATGAAGCTGGGCGTGGCCACGCTCAACCAGCCTCAGACCCTCAACAGCCTGTCGCTCGACATGGTGGATCTTCTGCAGGCTCGCCTGACCGAGTGGGCGGCCGATCAGCAGGTAGCCATGGTGATCCTCCAAGGCGCCGGCGAAAAAGCCTTCTGCGCCGGCGGCGACCTGCATGGCGTCTACCGCAGCATCGGCGAACATGCGGGGCAGGGTGCCTGGGGCAACCCGTATGCGCGCGCGTTCTTCGAACATGAATACCGCCTGGATTACTGCATACACACCTATCCCAAGCCCCTGCTGTGCTGGGGCCGCGGCATCGTCATGGGCGGCGGCATGGGCTTGCTGATGGGCGCCAGCCACCGTGTCATCGGCACCGACGCGCGCGTGGCCATGCCCGAGATCTCCATCGGTTTGTTTCCGGACGTGGGCGGCAGCTGGATGCTGAACCGCATGACGGGCCGGCTGGGCCTTTTTCTGGCGCTGACCGGCGCGCAGCTGAATGCCTCGGACGCCATCTACGGCGGCCTGGCCGATCACATGCTGGATCCGGCACGCTGGGACGAACTCTGCCAGTTGCTGCTCGAGCAACCCTGGGCAGGCAATCCCAGCCAGGGCGGCCCGGCCGCGCGTTCCATCAACGAGGGCCTGCTGCGGCGCGCGATCATCGCGCTCGCGACGCCGCCGGACGACGTGTCAGGGCCGCTGCGCCAGCACACCTTTCTGATCAACGGCCTGTGCGGCGAAACACACCTGGACGACATCTACAGCGAGATCGCCACGCTCGAGCACCACGAGGATCCATGGCTCGCCCGCGCCGCCAAGACCATGCTGGCCGGCTCGCCGGGCTCGGCTCGCCTGGCCTACACGCTGCAGCAGAATACCCGGCTGCTCTCGCTCGAAGACGTGTTCCGGATGGAATACATCGTTGCGTTGCACTGCTGCGCGTCGGGCGATTTCGGCGAAGGCATCCGTGCGCTGCTCATCGACAAGGACAAGCGTCCGCGCTGGCGTCCTTCCACGCTGCGCGAGGCCGACGCCGCCTGGGCGCAGGCGTTCTTCGTGGCGCCCTGGCCGTCAGACATGGAGAACCCGCTGTCCGACCTGGGCCGCTAAACTCGGGCCTTCGGAGCGAAAACGGATAAAAACCATTTTCACTGCGGTTTACCATCGACGTTAACGCACCGCCAAATGCGGCTTTCGCGTCTTATACTTGCGGCCAATTTCCCCGGTTCAACGGCCTCTCGGCGCGCGCTAACGCGTGCGGGACCATCATGCCTGCAAGAGAACATCACCGCATACACCGCATCGGCTGGCTGCGCGCCGCCGTGCTCGGCGCCAATGACGGCATCGTCTCCACCGCCAGTCTGATCGCGGGCGTCGCCGCAGCTCGAGCCGATCACGCCGCGATCTGGATCGCAGGCGTCGCAGCCCTGGTTGCCGGCGCCTTGTCCATGGCGGCAGGCGAGTACGTGTCGGTGCGCAGCCAGGCCGACACGGAAGCGGCCGATCTCAAAATGGAAATAGGTTCGCTCAAGCTCAACGCCCAGCAAGAGCTGGACGAGCTCACGGGCATCTACGTGGAACGCGGCCTGGCACCCGATCTGGCCTTGCAGGTCGCGACCGCGCTGACCCAGCACGATGCGCTGGATGCGCATGCGCGCGACGAACTGGGCATCTCGAAGGACCATCGCGCGCAGCCGATACAGGCTGCGATCGCATCGGCGCTATCGTTCGCATCGGGCGCCGTGCTGCCGCTCTTGATCGCGATGCTGGCGCCGTTGACGCATCTGGTGGCCATCATGCTGGCCGGGTCGGTGGTCTGCCTGGGGGTGCTGGGCGCTATCGCCGCTCGTGCCGGCGGTGCGCCTGTCGGTCGGGCCGTCTTGCGCGTGATGATCCTGGGTGCAGCGGCGATTGCGTTGACCGCCAGAATAGGGGCGTTGTTCGGCGTGCTGGTTTGAGCTCTGGCCAGCCACGCCGAAGCGACTCAATACCTGCGCTTACTCCGACAACGCATAGGGCAAAGGCAACACACGGATGCCGGGACCATCTGCAGATCCCAGGCGCAGATCTCCCTCGGACAACGACGCCAGCGTCGTCTCGAACAGCAACGCATCTCCCGCGGCATCCACGACGCGCCCGGTCGGCTCGCGCGCATCTCTTGCATCGTAGACATCCAAGCCGGGCCGGACGGCGGCGCCGGTGCCATCCAGTCGGCCATAGGCCATGCGCCGTTTTACGGTGCCCCGGTAATGGCTGCGGGCCACCACCTCCTGGCCCGGATAGCAACCCTTGGTGAAGCTGACTCCGCCGGCCAACTCCAGATTGACGGTCTGAGGAATGAACAAGTCCTGGGTGAGGCTGCCGATCCAGGGGATTCCGGCTGCCAGATCCGCGGCCTGCCAATCCTGGGTGCTGCCGCGCCCCAATTGCGCGGCCATATGCCGATTTGCCTCCAGTTGCGCATCCGACGCGATCCACCACCACCGCGGCCCGTCGGCGCTGGGCGCCGCGATCCAGGTGCCGGTAGGCAGATCGACGCGCTGCCAGGGCTGATCGGGCAGTCCGCCTCCCGCGGCGGACTGCAGCACAGCCGCCTGTTCGGCCGACGCCCGCACGCCAAAGGCATGCAGCGCGGCGCTCACAGACAGCTTGGCCTTGGCTCGCAGCACGAACATCGACAGGCGCTTGACCAGCGCTTCGGCCAAGTCGGCGCGCACCAGGGCGTGCCAGCGCACGCCAGCCGGCTCAGCCGGTTCGGCCGGAGTGCGCCACATGACGAGCGTTGCAAGCAGGCGCCCTTTGGCGGTGCAGTAGCCGGCCAGACTGGCCCGATCGGCGGGCTGGCCGACGACGTCCTGCGTGAGTTGGCCGTGCAGGAAAGTCAGGGCGTCCTCACCCGTGGCCGAAATGATGCGCATGGCATCCAGCACCGCGCATGTCGGCGCAGCGGCTGAAGGCGCAGGCAAACCATCGTGAAAAGAAGCGGGCGTCGATGCAGACATGGATACAGGCCTAAAAAATTTCTGTTCAAGCGTGTTACGAGCGGGGCAGGTTCGGCCTGCCGCACTGTGTGTCCCATGATACCGTGCCGCCTTCATCGGAGCGGCCATGCCCGCGTCGGCGGCAGGGGGGCCGACGCGGGCATATCCATTAAACTGCGCGGTAGCCATGAAGATTCGTCTGTCCTTTCTCTTTCTGCTGTTTCCGCTTTTGTTGCTCGCCCTGGTCGCGGGAGCGGTGGGCGGCTTTGTTCTATGGGCCAGGCAGCCCGTTCAGATGCCCGCAGCCAAGGTCGACTTCATCGTCGATCCAGGCAGCACGCCGCGCTCCATCACCCGTGCGCTGCATGATGCGGGCATCCCCATCTGGGCGCCCGGTTTCGTCCTGCTGGCCCGCGTCACCGAACGCGACAAAATGCTCAAATCCGGCGGTTACGAGGCCGTCCAGGGCGACTCTCCCTGGACGCTGCTCGAGCGCATGGCGCTGGGCGAGCGCACCGAGCGCCAGATAACGTTCATCGAAGGCTGGACCTTCAAGCAGATGCGCGCGGCCCTGAACAGCGCTCCCGACCTCAAGCACACCCTGGCCGGCCTGAGCGACGAACAAATCATGGCCAAGCTGGGCATCGACGCGAAAGATCCCGAGGGCCTGTTCTTTCCCAACACCTACGTCTACGACTCGGGCAGCACCGATCTGGACCTGCTGCGCCGCGCCTACGCGACCGGGCAGGACATCCTGGATGAGGCCTGGAAGCAGCGCGCGCCCGGCCTGCCCATCGCCACGCCATACGAGGCGCTGATTCTGGCCTCGCTGATCGAGAAAGAAGTCGCCAAGCCCAGCGAGCGTCCCCGGGTGGCCGGCGTGTTCATCAACCGCTTGCGCAAGGACATGCCGCTGCAGACAGATCCCTCGGTGATCTACGGTCTGGGCAGCAGTTACGATGGGCACCTGCACAAACGGGATCTGCAGCAGGACACACCCTGGAACACCTATACGCGTCCGGGCCTGCCGCCCACACCCATCGCGATGGCCAGCCGCGCCTCTATCGAGGCGGCCCTCCATCCGGAAACCAGCAATTACCTGTATTTCGTCGCGCGCGGCGATGGCAGCAGCGAGTTTTCCGCCACGCTCGATCAGCAGAACCGCAACGTCGCGCACTACATTCTGGGCCAGGGCAAGGGCAAGCCGCGGAAAGAACCCGCGCCGGCCAGAGCCCCGGAGAAACCCGGAAACTCGGAGCAGTCCAGAAAATGAGCAAGCGCGGATGTTTCATCACCCTCGAAGGCGTGGACGGCGCGGGCAAGAGCACCCATGCCGGCTGGCTGGTCGAGGCCATCCGGGCGGCCGGCTACACCGTGCTGGCCACACGCGAGCCAGGCGGCACGCCCATCGGCGAGAAACTGCGTGAACTGGTGCTGCACGAACCCATGCGTCTGGAAACGGAAACGCTCATCATGTTCGCGGCGCGCTGCGAACATTTGCGCACCGTGATCGAGCCGGCCCTGGCGCGGGGCGAATGGGTGGTGTGCGATCGTTTCACCGACGCGACCTATGCCTATCAAGGCGGCGGCCGCGAACTGGGCGCTGCGCCCGTGGCCGCGCTCGAGACCTGGATCGGCGCACCTCAACCCGATCGCACCTGGCTGTTCGACGTGCCGATCGAGGTTGCGCGCGCGCGACTGGCCGCCAGTCGCGACCTGGACCGATTCGAACGCGAACAGGGTGCGTTCTTCGAGCGTGTGCGCGCGGCCTACCATGCGCGGGCGCAGAAGCATGCCGGGCGCGTACGCGTCATCGACGGCAGCCAGTCCCTGACCGCCGTACGCGCCCGGCTCGAAGCCGATCTGAACGAACTGCTGACGAACGCGGCGTGAGATGAACGGTTTCCTTCCCTGGCATCTGGATACGGCCCGCGCTTGGCTGAATCAGCGCGAGCGCTTTGCGCATGCCTGGCTGCTGCACGGAGAGGCCGGCATCGGCAAGCTGGACTTCGCCATCGCCGCGGCTGCCAGTCTATTGTGCGAAACGCCGCAAGACGGTCTGGCGTGCGGCCATTGCATCGCCTGCGGCTGGTTTGCCTCGGGCAACCATCCCGATCTGCGCCGCATCCGCCCCGAAGCCATAGCCCAGGCCGAGGGTGCGCAAAACGGCGAATCCGACGAGGCCGATACGTCCGCCGGCTCGACCAGCAAGCGCGCGCCGTCCAAAGAGATACGCATCGATCAGATCCGCAGCCTCGAATCCTGGTTCAACACGGCCACGCATCGCGGCGGTTGGCGCGTAGCCTTGCTCTATCCCGCCCAGGCGCTCAACACCGTCGCCGCCAACGCCTTGCTCAAGGTGCTGGAGGAACCGCCGGCGCACACGGTCTTTCTGCTGGTGACCGACGCGCCCGACCGTCTCCTGCCTACGCTGGTATCGCGCTGTCGGCGCCTGCCGCTTTGCGCTCCGCCTGACGCGACCGCCTTGCAGTGGCTGGCGCGGCAAGGCGTGAAGCAGCCGGAGCAATGGCTGGCTGCTGCCGGCGGCACGCCGCTGTCGGCCTTGCGCCTGTCGCAGAAGCAGGAAGAGCCGTGCCCCGACTGGCTCGGCCAATTGCTCGCGCCGCTTGCCCAAGGCCAGAGGCCCGACGTGGGCGGTCTCACCGAAATCCTGGAAAAAACGGCCGCCGTCGAATGGCTGGACGCCTTGCAGCGTGTATTCATCGACCTGATGCTGGCGGCGCACGGACTGCCGGTGCGGTATTTTCCGGTTCTGGCCGAAACGGTTGCCCGCACCGCGTCCCGTGTTCAATCGGCTCGCCTGGCCGATACGGCAAACTGGCTTTCGAGCCAGCGAGCGCTGGCAGGCCACACCCTCAACCCCAAGCTCTTTGTCCACGCCACGCTGCAACGCGTCGCGCTGGCCCTGGCGCCTTTCGGCACGAACAGGCCCTGACCTGAACGTTTTCACATGTACGTCGATTCTCACTGCCATCTCAATTTCCCGGACCTGAAAAACGACCTGCCAGGCGTACTTGAACGCATGCGCCAGAATCAGGTCACGCACGCGCTCCTGGCCAGCGTCACCATGCCGTCCTGGCCCGGCCTGATGGAAATCGTCGAGGCCACGCCCAATCTGTGGGGCTCGGTGGGCGTGCATCCCGACGAGGAGGACACGCCCGAGCCGGATGTGGCCGAACTGGTGAAACTGGCGCAGCACCCCAAGGTCGTGGCCATAGGCGAAACCGGGCTGGACTACTACCGTCTGAGCGAACCGCTGGACTGGCAGCGCGAGCGCTTCCGGCGGCACATTCGGGCTGCCCGAGAGGCCGGTCTGCCGCTCATCATCCATACCCGCAATTCGGCCGCCGATACCGTGCGCATCCTGGCCGAAGAGGGCGCCGAGGAAATCGGCGGGGTCATGCACTGTTTCACCGAGACCTGGGACATCGCTCAGCAGGCCATCGCGTTGAATTTCTACATTTCCATGTCGGGCATCGTTACGTTCAAGAATGCCGAGGTGGTGCACGACGTGGCGACCAATACGCCGCTTGAGCGCCTGCTGATCGAGACCGACTCGCCGTATCTGGCGCCGGTACCGCATCGCGGCAAACTCAACGATCCGGCCAAGGTCGTGCATGTGGCCGAGAAGATCGCCGACCTCAAGGGGTTACCGGTAGCGCAGGTTGCACAGCAGACATCTGAAAATTTCTTCAAATTATTCAATAAGATAAATAAATAATTTAATTTAAATTATTTAAAGAAACTTATTTAAAGTTATTTATAAAAGCAAATCATGACGAAATCCGCTCATCAGGGTCGACTGGGCATTCTGCTGGCGGCTCTCTGCTTGGCGGCGTCCTTCTGCAGCGCCATGGCGGCGCCTGTCGGGCATGCGCCGACTGATTGGTGGATCGACATTGCGAACGATCGCGTCGACGCGATACGCGCCGATCTGGCCCACGGCGCCGATCCCAATCTGGAGTCGCCCAAGGGCCAGCCCGCAATCATGGCGGCCGTGGCCAGTGGTTCGTGGAAAACGTTCGACACACTGCTCGCCGATCCTCGCACCAACGTCAATATCGAAAACACGTTGGGCGAGACGCCGCTCATGTACGTGGCCATCGCAGGCGATGTCTCGCGTGCCGAAGCCCTGATGGCGCGTGGCGCCAAGGTCGACAAACTGGGCTGGACGCCGCTGCATTACGCCGCGTCCAAGGGCCAGATCGCCATGATCAAGCTGCTGCTGTCGCGCGAAGCCATGCCCAACGCACCGTCGCCCGATGGCGTCACGCCGCTGATGATGGCGGCCTATTCCGGCAATCGCCAAGCCGTGCAATTGCTGTTGAACGCAGGCGCAAGTCCCCTGGCGCAGGATCTCAAGCACCATGACGCGGCCGACTGGGCGGAGCTGGGCAAGCACGGTGCGCTCGCCAGGGAGCTGCGCACGCTGGTGGCCCAGACCGAGGCGGCGCATCGGCAGGCAGGCCAACACCCGCCTGCACAGCCGGCTGCTCCTGCCGCATCTGCTGCCCGGCCGCAGACCTCCGCCGCACCAGCTCAAACCATGCCCGGCGACCATGCGAAACATCATGTTCAAGGCACGTCGAACGTGCGGTTCGGAGACTGATCCCGTGTGTGTCGGCTCCTGCGCTCAGGAGCCGGCTGAATCGCCTTCAGGTCTTGCGCACCAGGCGCGAGCCGCCCACGCGCAGCGTTTCCTCTCCGTTCCGGTTTTCGATGACCAGCTCGTCCAGGTCCCGACCGTTGTTCACGGGCACGCGCACGGTCATGCCGGCGCGGGTATCGGACAGGGGGCGCAACAACTGGCCGTCGCGCCACATCAGGTAACCGGGCAGCTCGGCTAGCGTGCCGATCACGTAGATCTGTGCCGGATCCAGCGTCCAGACCGCCGATTCGGGCGATTCGTTGTCGAGTCGCCATTGCACGCCCACGCGTGCCTGCCAGGCAGCGGAAAGCGGTGTCTCCAGCGGCTGCAGCTGCTGCCCGACAGGCATGGATGCTAGGCTGACACCCGAGGCCCAGGGCATGCGCAGTATCAGATAGCGATGGCCCGGGGCCATATCGAAGCGAAAGCTGCCTTCGTCCGCCTTGTCTCCCCACCACCAGCCGTCGCTGCGCAGCCGCATACCCTCGGCCACGGACTGCCATTTGCCGGCATGCCAGCGATGGATCGATAGCGATAGATCCGGGCCGAAAGCGACTTTATAAGCGCCTTCGTAATTGCCGTAGATGCCGGTCGCCGGGCGTATCGACGAGGCATCGACGGCGGCCTCGGGCGGAATCTGCGTGCCGACGGGTCGGGGCAGGGCGGGGATCGTACGCGCCGCGTGCAGCGCGCGCAGCAGCACGCCTTCGGCGATGACGGCCGGCTTGTAGCCGTGGCCGCTGGCGGTGATCATGAAGGCCATGCGAGCCTTGGGCACAACGTAGAAATCGGTGCTGTAGAAAGCGGTGCCGCCGTTCTTCTGCCAGCACTGTACGCCGGCCGCGGCCATCCCGGGCTGCGCGGTGAAATCCCAGCCCAGGCCCCAGTTCCACTCGGGACAGGGATTGATCTTCAGGCCTGCGGTCTGGCTGGTGCCCATTTGCGCCACACCGGCCTCGGACACGATGCGCCGCCCCTCGAACACGCCGCCATCGATGAACAGACGCGCCAAGCGCATCATGTCCTCGGGCGTGCTCGCCAGCCCGCCCGTGGCATAGGCCGAGACGAATTCCTGCCCCAATGTCTTACCGTCCCACAGGGGATGCGCGTAGCTCCCCGCCGGGAAGGGCGCCAGATTGAAGCCGGAGCGTTGCATGCCCAGCGGCTCCAGGATGGCTTCCTGCACAAACGCGGCATAGGGCTTGCCGGTAACGGCTTGCACCACCTGCTCGATCAGCGTGAAACCGTCGTTGCAGTACACGGCGAGCTCGCCGGGCGGGTGCTTCAGGTGCGTATCGGCCAGTTCGACTTCGGTGTCGGCCGCATAGCCGGATACCGGCGCAAAGGCGTAGAGATTGCGGCCGTTCGTGCCCGGCAGGCCCGAACAGTGGCTGAGCAGGTGGCGCAGGGTGATTTGACGGCATTCGGGGGAAAGCATGGCGAAATCCGGCAAATACCGGACCAACGGCGCATCCAGGTGCACCTGCCCGCGGTCCTGCAAGATGACCGTCGCCAGCGCCGCCAGCACCTTGCTGACCGAACCGATGTTGAAACGCGTGTCCGCCCCGGCTTTCAGTCGGCCGGGAACCGCCCAGCCCAAGGCCTCGCGCCAGACGATTTCGCTGTCCTGGAGCAAAACTGCCGACATTGCAGCCGGCGCGCCGGGCTGCGCCATAGCTCGGCGCATTGCTTCGCGGCCCCATCGCACGGCCGGGTCGAGGCCGCGGCGGCCTGCGGCGTGGGCCGCGCGGGGCAAGGCCAGGGTCAGCGCCGTCAATCCCGTCCGGCGCAGCATGTCCCGGCGAGACAGGGCGGACTGCACGGGGAGAGGCTGCGGCGGGGCATCGGTTTTCGGCATGATTTTTTCCCTGGGATGAATCCGTATGTTCTGCATGCCCGGCTTCTGGGACCATGAGGCGGGATGTAGTCGTTCTTGGTGGACGGCATTTCCTTTCGGGTTCCAACGATTTATTCCCAATTAATACGTCACCTTTTTATTTATATTTCAATTTAATGGGGACATAATTTATTTTTCAGTGATACCCAGCCTAAAATTACCTACTTTTTGTCAACGGAGACAACGTTCATGGCCCAAGCGCCCACTCATGCCTTGCCGTCCTACCTGGATGCCGAACATCTCGGCCCCTGGGGCATCTATCTGCAGCAGGTCGATCGCGTCACGCCCTATCTAGGTCATCTGG
>NZ_JBQCER010000091.1:0-127334 GCF_051960075.1 Bordetella sp.
GGGGGCTCGTTTTCTTGCGCCGCATCGCCGCCGCGGGCATAAAGCGCTCCGGCTTCGAAGTGCCGGGTTTGGCCGCCGCAGACCGGACTAGAGCCGAGCAGGATCGTCAGGCCTCTTTCGCGGCTTCCAGCGCTTGCGTCAGGTCCGCGATCACGTCGCGCGGGTCTTCCAGGCCGATGTGCAGGCGCACCAGCGCCAGATCGCCTTCGGACCAATAGGCATGTCGCGCCAGCTCGGCCGGCGTCACCAGCTGCACCAGGCTCTCGTAGCCGCCCCACGAGAAGCCGATGCCGAAGAGCGTGAGCGATTCGACGAAGCGGCGTGCCTGGGCGGGCGTGAACTTGAGCGAGACGGCCAGCATGCCGTTGGTGCCGGTGCAGTCGCGCTGCCATAGCGCGTGCCCCGGGTCTTGCGGCCAGGCGGGGTTGTAGAGACGCGAGACTTCGGGGCGCCGGGACAGGAAGTCGCAAATCGTCATGGCATGCTTGGCATGCTGCTCCATGCGCAAGGGCATGGTGCGCACCCCGCGCAGGGCAAGCCAGACGTCGTCGGCGCTGATCGAGTTGCCGACGGCGTATTGCGTGCGGGCGATGCGCTGGAAGAGGCCGTGATCGCGCGCCACCACCGCGCCGAGCATGAGGTCGGAATGGCCGGCGATGTATTTGGTGCCTGCGATGACCGAGATGTGCGCGCCCAGCTGCAGCGGGCGGTAGATGTAGCCCGAACCCCAGGTGTTGTCGGTGGCCAGCACCAGGCCGCGGCGGTTGGCCAGCTCGGCCAGCGCGGGGATGTCCATCATCTGAAAGAGCAGCGAGCCGGGCGTCTCGATGTAGAGCAGGCGCGTGTTGGGCCGGATCAGCTTTTCGAGCTCGTCGGGCGTGGCGCTGCTGGGGAAGTAAGTGACCTCTATGCCCATGCGCTTGAGCACGGCGTTGTTGAACTCATAAATCGGGCCGTAGACGCAGTCGGCCACCAGCGCATGGTCGCCCGCCGACAGCAGGCCCAGAAAGACCATGGCGATGGACGCCAGGCCCGAGGGTTGCAGGGCGCAATGTTCGCCGTCTTCCAGCGCTTTGAAGATGTCTTCCAGCGCAATGTGCGTGTCCATGCCGTAGATGCCGTAACTGGCCGGGCGGCCGCCTTCGGCGCGGCGGCGCTGGACGTGCTCGAGCTTGTCGAGGTCGCGAAAGCGCACGGTGCTGGCGCGCATCGGCGGCAGGTTGACCGGTGCGACGCCGGTCTCGGGGTTGAAGGGGGCGGCGCCGGAGTGGGCCAGGAAGGTGGATATGTGCTTGGAAGAGTCGGACATGGCTTTCTATTCGTCGATCCAGTTCACGGTTTCGGACTGGGGTGCGCGACGGGTTCGGTATTGGTTCGCGGGATGGTCGCGGTCTTCGTAGCCGAAGGAAATTCCGCAGACCACGAGTTGATCGTCGGCCAGGCCGAGCTCGCGGCGCAGCACGTCGGGATATTGCGCCACCGCCGCCTGCGCGATGCAGGCGACGCCGTTGGCGCGCGCGGCCAGCATGAACGTGGACACATAGCCGCCGCAATCGATGGCGCCGTAATTGCCGAGCGCAGCGGGGCTGCTGACGACGGCCAGGTGCGGCGCGTCGAACAGCGTGAAGTTGCGGGCAGCCTGGCGGCCGTAGGCTTCGCGGTCGCCGCGCGCGATGCCCACCGCTTCGTACAGCTGGTAGCCCGATTCGCGGCGACGCTCGAGGTAGACGCCTTCGTAGGCGCTGGGATCGCCGAAGTCGCGCCGGCCTTGCGGGTCTTGCGCGTAGCGGGATGCGAGCGCGGCGCGCACGCGCTCCGTGCCGGCGCCCGATGCGATGGCGAGCTGCCAGGGTTGGCAGTTGCACCACGAGGCGGTGCGCTGGGCCAGCTCGAGTATGCGTTCGATGACGTGGCGCGGCACGGGTTCGGGGCGGAAGGCGCGGCAGCTGTAGCGTTCGCGCAGCCACTGCTCCAGCTGCGCGTCGTCGTGATCGACAGGCGTTTGCACCGCAGGTCTCACGCCGCCGAGAAGCGGATGATGCCGTCTTCGCCGACGCGGCGCGTGAGCTTGCCCGCGTGGTAGAGCGCATGCAGGTGCGCGAGCGCCTCGCCCATGGCGAAAGTCAGCTGGTGCAGGTCGAGCGCGCGCTTGAACAGCACGGGCACGATGTCGGTCGTCGACTTCGGCCCTTCCTGGCAGGCAGCCAGCACGTCGGCCAGCCGCTCGGCGTGGTGTTCCTGCTGCTGCCGGATGCGTTCGTGCAGGCCGGTGAAGGGGCGACCGTGGGAAGGCAGCACCAGCGTGTCTTCGGGCAGATCGGCGTAGCCGTCGAGCGAGTTCAGGTAGAGCGGCAGCGGATTGGCGTCGGGCTCGTGGTCGAACACGCTGATGTTGGTCGAGATGCGCGGCAGCACCATGTCGCCCGAGATCAGCAGCTTGAGGTCGGCGCAGTACAGCGACACGTGCTCGGGCGCATGCCCGTAGCCGGTGATCACGCGCCAATCGTGCTGGCCGATGCGCACGATGTCGCCGTGCATCATGCGCGTGAAGCGCGCGGGCACCGAAGGCACCAGGCCCAGGTAGTAGTTGGAGCGCTCGCGTATCTTGGCCTGCGATTCGGCGTCGACCAGGCCGTGACGGGCGAAATGCGCCACCGCGCCTTCGCCGCCGGCGCCCGAACCGCCGGCGCGCGACGACCAGAACGAGGCTGTCATGAAATCGGTCATGCTGATCCACAAAGGCGCCTGCCAGCGTCGGCATAGCCAGTCGGCCAGTCCGATATGGTCGGGGTGCATATGGGTGACCAGCACGCGCAGCACCGGCAGTCCGTCGAGCGAGGTCTCGAACACGCGCTCCCACAAGGCTTTGGTGTCTTCGCGCGCCACGCCGCAGTCGACGATGGTCCAGCCCTGGCGGCCGTCGATTTCGTCGCGCAGCAGCCAGAGGTTGATGTGGTTCAGGGCAAAGGGCAGGGGCATCTGCACCCAGGCCGCGCCCTCGGCGATCGGGCGGGCCAGACCGGGTTCGGGCTGGGCCTCGCCGAAGGGGTAATGCAGTTTTTGCTCGTTGGGATTCATGGGGCGCATCGATTCGTCGTCGTTGCGTTAAGCATACGACAAACGGGGATGCCGCCTGGCGACGATCCGGGCGCCGCAGCCATTGGCGCCGATCCTGTCGGCTTGCCGCCGGCCGCTCGGATCGTCTTCATGTCTCTTAGAGGCGGCTCATGCCGCCGTCGACCACGATTTCGGCGCCGACGATAAAGGCGGACTCCGCGGCGCTCAGGTGCAGCACGGTGGCGGCGATTTCCGCGGGGGTGGCAAAGCGCCCCAGGGGTACCTGACCCTGAATTTGCGCCGATGTCTCCCGCAGCGCCTGCGCATCCAGTCCCAGCTTGTCGTACAGGGGCGTCGTGACCGGCCCGGGGCTGACGACATTGACGCGTATGCCTTGCGACAGCAGTTCGCCGGACAGCGTGCGCGCCAGCGAAATGAGGGCTGCCTTGCTGGCGGCATAGATGGACGATCCCGGCATGCCGATGTGAGCGTTCACCGAGCCGTTGAGCACGATGGCCGCGCCGCGGTTGAGCAGAGGCAGCAGGGCCTGCAGCTGAAAGTAGGCGCCCTTGACGTTGGTGTCGAAGATCTGGTCCCACAGCGCGGGATCCGCATCGGACAGCGCCGAGAACCGGGCCATGCCGGCGTTGATGAATACGGCGTCCAGCGTCAGGCCGGCGCCGCGAATGGCGCTGGCCAGTTCGGCGGCGTTCGCGATGCTGCTGGCATCGTTGCGCACGGCCAGGGCGCCTCGGCCGATCTGCTCGCGGGCGGCGGCCAGCGCCGCTTCGTCGCGGCCCGTGATGACGACGCGAGCGCCCTCGGCGGCATAAGCCTGGGCGGCGGCCAGGCCTATGCCGGTGCTGCCGCCGGTGACGAGTACGGTCTTTCCTTGAAAGCGTTGCATGATGGTCTTCCTCGATATGGGGTGGGGGAACGGGCGGGGTGCGTCGTTCGCCATGGATGTATCTTGTTCCTCGGCCGCGCGTCTTACGTACAATCGCACCGATGATCTCGTTCGAAGGAATCGAACATGTTGTCCGAGGATGAACTGGCGCTTCTCGAAGCCATCTCGCAATGCGGCAGCCTTACCCGCGCCGCTGCGCAACTGGGCAAAGCCCCGTCGACCGTTTCCTATGCGGCACGGCAACTGGAGGCGCGCTTCGACGCATTGTTGTTCGATCGCCGCCGCTACCGTTTGCAGCTCACGCCCGCGGGCCAACTGTTGGCGCAGGGCGCCGAACGGCTCATGCTGGATAGCCATCGCCTGGCGCATCGCGTCAAGCAAGTGGCCGGCGGCTGGGAAGACCGCCTAGGAATCGTGAGCGACGAGATACTGGAGTTCGACACGTTCCTGCCGCTCGTGCGCGACTTCGACGCGCTGCGCTCCGGCGTGTCCCTGCGCTTCACCGCGCAAGTGCTGGGCGGCACCTGGGAGGCATTGGGCGACGGCAGGGCCGATCTGGTCATCGGCGCGACCAACGCGCCGCCCGCCATGTCCAAATTGCACTGGGAAGAGCTGGGCGTCATGGAATGGGTATTTGCCGTGTCGCCGCGCCACCCGCTGGCCAAGGAGCGCGAACCGCTGTCCAGCGAAACCATCGCGGCCCATCGAGCCGTGGTGGTTGCCGACACATCGCGGCGCGCGGGCGAGCGCAGCTATGGCTTGCAGAGCGGCCAGAACGTTCTGGCCGTGCCGAGCATGCATGCCAAGGCCATGGCGCAATGCGCCGGGCTGGGAGTGGGTTGGCTGCCGCTACAGCGGGTCGCGGGCTTGGTGCAGGACGGCCGGTTGATCGTCAAGCGCACCGCGGACCAGCGCGAGCCCAACACGCTGTACGTGGCCTGGCGCGGCGACAGGCCCGGGCGCGGCCTGTCGTGGTGGTTGGAAAAGCTGAAGCAACCGAGGCTGGCCAAGCGCCTGGTGCAAGGCTTGCCGTATCGGGGTTGACCGGCTTCCGGTCGAGCAGGGTCAGGCGGCGCGAGGCAGGCGCTGGCGCACCAGCTCGGCGAAGAAACGCGCCCCCACGGGCAGCACGGCATCGTTGAAATCGTAGCGGCTGTTGTGCAGCGGGATGCCGCCCGGCGTGTCCGCCGCGCCGTTGCCCAGGAGCACGAATGCGCCGGGCACTTCCTGCAGGAATCGGCCGAAGTCTTCGGAGGTCATCATGGGCGCGACGTTCTCGTCCACATTGTCGGGGCCCACCACGGCCTGAGCCGCGCGCACAGCCGTGGCGACGCATTGCGGCCAGTTGACGGTGGGCACGAATTCGTGGGTGTATTGCACCTCGCAAACGCAGCCGTGGGCCAGGGCAATGCCATGGCAGATCTCGCGCATGCGCTTTTCCAGCAGAGCCTGCACGTGCGGCGCGTAGCTGCGCGTGTCGCCCTTGATTTCGACGTGCGTGGGAATGGCGTTGCGGATGCCGTCGGTGTGGATCTCGGTGCACGACACCACGGCCGTATCGGCCGGATCGACCGAGCGCGCCACGACGGTTTGCAGCGCCAGGATGATGTCGGCCGCGGCGACCAGCGGGTCGGCGGCCATGTGCGGGCGCGCCGCGTGGCCGCCCCGGCCCTGGACGCGGATGACGAAGTTGTCTTCGCTGCCCATGATGCCGCCCACGCGCGTGGCGATGCGGCCCGCGGGCATGCCGGGGTTGTTGTGCACGCCGTAGATCTCGTCCACCGGGAAGCGCTGGAGCAGGCCGTCCTCAATCATGGCGCTCGCGCCGCGACCGTGCTCTTCGGCCGGCTGGAAGATGAAGCGCACCGAGCCGCTGAAGTCGCGGCTTTGCGTCAGCAGCTTCGCCGCGCCCAGCACCATGGCCATGTGGCCGTCGTGCCCGCAGCCGTGCATGCAGCCGGCGTTCTTCGAGATGTGCGCCCGGCCTTCGGCGGTCTCGGCCATGCCCAGCGCATCCATGTCCGCGCGCAGGCCAATTGTGCCCGGGCCGTCGCCCACGCGCAGGCTGGCCACCGGGCCCGTGCCGCCGATGCCGCGATGCACTTCCAGGCCCATGAGTTCCAGCGCCGTCGCGACGAAGCGCGAAGTCTGGTGTTCGTTGAAGCCGGTTTCCGGTATCTGGTGCAGGTGGTGACGCCAGCCCACCAGTTGAGCGCCCAGTTCGGTGTCAACGTACATGATTCTTCCTTGAAAATTGCTGCTGCCGTTGAAGTATTTCGTCGGCGGACGTGCCGGCCAATTGCCTGAAGACACTGGGCGCGGTGGCGCCCTCGGTGTTGATGATCAGCACGCGCGATTGCGCGTCGAGCCCGGCCTGCGCCGACAAGCTCGCGTCCCCGCGCAGGCGCCGCAGGGCGGCCAGGCCTGCGACGCCGGATTCGCCGGCGACGATGGGAATGTCCTGCTCGCTGCCGCGGGCCAGTACGCGCATGGCGTCGATCGCTTCGTTGTCTTCGATGGTGGCGAAGTGATCCACGCTGGTGTCCAGAAAGCGCCAGGCCAGGGGTGACGTCTCGCCGCAGGCCAGGCCTGCCATCACCGAATCGACCGATCCTGTCGCCCTGGCCGGGCGGCCTTGTATTGCGCTCTGCATCAGACAGTCTGCCTGAACGGGCTCCACCACGATGAAGCGCGGGCGGTTCACACCCTGGTGTTCCCACAGATAGCTGATGAGTCCGGCCGCCATGCCGCCGACGCCGCCCTGCAGCATGACGTGCGTGTAAGCGCCGGCTGTGTCGGGTTGAACGGCGGTCTGCTCCACGATCTCGGCGGCGATGGTGCCGTAGCCCTGCATCACGTCGCGCGGAATGTCCTCGTAGCCTTCGTATGAGGTGTCGGAGACGACCTGCCAGCCGTGGGCGGAGGCCAGGCGGGCGGCCTCCTGGACCGACTCGTCGTAGTTGCCTGCGATGCGCACGATCTGCGCGCCGTAGGCGGCGATGGCCTTCTCGCGCTCTTGGCTGACATTCGCATGCAGCACGATCACGCAATAGCAGCCGGCGTCGCGCGCGGCGGCGGCCAGCCCGCGGCCGTGGTTGCCGTCGGTGGCGCTGACGACGGTGTAGTTCTTGAGCCGGTCGGCATAGCGGCCCGCGAGCACGCCTTGCGGATCGATGTCGGGATGCAGCCGCAGGATCTGGCGCACTAGCGCCGCGGGTGCGCCCAGGGCCTTGAAGCTGCCCAGCGGCGAACGCGCCGATTCGTCCTTGACGCTGAAGCGTGCGATCTGCAGCGCTTCAGCCAGGTCCGGCAAATCGTGCAAGGGCGTGGCGACGGGCGCAATCTCGCGCCAGTGCGACAGCCACTGGCGGCTTTGCCGGGCTTTGTCGATGGACAGGATCGCGCGCAGTTCTGCCGGATAGAGCGTGCGCGCGGCGCGTGGGTTGGCGATCAACATGGGTTTTTTTCCGTGATTCGAGATGAGAAGAAAACAGATCAGGCGCGCGCCAGGCGCCGCTGCACCACGTCCAGCAGCACCTGTGCGCCCTGCACGAGTTGTTCGTCGTCGGTGTGCTCGCGCGGGTTGTGGCTGACGCCGCCGCGGCTGGGCACGAAGATCATGGCCGCCGGCGCGATGCGCGCGATCATCTGCGCGTCATGCCCGGCGCCCGAGGTCATGCGCCGATGCGTAAAGCCGAAGCGCTCGGCCGAGGCTTCGATCTCATCGGCCAGGCCGGCGTCGAACACCACGGGTTCGAAGCGCGCCAGGCGTTCGGTCTTGATCTCGACGCCTTCGCGTTCGGCGATCTGCGCGAGAAAGCCGGCCAGGCGCTTTTCGGCAACCTGCAGGCGCTGTTCATCCGGATCGCGCAGGTCCACCGTGAACGTGGCCTTGCGCGCGATCACGTTGATGAGATCGGGCTCCAGGCGCAGCGAGCCGACGGTGGCCAGCGTGGTGTCGGGCGCGGCGCCCACCACCTCTTCGCGCAGGAAGGCCGCGACGGCGCAGGCGGCATAGCCCGCGTCGTGGCGCAGCCGGGTCGGCGTGGTGCCGGCGTGATTGGCTGTGCCTAGTATGGTGATCTTCTGCCAGGAAATGCCCTGCAGGCTCTCCACCACGCCGATGAGCTGCCCTTCGGCTTCCAGCACCGGGCCTTGCTCGATGTGCAGTTCCAGGTATTCGCGCGGCACGATGGCGCCGGGCTCCATGTCGCCCGCATAGCCGATGCGCGCCAGTTCGTCGCCCAGGCGCGTTCCGTCCGTGCCCAACGTGTCGAGCGCGGCCTGCACGTCCAGCGCGCCCGCATACACCAGCGAACCCATCATGTCGGGTTGGAAGCGCACGCCCTCTTCGTTGGTGAAGGCGCCCACGACGATGGCGCGTTGCGGCGTGATGCCCGACGCGCGGTAGGCGCGCGCCACGGCCAGGCCCGAGAGCACGCCATAGCAGCCATCCAGCGCGCCCGCGTTGCGCACGGTGTCGATGTGCGAACCGATCATCAAGGGCTGCTCGTCGCCCGCGTCCGTGGCGGCATGCAGGATGCCGAAGAGGTTGCCGATGCGGTCGACGCGCACGTCCAGATCCAACTCGCGCATCCATTGCGCCAGCAGATCGCGGCCCGCTTTTTCGTCGTCGGTCAGCGCGATGCGCGTGCGCCCGCCTTGTTCGGCGTCGGCGCCGATCTCGCCCAAAAGGCGGATCTGTTCGAGCAGGCGGCCGGCATCGAGGGTGGGCGTAGGGGTGGACATAGGTTCTCCAGGGGATGGATTGAAATAATATTTCTCCGCAAGGCGAATTTTTTATGAATTAATGGGCTTTGAATTGAATCTTTTATCGATTCATCGCGATTCTCCGAACCGGTGTCCACTATGACCTCCGATATCGACCGCTACGACCGCGTGCTGCTGGCCGCGGTGCAGGAAGACGCGCGCATCGCGCAAAGCGAGCTGGGCGTGCGCGCCAACCTGTCTACCGCGGCCGTCAACCGCCGGCTCAAGCTGCTGTCGGGCGCCGGCGTCATCGAACGCTACACGGCCAGCATCAACCCCAAGGCCCTCGGCTACGACTTGACCCTCATCGTGGAGGTCAAGATGGAAAGCGAGCGGGCGGACCTGCACGACGAAATGCGCCGCAGTTTCGAGGCCTATCCCCAGATCCAGCAGTGCTACTACGTAGCGGGCGAGTGCGACTTCGTGCTGATTTTCCTGGTGCGCGACATGGCCCAGTACGTGGAGCTCACGCGCAAGCTTTTTCACGGCAACAACAATGTCAAGGCATTCAAGACGCTGGTTGCGATGGACCGGATCAAGACGGGGATGAACGTGCCGATCGACGGGGTCGATTAGCCAGGAGATAAGGAGGCACACAGAAATATGCCCAAACTCGACCACCTGTCCGTCATCGCGCCCTCTTTGAAAGAAGGCGTGGAGCACGTTCGCACCTGTCTTGGCATAGACATTCCCTTTGGCCGCAAGCACGCCAACATGAGCACGCACAATCATCTGCTGCGGCTTGGCGACACGGTTTATCTCGAGGTGATCGCAATCGACGAGAACGCGCCGCCTATCGTCGGTCCCAGATGGTTCGATCTCGACAATCGCGCGGCGGTTCGCAAGGCATGGGATGAGGGGCGGCGCTTGCGCAGCTGGGTGGCGAGCACAGACCATTTCGATCGCCACATGGCCGAGCACGCGTCCGTTTATGGCGAGAAGCGGGAATTCCAGGGCAGCGTCTCCAGCTACTTCTTTTCCATTCCCAATGGTGGTTTGCTGCCCTTGAATGGGGTGGCTCCGGCATTGATAGACCGGCAAGGCAAGAGCCCCTCCTTTTCGTCGGAGGCGGAACAGGGCTGCAAGCTGCTCGGCTTTGTGCTCGAACATCCGGACGCCGAAAAGGTGCGGGCGCTTTATCGTACTTTGAACATCGCTGGCGCACCTGCGGTGATTCAAGGCACGGTGTTCAGATACACGGCCAAAATCCAGACGCCCGGGGGCATCAAGGTGCTTTGCTAGGCTGCAATGCGTTGCGACCGCAGCCGACCCCGTTAGCGAGAACGATGCGACGGTTCGAGAGCGACGGATGATGAGGCTTCCGCCGCCTCGGCCAGTTCTGCCATGGCCTGCCTCGTCGATAGAAGTCCTTTCTCGCCCAAGTGGCGGGACAGTTCCGCTTTGGCCCATTCCCATACCGGGAAGGCATCGGCCATGAGGCGACGTCCGGAGCGGGTCAGGCTAAGCCGCTTTCCGGCGCGGCCACGTCCGCCTTCGGCGCAGACCAGATCCCGCTCTTCGAGGTTGCGGACATTGCGGCTCAGCGTGGTCGCATCGACCCCTGCGCTGGCCGCGAGCTGGACAACGGTGGTTTCCTCGGCCGCCCCGATTCCGACCAAGAGGCTGAATTGCTCGGCCGTGATCCCGAACTGCCGAAAACACGCGTTGTAGAAGCGCGTGATCGCACGCGCCGTCGCGCGAGCCTGGAAGCCCGGGCATTCCGCGGCGACGTTCTTCAAAGACTTGGGATCGAACCCGTTCACATCCGCTTCCTCGACGGCTTGGTACATGCAAATTATAATGTATATACATTATTTGGAGGTGTACCGTGCCGGCCTATGTGCATATCAATCTGCGTGTCATCGACTCCGCCAGGCAGGCGGCGCTCGCTCCTCGTTTCCAGGCGGCGCTGCAGGAAGCAGGCGGACGGATCCTGTACTTCGGCCGCGTTGCCCAGGTTCTCGAAGGCGACGAGACGCCGCTGCCGATGGCTGGCGTGTTCGAGTTTCCAACCCTGGATCAGGCGCTGGCTTTTTACAACTCCGAGCGATACGCGCCGATCAAGGCCGAACGCCAGGAGGCTCAGCAGGCAAGGATGTTCGTCGTCGAAGCCGGCTGAAGAACACAAGCGGATATCGCATACGCGTCGACGCAAAAAGGGCCACTCCGAAGAAGAGTGGCCCTTTTACTTGAGCTCCTGACGGAACCGCGAGCGGCTAGCTCGACATCAAGCGCGCTCGACTGCCAGCGCCACGCCCATGCCGCCGCCGATGCACAGCGAGGCCAGGCCTTTCTTCGAGCCGCGCCGATTCATTTCGTGCAGCAAGGTCACGAGCACGCGGCAGCCCGACGCCCCGATCGGGTGGCCGATGGCGATGGCGCCGCCGTTGACGTTGATCTTGCTGGTGTCCCAGCCCATTTCGTTGTTGACGGCGCAGGCCTGCGCGGCGAAGGCCTCGTTGATTTCCATCAAGTCCAGGTCCTGCGCAGTCCAGCCGGCCTTCTTCAGGCACAGCTGCGAAGCGGGTACCGGGCCCATGCCCATGATGGACGGATCCAGGCCGGTGGTGGCGTAGGCGCGGATCACGGCCAGCGGCTGCAGGCCCAGGCTGGCCGCACGTTTGGCCGACATCACCATGACCGCGGCGGCGCCGTCGTTGATGCCGGACGCATTGCCGGCGGTCACCGAGCCGGCCTTGTCGAAAGCGGGCCGCAAACCGGCCAGGACTTCGGCATTGGTCTTGCGGTTCACGAATTCGTCGACCTCGAAGACGATCGGGTCGCCCTTCTTCTGCGCAATGCTGAACGGCAGGATCTCGTCCTTGAACTTGCCTGCGTCCTGGGCCGCGGCGGCCTTCTGCTGGGAGGCCAGCGCCAGCGCGTCCTGCATCTCGCGGGTGATGCCGTATTTCTTGGCCACGTTCTCGGCCGTGATGCCCATGTGGTACTGGTTGTAGACGTCCCACAGGCCGTCGACGATCATCGAATCGATCATCTTCCAGTCGCCCATGCGCTGGCCGTCGCGCGAGCCGAGCAGAACGTGGGGCGCGGCGCTCATGTTTTCCTGGCCGCCGGCGATGACGATCTCGGCGTCGCCGCATTTGATCGCCTGCGCCGCCAGCATGACGGCCTTCAGGCCCGAGCCGCAAACCACATTGATGGTCATGGCCGGCACGGCCTGCGGCAGCCCGGACTTTATGACGGCCTGGCGCGCCGGATTCTGGCCCACGCCGGCCGTCAGCACCTGGCCCAGGATGATTTCGGAAATCGCGTCGCCGGGTAGGCCCGTCTTGGCCAGCAGACCTTTCACTACGTGCGCGCCAAGCTCGCTCGCCGGCGTTTTGGCGAGCGAGCCGCCAAACTTGCCAACGGCCGTGCGCTGGGCCGCTACGATGACGATATCGTCGGACATGAGAATCTCCTTCCTTCTGGGCTGATTGATTTTTAAATCAAAGCACGGGGTGCATCGGCGAAAGCTGACTGAAAACAAGCTTTGCCGATGAAGTCGCCGACATGCGCACCTACGATACCACCGTGCAACCCTGCCCGATCCGGATGCCCGGCCGTAACGGCTTTGTTCCGACGTACGGCGCCGTGTGCGGGCCTTTCGTTCCGAAGCCCCGGAAAAGGGCGCCGGCAGGTGCGCAAGCAAGCCATGCGCGATATTCTCGCGCCGATACTGAACAATAAATGAAACCTCTCGACATGCAAGCAGCGCCTGTTCCCCCGGAAAAGACCGGCAAGAAATCGATTCTTGCCCGACGCGGCGCCGGCCGTATCGTGCTGCTGGCGCTTATCGCGGCGCTGGCAATAGTCTTTTTTCGGACCGGCGGCGCGCAGTATCTGTCCATCGACTATCTGAAGGCGCAACAGGCCGCCTTCCTGCACCAGCGCAACCTACATCCGGTGGCGGTGTCCCTGGCTTTCTGCGCCGCGTACGTTGCGGTCACGGCGCTGTCCATTCCGGGGGCGACCGTACTGACGCTTGCCGCCGGCACCTTGTTCGGCGCGCTGTGGGGCGTCGCCCTGGTCTCGTTCGCATCGACGCTCGGCGCGGCGCTGGCCTTCGGCATATCGCGCTACCTGCTGCGCGCGGCCGTCGGCGCGCGCTTCCCTGACCGCGTGCGTGCGATCGATGCCGGCCTCAGGCGCGAAGGATGGATGTATATGCTGACCCTGCGTCTTATTCCCGTCATCCCGTCCTGGCTGGTCAACCTGCTGATGGGCGTGACCTCCATCAGGCTTTCGACCTTCTGGTGGACCAGCCAATTGGGTACGCTGCCGGCCACGGCCGTCTATGTCGGCATCGGCACGCGGCTTTCCAGTGTGACGTCTTTGCGCGACGTGGTGTCTCCGGCGGTTCTGGCCGCCCTGCTCGCGCTGGCAGTGCTGCCTTACGCGGCCAGGAGAGGGCTGGGCTTGCTGAGCCGGCGCAGCGCCTAGCCGAGGTTACGGTGCACCTGTCTCCGCGTGCCATATCTGCGTCAGTCCAGCGATGACATGGGCTCGTATGCGGGAGCGGGCCGAGCCGCCGCGTTCGAAGTGTTCCGCGAGCAGGCCGGCCAGCTCCGTCCGTTCGAGGCCGCGTTCGGCAATGAACGCTTCCATGATCCGGCGCGCATCGACAAGATCATCCGGTTCGCCGTAATGCGAGGCAATGGCCTGGGTATCCCATAACAGATAGGTCGCCAACGCGCCCAACGCCGTTTTCGGGCGGCGCGAGTCCACGTCGTACCGAAACCCGTCATGCCAGGCCGGCAGGTCGTGGACGGGCATGGGGCGTGCAATGCCGTACCCCTGGCCCAGGTCCGCGCCCAGGATCAGGGCGCCTTCGATCAGGCCGCGATGTTCCAGTCCTTCCACAGTGACGCGCATGTCGAAAGCGTGCACCAGGCGCGTGAGATACAGCATGAACTCCAGCGCGCGCTGAGGGCGCTGCGTTGCGCCTCGGACGAACCCCTGATCCATCTTGACTTCATCGAACGCGTATTTGTCCAGCCTGAGCAGCGAGCTATGTCCCGAGCCGAGATCGTCCTGCGCCAGCCTGATGCCGGCATCGCGCAGCTTCTGCAGAAAGGCGTAGCGATGTTCGTCGGTGTCATGGCCCTCGCGGCTCTCGAGAAGTTCCAGCTCAATGCCTACCCCGCTGGATTGACAGCGCTCCACCGCTTGAAGAATGGCGCGTTCGCAGCGCGGATCGCCGATGCCTTCGGCAGGAAAATTCAATGCGATCAATGAGCATAGACGCTCGCCGGTCAGCACGGCCGCGTCGGTCTGCGCTTGCGCCAGTCCCAGCTCCAGCAGCTCGAATAGCTCTTCATTGCCGCAGGCCGGCAGAAAGCGGTTCGGCGTCACAATGTGGCCATCTTCGTCGAGCACCCGGGCCAGGGCCTCGACCTTGCGCAGCTCGCCGCTGCGCAGATCGATGATCGGCTGGTAGAAAAACGTCACTTTTTTCTGGGAGATCTGCGCGCGGTACCGCTGCCGCAGCGGCAGGGAAATGACCGGCACGGTGTTCAAGCTCTCGACCGCATGGCTCAGCATCTTTTGCAGATGGTTGAGAAAGGTGCCGATGCGCAGCGTGGAAAAGAATCGCGGCCAGCCGCTGTAGAGGCTCAGCAAGGCGATCGTCTTGCCCGAGTCGTCCAGCAGCGGCACCGCGGCGCTGGAGCGAAACCCCAGCTCTTTGCCGAGCACCTGCCAGGGCTTGTTGCGCGACTCGAAGACCCAGGCGTCTGTCACGACGATCTGGCCGCTGCGCCACGCCCGGCCGCCCGGACCTTGGCCGGAAGCGCGGGCCGGATCGATGCTGATCCTGGGCACCAGGCCGGTTTCCATGGCCTCGTGGTAACGATGTCCCGCCGCGCCTTGCGAAACTTCGATCTGTAATTCGCCGGAGGTGTCGCAGCGCGCGAAAAAGACGGACAAATCCCCCTCGACCTTTCCGATGATGCCCATGACGCCGCGCACGAGATCCGAAAAATTGGCGGTCTGCTGAATCAGCTCGTCGATCGACGCGGCGGCCAGGGAAAGTTCCGTATCGACGCGCTGGTAAGCCCCTGCCTGCGACTGCAGATCCATGAAATTGCGCTTTTCGATTATCTCCAGAAGATCCTGGCGGGACTCCTGCGCGATCAGGGGAAGGATCTCCTGATGTATTTCCTGCTGGAACAGGGCGAAGGATTCGATCAGCGTCTGCAGTTCGACGCCCACCAGCGCGTGCGCGCGCCCGATGCGCTGCGCCGTTTCCTGATGTTGCGACATCGTCAGTTGCGGGGCGAAGAGCAGGCGCAGATGTTGCGCCTCGCGCGCTTTCAGGTGAGCGATGTCCTGCTCGAGCAGCGCCCCAAGGATCCGCGCGCCTTCGGCCGTATTGACCAGCGAATCGAAGAAGTTCGACGAGAACTGCTCGGCGAGCGCGGCAACCGTGTCCTGGATCGGTTGCAGGCGTATCGCCGCCTCCCGGCCGTAGGCCAGATCGTAAGCAACCGCAGACGTCATGACTTTCCCCAGATTTGCACTGCATGCCCGTCGAGACGGACGGTGCTGGTTACATCAAATTACCGGTAGAAATAACAGAAAATCCCCGACGAGGTTGCCGAGGGGTGCCTCGCAGCGGTGGTGGCGGGGGCTTGTGGGGGTTGTCGTATCCAATACCGTGTTGAGCCACAAGCAGTATGTTTAGTGGTCAGACCTGTAAGATGGAGTCGCTGTACAAAGCCACAAGCGGGTCATGCGTGAGCAGCCTCAAAGGTTCAGTCAGCGCTTGTGCCACCAGCAGACGGTCGAACGGGTCTTTGTGATGCGCAGGAAGGTTTTCCACCTCGATGGTGTGCTCCGGCTCGATAGCCAGAACCCGGTAGCCTGCTTCCCGGAAATACACCAGCGCTTGCCTGCCTGAAATCGGCATATCGCCACGTCCCAGACTGAATTTGATGCTGATTTCCCAGATGCTGGCCGCGCTGACATAAATCGTGTTGGCTGGCGCCAGAATGATTTCGCGCGCACGGGAGGTCAGCAAAGGACTATCTTGCACCGCCCAGAGCGCGATATGCGTATCCAGCAACACATTCACTTGGAGTCCCCGTAGAACAGCGCGGCGACTTCTTCGTTGTGCGCGTCGATGGACTCCGGCAAGACGAACTTGTCTTTGGCAACCCCAATCCGCCGCTCAACCGGCGGTTGCGTCGCAAGCGGAACAAGCCGCGCCGCGGGCCGGCCGCCGCGCGCGATGATGACTTCTCGCTCACGCCCGGACTCCACATCGTCCACCAAACGCGACAATGAGGACTTCGCTTCCAGCATGTTGACGTGAGACATGGTGACTCTCCAAGATGTTTGGAGTTAGTCTAGTCTGGCTAATATGAGAAATCAAGCAAACGTGAGGCCACTGTTGAGCAACAATCAAAAACGCTTCTGGCATCCCTCTAGGGAACCTGGTTTCAGGATGGTTGAACGACAAACGTAGAGCGATTGTCGTTACAAATCTGCATGTGCGATCGACAAACAATACCGCTTCTGATTCGCGACAAAGGAAATGCGCCTAACCTCAGGGGACTGTGGTTCAAGTCTCGGAAGCTGCGTAAGGTGCCAGCGTGAAGCCATTTTTGTGGGTGGAGTCACTAGGCCGAGCGTTCACACTTCTGCACACGCTTTCGACTTGAGCAACCTAGCCAGAGCTCGCCGGTCCAACCGACAATCATGAAGAGCATGGGCTTCTGTACGCGTGCGCAGATTTTCGCCCACTCTGTGTAATCCAGACGCGATGGACTTGGCTGAGATTCTGGATGTGTGTGCCATTCGCCGAGATAGTCGATAGTCTGTCCGCTAGCGTGCCATTGGTGTAGTGCGATATCTTGGTGTGTACCCTTGGATCGCCTGAAAAGAAATCTCTGGCGGCGGTCGCTAGGCTGTGGGACTGTGACCATCGTGACGTGTAGGTGGTTGCAGCGGCGGTATCCGAGCAAGATGCCACCGCTTTCCGGTTTGACCCCATCGTCCTGCCAGAACTGGTCCATCAGCATTAATGGTTCGGCCTCCACTAGGATTTGTCCAGCCGGGCTCTTTGGTACTTGCCAGATCAAGGCTGACCGCATGCAGGACACCCTTTTATCTTCGGAAGATTCTGATTTCTCACCTTGAACAGATCCACATTCTCGCGGGGGCGTGTTCGGAATCGTGGCGAAGGATCACCTTGTAGCCAATCACAGATCATGTCGGTAGCCAGCGCTGCAGCATGCATCGGAGCGGACACTGCATAGGGCGTAAAGGCCCGACACCCATCCATGCGGCGGTCAGGGTCTACTTTTCGAAGCTTTATCCGTTCAAGGCGGTGGGTATGCTGGTCCGGGAGCACCAGGCAACGATAACAAGCATCGCCGGCCTTGTCCGCCCAAAGAGCCTGTACTGCCTCTCCGTTGCCACTGACCCAGACGTGCAGAACTGGGACGCTGTGATTGCCTTGTAGGCGCAGGCCGTTGATGTACTCGCTCACAGCCTCTTCGCCGGTGGCATCGACGATCAGATCGGCCGCGAATAGGCGGTCAACGTCGGCGACGCTTTGCGGTGCTGCGTCGATGCGACTATGTGGGAATTGGCGCAGCAGGTCGTCTCGCAACGCAACCGCCTTGGCCTGAAATAGCGCCGGATAACCGAGAGTATGGCGGCCGAGATTTTCGGGGCCAAGATTCTCAGGATCGATAAGGCGAAGACGACCGCGCCCACCCGTGCCTGCGCCAAGGCGTACCAGGGCCATCGCTACGAAAGACCCTATTGCACCGCAACCCACGAGGGTAATGCTCTTGCCGCGAAGGTCGGGGTACGACAGGTTGCGGCTGTGTACAAACTTGCTGCTAATTGGCCGAAGTGCCATGCGAAAAAGCGGCTGCAGACCACCAGCGTTATGCAGGTAATTCCGAAACCTCTTAGGTGCTTTCTTGTATCCCTGACTGTATTGCTTGTTCAGGTCGAACCCGAACCCCACCCAGCCCACGGGCGTATCGATAGCGAAGGTTACATAGTCTTGATTCAGGTAGCCTGCCCCGCCGAGCACACTCTGCAGCGCCTGGGAAAGCTTGGGATCCCATTGCCTCAGCCACAGGAACAGCTCTTTTACCGTCGTGGGCAGACGCTCGGGAACAGACGGCGGAAGAACTGTCTTGAATAGCCAACACTTTCTGTGCAAGGGCATGACGTCCCAGCCCCAGGCCTGCGCAAGCCGGTCAGCCTCAGTAGGATTGCTGCAGACGAGGATGCGGATTTCCGACTTGGTTTTGTCGCGAAGCTTGAAGTAGTGCGCGTGTTTGGCGTCGGTTTCGATCTCGCCGAGATACACCTGCCAACGAGTCTGACCTAGTTCCCAATGTGCAACAAATTCGTCCTGGATGTCAGTGTTCCTGTACTTCGGATCTGTCGCGATCTTGTCCAGGACGCCAGTGGCCTGATGAAGACACTGCGCCAGTGACATCACCGGGTCGTATCGATCCAGAGTCACCGAGCCCTTTGCGAAATAGCAAAGATTTCCGTGGATATCCACGTGAGGTAGAAGCGAAGGCAGGAACGATGGGGGCTCGGCCAGCGCGATCTGCGGGTATTCCAAGAAGTCCCAATCGCTGATCGTCAGGGTGATTGGAACGGGACCCTTCGAACAACGTAGGACGCCGGAAAAGGCGCGCGAAGGACGGCGCGCAGCCCTGGGCTCAAAACCTTGGCTGCGCAAGTACCTCAGCGATTCACCCAGCGTCGTCACGCTCACAGTCAGCCCGACTTGTTGGAGCGGACAACCGGGATAGCGACGCGCTCGGCAGGGGTATTGCGGATGGTATCGGCATCTCCCTCGGGCTCGATGCGGCTCACGTCGTCTGGCAACCGCGGGCCGAGCTGTGCTCGCAAGCTGGTGACCACGGTCTGCTTCTCCGTGGCGTTCAAGCCACGGACCTGGCTCAATGTATCAGCGAGCAGCTGGAAGCGCTGTGCCGCGATAACACGGTCGGCTTCCGGGAGACGGTTGAAGTCTTCCTCGCCATTGTCGATCCCTTTCTCTCGGATATCGCCCCGAAAGGCCGAGATCAACCGACGGGCCGCCTGCTCAATCGCAAGGTCATCGCGCTCGGGGCGGGCTGCAAAACCTTGAGCCGCCGCGATCATGATTGACACCGAGGTGGGGCCGCCCTGGTTCCAGTGATGATCCCGCCATGCCTTGAGGTAGCGGCAAACACGGCGCAGCTGAAAGCCATGCTCCTCAATGCGATCTTTGAACCAGTTGGCTACCGTCTGCGGATCGGACTTCCGCCATTCTCCCTTGCGTGTGGCCATGACGATGCAGTTGAGCTGGTCCCACTGCTGCTCGGTCCATTCTTCCTCTGCGAGGCTATCCGCCTTGATTCCATCGAAGGCGTAAGCCTTCATGGAGGTCGCCTCGACAATCTTCCCGAACTCGCCCTCAGGGGCTGCATATAGCGGCAAGTCGATATGTGCCGTTTTGGAAATCTGGATCCGTATGCAGGTGTCCTTCCCGCTGTTCAGCGTCCAGCGCTCCTTCCGACACAGCTCGTCGAGAATTTCCTCCATCAGGTCGAAGTAGGCCTTGGCCATCTCGTTGGGCGGTCCGTTCTCTTCCCAAACCGTCACGGGAAGGTAGATGCCGTAGTCCCAGTCGATTTCCTGAGGGGGCGTTTGATCGGGTGTGACGCAGGTGTCATAGGACCAGGAACCCTGCGTCCGGAAGCGCGGCGTGACCGGGCGCTCCATACCGAGCTTGGACACGGTTGCCGCGGCCACGCGAGGGCGCACATATTCACGGATCTTCTTGATGCTGGAGCGCAGCGTCTCTTCCTGCTCGGCATCGGGACGGATGTGATTTTCGAAAGTGTCCTTGTCCAGACCATGCTGGTATAGGAGCTTGGAGAATTTCAGCATGGCGTTTCTCGCTTTACGTTGGTGCCGTAGTAAAAGGTGGGTTGGACAGCTTGGTGTTGCAGGAACTCAATGAAATCGGGCTGACCGAGGCTGAACTTGGAGCGTTCTGACGCTGCGCCGAGCAGTACTTCTCGAGCCGGTCCGTCGGTTTTGTCGAGCGCGACGGCGCCCGCACGCTCATCGGTGAGGACATCGTCCAGGGATATGTACTTGGAAGACAGCCGGTGCTTGAGCATGAAATCGCTCAGGGACTCTTGGACGGAGATCGACAGGCCGAAGAGGCGCTTGGGCATGTTGATCGGATGCAGGCCACCCCAGTCGTAACTGCCGCCGCTGCGATTGCGTCGCGGATCTGCCGTGAACTTCGACGACATTGTTCCAATCGAGATCATGTGCACGTCCTCCGGCTGCTGGCCCAGGAAGCTTTGCGCTTCGTGCAGCGCCAGTAGGCCGGGTGCATTCGCATAAAGGCCGCCGTCGACGTATTGATTGTTGTTGAATGTGTGCCGCGGGAAGTAGGCAGGTGCCGCGCTGGTGGCCAACGCCACATCGACCAACGAGAAGGTATGGTCGCGCTTGAAGTTGGGATGATGGGGCGTCTTGAACAGCTGAGGCTGACCGGTCGAGTAGTTGATCGCCGGTACGATCACCGGATGCTTGCAGTCACCGAGCGTACGACTGCCAAAGATCTCGTCGCCGCTCAGCAATTCCTTCAGGCGCTCGGACGAGTACGGCGCGCGCAGAACGCCCCAGAGGCAGAAGCGCCGCTTGAAGATCTCAGCGCCGTGTTTCTCGAACAGTTCGACCATGCGCGAGGCCGGAATCTCCATCGCGACGGCAAGCGCGAGAATGCCTCCGATCGACGTCCCGGCGATCAGGTTGAACCGCGTGGCGATCGGCCCGCCGATTTCCTGCTCGAGGTCCGCCAAGATCTTGGCGCTGTAGAGGCCTCGATAACCTCCCCCAGAGAGCGCAAGCACTTGGAATCGCGGTGCGGCAGCTGCTTCGGTCATGTTTTTCCCTTTTGGCTTGGTGATTTGAGGGACGAATCCATAAAATCTGATTTTTTGCTGTTAGTAGTTGATAAATCATAGCACAAATCTACTTTCGTACAAAAAATTGTAGAAATTGTTGTTTAAAATGAAAAACAAAGGAATTTAGGACCTCGGCGATCTGCCTGAACTAGATGCTCACGTATTGGCACAGAAAGCGCCATTTATTGGGTCATTTTCTTGGGTTATTCACAAATTTTTGTTGCTAACATCGAATAATTCTCTGGTTGCCCCAGATCTAGAGACTTCATCCCATCTTTAAACGTCATGCTTCATTACTACGCCTTCAGCAATGTGCAGAGTTTTCTCGAGCGCACAGAGGTCTCGCTTCGCCTAACCGAAAAAGCGAGCACTCGCGGCTGGGATCGGACTGCCCTATCAGGGCAACGCCTAAGCACCGCCATTGCTGCTCTAGGGGCGAACGGTGCAGGTAAGACATCGCTTCTCAAACCGTTAGCCTTCCTCATTTGGTTTGTCCGTGGATCTTTTACGGGGCTCAAACCAGACCAGCCGATCCCAGTCGAGACGCACTTTGCTGCGAAGGAGAAACCTTCAGAGTTCGAAGCAGAGGGCGAAGACGGTGAGGGCACGGTCTGGCGCTACGTCTTACGTGTGACGTCCAAGCAAGTCATTCACGAGGCGCTATATCGCAAGAGAGAGCGTTTTGGCTACGTCTTCGTGCGTGACTGGGATGAGACGACAAGCTCTTACCAGATCAAGCAGCAGGATTTTGGTTTTAATTCGACCGAAGCTGCGAAGGTCCGCCCAAATGCTTCCTTGATTGCGACGGCGGCTCAGTATGGCGTTGAGGTAGCCAAGCACCTGACCGGAAATAGATTGCGCGCCAACATTAGCTTCGCTGGTCGACATGGGTTAGATCAACAGGCATTGTTTAATGCGGCTGATTTCTTTGCTCAGCAGGTTGCGCTGCAGGATCAGATGAAGGTGTTGCTAAGCTCGTGGGATCTCGGATTGCAGGACGTCCAATTGCGAGAGTTGAACGTGAAGCCGCCAGTGACTGCCGCGCCAGATGAGCAAAAAAAGGTCTGGTATCCGTGGGGAATCCACAAGTCCCGCAGCGGGCAGATCCATGAAGTGCCTTTTTTTCATGAGTCGACGGGCACGCAGGCCGCCTTTGTTCTTCTATCTGATCTACTGCCTGCACTTGCTAATGGTGGGATTGCGCTTATAGATGAATTCGAGAACGACCTGCACCCGTTGATGATCGAGCCAATCCTTTCTTTGTTTGACAACCCTTCCACTAACCCTCATGGTGCACAAATCATTCTTTCGTGCCATTCGGCTGAGGTACTGAACCTTCTACACAAAGCTCAGATTTACATGGTTGAGAAAAAGGAATGCGAGAGCCAGGCTTGGCGACTCGACTCCGTCCAAGGCGTTCGAAGTGATGACAATTTCGCTGCAAAGTACCTCACGGGTGCCTACGGCGCCATACCTCGTGTTTGAGCAAAGACATGGCAGCGCGTGACAAGATTATTCGCGTTGTCCGGGAGACGGTCCTAGTTGTTGGGCAAGGATATGCGGAGGAGGCTTTCCTTAAGCATCTTAGGGAGCTCTACACTTCGAGGGTCGAGGGAAGGAATCTGACAGTTCGCAATGCGAGGGGCAATGGTGCGGAGAGCGTCGTATCGGATACCGTGCGCATTGCTCGTCAACTCCCTCACTCGCACGTTGCGTTGTTGTTCAGCGCTGATGCAGATATTGGTGCGCGCGCGGTTGAAGACGCGCATAAGAAAAAGATACTCCCGGTGTATTGTGATCCTTGTGTTGAAGCGATCTTGCTTCGGATGCACGGAGATACAGGCGTGCGCAGCTCTGCGGATCACAAACGGGTTTTTGAAGAGCGGTTCTCCCTCCCAGCAACTGTTGCTAGTGTTTATCCGGGTCACTTTCCGCGAGAGCTCCTGGATGCAGTGCGCGCAGGCTGCGCGCAACTGGAAGCGCTGCTTGGCATCCTCGGGTGCTAGTTCACCTCACGCAGCGATGGGTTATTACTGATTCTGCCGGTCCAGCCGCTGAGGAAAGCCCGACGCAGGTGTTACTTAGAAGCGCTATGTTTGTCACAGAAGCGCTTTTGTTTGTCGATCAACACCACCGCAAGACATCTTGACGCAGCTGCCAGAGGCAGTTACTTTACGTTTACGTAAACTGCTCCAGAGATATCGCATGTCGCCCACCTGGACCATTTCCGAACTCTCCCGCGAGTTCGAGATCACGCCGCGGACGATACGTTTCTACGAAGACCAGGGCATCGTCAGCCCGGCCCGCGAAGGGCGCAACCGCATCTACGGCGCGCGCGACCGCACGCGGCTCAAGCTCGCCCTGCGCGGCAAGCGCCTGGGCCTGCAGCTGGCCGACATCCGTGCGCTCATCGATATGTACGACACGCCAGGCGACACCGAGCTGCAATTGCGCGAATATTTGAACGTGCTGGCCCGCCACCGCGCGGCGCTCGAGCAGCAGCGCCTGGACATCGAAGAAACCCTGCAGGAAATCACCGAGCAGGAGCGGCTCTGCAAAGAACTGCTGCTGGTCAAGCAAGCCTAAACACGAGCGAGGAGATAACCCGTGAACATACCCGGCCTGAACTTTGACTTGGGCGAAGACATCGACATGCTGCGCGAGGCCGTGGCTGCCTTCTCGCAGGCCGAGATCGCGCCGCGCGCCGCAAAGGCCGACCGCACCGACCAGTTTCCCATGGACCTGTGGCGCAAATTCGGCGAACTGGGCGTGCTGGGCATGACGGTGAGCGAGGAATACGGCGGCACCAACATGGGCTATCTGGCTCACATGGTGGCGATGGAAGAAATCTCGCGCGCCAGCGCGTCCATCGGCCTGTCGTACGGCGCCCACTCCAATCTGTGCGTCAACCAGATCCACCGCAACGGCAACGAAGCGCAAAAGCGCAAATACCTGCCCAAGCTCGTCAGCGGCGAGCACATCGGCGCGCTGGCCATGAGCGAACCGGGCGCCGGTTCGGACGTGGTCGGCATGAAGCTGCGCGCCGAGAAAAAGGGCGACCGCTACGTGCTCAACGGCAGCAAGATGTGGATCACCAACGGCCCGGACGCCGATACGCTGGTGGTCTACGCCAAGACCGATCCCGAGGCGCACCAGCGCGGCATCACCGCCTTTCTCATCGAAAAGGGCTTTAAGGGCTTTTCCGTCGCGCAGAAGCTGGACAAGCTGGGCATGCGCGGCAGCCACACCGGCGAGCTGGTGTTCCAGGACTGCGAAGTGCCCGAGGAAAACGTGCTCGGCCAGGTCAACGGCGGCGTCAAGGTGCTGATGAGCGGCCTCGATTACGAACGCGCCGTGCTGTCGGGCGGGCCGCTGGGCATCATGCAGGCCGTCATGGACGTGGCCGTGCCCTATCTGCACGATCGCAAGCAGTTCGGGCAGGCCATCGGCGAATTCCAGCTCATGCAGGGCAAGATCGCCGACATGTACACCGTGCTGCAGGCCAGCCGCGCCTTCGCCTACGCGGTAGGCAAGAACCTGGACCGCCTGGGCACGGCGCACGTGCGCCAGGTTCGCAAGGATTGCGCCGCGCTGATTCTCTACACCGCCGAGAAGGCCACCTGGATGGCAGGCGAGGGCGTGCAGATCCTGGGCGGCAACGGCTACATCAACGAGTTTCCCACCGGCCGCCTCTGGCGCGACGCCAAGCTCTACGAGATCGGCGCCGGCACCAGCGAAATCCGCCGCATGCTGATCGGCAGAGAGCTGTTCAACGAGACGGCCTGAGGCCTTCAACCCAACACAGTCAGAGCGAGGAGCTACATCATGTCCGACCCCATCGTCATCGTTTCCGTCGCCCGCACGCCCATGGGCGGCATGCTGGGCAGCCTGTCCGGCCTGGCCGCGCACCAGCTGGGCTCCGTCGCCATCAAGGCTGCCGTCGAGCGCGCCGGCATTGCGCCCGACCAGATCGACGAAGTCATCATGGGCAACGTGCTGCAGGCCGGTCAGGGCCAGGCGCCGGCGCGCCAGGCCGCACTCAACGCCGGCCTGGACAAGCGCGTGGCCTGCACCACCATCCATAAGGTGTGCGGCTCGGGCCTGAAGGCCGCCATGTTCGGCCACGATCTGCTTGCAGTCGGCTCGGCCGAGGTCGTGGTGGCCGGCGGCCAGGAAAGCATGAGCAACGCGCCCTACCTGATGCTCAAGGGCCGCCAGGGCTACCGCTACGGACACAGTACCGTATACGACCACATGGCGCTGGACGGCCTGGAAGACGCCTACCAGCGCGGCACCGCCATGGGCGTTTTTGCCGAAGACTGCGCCGCCAAGTACCACTTCACGCGCGAAGAGCAGGATGCCTTCTCGATCGAATCGTTGCGCCGCGCGCGCGCCGCGACCGAGGATGGCAGCTTCAAGTGGGAAATCGCGCCCGTCACCGTGGCCGGCCGCAAGGGCGACACCGTGATCGATACCGACGAAGCGCCGACCAAGGCGTCGCCCGAGAAGATTCCCACGCTCAAGCCCGCGTTCAAGAAGGACGGCACCATCACGGCCGCCAATGCCTCGTCGATCTCCGACGGCGCGGCCGCGCTGGTGATGATGCGCGCCTCTACCGCCGCCAAGCTTGGCTGCACGCCCATCGCCCGCGTGGTCGCCCATGCGCAGCACGCGCAGGAACCGAACTGGTTCACCACTGCGCCGGTCGGCGCGATGCAGAACCTGTTCAAGAAGACGGGCTGGAAGGCCGCGGACGTGGATCTGTACGAGATCAACGAAGCCTTTGCCGTGGTGACCATGGCCGCCATGAAGGAGTTCGATCTGCCGCATGCCAAGGTCAATATGCACGGCGGCGCGACGGCCCTGGGTCACCCCATCGGCGCCTCGGGCGCGCGCTTGCTGGTGACACTGATCGGCGCGCTCAAGAAGACCGGCGGCAAGCGCGGCGTGGCCACGCTGTGCATCGGCGGCGGCGAAGCGGTGGCCATGGCCATCGAAATGGTCTGACGCCGCATCGCTGTTTTCGAGACAACTTTTTCGGGGTCGTGCATGCCCACCATCGATTCCCGCGTCAATGCGCGGTCGCAGGATTTCACCGACAACGCCCGGGCCATGCAGACCCAGATCGACGATCTGGCCTCTGTCACGGCCAGGACGGCCAAGGGCGGCACCGATGCCGCCCGTGCCAAGCACGTGGCCCGCGGCAAGCTTTTGCCGCGCGACCGCGTCGAGCGGCTGATCGATCCGGGCAGCCCCTTTCTGGAGCTCTCGCCGCTGGCCGCGCACGGCATGTATGACGACGAAGCGCCCGGCGCCGGCATCATCACCGGCATCGGTCGCATCGAAGGCACCGAGTGCGTCATCGTCTGCAACGACGCCACCGTCAAGGGTGGCACGTATTACCCGATGACGGTGAAGAAGCACCTGCGTGCGCAGGAAATCGCGCAGCAGAACCGTCTGCCCTGCGTCTATCTGGTCGATTCGGGCGGTGCCAACCTGCCGCGCCAGGACGAGGTCTTTCCCGACCGTGACCACTTCGGCCGCATCTTCTACAACCAGGCCGTCATGTCGTCGATGGGCATCGCGCAGATCGCGGTGGTCATGGGCTCGTGCACGGCAGGCGGCGCGTATGTGCCGGCGATGAGCGACGAGTCCATCATCGTGCGCAACCAGGGCACCATCTTCCTGGGCGGTCCGCCGCTGGTGAAGGCGGCCACGGGCGAGGTCGTCAGCGCCGAGGACCTGGGCGGCGGCGATGTGCACACGCGTCTGTCGGGTGTGGTCGATCACCTGGCCGCCAATGACATGCACGCCCTGCAGCTGGCGCGCCAGGCCGTGGCGCGGCTGAACCGCAAGAAGCCGCAGCCGCTGGCGCTTACGCCCGTGCGCGAACCGCTGTACGACCCGGCCGAGCTCAACGGCATCATTCCCGCCGATACGCGCAAGCCTTTCGACGTGCGCGAGATCATCGCGCGCGTCGTCGACGGTTCCGAGTTCGACGAATTCAAGGCGCGCTACGGCACCACGCTCGTCACGGGCTTTGCCCATATCCACGGCATGCCGGTGGGCATCGTCGCCAACAACGGCATTTTGTTTTCCGAATCGGCGCAGAAGGGCGCGCACTTCATCGAGCTGTGCGCGCAGCGCAAGATCCCGCTCGTGTTCCTGCAGAACATCACCGGCTTCATGGTGGGTCGCAAATACGAGAACGAAGGCATTGCGCGCCACGGCGCCAAAATGGTGACGGCCGTGGCCACCGCGGCCGTGCCCAAGTTCACCGTGCTCATCGGCGGTTCGTTCGGCGCGGGCAATTACGGCATGTGCGGCCGGGGCTTCTCGCCGCGCATGCTGTTCATGTGGCCCAACGCGCGCATCTCGGTGATGGGCGGCGAGCAGGCGGCCAGCGTGCTGGCCACCGTGCGCCGCGAAGGCATCGAGGCCAAGGGCGGACAGTGGTCGGGCGACGAAGAAGAAGCCTTCAAGGCGCCCATCCGCGCGCAGTACGAACGCGAAGGCCACCCCTACTATGCCACGGCGCGCCTGTGGGACGACGGCATCATCGTGCCGTCGGACACGCGCCGCGTGCTGGGCCTGGCGCTGTCGGCCGCGCTCAACGCGCCGATCGAAGACTCGCGCTTCGGCGTGTTCCGCATGTAGAAGAGGTGAGAAAAAAATGTTCAGCACCCTGTTGATCGCCAATCGCGGCGAAATCGCCTGCCGCGTCGCCGCCACCGCCCGCAAGCTGGGCATACGCACGGTGGCGGTGTATTCCGATGCCGACGCGCAGGCCAAGCACGTCGCCGCCTGCGATACGGCCATCCATATCGGCGGCCCCGAGCCGCGCGCCAGCTATCTGCGCGCCCAGGTCATCCTGCAGGCTGCCAAGGACACGGGGGCGCAGGCCATCCATCCGGGCTATGGCTTCCTGTCCGAGAACGAAGAATTCGCGCTGGCCGCGGAAAAGGCCGGCATTGCTTTCGTCGGCCCGCCGGCCGCGGCCATTGCCGCCCTGGGCAGCAAATCGGCCGCCAAGTCGCTGATGGAAAAGGCCGGCGTGCCGCTGGTGCCCGGCTACCACGGCGACAATCAAGACCCGCAGTTTCTCAAGTCGCAGGCCGACAGAATCGGCTACCCCGTGCTCATCAAGGCCAGCGCGGGCGGCGGCGGCAAGGGCATGCGCGTGGTCGAGTCTTCCGATGCGTTCATCGAGGCCCTGGCCTCCTGCCAGCGCGAAGCCAAGTCCAGCTTCGGCGACGACCGCGTGCTCATCGAGCGCTATCTGCAAAAGCCGCGCCACATCGAGATCCAGGTGTTCGCCGACAAGCACGGCAACTGCGTCTATCTGTTCGAGCGCGACTGCTCGGTGCAGCGCCGCCATCAGAAAGTGATCGAAGAAGCGCCCGCCCCCGGCATGACGCCCGAGCGCCGCAAGGCCATGGGCGAGGCCGCCGTGGCCGCTGCCCAGGCCGTGGGCTATGTGGGCGCCGGCACGGTGGAGTTCATCGCCGAGCCCGACGGCCGCTTCTACTTCATGGAAATGAACACCCGACTGCAGGTCGAGCATCCGGTCACCGAGATGATCACCGGGCTGGATCTGGTGGAGTGGCAATTGCGCGTGGCAGCCGGCGAACCGCTGCCGCTGCGCCAGGAAGACTTGCGCATAGCCGGCCATGCCATCGAGGTGCGCCTGTACGCCGAGAATCCCGACACAGGCTTCCTGCCGTCCATCGGCACTTTGTCGTATCTGGAATTTCCGCCGCACACGGCCTTTGCCAACGCTGCCGTGCGGGTGGACGGCGGCGTGCGCATGGGCGATGCCATCACGCCGTTCTACGACCCCATGGTGGCCAAGCTCATCGTGCACGGCGCCGACCGCGACCAGGCGCGCCGCCGCATGCTGCAGGCCTTGGCCGAGACGCGCGTGGTGGGCGTGCAGACCAATGTGGCCTTCCTGGGCCGCCTCATGCGCGACGCGGCCTTTGCCGCGGCCGATCTGGACACTGGCCTGATCGAACGCCGCCGTGCCACGCTGCTGCCGCCGCCCGCCGAGATCGGCGGCGACGTGCTGGCGCTGGCCTGCGCGGCGGTGCTGGCCGGGTTGGGCCTGTCGGCTTCTCGCGCCGCCGCGGTGGTGGCCAACGCCGCGCCTGCCGACCCCTGGCTCGCCAATGACGGCTGGCGCCTGGGCAACGGCGCCTACATGCTGCCGATCGAATGGCTGATCGACGCCGCGCCCCGTCAAGTCTCGCTCGTGCGGCAGGGTACCAACTGGCAGATCGATTGCGGCGCGGGCCTGCAGGTCTATGCCTGGCAGACGCAGGCGGCCGCGGGCGCGTCCGGCCTGGCCGTGCGCGTGACGCTGGCCGGCCGCGAGCTGGGCGGCACCGTCGTCACGCAGGGCGAGCATGTGCACGTCTTCATGGACGGCAACACCTACGTGCTCGAGCGCCACGATGCCATGGCCCACGCGGGCGACGACGAACAAGGCCATGCCGGCGGGCTGGCCGCGCCCATGCCCGGCAAGATCGTTGCTATTTCGGTCCAGGCCGGCGACGCGGTCAAGAAGGGCCAGGCCCTGCTGGTCATGGAAGCCATGAAGATGGAGCACACCATTGCCGCGCCCGCCGACGGCACGGTGCGCGAGATTTTCTACGCCGTAGGCGACCAGGTGACCGAAGGCGCCGAACTGGCCGCGATCGACGACGCAGCCGAAAAGTAGAATAGGGGTCCTCGGCGCCGAACGCGCCTTTCCCGAGCGACTTCATGGCTGTTTCCAAGGTCGGGCCCGACGACGACGCACCGGGTCCGATGCCCGCGGCGTTCCGGCATTTTCTGCTGGCCCGCATGGGCTCTTCCTTCGCCTACCAGATCGTCTCCGTCGCGCTGGGCTGGCAGATCTACGCCATGACGGGCAATCCGCTGGACCTGGGCCTGATCGGCCTGGCGCAGTTCCTGCCCATGGTGGCGCTCACGCTCTTCGTGGGCCACGCCGCCGACCGCTATGACCGCCGTCTCATCGTGGCGGTCTGCATGGCGCTGGAGGCGCTCTGCGCCGCGGCGCTGGCGGTATCGAGCCTGGCCGGCGCGGGCAGCGTGCCGCTGCTCTACGGCATCGTGATACTGATGAGCGCGGCGCGCGCCTTCGAGGCCCCGACGCTGCCGGCCTTGCTGCCCGCCCTGGTGCCGCGCCCGGCCATTCCGCGCGCCACGGCCATGTCCACCTCGGCCAACAAGGCCGCGCAGATACTGGGGCCGGCGCTGGGCGGCGTGGGTTACGGACTGGGCGCGGGCTGGGTGTACTGCGCCGCAGCGCTGTTGTTCATCGTGGCATGCGCCGGTATCGCGACTGTGGCCGTGCCGCGCCAGCCCGCGCGCAAAGAGCCCGTGACGCTGGCCTCGCTGTTCGCCGGTATCCGGTTCATCTTTCAGCGACGCATTCTGCTGGGCACGCTGTCGCTGGACCTGTTCTGCGTGCTGCTGGGCGGCGCCACGGCGCTGCTGCCGGTCTATGCCAAAGATATCCTGCACGCCGGCCCGTGGGCCCTGGGACTGCTACGGGCCGCACCGGCCTGCGGCGCTATCCTCATGTCCCTTGTGCTGACGCGCCGCGGCCTGCGCGGCGCCATCGGCATGCAGCTGTTCGCGGCCCTGTTCGTCTTCGGCCTGGCCACGGTGGTCTTCGGCTTGTCGAGGTCGATTCCCCTGTCCCTGGTCTCGCTGGCCGTGCTGGGCGCGGCGGACTCGGTGAGCATGGTGGTGCGCGGCTCCCTGGTACCGCTGCATACGCCCGACGACATGCTGGGCCGCGTCAGCGCCGTCAATACGCTGTTCATCGGCACGTCCAACCAGCTGGGCGAATTCGAATCGGGCGTGACCGCGGCTTTGATGGGCACGGTGCCCGCCGCGGTGCTGGGCGGCATCGGCACCATCGCGGTCGCGGGGCTGTGGATGGGGTGGTTTCCGGAGCTGCGAAGACTGCGGTCCTTGCACTGACCTAAGGCAGGGCGACATTTGCGTCACCCGGCTTCGCGTCTTCCGCTTCTTGCGTGCGGACTCGGCTCAGAAAAGCGAATGCCGCAAGCGCGCAGAGCAGCGTGACCACGGTGAGTATGTCCAGCAAATGGCTGAACGCCGTGTGATAGCTGGCTCGCAACGCCGCGGGTGAGATCTCCGGCAGCAGCGCCGCCGCATGCGCGAGGTCGCCGACCGTGAGCCGAGCCGCGGCGCGGGCGATTGCCGCCGTTTGAGCCTGGGGGGCCGCGGCCTGCAGATCTGCCTGCATGAATGCGGCAAGCATCGCGCTGGCAATGGCAAGCGCGACCCCTTCGCCCGCGACCCGCGTCGTGCTGAAGATTCCTGTCGCCATTCCCGCGCGCGACTTGGGCACCACGCTCACCGACAGGCCATCCATCAGCCCCCAGGGCAAGCCTGCGCCGATGCCGATCGTGACCATGGACCCGAGCGTGGCAAGAGACATGCTGTTGCGCAGCGCGCCGTCCAGGGCGTGCAGTCCCGCGGCGGCAATGACCAGTCCGATCCCTGAAATCGTGCCCGCCGACATCCAGCGGGTAAGCGCCGCTGCGGCAAAGGGTACGACCAGCATGGGTGCGGACAACGCCAGCATCAGCCATCCCGCATGCATCGCGTCGTAGCCGTCGATGCCGATGAAGCGTAGCGGCAGCACGACCAGGAGCACGATGTAGCAGTAGCAGGTCGCGATCGGCAGCACCTGCACGCCGATAAAGCGCGGATAGCGAAACAGCGACAAGTCCAGCATCGGCTGCGCGGCGCGGACCTCGATCGAGGCGAAGGCCACCGAAGCAAGGACGGATATCGCCAGCAAACCGACGACGGCAGCGGACCCCCATCCGCGCGACGGGGCTTCGATCACGCCGCACGTGAAGCACGCGAGCGCGATCGTGAATGCCGCCAGCCCCGGCCAGTCCAGTTTGCCAGCGTGCGGATTGCGCGACTCCCGCATCCGCGGCATGCCGAGCCCGAGCGACAGGACGCCCGCGAGCGCGCTCGCGGCGAAAATCGCGCGCCAGCCGAGCTGCGTGATCAGCCAGCCGGCGAGCACGGGTCCGAAAGCGAGACCGACGCCGAAGGTCGTTCCCAGCGCGCTGAATGCCCGGGTCTGCGCTGCGCCTTCGAATTCCTGCGCCAGCGCGGCGGTGCCGCCGGCAAGCGCCGCTGCTGCCGCGATGCCTTGCGCCGCGCGCAGCATGTCGACGACGGTGATCGACGGCGCGAAGCCGAGCGCAAGTGAACTCAAGGTGAAGCCTGCGACGCCGCACGCGAACAGGCGCTTGCGGCCAAACCGGTCGGCGAGCGTACCCGCCGCCATCAGCAGGCTGCCGAACGCAAGCATGAATGCATTGGTGATCCAGGTCATGGCGGCCGGACTGCCGCCGAGGCTGTCGCTGATCGCGGGTGTCGCGACAGCGCCCACGGAGAACGACAGCGGCAGCGCGAGCGCTGCCATGCAGACAGCCGCGAGCACGACGAGCCGGCCGCTGGAATCGGGAGCGTGTTTCGTGGGATCCATCTTCATTCCTTCTGAAATGCCGAGGCATTGCGATGCAATGCGCGAATCGAGGAATGGAGGATAATTTGGATCTAATAAAGGAAAAACAGGGTTGAATTCCGTATATTAAGGAATCTAATTCTGCAATATATGCGGCGTCGGCGAGGGTTGATATGGACAATCTGAACGGCATAGTCGCTTTCGTGCGCACGGCGGAAACGCTCAGTTTTGTCGCGGCCGGAAACAAGCTCGGTATCTCGGCGTCGGCAATCGGCAAGGCGATCGCAAAGCTCGAGCGTTCGCTCGGCGTGAGGCTGTTTCATCGCACCACGCGCCGTGTGACCCTCACCGAGGAAGGCAGGCACTTTCACGAGCGTTGCCACCGGATTCTCGAAGAACTGCGTGATGCGCAGGCGATGCTGTCGAAAGCCGCGCAGACGCCGCGCGGCCGCTTGCGTGTGAGCCTGCCCGTGATCGGCTACCGCTTTTTGCTGCCGGTGCTGCCGGCGTTCAATGCGCAATACCCGGACATCGAGCTCGACCTCGATTTCAACGACCGGCTTGTCGATGTCGTCGAAGGCGGCTTCGACGCCGTAATCCGCAGCGGCACGCTGTCCGACTCGAGCTTGATGTCGCGCCGGCTCGGCCCCTTTCGTTTCGTGCTGTGTGCATCGCCAGGCTATGCGGCGCGCGCCGGATTGCCGCGCACGCTTGCGGAACTTGCCGGCCATGGCTGCGTGCGTTATCGGTTTCCGACTACGGGAAAGCTGCAGCCATGGACGCTGGCGCCGGACGGCGGCGAACCGCCGAACCTGCGGGCCGCCATGACTTGCAACAATATGGAGGCGCTTCGGGGCGCGGTGATCGCCGGCTTTGGAATAGGCTTCATGCCGGATTTCCTGGCCTGCGATGCGCTGGCCGGCGGCACGCTCGTCCCGGTATTGAGCGACTGCGCGATCGCGCCCGGCCAGTTTTCGATTCTGTGGCCGTCGAGCCGGCAGTTGTCGTCCAAGCTGCGCGTCTTCGTCGATTTCATGTGCGCGCACTTGTTTCAGGAATCGTGACGCGCATGCCGGCTCGACCGCGTTCCAAAGCGATAACGGCTGCCCAGGCAGCCGTTATGTCTTGCTCTGCCAGCGCTTACTTGCGCAGCTTCGCGATCACGCCGTCGAGCATCTCCAGCATCTGCCGGGTCTCGGCCTCGCTCACGTTCAGCGCCGGCATGAAGCGCAGCGAACTGGCGCGCGGGGCATTGAGCAGCAGGCCTTGCGGCGCCAGGTCGCGCGCGGCGTTGACGATGGCCGGACCGATGTCGGCGTCCATTTGCAGGGCGCGCAGCAGGCCCATGCCGCGTTCGCCCTGGAAGCCCCATTTGGCCGAGAGCGCCAGCAGGCCTTCGGAGAGCTGTTTGGCGCGGGCGTTTACGCTTTCCATGAAGCCGGGCGAGGCGAGCTTGTCGAACACGGCGATGCCGACGGCGGCCATGAGCGGGTTGCCGTTGTAGGTGCCGCCCTGGTCGCCGTGGGAGAAAACGCAGACGTCCTGGCGGGCCAGCAGCGCGGCCAGCGGCACGCCGCCGCCGATGCCCTTGGCCAGCGTCATGATGTCGGGCGTGATGCCGTATTGCTGATAGGCGAAGAGCGTGCCGGTGCGACCCATGCCGGTCTGCACTTCGTCGACGATGAGCAGCAGCTGGTTCTCGTCGGCCAGCTGGCGCAGGCCCTGCATGAACGCCTGCGTGGCGGGGTAGACGCCGGCCTCGCCCTGCACGGGCTCGAGCATGATGGCCACGGTCTCTTTGTCGATGAGGCGCTTGACCGATTCCAGGTCGTTCAGGTCGGCCTTGGGAAAGCCCGGCACCTGCGGCGCGAACATCGTGTCCCAGCCCGGCTTGCCCGACGCCGACATGGTGGCGAGGGTGCGGCCGTGAAAGCCGTGGTCCATGGTGATGATCTTGTAGGCGCCGTTTTTGTTGACCTTGCCCCATTTGCGCGCGAGCTTGATCGCGCCTTCGTTGGCCTCGGCACCGCTGTTGGCGAAGAACACGCGGTCGAACACCGAGCTTGCGGTCAGGCGCTCTGCCAACGCGATGGACGGTTCGTTGTAGAACGCCGGCGAGGGGTTCATGAGCTTGCCGGACTGTTCGATGATGGCCGCGCGCATTTCGGGCGCGCAATGGCCCAGGGTGTTGACCGCCCAGCCCTGGATGAAATCCAGGTATCGCTTGCCGCTATGGTCTTCCAGCCAGGAGCCCTCGCCTCGCACGAACACCAACTCGGGGCGCGAGGTGATTTCCATCAGGGCGTTGACGTTGAACTGGCTGAATTGCATGGCGGTTCCTTGTAGGAAGAAACGTGGCAGGGAAAACCAGAACTTTAGCACCCATGGGGCCATCCGCGAGATGTCGCTTTTACGACACGGCCCGGCAGGTTTTCCCTCTGACGGGAGGGCCTTCTCGTGTTGCCGCAGGGGGGGAATCGGCGTAGAGTAAAATCACATTTGCTGGTTTGCCGATGAGCGGGCCGACTGTGCAAATGGGCTCCAAACAGGCACCTGCACTTATATGTACGACATTCTGGTATACCTGTTCGAGAACTACTACACCCCCCAGGCTTGCCCCGCGGCCGATGTGCTGGCCAAGCGGCTCGCTGCGGCAGGGTTCGAGCACGACGACATCGACGATGCCCTCGGCTGGCTCTATGGCCTGGCCGAAACCACGGAGCGCTGCGTCGAGCTGGCCCAGGTACCCAGTTCCGGGGTGCGCATCTACGCCGAGTCCGAGTATCGCCAACTGGGCACCGAATCCATCGGCTTCATCACCTTCCTGGAAGCGGCGGGCATCTTGCCCGCGCCCCTGCGCGAAATCGTCATCGATCGCGCCCTGGCCGCTCCCGAGGCGCCGGTGCCTCTGTCGTGCACCAAGATCATCGCCCTGATGGTGCTGTGGAGCCAGGAAGCCGAGATCGACAACCTCGTCCTGGACGAGTTGCTCGAAGACGAAGGCGGCCGCCGTCTGCATTGAGCGGCGCCGTTGTACACAGGTCGTTTCGCCCCCAGTCCTAGCGGACCCTTGCATGCCGGCTCGCTGGCGGCCGCGCTGGCCAGCTGGCTGGACGCCCGCGCGCATGCGGGCCGCTGGCTGGTGCGCATCGAAGACGTCGATGCGCCGCGCACGGTGGCGGGAGCCGACACATTTATCCTGAACCAATTGCGCGCGCTTGGCCTGCTCTGGGACGGCGAGGTGGTCTGGCAGTCGCAGCGCGACGATCTCTATCAGCGGGCGTTCGACGATCTGGCCGCGCGCGGCCTGGTGTACGGCTGTGGCTGCACACGTCGGGAAATCGCGGATTCGCAAAGCACGGCCGTAGCCGCTGGGGTCGATGGCGAGCGCCCTTACCCCGGTACCTGTCGCAACGGCCTTGCGCCAGGCCGGCGGGCTCGGGCTTGGCGGGTGCGGTTGCCGGACGATGCAGGCATCGAGCATTTTGACGACCGCTGGCTGGGTCCGCAGGAGCAGGACGTGGCATTAGCAGTGGGCGACTTCGCTCTGAAACGGGCCGATGGCCTGTGGGCCTATCAGCTGGCCGTCGTGGTCGACGATGCCGATCAGGGCGTGACCGACGTGGTGCGCGGCGCCGACCTGCTGGGCTCCACGGCGCGCCAGCGCGTGCTGGGGCGCTTGCTGAATCTGCCGCTGCCGCGTGTGATGCACGTGCCGCTGGTGGTGGATCCGGCTACCGGGATGAAATTGTCCAAGCAGAATCATGCCCAGGCGGCGGACACCGCCAGACCCCTGGCAGCTCTGGGCGCAGCCTGGCGCAGCCTGGGTTTCGAGGCGCTGCAGGCTCCCGACGTGCCGGCTTTCCTGGCCGATGCCACAGCCCGCTGGGCAGGGCGGTTTGGCTTGTTGCAATAATGGGGTCGAACCCCTGCTACTTGCACGTCTCGAAGCCGCGCACTTATCATCCGCGCTAATTGGCAGCTTTGCGCCAGCCGGAACCCTCATGACAACAAAAACCCTGATCATTGCCGAAAAACCTTCGGTGGCCCTGGATATCTCGCGCGCCCTGGGCGGCTTCACGCGAGAGGGCGACTACTTCGAGAATGATCAATATGTGCTGTCCTCCAGCGTCGGGCATCTGCTCGGCCTGGTGGCGCCCAACGATCCGGTCAAGGGCAAGTGGAGCTTCACCCACCTGCCGGTGATCCCGCCCGAATTCGACCTGGGCCCGGCCGACAAGCGATCCACCGAGCGGCTCAAGCTGCTGGTCAAGCTGGCCAAGCGCAAGGACGTGGATGCCGTCATCAACGCCTGCGACGCGGGGCGCGAGGGCGAACTGATCTTTCGCTACATCATCCAGTACGCGGGCGTGAAAAAGCCCATCAAGCGCCTGTGGCTGCAGTCCATGACGCAGGCCGCCATCCGCGATGCCTTCGACAACCTGCGCGATGACGTGCAGATGAAGCCTCTGGAAGCTGCCGCCCGCTCGCGCGCCGAGGCCGACTGGCTGGTGGGCATCAACGGCACGCGTGCCATGACGGCCTTCAACAGCAAGGACGGCGGCTTCTTCAAGACGCCCGTGGGTCGCGTGCAGACGCCCACGCTGGCCATCGTGGCCGAGCGCGAAGAGCGCATCCGCAAGTTCGTCTCGCGCGACTATTGGGAGGTGCGCGGCACCTTCGTGGCCGCCGCCGGCCTGTACGAGGGCCGCTGGATCGATCCGGACTTCAAGAAAGACGAGCGCGATCCGGAAAAGCGCGAATCGCGCCTGTGGTCGCTTGCCGCCGCGCAGAGCGTGGTTGCCGCATGCCGCGGCCAGGCCGGCGTGGCCAGCGAAGAGTCCAAGCCGTCGACCCAGATGTCGCCGGCGCTCTACGACCTGACCTCGCTGCAGCGCGAGGCCAACGGCCGCTTCGGCTTCTCGGCCAAGACCACGCTGGCCCTGGCGCAGACGCTGTACGAGCGCCACAAGGCGCTGACCTATCCGCGTACCGACTCGCGCTATCTGCCCGAGGACTACATCGCCACAGTGCAGCAGACGATGCAGGTGCTGGCGCAGGGCGATTCGCGCGCCGTGGGCGGGCTGTCGCAGCACGCCGCCACGGTGGTCAAGAACCAGTGGGTCAAGCCCAACCGCCGCATCTTCGACAACAAGAAGGTGTCGGACCACTTCGCCATCATCCCCACGCTGCAGGTGCCGCGCGAACTGAGCGAAGCCGAGGCCAAGCTCTACGACCTGGTCCTCAAGCGATTTCTTGCGGTGTTCTTTCCCGCGGCCGAGTACCGCGTCACGACGCGCATTACCCAGGTGCAGGGGCACCAGTTCAAGACCGAGGGCAAGGTGCTGGTCACGCCGGGCTGGCTGGCCGTCTACGGCAAGGAGGCGCAAGGCGAAGACGCGAACCTGGTGCCGGTGGCCGAAGGCGAGAAGGTGCGCACCGAAACCGTCGAGGCCGTGGGCCTGGCGACCAAGCCGCCGGCGCGCTACAACGAAGCGACGCTGCTTTCGGCCATGGAAGGCGCGGGCAAGCTGGTGGACGACGAAGAGCTGCGCGAAGCCATGTCCGAACGCGGCCTGGGCACGCCGGCCACGCGCGCGTCCATCATCGAAGGCCTGATCAACGAAACCTATCTGCGCCGCGAAGGCCGCGACCTGGTGCCCACGGCCAAGGCGCGCCAGCTGATGACGCTGCTCTCGGGCCTGGACGTGAGCGAGCTGACTTCCCCCGAACTGACAGGCGAGTGGGAGCACAAGCTCAAGCAGATCGAACAGGGCAGCCTGGACCGCCAGGCCTTCATGCGCGAGATCGCGCAGATGACGCAGATCATCGTCAAGCGCGCCAAGGAATACGAGCGCGACACCGTGCCCGGCGATTATGCGACCCTGCAGACGCCCTGTCCCAAATGCGGCGGCGTGGTCAAGGAAAACTATCGCCGCTATGCCTGCACGAATTGCGATTTCTCGATCGGCAAGCATCCAGGCGGGCGCACGTTCGAGCTGCCCGAGGTGGAAGAACTGCTGGCCAAGCGCGAGATCGGCCCGCTGCAAGGCTTCATCAGCAAGATGGGCCGGCCTTTCGCGGCCATTCTGCGCATTAGCGACGAAGACAAGCTGGAGTTCGATTTCGGTCAGAGCGACGATGATGACGCTGAGCCCGTGGATTTCTCCGGCCACACGCCGGTGGGCGCGTGCCCCAAGTGCGGCGCCAGGGTCTTCGAGCACGGCATGAGCTATGTGTGCGAGAAATCGGTGGGGCCGGAAAAGCACTGCGACTTCCGGTCGGGCAAGGTGATTCTGCAGCAGGAGATCTCGCGCGAGCAGATGGAGAAGCTGCTGACCCAAGGACGCACGGATCTGCTCGACGGCTTCGTGTCCAGCCGCACGAACCGCAAGTTCAAGGCCTTCCTGGTGCGTCAGCCGGACGGCAAGGTGGGCTTTGAGTTCGAGCCGCGGCCCGAGCGGCCCGGCGCGCGCAAGACGGCGGCCAAAACCGCGGCGAAGACGCCCACGACGCCCGTCGCGGCGAAAAAAGCCGCTGCCAAGACCGCGGTCAAGAAAACCGCGGTGAAAAAAGCTGCGGCCAAGAAGGCTGTTAAAAAGGCCGCGAAGAAAGCCGATTCTTGATATCGTAGGTCGATAGCAAGCCCCCGGTGCGGCCTCTGCGCAGGCCCGCCCTCGGGGGCTTTGCTGTTTCCGGCGGCTGCAAAGCCCGATCGAACAAACAGCTTCTTGGTGGACATGATGACGGCCTCTACTGCTTTTTTTTCCAAGTTTTCCCTCGCAGGTCAGGTCGCACTGATCACGGGCTCGGCACGCGGCCTGGGGCTGTGCATGGCGCGTGCGCTGGCCGGCTGCGGCGCGCACGTGCTCGTCAACGGCCGGCAGTCGCAGGCGGTCGAGGAGGCCGTGGCGGCGCTGAGCGCCGAGGGCCTGGCGGCGTCCGCCCTGCCCTTCGACGTGACCGACGATGACGCCTCGGAGGCGGCGTTCGCGCGCATCGATGCCGAGTTCGGCCGGCTCGATATTCTTGTCAACAACGTGGGCATGCGCCTGCGCAAGACGCTGGCCAACGCCACCGTGGCCGAAATCCGCGAATTGATCGACGTGGATCTGGTGGCCGGCATGCTGCTCTCCAAGCGGGCGGCCGAGCGCATGCTCAAGCAGCAGTACGGCCGGCTCATCACCATCACCTCGGTGCTGGGCGAGGTGACGCGTGCGGGCGATGCGCTGTATCCGGCAGCCAAGCAAGGGCTCACGGGCATGATGCGTGCGCTGGCGACGGAATATGCCAGGCACGGCATTACCAGCAATGCCATTGCGCCGGGCACGTTCGTCACCGAGACCAACGAGGCCATGGCAGCCGATCCCCAGGTGGGCCCGGCCGTTGGGGCGCGCAATCCTATGGGCCGCTGGGGGCGTCCCGAGGAAATCGCCACGGCGGCGGTGTTCCTGGCCTCGCCTGCTTCGTCCTTCGTCAACGGTCACGTGCTGGTGGTCGACGGCGGGCTGTCGGTGCAGATGTAGCGCTCGGCAGCGTTCGTTTCGGCATTTGGTTTTATGCTGATCCCTTCGGTCGCGCACCGACAGAACACAGGAGACTACAGTGAAGTCGCATTTCATCGATAACCGTGCCGCCGCCGGCGCTTCGGGCGAGTCCATCCCCGTCATCGATCCCTCCACCGGCGAAGAATACGATCGCATCGCGCGCGGCAACGCCGCCGACATCGACCTGGCCGCGCAGGCCGCGCGGCGCGCCTACGACGAAGGCGCCTGGGGCAGGCTTTCGGCGGCCGAACGCGGCCGATTGCTGCTCAAGTTGGCCGTGAAGGTGCAGGACCATCACGAAGAACTGGCGCAGATCGAGTCGCGCGATTGCGGCAAGCCCACCAAGCAGGCTCGCGCCGACGCCACGGCGCTGGCGCGCTATTTCGAGTTCTACGGCGGCGCGGCCGACAAGCTGACCGGCGAGACCATACCTTATGCCCAGGGCTATACCGTGCTGACGCTGCGCGAACCGCACGGCGTCACCGGGCACATCGTGCCCTGGAACTACCCCATGCAGATCTTCGGCCGCAGCGTGGGCGGCGCGCTGGCGGCGGGCAATGCCTGCGTGGTCAAGCCGGCCGAAGACGCCTGCATGTCGCTCTTGCGTGTGGCCGAGCTGGCCGCCGAAGTGGGCTTTCCGCCGGGGGCGCTGAACATCGTCACCGGCTACGGCCACGAGGCCGGCGACATGCTGGTACGCCATGCCGGCGTGGATCACATCTCCTTCACCGGTTCGCCGCGCGTGGGGGTACTGGTGACGCAGGCCGCGGCCGAACGCCATGTGCCGGTCACGATGGAGCTGGGCGGCAAGTCGCCGCAGATCGTGTTCGCCGACGCCGACATGGAGGCCATGGTGCCGGTGGTGCTCAATGCCATCGTGCAGAACGCCGGGCAGACCTGTTCGGCCGGCAGTCGCCTGCTCATCGAGCGCAGCGCCTACGAACAGGTGCTCGACCAGGTAGGCAAGGCCTTCGCCGCGCTGCGCACCGGCCCGGCCGCGATGGACCTGGATTGCGGCCCGCTGATCCGCAAGACCCAGCAGGAGCGCGTGCAAGGCTTTCTGCGCGACGCCGAGCGCGACGGCATCGCCACCGTGGCGCGCGGCAGCGTGGTACCCGAGGCGCCGCACACCGGCTTCTATCAGGCCCCTACGCTATTGCGCGACGTGCCGGTCAAGCACCGCCTGGCGCAGGAGGAAGTCTTCGGTCCAGTGCTGTCGGCCATGCCGTTCGACAACGAGGCCGACGCCGTGCGGGTTGCCAACGCCACCGAATACGGCTTGGTCGCCAGTGTCTGGACTCGCGATGGTTCGCGCGCCCTGCGCATGTCGCGCAAAGTGCGCAGCGGCCAGGTCTTCATCAACAACTACGGCGCGGGCGGCGGCATCGAGCTGCCCTTCGGCGGCGTCAAGGCCAGCGGCCACGGGCGTGAAAAGGGTTTCGAGGCGCTGTACGGCTTCACCGTGCTCAAGACCGTTTCGATCAAGCACGATTGAACCGTAGTTGGCGGCGGCGTGGGCGCTGAGGCCCGCGCCGCCGCCGCACTGACTCCCGGCTTTGCGCCGGGAGTCGTCTGACGAGCCGGGCGACCGGTTCGTCTGATGGCCGGTTTCAGTGGCTGCCGAAAATCGGCGCGGCTTGCGCCACGTCGGCGGGGTAGACCGACACCATGCTGACGCTCTTGCCCTTGGCTTGCAATTGCCCGATCGGCATCAGGTTCCCTTTTTGCGCGCCTTCGGGCGTGAGTTCGAACGAGCCGTTGAGCGTCGTCAGTTTGCCGGATTGAGCGAACACCGCGTCGCGCAAGGCGAGCTGATCCATGCTTTGCGTGGTGTTGAGCGTCTTCTCGATCACAAGACCCGTGTTGTAGCCCGCCACGGCATTGAACCCGACATTGACGTCAGCGCCATACAGCTTGCGATAGGCCGTGGTGAACGCTTCCATATCCATGCCGAACGAGGGCTTGTACTTGACGCCCGTGGCCGGCACGTAGGAAAAGACATTCTTGAGTGCGTCGTCGCCGGCGTTCTTCTGCAGCAGGTCGGTCTCCAGGCCGGCATAGATCGAAAACACGACCGGGAATTTGAATCCCGTGGAATGCAGCGCCTTGAGAAAGGCGATGTCATTGGTCGGATAGCCGAGCTCGAGCACCGCGTCCGGATGCGTGGCCTGGATGCGATGGATCAGCACCTGGTAGTTCGTCGTGCTGGTCGGCACCCCGAGGTAGTAGACGATGTCGATCTTGCCTTTTGCGGCCTCCAGATAACCGTGCATCGCCTCGGCTTGCGCGCCGGTGAAATCGTTGGTCGAGTACAGGATCGCGACGCGGCGGATGTGGTGCTTGGGTCCTTCGTTGATGAGGAACTGCGCCAGCCGGTGCGGCCAGATCGACGAAACCGGGTCGTCGAGCAGCACGTTGTATTTGTTGTCTGCCGAGAAGAAGTTCGTTCCCGTGCCGGTCTGATCGAACAGCAGTTTTTGGTGCTCGCGCGCCAGCGGTACCGCCACCGAGGTCAGCACCGAGCCCGAGTCGGCGACCAGAAGGTCCACCTTGTCCTGCGTGATGAGCTGGTTGTAGAGCGTGGTTGCCGTGCTGGTCGAGCTCTGGTCGTCATACGAGATGAGCTTGACGGGCAGCTTCTTGTCATAGGGCTTCACATAAACGCCGCCGTGGGCGTTGATGTCGTTCACCCAGAGCTTGAGCCCGTTGTAGACCGGCATGGAGATCGCCGCGAACGCGCCGCTGGACGCGTACAGCGTGCCTACCGTGATCGCGTCCGGCACAGGGCCGGCCGCCGCCGCGAGCGATGCGGTGCAGGCTGCCATGCCCGCGCCCAGCAACGCCATCCCGGCCAGGCTCTGCCTGACGAATTTACGCATTTTTCCGTTTTGCTTTTTCATGCCTCTTCCTCCTCTCCTTTTTGTTCCGCGTGATCGCGGACAAGAAAAACTCAGTGTTCCGAACGGCTGCTTCCTGGTTCAGGGTTATCGGGCCGGCCTGCCAGCATGCGGGTCGCGGTATAGGTCATGACGGGTTGATCGTGTTGATTGCGAACGTCGATCAGAGACACTACTACTGCCCGGTTGTGCTTGGAAGTCGGACGTATACCGGTGATTTCGATTTCGGCCCAGACGGTATCGCCAGCCACGACCGGGGCCAGCATTTTCTTGTGCACCTCCAGCAGGGCCAGGCCGGTGCCCTGCACCATGCCCTGCATGATGAAGCCCTCGATCAGGCTGTAGGTCAGCGCGCCGGGCACCGGCCGGCCCTGGATCGCGCCGTGCGAGAAGGTCGTGTCGATGAAGATCGTCTCGAGCATGCCCGTGGCGCTGATGAAGTTGACGATATCGGTCTCGGTGATGGTACGGCGGAAGGTACGAAATTTCTGGCCGACCGCGATGTCCTGCCAGTAAAAGCCCTGGCTCAAGGTGGGAATGGCAGAGGTCATGCGGGGTTTTCCGGCGGCGGTGTGAGGGGATCGGCGTCGCGCATCGCATGCGAACCGAGTGTGCGCACAGCGGCGTGCAGCGCTGCGACGATCTCGGCGGCGCGCGGCTGCACGCGATAGAGAGGCCCCGCCACCGACAGGCCGTAAAGGGCATCGCCGATCGGGATCGGAACGGCGATGCCGCCCAGGTCGGCGAGGGATTCGCCGAAGTTGGGGTACCACCCCTGCTCGCGCCATTGCCGCAACTGCGATTCCAGGGCTTGTCGCGCCAGATTCGCGTGCGCCGCGTCGGGCGAGAGCGAAAGCTTGTCCAGTATCCGGTCTCGGGCGTCGTCGCTGGACATGCCCAGGATGGCGCGGCCGATGGAATTGATATGCGGCTCGCGCAGCTCGCCCGGCGCGGTGATGTAGCGCACTGGGTTGGCCGATTCGCACACGTCCAGATAGCGCACCCGGTTGTCCTGGAGCTGACCGAATACGACGGTCTCGCCCGTGGCGTCGCGCAGCGATTGCATCACGGGCTGCATGCGTTCGAGCACCGGATCGTTGTGCGCGATGCGCAGGGCGGCGTGCAGCAGGCGAGCCGTGGGGTAGTAGCCCTGCCGCTTGCCGGTTTCGTACAGGTAGCCGCGCGACACCAGCGTGCGTATCAGGCCCAGGCAGCTGGACATGGGCGCGTCCAGCAGCCTGGATAGTTCGGTCAGCGTCAGCGACCGCCCTTCCTGCGCGTAGATCTCGATGATCTCGATTACGCGCAGCGCCGTCTTGACGCTCGCGTGGCCGGACCTGTCGGCGCTTTGCGTCGTGGCCATTCAGCCTTCCTTGTTCTCGTGCGCCGCATCGCGTTCCAGCGCCTGCGGCCATGACCGGATGTTGCCCGGCGTGCGCGAGAAGCGCGTCGGAATGCCGACCGCGCGCAGGCGCCCTTCGGTGGGGTGATCGTATTCGAAGACCATGCCGGTCTCGCGCAGATGCCGATCGTTCAGCACGTCTTCGTAGCGCGGCACTTCGCTGTGGGGAATGTCGGCATCGGCGAGCAAGGCCAGCCATTGCGCCGTGGTGCGACCGCTGACGATATCGGCCAACGTGGCATAGAGCTCGACGATGTTGGCGCTGCGCGAAGCGAGGTCGGCATAGCGCGGATCGGCCACCAGGTCGGGCCGGTCGGCCAGGGTGAAAAAGCGCATCCACTGGGCCGTGGTGTAGGGCAGCAGCGCAATATGGCCGTCGGCGGTGCGATAGGGCTTGCGGTGCGGCGTCATGACGCGCGGATATCCGGCCGGGCCCTGGGGCGGCACGAAGGTCTGTCCGGCCAGCTGCTCCGGCGCGAGAAACGACACCATGGTCTCGAACATCGGTATTTCGAGGGCCTGCCCCTGGCCCGAGCGCTCGCGCTCGTACAGGGCCATGGCCAGGGCATAGGTCACGGTCAGGCCCGACACTTTATCGACCATGATGGTGTTGACGTATTGCGGCTCGCCCGCGTTGGCGCCCTGGAACTGCGCCATGCCGCAGCGCGCCTGGATGATGTCGTCGAAGGCCGGCTGACCGCTGTAGGGGCCCGACTCGGCGTAGCCGTAGGCGCCGCAGTAGATCAGCCGCGGATGGCCGGCGCGCAGCGACTCGTAGTCCAGGCCCAGCCTGCGCAGCGCCTGCGGCCGCACATTGGAAATGAAAATGTCGGCCTCGGCGATCAGCGTCTTGAGCTCGGCCAGGTCGTCTTCGCGCTTGATGTCCAGCGCGCGATAGCGCTTGTTGCGGTTCAGATTGATGAAGGCCGCGCCCATGCCGGTGTGCAGCGCCGGCTCGGCATAGCGGAACACGTCGCCGGCGGGGGCTTCGATCTTGAGCACGTCGGCGCCCATGTCGCCCAGGATCTGCGTGGCGTAGGGGCCCATGCCCACCGAGGTCATGTCGACGACGCGTACGCCGGCCAGGGGGCCTGTGGGTTTGGCATCCGGATTCATCATGGCGGTTCTTTCAATACGACTTGGGCAGGCCCAGCACGCGCTCGGCGATGAAGCACAGGATGAGCTGCGGGCTGACGGGCGCGATGCGCGGAATGTACGACTCGCGCAGCAGGCGCTCGACGCGGTACTCGCGCGAGTAGCCCATGCCGCCCAGCGTCATGACGGCGGTCTGGCAGGCGTTGTGCCCGGCCTCGGCCGCCAGGTACTTGGCGGCATTGGCCTCGGCGCCGCACGATAGGCCGGCGTCGTAGCGCGAGGCCGCCTTGAGCATCATGAGGTTGGCCGATTCCAGCTGCATCCAGGCCTGCGCCAGCGGATGCTGCACGCCCTGATTCATGCCGATGGGGCGGCCGAACACCTCGCGCTCCCTGGCGTAGCGCGTGGCGATGTCCAGGGCGGCCCGGCCTATGCCCACGGCCTCGGCGGCGACCAGGACGCGCTCCGGGTTCAGGCCGTGCAGGATGTATTCGAAGCCCTTGCCCTCCTCGCCGATGCGGTCTTCCTCGGGAATGAAGAGGTCGTCGATGAACAGCATGTTGGTGTCGACCGCCGCGCGGCCCATCTTGTCGATCTTGCGCACTTCGACCTTGCTGCGGTCCAGCCGGGTGTAGAAGAGCGACAGGCTTTCGCTGGCCTTTTTCACCTCGTCCAGGCGCTGCGTGCGCGCCAGCAGCAGGATGCGGTCCGCGACCTGCGCGGTCGAGATCCAGATCTTGCGGCCGCTGACCGAATAGCCGCCCGGCACTTTGCGGGCGAAGGTCTTGAGCTTGGTGGTGTCCAGTCCCGCGTCGGGTTCGGTCACGCCGAAGCAGGCCTTTTCCTGGCCGGCGATGAGCGGCGGCAGAAAGCGCGCCTTCTGCTCGTCGGTGCCGAAGACCACGACCGGGTTCAGGCCGAATATGTTCATGTGCACGGCCGACGCGCCGCTCATGCCCGCGCCGGATTGCGCGATGGTCTGCATCACCAGCGCCGCCTCGACGATGCCCAGGCCCGCGCCGCCTACGGCCTCGGGCATGGCCACGCCCAGCCACCCGCCCTCGCACAAGGCCTTGTAGAACTCGTGCGGGAAGGTGCCGGAGACATCGAGCCGATCCCAGTACTCCATGTCGAACCGGGAGCAGACCGATTGCACGGCCTGGACGATGGACGTTTGATCTTCGGTGAGATCGAAATTCATGCGCGCTTCCTTTGAGCTCGTGTCGCGGCTCGGCCGCCCTCAGGCGGGGCGCACCACGCGTTCGGGGGATTCTTCATACGGCGGGGAATAGATGACCAGGATCTGGGCCGGTTCGTCGCTGACGACGGTGAAGACGTGCATGGCGTCCGGCGGGAAAAAGCAGCAATCGCCGGGGCCCAGTTCTTTGCGCTGCCCGTTCACCTCGGCCACGGCCCGGCCGCTGATCACGTAGCAGACCTGCTCGATGCCGGGATGGGCATGGGGCAAGGCGCCCTGGCCTTTTTCGATCGTGCCGTGAATGACCTCCAGGTGCCTGGCGCCGACGGTTTCCGGGCCGATCAGGCGGCGGTTGAGCGTGCCCAGATGATTGGCGGGGTGGTAGCCCGGCGTCTCGGCGCCGCAGACGAAATAGACGGGGGGATTGCGGGACATGCGTGCCTGCTCCGGTAGCCGATTGGGTCGGACTTATATTTTTTATGATGAATAAATATTCTGTATATGGAATTTATAGGGGAAAACTCCCGGCGTGGCTAGCTGCAGCGCAGCATAGGAAATAAAAAAAGCCAGCCCGGATAAGGGCTGGCTTTCAGGGGGCGGGCCGTGCCGGAAGATCGTTCCGGGGGCTGCTTTGAAGCGTTATGCGATGGCTTCGTCCTCGGCGGTTTCGGCGATCATGCTGCGTGCGGCCACGCGACGGTTCACCGCGCTCAATACCGCGCGGAACGAGGCCGTGACGATGTCGCCGTCGATGCCGACGCCGAAACCGGTCGGCGAATCGCCCACGCGCGTTTCCACGTAGCAGGCGGCGCGGGTGTCGGTGCCGGTGCCGATGGCGTGCTCGGTGTAGTCCATGATGCGGATCGGTTCGCCCACGGCGGCGACGAAGGCCGCCAGCGCGCCGTCGCCGCTACCTTGCACCGTGCGGCGCTCGCCGTCGTAGTCGAGTTCGGCCGTGACCGTGTAATGCTTGCCTTCGCCGGCCGAGGGGTTGCTTTCGATGCGGTGGCTGATGAGCTTCCAAGGCGAGGTCTGCGCCAGGTATTCGCTGTCGAAGATGCCGTACACGTCGCCCGAGGTCACTTCGCGGCCGGTCTCGTCGGTGACGCGCTGGATGGCGCGCGAGAACTCGATCTGCAGGCGGCGCGGCAGGACCAGGCCGTGTTCCTGCTCGAGCAGGTAGGACACGCCGCCCTTGCCCGATTGGCTGTTCACGCGGATGACCGCATCGTAGCTGCGGCCCAGGTCGGCCGGATCGATGGGCAGGTAGGGCACTTCCCACACGGCGTCGGGTTTCTGCACCGCAAAGCCCTTCTTGATGGCGTCCTGGTGCGAGCCGGAGAAGGCCGTGAATACCAGGTCGCCCGCGTAGGGGTGGCGCGGATGCACGGGGATCTGGTTGCAGTACTCGGCGGTGCGGCGCACTTCGTCGATATCGGAGAAATCCAGGCCCGGGTGGATGCCCTGGGTATAGAGGTTGAGCGCCAGCGTCACCAGGTCGACGTTGCCGGTGCGCTCGCCGCTGCCGAAGAGGCAGCCTTCGATGCGGTCGGCTCCGGCCATCACGCCGAACTCGGCGGCCGCCACGGCGGTGCCGCGGTCATTGTGCGGGTGCAGGCTGACGATGATGCTGTCGCGGCGCGCCAGGTTCTTGCACATCCATTCGATCTGGTCGGCGTACAGATTGGGCTGGGTGGCCTCGATGGTGGCGGGCAGGTTGAGCACCAGCTTGCGCTCGGGCGTGGCGCCCCAGGTCTCGGCCACGGCATTGGCCACTTCGAGCGCGAACTCGGGTTCGGTGGTGGAGAAGACCTCGGGCGAATATTCGTAGCGCCAGTCGGTGCCGGGATGTTGGGCCATGTATTTCATGACCAGCTTGGTGCCGGTGACCGCGACGTTCTTCACCTCGTCTTTGTTCATGTTGAAGACGATCTTGCGGAAGGACGGGGCGCAGGCGTTGTAGAGGTGGATCATGGCGCGCTTGGCGCCGGCGGCCGATTCCACCGTGCGGCTGATCAGTTCTTCGCGCGCCTGCGTGAGCACGATGATGGTGACGTCGTCGGGGATGCGCTTCTCGTCGATGAGCTTGCGCACGAAATCGAAATCGGTCTGCGAGGCCGAGGGAAAGCCCACTTCGATTTCCTTGAAGCCGATCTTCACCAGCTGATCGAAGAAGCGCAGCTTGCGCTCGACGCTCATGGGTTCGATCAGGGCCTGGTTGCCGTCGCGCAAGTCGGTGCTCATCCAGATGGGGGGATGGGTGATGCGCTTGCTGGGCCAGGTGCGCTCGGAATAATCGCGCGTGAAGGGGCGGAAGGGAACGTATTTGCTGGCGGGGTTGGCGAACATCATTTCGGGGCCTCGGGTCTCGTGAATCCGTCGTGCCGGCAGGTGGCCAGGGTGGCGGCCAGTGGCAAAGCGGTGCCGACATCAGTCCGCAAGGTATGCGGGCTGGATTCAAATTTTTAAGCAGAAAGCGGGCTTGTGGCAAGCTGCGCCGCGGCGGGGAGATCCGCGGGCCTGGGGCTGCCGAACACCACGAACGCTAGGCTCGGCAACCGATCGCTAGGTCTAGGGGTAGCGCTAGCGCGGCCGAGACGGCCACAGGGGAGGCGTTGCAGGAAAGACGCGCGGCGGCAAACCCGGCGCGGGCGTTGCCCCGGGCCGCAGCTTGTGCAAAAAAGGTGCGTTGCGCGTTCATCTTTCTAGTCTTTCACATTTTTTGTGGCGGCGCAAACTAACTTTTTGCTGGCGCGCCACCCGAAGGCAAAAAGCCCCCCTTTTGGGGCATTTTTCGACGGTCAGCGAGATCGGCCGAGCGTGGGTTCGGTCTGGCGCCGTGTTGCGCGCGGCAGGTCCTCGGAACGCATATCGTCGGCGCTACCCTGGTCGAGAATGGCGCTTTGGTCGCGCACCAGGGCGATCTTGCCGACGCGATTGCCGCCGAGCTCTTTGTGGGCACGTTGCAGATCGCCGATGGTGAAGGGCTCGCTGCGGTCCTGCCAGACCCAGCGCAGCACGTCGATCACCTCATCGCACAGCTGGGGGTGCATCTCGGCCAGCACGCGGCTGTCGACCGTATAGAGTCGACCGGCGGCCAGGCTGGACAGCACCCATGCCTTGAGGCTGTATGCGACGATGAGCGTCCAGATGAGCGCCAGGATGCGCCACAGCCAGGGATTGATGAAACCGTTGAGAAGGCTGACGGCCGTGGGGCCCAGAATGTGCTGCCAGTTCAGGCCGATGCGCTGGTCCAGGCCCTGAATCCAGGGCGAAGCGTCGTTCAGGATCCAAGATGCGATGTAGATCCAGATGCCTGCGGCGACGACGATGCCTACGGCCAGAATGGCCAGGCGCGTCAACGACAGCTTGAACAGTGTCTTGCCGATGAGACGGCGATCCTGGCGTATGCGATCGGGAGTGGCTGGCATGTCTGGCGCGTGAAAGTGTTGGCGTACGAGGGTCGGCGTCCGATTGACCTTTATGATTGTACCTATGAGCAATCGCCCCACCCTGGAAATTCGCCAAGGCCAGCATCTGGCCCTGACGCCGCAGCTGCAGCAGTCCATCCGGCTGCTGCAGCTGTCGTCCATCGAGCTCGATATGGAGATTTCCCAGGCGCTGATCGAAAACCCGCTGCTCGAGCGCGACGACGAACCGGCCCCGGTCGCCGAAGCGACCGATCCCGAGCGCGAGGATTCGCTGGAACAGGCCGACTCGTACGGCGAGTCGGCCGAGCTGCGTGCCGAGGAGATGCCGGGCGCGGGCGGGGTGTACCCCGACGACGATCTGCCGCAGGCCGCGCACGCCGATACCCTGCGCGAACATCTGCTGGGCCAGCTTGCGCTTACCCGAGCCCAGGCGCGCGACCAGACGCTGGTGCGCGTGCTGATCGACGAGCTCGACGACAATGGCTACCTGGGGTCGCCGCTGGACGAAATATTGACCTGGCTGCCGCCCGAGCTCGAGGTCGATGCCGATGAATTGCGCACCGCGCTGACGCTGCTGCAATCCTTTGATCCGCCCGGCATCGGCGCACGCGACATGGCCGACTGTCTGTGGCTGCAATTGCGCAATCCCGACGTCTCGCGCCTGCCGGAAGCCGCCGACAGCCAGGTGCTGGCCTGTGCCCGGCAGATATGCGCCCAGCATCTGCCTTTGCTGGCGGCGGGCAATCCGGCGCGGCTGCGAGAAGCCCTGCAGTGCGATGCCGAGTTGCTGCGCTCGGCTTATGCGCTGATCGTGCGGTTGGATCCGCGTCCAGGGCGCGCCTGGACCGTGCCGGCAGCCGACTACGCCGTGCCCGACGTGCTGGTGCGCAAGACCCGTCAGGGCTGGCAGGCTGTGCTCAACAGTGCGGTGGTGCCGCGCCTGCACGTCAATGGCGTCTATGCCCAGCTGCTGGGCAGTCGGCGCGAAGGCGGCCATACGGCTTTGCAAGCCCAACTGCAGCAGGCCCGCTGGATGATACGCAACGTCGAACAGCGTTTCGACACCATCCTGAGGGTGTCGCAGGCCATCGTGGCGCATCAGTCGGATTTCCTCACTCACGGCGCCGCAGCCATGCGCCCCCTCATCCTCAAAGACATCGCCAATGAGCTGGGTCTGCACGAATCCACGATTTCGCGGGCCACAACACAGAAGTACATGCTCACACCGTTCGGTACGATGGAACTCAAACGCTTCTTCGGCACGGGGCTGGCCACCGACACCGGCGACTCGGCGTCGGCCACGGCGGTGCAGGAACACATCCGCAAGATGGTGGCCGAAGAAAATCGCAGCAAGCCGCTCTCCGACAACCAGATCATGCAATGTCTGTCCGAGCGCGGCATCGTGATTGCCCGCCGTACAGTGGCCAAGTATCGCGAAGCGCTGCGCATCGCGCCGGCGGCGGTGCGCAAGGCGCAGGCGCAGGTGCTGCGTTGATGCGCAGCGCCGCTTGTCGCGTTGGCTTTCGTGCATAACGCAGGTATAGTCGCTCGGTAAATACATCCTACTTCGGCACGGCACGCACACGCCATGAAATCCAGCGCCTTTTATGTTGATTGCCCGTCTCTCGTCAAGGCAGCGGGCATTGGCGCGCGGGCGGCCATGCCTCCTCCCTCGTCTGTCGCACCTCCGACGGTTTCCGGCGCGCACCCGCCGCCGAGCATGACCGTTGCGGCCTGACACGGCCGTTTTCGCGACTCCAGCCTGATTCTTTGTTGCCGGGTGAGCACCCGGCCGGGCGGAGTTCGTCATCATCATTCGACAGACGAGTCCCAGACATGACATCTCGACATTCATCGTGGGCCACTATGGCCCTCTTCGTTCTCTTGTGGGGCAGCGGCGCCATCTTCACGCGCTGGGGCCTGGATCACGGTTCGCCTATGGCGTTTCTGGTCCTGCGGTTCGGACTGGCCCTGATCTTTCTGACCGCGTTGCGCGGCCGCCGCCGCTGGCTGCCCACGCCCGGCACCCGCGGGCGCGTGGCGCTCGCGGGCCTGCTGCTGATCAGCGGCTATTCGCTGTGCTACTTCCAATCCATGGCGTACGGCGTCACGCCGGGGCTGCTGGCCACCCTGCTCGGCATTCAGCCGATCCTGACCCTGCTGCTCACCGAACGGCGATTTTCTCCCTGGCGCCTGGTCGGCTTGCTGCTCGCGCTGGGCGGGCTGGCGCTGGTGGTCTGGGAGAGCCTGGCCGTTGCCCGGTTTTCGCTTGCCGGCATTCTCTTCGGCCTGGCCGCGTTGGGCTGCATGACGGTGGGCGCGCTGATGCAGAAGCGGATCGACCAGGCGCCAGATCAGGTTCTGCCGCTGCAATATGCGGTCAGCCTGGCGCTCTATCTGCTGTGCGTGCCCTTCCAGCCCTTCACGATCGAATGGACCTGGGGCCTGCTCGTGCCGGTGCTCTGGCTCGGATTGGTGATTTCCGTCGTGGCGCAGCTGCTGCTGTACCGGATGATCCGCTCGGGTAACCTGGTCAACGTCACCAGCCTGTTCTACCTGGTGCCGGTGGTGACGGTGCTGCTGGATTACCTGGTGCTGGGCAATGCCCTGCCCTGGCTGGCGCTGGCCGGCATGGCGGCCATACTGGCCGGACTGGTGCTGGTGTTCCGGCAGCAGTGAGGTCCGTTCAGAGCCTGCAGTACATGTAAGTGGTCGCGTGCCGGGCCTTGCCGTCCGGGTCCCATGCGTAATCGGGAATCACGCCCGCGGCCTCGAAGCCGACCGAGGCGTATAGCGGTTCGGCGACGTCGCCGGTGCGCGTGTCCAGGGTAATGAGCGTCTTGCCGAGCTCGCGGGCGCGGTCGATGGCGCGGTTCATGAGCGCCCGGCCCAGGCCGAGTCTGCGCGCGCGCGGATCGACCATCATCTTCGCGATCTCGCAGCGATGGGGCTGATTGAGCGGCATGCCGGTGATGAGCTGCACGGTGCCGAGAACCTCTTCGTCGCGCTGCGCGACGAAGAGAATTCGTCTTCCGGCGATGACCTCGGGTTGGACGCTGCCGCGCCAGAAGTGGGCCGCGTCGTCCCGGGTCAGCGTGTCCATGAAGCCGATCGCCGCGCCCAGCGCGACGCTGTCGGCGAGAATTCGCGCAAGCGCTGCCAGTCTTTGTTCGAGCGCGGGGCCGTCGAGTTCGATGATTTGCGCTTGCATGAAAGGCGGTTCCTCACGTCATGGCGATAAGGTAGTGGGCGGCCTGATCGCCGGTCTCGAACGACGACGCGCCGCGCAGCCGATATCGCAGGCAGTCGCCCGGGGCCAGTTCGTACCGTATGCCGTCGACGCTCAGCGTGAGCGCACCGGACAACAGCACCAGATGATGTTCATGGCCCGCGAACGCTGGGCGCTCGTAGGCAATGCGTTGACGAGGCTCGATCGCGCACTCGATCAACTCGAGCTTCAACTGCCTGCTGGGCGGCGAGAGCGTGCGCCGCGAGAACCCATGCTCGCGATCTTGCCAGACGCTTTGATCGGCATGACGCACCAGCGGCGCAAAACTCGTCTCCATCGGCGCCAGCAGTTGCGACAGGGGCAGGCCGAACGCCGATGCCAGTCGGCCGAGCGTTTCCGCCGTCGGGCTGACCTCGCCGTTCTCGATGCGGGATAGCGTCGCCCGGCTCACGCCGCTCTCGGCGGAGAGATTTTGCAGCGTGAGGCCGCGGTCGGTACGGAGCGCACGCAGGTGTTCGGCGAGGGAGCGGTTTTGATCGGCGATTTTTTCATCCATATATGGGAATATATCCCGTATATGGATGAAATATAAATGCAAAATCCGCGGCCGCGAACCGGCAAACAGGCTGTTGCGTAAAAGCCGGCTTCTGTTTATCTGTGCCCAGCGTTGCAATATCCGGGTGTTCAGTGCTTGCGCATGCAGCTTATATAGATGATAATAATTCGCATGTATATTTGCGTCTGTAATGCCATCACCGAGCGTCAGGTTCGCGCTTGCGTCGACGCGGGCGCCGCGTCGCTGGACGATCTTCAGTTTGAACTGGGCGTGGCTTCGTGTTGCGGCCGGTGCGCCAGCACGGCTTGCGAATATCTGCCCGGCGGGCGCGCTTCAAGCGTTTGCGAGATCCGCGACGTCACCATGCCGGCAAAGCCGGCCGCCGTAATGGCCGAGCAAGGCCAGGCCGCCAATAGTTCGCTTCTTCCCACCGCCGCTGCGGCGGCCTGAGGCCCGCGCGGCCTTACGGCAAGGGCTTTGCCCTGCGCGCTATTCGATCGTGTCGCGGCAGAATTGCCTGATGGCCTGCGCCAGCTCGCGTGCCGCGGCGCCGGCCAGCGGGCTCAGGTGCAAGGCCAGCTCGCTGGGCGCCGGTGGCGGCAGCAGATCGTCGCAACTTTGTGTGCCGGGCGTCATACAGCGCTCGGCCAGCAGCCCCACGCCCAATCCACCCTCCAGCGCAGCCTGTAGCCCGTGGATGTTGGGGCTTTCATAGGCAATGCGCCAGCGCCGGCCGGCGCTTTCCAGAGCGTGAATGGCGCGGTTGCGATAGACGCACCCTTGCGGAAAGACCACCAGCGGGATCGGATCGGGCAGCGGCTTGTCGGATTCTCGGTGGCCGCGCAGCCAGCGCAGGCGCTCGGGCCAGGCGGCCAGGCAGTCGCCCGCGCCGGGCTCGCGCTTGATCAGCGCAATGTCGAGCTCGCTGCGGTCCAGCGCGCGGCCCAGTTGCACGCTCAGGTCGCAGCGCATGGCGATGCGGGCTTGTGGGTGGGCGGTGGCGAAATCCGCCGCAAGAGCGGTCAGCTGGGGCACGGCGAAATCATCAGGCACGCCCAGGCGAACGACTTCCAGGTGGGGTTTGCCGCTCACGGTTTCGCGGATTTCGGTAGACAGGGCCAGCATGCGGCGGGCATAACCCAACAACCGTTCGCCGTCTTCGGTCAGGTCCACCTGCCGGCCTATGCGGCGAAACAGGGCGCAGCCCAGGTCGGATTCGAGCTTGCGGATCTGCTGGCTGACCGTGGACTGCGTGCGATGTACGCGTTCGCCCGCCCGCGTGAAGCCGCCCGCGTCGACGACGGAGACGAAACTGTGCAGCAGATCCAGATCCATGGCGTGGCCTCGACGAGACAAAGCATTCGAATTTCAAATACTTTTGATCTAAACAAAGAATTTGTCAATGTATGGGGCTAAGCGCAGAATCGGTGCTCCAGACATGGCCGCCGTCGGCCAGTCGCCCTTTTCCCACCGGCAGCTCGCCATGAAACCCTCCTTCGCCCCCGCCTTGAACCCTTGTGCGCCGCTTGCGGACGCCGGCCCGGATGTCCGGCAGCGCACGGCCTGGGGCATGATCGCCTTGTTTTGCGTACTCTGGAGTTCGGCCTTCGCGGCGGCCAAGGTGGCGCTGGAGGACTGTCCTCCCCTGATCCTGCTAACCCTGCGCTTTCTGGCTGCGGGGTCGATGATGATGGTCATGGCCGCAGCCACGGGCGGCCTGAAGGGAGGCCTGCGCAGCATCGGCTGGCGCGATTTCGGATGCCTGACGGTGCTGGGTCTGTGCAACAACGCGCTTTACCTGGGCTTGAGCTGGATCGGCATGACGACCGTGTCGTCGGCCTTTACCGCGGTGCTGATCAGCACCAATCCGCTTCTGACGGGTCTTTTGGCCGGGCCGGTGCTGGGCGAGCGGCTGGGATGGCGTCAATACGTCGGGCTATGCCTGGGACTGGCCGGCGTGGCGCTGGTGCTGCGTTCGCGCTTTGTCGGCATGCATGAAGATCCGCACGGCGCGCTGTTGGTGGCGGGCGGACTGCTGGGGCTGGTGGCGGGCACGCTGCTTTACAAGCGCATGGCGCCCAAGACCACGATCTGGGTTACGACAGGCGTGCAGGCGCTGGCGGGCGGCGTATTGCTGCTGCCTTTTGCCGTGCACTATGAGTCGCTGCGGCATGTGCATCCTACGGCCAGTCTGTTCTGGAACATGGCCTATATCGTCGTGGGCGTGTCGATAGGCGGCTACGCCTTGTGGATCACCATTCTCAAGCGCCAGAGCGCCACGTCGGCCAGCTCCCTGCACTTTCTCATGCCGCCCCTGGGCCTGTTTTTCGGCTGGCTGATTCTGCGCGAGCCGGTATCGTGGCTGGACATGGCGGGTATCGTGCCCATCGGCCTGGGCATCTGGCTGGCCACGCGCCGCGCCGTGTGATTATCCGGGCAAGAACGAGAGCAGGCGACGAAATGCGATAGGCATGAGCCGCCTGCCGACACGCCAGGGTATGCTGTCAGCGTCCGACCTCGAATCGAGCGCGGCATGAGCCGCGCAATGCCATCGGGAGCCCAGCATGAAAGGCGACAAGCAAGTCATTCAATATCTGAACAAGCAGCTCACCAACGAACTGACGGCCATCAACCAGTATTACCTGCATGCCCGCATGCTGGATCACTGGGGTTTCGAGAAGATGGGCAAGCACGAGCGGCAGGAATCGATCGAGGAAATGGGTCACGCCGACAAACTGATCCAGCGCATCTTCATGCTGGACGGCCTACCCAATCTGCAGGATCTGCACAAACTGCTCATCGGCGAGAGCGTGCCCGAAATCCTGACGTGCGACCTCAAGGTGGAAGAGTTGTCGCAAGGCTTGCTCAAAGAAGCCATCGCCTTCTGCGAGACCGTGCGAGATTTCGTTTCGCGCGATCTGCTGCGCGAGATCCTGGACGACACCGAAGATCACATCGACTATCTGGAAACCCAGCTCGAGCTGATCGACAAGATGGGTCTGCAGAATTACCTGCAGAGTCAGGTCCGCGCCGAGGAATGAAAACCCGCGCAGACCAGCGTATCGGCAGCAAATGAAAAAGGGCTCCGCGGAGCCCTTTTTCATGGCCGTGCCGGCAATATCAGTTGCTCGGCTTGGCAGGACAGTCGTTCACCGAGCCCCAGGCGTTGTTGGGCTCGCAGTATCGGTTGCGTGCGGCCCAGACGCAGGAGGGCCGCTGGAAGAAGCCCAGCTTGGAGCATTGCTCGACGGCGTTATGCAAAGCGACCTGCCAATTTGCGGCGGCGGGCTGGCCCGACGCGCCACCCATCTGGGCGGTAAGGGGGGTCTGGTTGAAGCCGCCGCTGCCTGCAGGCGGCTGGCTGATGGCTGGCGGTTTTTCGAGATCGAGCGTGGCGACGTCGGACGCGCCGGTCGGCAGGGCGGCATTGTTGGCATTGGCGGCGGCCTGGGCCTGATCCTGCGTGACGCTGTCGCGCGAGATCTGCACATTGGGGTCGGCGCTGTCGAACAGCGAAGGGGGGCGCGTGGACCAATCTTGCGTGGCCGGCTTTTCGGGTACGCCCAGGGTGCCGTTGACCAGAGGCTGGGGCGGCTGGGCCGTATAGGGCAGGCCGTTGGCATCGAGCGTGGGCAGATTGGACTCGTCGCTGCTCTGGTTGGCGGTGGCGTTGGAGCTCGCCGGCGGCGCATGGCTGATCATCCAGTTGCCCAACTGGATGCCGCCCCAGGCGGAGGCGCCTGCCGCCACGATGAGTATTGCAATCAGGAAACGCCAAGACATCGTTCTAGCCTCTTCTACCAGCCGACGCGCGGTCAGGCCTTCTCGGAGAACACCTTGCCGCCGTGCTCGCGCATGGCGTGGAACTTGACATCCGGGTAGAGCTCCTCGGCCACGCGCAGTTGAGCGGGCGAACCGATCAGGAAGGCCGCCGCGTCGACCACATCATAGGCGATATGGGCGGCATTGGCATCCATGAACTTGCGCAGCGCGGCGGGCGAGTCGGAGGTGATCCAGCGGGCCATGGTGTAACGCGAGGGCATCATGCGTGCGTCCACGCCGTATTCGGTTTTGAGGCGATGGGCCACCACCTCGAACTGCAGTTGCCCGACCGCGCCCAGCAGCAGCGCGCCGCCGGCCACATCGGGTCGGAAGACCTGGATGGCGCCTTCTTCGCCGAGCTGAGTCAGGCCTGTGCGCAGCTGCTTGGTGCGCAGCGGATCCTTCACTTCGACTGCCTGAAAGAGTTCGGGCGCAAAGAACGGCAGGCCGGTAAAGCGCAGGCTCTCGCCTTCGGTGAGCACGTCGCCCAACTGCAGCACGCCGTGGTTGGGAATGCCGATGATGTCGCCGGCATAGGCGTCGTCGAGCAGCTCGCGCCGCTGCGACATGAAGGTGACCACGTTGTTGGGCTTGATTTCCTTGCCGGTGCGGGCGACCTTCATGCGCATGCCGCGCTCGAATTTGCCGGAGCACACGCGCAGGAAGGCCACTCGGTCGCGGTGGGCCGGGTCCATATTGGCCTGCACCTTGAACACCACGCCGCTGAATTTGGGTTCTTCCGGCTTGACCTCGCGCTCGAGCGCCTGGCGCGAACCCGGCTGCGGCGCCTGCTCGACCAGGGCGTCCAGCACCTCTTGCACGCCAAAGTTGTTGATCGCCGAGCCGAACAGAATCGGCGACTGCTTGCCGGCAAGAAAGGCCTCGCGGTCGAAGGCAGGAGCGGCATCGGTGAGCAGGCCGATTTCTTCGCGCGCCTTGGCGAAGGCATCGCCGTATTTCTCGGCAATGTCGGGGTTGTCCAGGCCTTCGATCACGTCGTCGGCGTCGGACAGGCGCTCCTGGCCAGGCCGGAACACGCGCATGCGGTCGCGACGCATGTCGAACACGCCGCCAAAGGTCTTGCCCATCCCGATGGGCCAGGAGAAAGGCACGGTGTCCATGCCCAGGTGCGATTCGATTTCGGCCAGCAGCTCGAGCGGTTCGCGCACTTCGCGGTCGAGCTTGTTGATGAAGGTGATGATGGGCGTGTTGCGCGCGCGGCAGACCTGCAGCAGGCGTATGGTCTGCGGCTCCACGCCGTTGGCCGCGTCGATCACCATCAGTGCCGCATCCACCGCGGTAAGCACGCGATAGGTGTCTTCCGAAAAGTCCTGGTGGCCCGGGGTGTCGAGCAGGTTGATGACGCAGTCGCGGTATTCCATCTGCATCACCGACGAGGCCACCGAGATGCCGCGCTGCTTTTCTATCTCCATCCAGTCCGACGAGGCATGGCGCGAGGCCTTGCGGGCTTTGACGCTGCCGGCGATCTGAATGGCGCCTGCGAACAGCAGCAGTTTTTCCGTCAGCGTGGTCTTGCCCGCGTCAGGGTGGGAGATGATGGCGAATGTGCGTCGCCGAGCGACTTCCTGGGGGATGCTCATGGTGCGTGTGCGAAAGCCGTTCGCTTCAGGCGTGACGGCGGAAAGTGGCGAGAAACAGGCCCGCGACGATGAAGAGCGAGCCGATACTGCGGTTCATCCAGCGAATGTGCGAGGGGCCGCGCAACAGGCCCAGCACCTTGGCCGCCAGGAGGGTATAGACGCCCATGACGACGATGTCGGTGAAGGCCAGCGAGCCGGCGAGCATGGCGTATTGCTGCGTCAGCGGCCGCGAGGGGTCGACGAATTGCGGCACTACCGCCAGCAGGAACACCGTGCCCTTGGGGTTGGTGAGATTGAGCAGCATGCCGCGCATGATGAGCGCGCGCGCCGACGCTGTGCCTCGCTCTTCGGGTTCGAGCGCGACCGGCGCGGCGCGGGCGCGCAACTGCTTTACGCCCAGGTAGACCAGATAGCCCGCGCCCAGGAGCTTGACCGCGGTGAAGGCGGTCTCGGACGCAGCCAGTACGGCACCCAGTTCCACCGCCACGATCAGGAACTGACCCAGGATGCCCAGGATCAGTCCGACCGTGTTCCAGTAGCCGCGCGGGAAACCGTATTTCAGACCGGCCGACATGGCCGACAGCGCGCCGGGCCCTGGCGAAATCGAAATGGCCCAGCAGGCCAGAAAGAAAGTGAGCCAGGTGGCGAGCGTCATGGTGCGGTTAGGTAGGCGAGAGAGGCAGGCAGTTTATGACTTACTTGCCCAGCAGTGCGCCGGCGCGGCGCGGCTGGGCGCCGGTCTGCTGCGGGCGGGCGCCTTCGGGGCGGCGCGCTGGCTGGCTGGCCGGACGCGGCTCGCGGCGATCGCCCTGCGGCTGGGCGGCGCGGCCGTGGCCGCTGGGTTGGGCTGGCTTGGCGCCGCCGCGTTGATTGACGCCGCTACCGTTGCGGCTGCCGACGTTGCCGCCGGCGCGTTGGCCCGGGCCTAGACCGCCGCGGCGCGGTTCGCTACGCATGCCGCGGCCGCCGCGCGGACGTTCGTCGTCGCGGTCGTCTTCCAGTTCGGCGCGCTCTTCGGCGGCGCTGCGCACGGGCGCCGTCCAACCGGCCGGCAAAGGCTTGCGTTCGATCGGCTTGTTGATGAGACGCTCGATGCCCTTGAGCAGCTTGATCTCGCTATCGTCGACCAGCGAGATCGCCGTGCCCGTCGCACCCGCACGGCCGGTGCGGCCGATACGGTGCACATAATCTTCCGGCACGTTGGGTAGTTCGAAATTGACCACCAGCGGCAGCTGGTCGATGTCCAGGCCGCGCGCGGCGATGTCGGTCGCGACCAGCACGGCCACGCCGCCATCCTTGAAGCCGGACAGCGCACGGGTGCGGGCCGACTGGCTCTTGTTGCCGTGGATGGCCGCGGCCGTCAGGCCGTCCTTGACCAGCTTCTCGGCCAGACGATTGGCGCCGTGCTTGGTGCGCGTGAAGACCAGCACCTGGTGCCAGCCGCTTTCGCGGATCAGGTGGCTGACCATATCGCGCTTGTGCGATTGCTGCACCAGATGCACCGACTGCGCCACGCGCTCGGTGGTGGTGTTGCGCGGGGTGACCGAGACTTCGCCGGGATCGCGCAGGATGCCGCGCGCCAGCTGGCGAATCTCTTCCGAGAAGGTGGCCGAGAACAGCAGGTTCTGGCGCTGCGCCGGGAGCAGGCGCAGCACGCGGCGGATGTCATGGATGAAGCCCATGTCCAGCATGCGGTCGGCTTCGTCCAGCACCAGGATTTCCACGCCGGAGAGGTCGACGGTCTTCTGGCCGGCATGATCGAGCAGGCGGCCGGGCGTGGCCACGAGAATGTCCACGGGCTTTCTCAGCGCGCTGATCTGCGGGTTGATATTGACGCCGCCGAACATCACCATGGACGTCAGGCCGGCGTATTTGCCGTAGGTCTGCACCGACTCGGCTACCTGGGCGGTGAGTTCGCGGGTGGGAGTGAGGATGAGGCAGCGCGGGCGGCCGGCTTTGCGGGCCGCAGGCTTGTTCTGCGTGAGAATCTGCAGGATGGGCAGGGTGAAGCCCGCCGTCTTGCCGGTGCCCGTCTGAGCGGCTGCCATCAGGTCGCCGCCTTGCAGAACGAGCGGGATGGCCTGGGCTTGAATGGGGGTTGGGGTGGTGTACCCGGTTTCGGCGATGGCGCGCAAAAGCGTGTCGGCCAGACCGAGGTCGGCAAAGGTATTCGTAGTGGTAGTCAAAACAACTCCAGCGCTCAGCCCATCGCTTCAATCGAGCGACGCCAATCCGGGCTGGCAATTCGAGGAGGGAAGGGGCGATCGCGGCCAGGGTTGAGGAAGGCGTTGCGATGGCCCCGGCGCGTGGCGATCAAAACGCCAGCGGAGGCGTGCCGATTGGAGAGGCACAGCGCCATTGTAACCGATAGCGGGCTTTCTCTGTAGCGCAACAGGTTTTAAGACGCCAGGGCTGTCTTGATTGCCTCAGCGTTTGCCCTCTTGAGACGCTGAGGCTGCCCTGTGCAATTGCGGTGCCCGCCCGGCGGGCATCGGTTGGCCGGCCCCGCGCCCCGGATTCCTCCGGGGTTCCCGGCCCTATCGGTGTGGCGTCTTGTATTACGCCGGCAGGCTGCCCGCGGCGACGACACCGCCCTTGAGCACGGCGACGTGGTTGGCGCGCTGGGCGGCGCAGGCGATGTCCTGCGTGGGGTCGCCCTTGACCAGCAGCAGATCGGCCTGGGCACCTTTGAGGATGCGGCCGGCGTTGATCAGGCCCATGAGGTCGTGCGCGCGGGACGTGCCCGCGATCAGGGCGTCGACCGGGGTCATGCCGAACTCGACCATGAAGGCCAGTTCCATGGCGTTTTCGCCGTGCAGGTTGTAGGGCGTGCCGGCGTCGGTGCCCAGGGCGATGCGTCCACCCGCTTTGTAGTACATCTTGAACGATTCGCGGTGGCGCTCGGCCACGTTGCGGGCCTTTTCCACCGCGTAGGGCGGGATGCCTTTGTCGGCGTTGTCCAGGATGTTCTTGAGCGCGGCGATGGTCGGCACCAGGTAGGTCTGGCGTTCGAGCATTTCGCGCAGACATTCCTCGTCCATGTAAATGCCGTGCTCGACCGAATCGACCCCGCCGCGCACTGCGTTGAGGATGCCTTCGGTGCCCTGGGCGTGGCTGGCCGTGCTCTTGTGAAAGCGCTTGGCCTCGTGCAGTCCCACGCGCATTTCCTCGGCGGTGTAGTGCGCGTCCATGGGGTTGACGCCGGGCGTCATCACGCCGCCCGTGGCCATGATCTTGACCAGATCGCAGCCGGCGTGCACTTGCTCGCGCACGGCCCGGATCACGTCGTCGACGCCGTCGGCCACGCGGCCCATGCGGTTGCCGTGGCCGCCCGTCATGCAGATCATGCGGCCGGCCGCGCGAATAGTGGGGCCCATGAAGGCGCCGCGCGCGATCGCGTTGCGCACCGAAAATTCGAGATAGTCCTTGCCACCGCAGTCGCGTACCGCGGTGACGCCGCCCTTGAGCGCAGTCTGGGCGTTCTCCAGCGCGGTCAGGGTGATCTCGCCCGGGGTCTGCTTGCTGATGATGCCGTTGGGGTCGGCCCCGCCGGTGTAGACCAGGTGCACGTGGCAGTCGCCCAGGCCGGGCATCAGCGTCATGCCGGCGGTGTCGACCTTGCGGCCGGCATAGCCGTGGAATTCGCCCGCAGGGGCAACGCGGGCGACCTGTCCGCCTTCGACCATTACAGCGTGGCCGTCGAGGGTCTGGCCCAGGCCGTCGAAGACGCGGCCGCCGGTAAAAAGTAGGGTTTCGGTAGTCATTACGCGATCTCCAATCCCTCTTGCGACATCTGCTGCAGGCGCGGCATCAGGCCCAGCAGATGCTGGGTGTATTCGTGTTGTGGCGCGGTAAACAGCGTTTCCGTTTCCGCGACCTCGAGCAGTTCGCCATGCCGCATCACCCCCACGCGGTCGCACATCTGGCGGATCACGGGCAGATCGTGGCTGATGAAGAGCATGGTCAGCTGCAGCTGTTCCTGCAGATCTTTGAGCAGGTTGAGAATCTGCGCCTGGATGGACACGTCCAGCGCCGAAGTCGGTTCGTCGCAGATCAGGAAACGCGGCCGCGTGGCGAGCGCGCGGGCGATGGCGATGCGCTGGCGCTGGCCGCCCGAGAACTCGTGCGGGAAGCGGCCCGCGGCTTGCCCGCCCAGGCCCACGACGTCGAGCAGGTCGCCGACGATGCGGCGCACCTCGGCTTCGTTCGCAGCCAGCTTATGGAAGCGGATGGGCTCGGCGATGATGTCCAGCACCCGCATGCGCGGGTTGACCGAGGAATACGGGTCCTGGAAGACCATCTGGATCTGGCGCCGGATGGGATTGAGCGCCCGCTCGCTTTTGAGCTGGTTGATGTCGGTGCCGTCAAAGAGCACGGCGCCGCCGGTGGGCTTGTACAGGCCCGAAATCAGGCGGGCCATGGTGGATTTGCCCGAGCCCGATTCGCCCACCAGACCGAAGACCTCGCCCTCGGGGATTTCCAGGCTGACCTGCTTGACCGCGTCGAGCGTGCGCCGGTTGCGTTCGAGGAAGGCATTGCGCAGCACGAAGCGCAGGCCCAGGTCGCGCACCTGCACCAGCGGGCCTTGGGTTTGCTTGCGGGCGAAGTCTTTGCGCGCCTGGCCCAGCCAGTGCGTGGCGACGTCGATCTGCGTCGTCGTCTTCACGTCTTCGATGTAAGTCACCAGCGGGAAGCGCTTGAGCTTGATATCCGGACGCGGCACCGCCGAGATCAGGCTGCGGGTATAGGGGTGGTCGGGATTGCCCAGGATCTTGGCCGTGGGGCCCTGTTCGACCAGCTTGCCGCGGTAGAGCACCGCCACGCGATCGGTCACGTCGGCGATCACGCCCATGTCGTGCGTGATGATGATCATGCCCACCTGTTTTTCTCTGCACAGCTTGCGCAGCAGGTCGAGGATCTGCGCCTGGATGGATACGTCCAGCGCAGTGGTGGGTTCGTCGGCGATGATGACCTCGGGCTCGCAGCACAGCGCGAGCGCGATGACCACACGCTGGCGCATGCCGCCCGAAAACTGGTGCGGATACTGTTTGACGCGCAGCTCGGGCTGGTGGATGCCGACCTGGGTGAGCAGATCCACCGCACGCTTGCAGGCCTGTTCGTGCGTGATGTTCAGGTGCACCTGCATGGTTTCGGCCAGTTGGCTTTCCACCGTTTGCAGCGGGTCGAGCGAGGTGAGCGGATCCTGGAAGATCATGCCGACGCGTCGCCCGCGCACCTTGCGCTTTTCGGCGTCGGATAGCGAGTCGATGCGCTTGCCGTCGAGCAGAACCGGGCCGCCGGCCAGGCGGCCGGGGGCTTCGAGCAAGCCGATGACGGCGTTGCCGATGGTGGACTTGCCGGCGCCGGATTCTCCGACCACGCCGAGGATCTCGCCCTTGTTCAGTTCGAGCGTGATGCCGTCGACCGCGGTGCGCGTGCCGCGGCGGCTGGGAAATTCGATGCGGATGTCTTTGATGTCGAGCAGAGCCATGGCGGTGCCTTCCTCAACGCAGTTTGGGGTTGAGGGCGTCGCGCAGCCAGTCGCCCAGCAGGTTGACCGCCAGGACCAGGATGACGAGTGCCACGCCGGGGAAAATCGAGATCCACCATTCGCCGGAGAAGAGATAGCTGTCGCCGATGCGGATCAGCGTGCCCAGCGACGGGGTGGTGGAGGGAATGCCTACGCCGAGAAAGGACAGCGTGGCTTCGGTGATGATGGCCACCGCCAGGTGGATGGTGGCGATCACCAGCACCGGGCCGGTCACGTTGGGCAGAATGTGGCGCCGCAGGATGGTGATCGGGCCGATGCCGATGAGCTTGGCCGCCTGCACGTATTCTTTGTTGCGTTCGACCATGGTGGAGCCGCGCACCGTACGCGCATACTGCACCCAGCCCGAAATGCCGATGGAGAAGATCAGCACGTATAGCGACATGGATTCCTGCATGTCGCGGGGCAGGATGCCGCGCGCCACGCCGTCGACCAGCAGCGCGATCAGAATGGCCGGAAACGAGAGCTGCACATCGGCGATACGCATGATGATGCTGTCCAGGCGTCCGCCGACATAGCCGCTGATCAGGCCCAGGGCCACGCCCAGCACCATGGAGAACAGCACCGAGGCGCCGCCTACGATCAGCGACACGCGCGAACCGTAGAAAATGGCCGAGAGAACGTCGCGGCCCTGGTCGTCGGTTCCCAGGAGGAAGTCGCGGCTGCCTTCGGCGGCCCAGGCGGGCGGCGTGTTGGCGTCCATGATGTTGAGCGACGCCAGGTCGAAGGGATTATGCGGCGACACGATGGGCGCGAAGATGGCGGCCAGCACGACGGCCAGCGTGATCGCGGCCGCGATCACGGCGCTGGGGGTGCGCCAGAAGCTGTACCAGACGTCGCTGTCGGCGACCGAAGCGAAGAAATTCTTGAATCGGGAAGTCATTGCGCGTCCTTGTTGTTACTTGCTTTGCACGCGCAGTCGGGGATCGACGGCAAAGTACAGCAGATCGACGATGAGATTGATGACCACGAAGATGAAGGCCACCAGCACCAGGTAGGCCGACATGATGGGAATGTCGACGTTGCCGATGGCCTGGATGAACAGCAATCCCACGCCGGGCCACTGGAATACGGTCTCGGTGATGATCGAAAAGGCGATGACGCCGCCCAGCTGCAAGCCGGTGATGGTGATGACGGGCACCAGCGTATTCTTGAGCGCATGGCGCAGATTGATGAGCCGCTCGGGCAGGCCGCGCGCGCGGGCGAATTTGATGAAGTCGGTGCGCATGACTTCGAGCATTTCGGCGCGCACCAGCCGCATGATGAGGGTGAGCTGAAAGAGCGCCAGCGTAATGGCCGGCATGATGAGCGACTTGAGGCCCGACACGCTGAGCAGGCCGGTGGTCCAGTTGCCGAAGAGGGTCACCACATCGCCGCGCCCGAAGGTGGGCAGCCAGCGCAGTTCCACGCCGAAGAACAGGATGAGCAGCATGCCGACGAGAAAGGTCGGCAGCGAGATGCCGAGCAGCGAGATTCCCATGATGGCCTGGGATATGACGCCGCGCCGCTTGAGCGCGGTGTAGATGCCCATGGGAATGCCCAGCACCAGCGCCAGGATGGCGGAAATCACGGAAAGCTCGAACGTGGCCGGAAAGCGTTCGGCGAGCAGCTGGCTCACCGGGCGGCGTTCGCGGTACGAAACGCCGAAGTCGCCCTGCGCGGCGTGCTCTACGAAGTGGGCGAATTGCACGATGAAGGGGTCGTCCAGACCCAGCTCGGCGCGCAGTTTCGCGCGGTCTTGTTCAGACGTGTCCTGGCCCACCATGCCCGAGATCGGGTCGCCGACGTAGCGGAACATGGAAAAGGCGATCAGCGAGACCACCAGCATGACCAGGAGCGACTGCAAAAGTCGTCGCACGATAAAGGAAAGCATGTGCCGGGTACCTTAGAAAAAACATGGGGCGGCCCCAGGCCGCCCCATTACTGCTCGAGGGTCAGGGCATCACGACATTGCGCAGATCGAGCACATCGTCAGGACGCTGCGCGACCTGGATCGTGCTCTTCACGCCCCACGACAGCGGCTGCTGATGCAAGGTCATGTAGGCATAGTCGTCGTGCACCATCATGAAGGCCTTCTTGATGAGCGCGTTGCGCTTGGCCTGGTCGGTCTCGGCGCCGATCTGGGCTTCCAGCGCGTCGACATCCTTGTTGCAGTAGTGACCGAAGTTGAACTGGCCGAAACCCGGCTTGTCGGGGCAGTGGACCAGATTGATCAACACGTTGTCGGCGTCGACCGAGCTGGGCGACCAGCCGAGCAGATACATGCTGGTCATGTTGCCGCCCTGCGGCAGTACCTTGGCGAAGTACTTGGACTTGGTCTGGGCCAGCAGGTCGATCTTGATGCCGACCTTGGCCAGCATGCCGGCCACGGCCTGGCAGATCTTTTCGTCATTGACGTAGCGATCGTTCGGGCAGTCCAGCGTGACTTCGAAGCCGTTGGGGTAGCCGGCCTCGGCCAGGAGCTTCTTGGCCTTGGCCGTGTCGGGCTTGTACGGCGCGCCGAAGGACGGATCGTAACCGTTGATCGAGGTGGCGATCAGCGTACCCAGCGGATGCGCCGCGCCGCGCATGATCTTCTGGTTGATGGCGTTGGTGTCGACCGCCAGGATGAAGGCCTCGCGCACGCGCTTGTCCTTGAAGGGGTTCTTGCCCTTCACGTTCGAATAGAGCAGTTCGGGGCGGAACTGGTCGAAGCCGATGAAAATGGCGCGGTCTTCGGGGCGGTTCAGGATCTTGATGCCCTTGGTGTTCTTCAGGCGGTCCCAGTCTTGCACGGGCACGGGCTGGACGATGTCCATGTCGCCCGACAGCAGCGCGGCCACGCGGGTCGATTCCTGGGTGATGGGCTGGAAGATGACTTCGTCGACGTTGGTCTTGAGTTTCTTGTCCCAGTAGCCGGGGAAGCGCTTGAGCACGGTCTTCACGCCGGGCTCGCGGTCGGTCATCATGAAGGGGCCGGTGCCGTCTTCATGCATGTTGGCGTAGTTGCCCGCGCCGTTCTTGACGTCGGTGGCCTGGGTGGTGTTGTTTTTCTCGGACCAGCTCTTGCTCATCATGTAGAGGAAGGTCCAGTCGCGCGGCAGAATGGGGTGCGGCGTGGCGGTGTCGATCTCGACGGTGTAGTCGTCGATTTTCTTGACGTCCGTCGCTTCGGCGCCGTAGCCCTTCATGTCGGAGCCGGGCGTGAGGCTGCGCTTCCAGGAGAAGATCACGTCGTCGGCGGTGAAAGGCGAACCGTCATGGAACGTCACGCCCTTGCGCAGGTGGATGATCCATTTGTTGGGCTCGGGGTTTTCCCAGCTGGTGGCCAGTTGGGGCACCAGCTTGAGATCCTTGTCGTAGCCGAACAGGGACTCGTACATATTGCCCTGGAAACCCAGCGTGAAGGATTCATTCAACGACATCGGGTCCATGGACTGCACGTCGCCTTGGTAGGCCCAGTGCAGGGTGCGTTCCTTGGCTGAGGCGGCCTGGGTCGAGGTCGCATAGGCCGAAGTGGCCAAGGCCAGGGTAATGGCCGAGAGTTTCAATGCCGATCGAATGCGCATGGCGTTCGTGCTCCGTGGTGGCGGATGAAGATAAAAAAGGCGTAGCAGGGGCTACGCCGCAGTGTGGTGCAAATCTTATAGAGCCTATTGTTTAAGCGTCAATTGTTTGGCATTGGGGTTAGTACTGGGTACGGTCGATTGCAATGCGTCCGCCGACCACCCGCCGCCCAGGTTTCCGATCAGCGAGACCGTGGTCAGCCGCCGCTGCTGCTCGACGTTCAGCAACGACTGCCGATTGTTCAGCAACGCCGTCTGGGCCGTGGCGACGGTGGTGTAGTCCACCGTGCCCGCGCGGTATTCGTTCAGAGCGATCTGCGCGCCCTGGGCGGCGTCGGCCACGGCGCGGTTCAGAACCTCGGCCTGCTGCGTCAGAATGCGCAGGCCCGACAGATTGTCCTCGACGCCCTGGAACGCGCCCAGCACCACGCCGCGGTAGTTCGCCACCGTGGCGTCGTAGCCGGCTCGTGCGGCCTGCACCGCGGCACTGCGCGTGCCGCCGTCGAACAGCGTCAGGCTCGCATCGGCGCCGAGCGACCAGATGCGGTTGGCTGCGCGCAGCAGGCTGGTGAGCGGCGACTGCGCGAAGCCGTCCAGGGCGGACAGCGAAATATCAGGATAGAACGCGGCTATCGCGACGCCGATGGCGGCGTTCTGCGCGGCCATCTGGCGCTCTGCCGCGGCGATGTCGGGGCGCCGCTGCAGCAGCGTCGACGGCACGCCCACGGGAACCTGCGGCAAATCGGGCAGCCTGGGGTTGTGCGGGATATCGAGGTCTTCGGGGTTTTTACCGACCAGCACCGCGATGGCATGGGCGTACTGGGCGCGCGCCACGCCCAGCGCAATCAGGCTCGACTGCGCGCTTTCGAGCTGCACGCGCGCCGTGATCAGGTCCGACGGCGGCGTCGTTCCGGCGCGGCTTTGATTTTCGACGACCCGCAGCGCCTCCTGGTCTGCCGCGACGGTCTGCTGCAGGAGGTCGATGTTGGCGTCGGTCGTGCGCAGCTCGATGACCGCAGTAGCCAGGGCGGTCTGCTCGGAGAGCACCGCATTGGCCAGGAGCGCCTGATCCGCCTGGGCGGTGGCCTGGTTTTCTTCGATCGAGCGCCGCACCTTGCCCCAGAGGTCGAGGTCCCAGCTCGCGCTGCCCTCCAGCGTGCCCGAGTTGTACAGGGTCGATGCGGTGGCGCTGCGCTGGCGGGTGAACGAACTCGTCGCGCCCAGCGTCGGAAACAGCGCACCGCGCGCAACCTTGACTTCGGCCAGCGCCTGCTGGTAGTTGGCGTAGCGCTGGCGCACGGTCTGGTTGGAGCTTTCGACCTGCGGCTCGAGTGCATCGAGCAGCGGATCGTGAAAGGCCTGCCACCATTGCCCTTTGGGCGCCATGACGGCATTGGGATCGGCTTGCGTCCAGCCGGGCAGCGCTTTGTAGGCGGCCGGAACGGGGACGTCCGGCCGCTGGTAATCGGGGCCGACCGCGCAAGCGGAGAGCAGCGCGCACATCAACAGGACGAGGGCGCCGCGTGTGGCGCGGTCCGGTGCGATCGGTGCATAGAAGGTCGGGTTCATCATGCGTTCGTGTTCAAGTGCCGGTTCCAGGGCAGGCGGGCGGACCAGATCGCGAGCCGGGCGCGCAGGCGGTCCAGATAGAGATAGATCACCGGCGTGGTGTAGAGCGTGAAAACCTGGCTCAGGAGCAGGCCGCCCATGACCGTGATGCCCAGCGGTTGGCGCAGCGACGCGCCCTGGCCCAGGCCCACGGCCAGCGGCACGGCGCCGAGCACGGCCGCGGCGGTGGTCATCATGATCGGGCGCAGGCGCAGCACGGCGGCGTGGTGGATGGCCGTGCGCGCGTCCAGGCCTTCCTGGCGCTGCTTCTGGATCGCCACGTCGACCATCATGATGCCGTTTTTCTTGACGATGCCGATGAGCAGGATCATGCCGATCAGCGCGATCACCGAGAAGGGCGTGCCGAACACCAGAAGCGCAAGCGTGGCGCCGATGCCGGCGGACGGCAGCGTAGACAGGATCGTCAGCGGATGGACGGTGTTTTCGTACAGAATGCCCAGCACCAGGTAGACCACGCCGATCGCCGCGGCAATCAGAAGCGGAATGGTGCCCATCGATTGCGCGAACGAGCGCGCCGCGCCGGCGAAGGCGCCGTGCAGCGAGGTGGGCGCGCGGATGTCGCGCAGGGCCTGGTCGATCGTCTGGCTGGCGGCGCTCAGCGAGCCGCCGGGCGGCAGATTGAAAGAGATCGTGCCCGCGACCAGGCCGTCCTGGTGATTGACCTGCGTGGCGGTGTGGCCGGTGGTCCAGCTCGACATTGCCGACAGCGGCACCATGGTCTCGGCCGCGGTGCTGTCGGCGCTGCCGCTGGAGGCGCTGCCCTTGCTGTTGGAGATGCTGTTGGTCGCGGCGTTGGCCGCGGCGTCGGCGTTGCGCGTGTTGGTGCCGCTCGCCGTCGACTTGGCCGCATTGGGCACCAGCGCGCTCGACATCTGGGTCTGGGAACTGCCGTTGACGTTGCCGGCCGCCGCGCTGAGGAATACGCGGTCCAGCATCTGCGGGTACTGCCAGTATTTCGGCGCGACCTCCATCACCACGAAATACTGGTTAAGGGCGTTGTAGACCGTCGACACCGTGCGTTGACCGAAGGCGTCGTACAGAACACTGTCGATCTGATTGGGCCGAAAGCCATAGCGCGCCGCCAGCGCGCGATTGACATTCAGGTAGACCTGCAGCCCATGCTGCTGCAGGTCGGAGTTCACGTCGGTCAGCTTGTCGGGATGCTTGTTGAGTTCGTCGACCAGCTTCGGCGTCCATTGAAAAATGGTCTCGGGGTCGTCGGCGGTCAGCGTGTATTGGTACTCGGCCGCCGACTGGCGTCCGCCGATGCGCAGGTCCTGCTGGGCCTGCAGAAAGAGGCGTCCGCCGGACACCTGCGCGAGCTTGGGCCTGAGCCGGTTGACCACTTGCTGAGCCGAGGCGCGGCGCTCGGCGAGCGGCTTGAGCTGGATGAATACCGTCGCCGAATTGAGCGCCCGTCCGCCGGTAAAGCCCGCGACCGACGCCACGGCCGGGTCTTGCTGGACGATGTGCTGCATCTGCGCGAGCTTTTTCTTCATCGCCGGAAAGGAGATGCTCTGGTCGGCGATGATGTTGCCGATAAGCAGGCCGGTGTCCTGCTCCGGGAAAAAAGTTGCCGGCAGCAGGCGGATCAGGAACAGATTGCCGATCACCAGGGCGATCAGTACGAGGATTACTGCTCGGGAGTGGTTGAGCGCGACCGTCAGCGAGCGGTCGTAGGCGTTCTTGAAGCGTTCGAGCTGGGATTCGACCCAGCGGGCCCAGCGCGCCGGGGCGGGGGCTGTGCGTTCGCGACGCAGCACATAGGCGCACATGACCGGCGTGACCGTGAGCGACACCACCAGCGAGATCAGGATGGAAATCGACAGCGTGACGGCGAATTCGTGAAACAGCATGCCCAGCACGCCCGGCATCAGCAGAATGGGCAGGAACACCGCGATGAGCGACAGGCTCATTGAAATCACCGTGAAGCTGACCTCTGCGCTGCCTTTGAGTGCCGCCTCGAAGGGGTTCATGCCGTCTTCGATGTGGCGCATCACGTTTTCCAGCACGACCACCGCATCGTCGACGACGAAGCCTGTGCCGATGGTCAGAGCCATGAGCGATAGATTGTCCAGGCTGTAGCCCAGCAAGTACATCGGGCCGAAGGTGCCGATGAGGGATATCGGCAGGGCCACCGCGGGAATCAGCACCGCGCGGGGCGACCGAAGGAAGACGAGCACCACGCCGATCACCAGCAGCACCGCGATGAAAAGCGTGCGCTCGGTGTCGCCGACCGAGGCGTTGACCGACTCCGAGCGGTCCATCGCGACGCCCACGTGGATGTTGCTGGGCAGCAGGGCTTCGATGGACGGCAACACGCTGCGGATCTGCCCGACAGTGTTGACGATATTGCTGCCGGGCAGGGGATAGACGATGACCAGTACCGCCGACTTGCCGTTGTAGAGGCCGGCGTTGCGGATGTTTTCGTTCGAATCGAGCACGTCCGCCACATCGGACAGCTTCACGGCCGCGCCGCCGCGATAGGCGATCACCAGGTCGCGATAGGGCGCAGCCCGGTTGATCTGATCGTTCGAGAGGATCTCATAGCGCTGATCGCCCACGTCCAGCTGGCCCTTGGCGCTGTTGGCATTGGCCGCGCCGATCGCCGCCCGCACGTCCTCCAGGCCGATGCCGTAGTGATTGAGCTTGTTGGGTTCGAGCTCGACGCGGACGCTGGGCAGCGCGCCGCCGCCCAGCGTGATCTGGCCGACGCCGTCGATGGCCGAAAGCTGCTGCTGGATGACGGAGTCGGCCGAATCGTAGAGCTGCGCCTTGGTCAGCGTGTCCGAGGTCAGCGCGAGCACCATGATGGGCGAATCGGCCGGATTGAATTCGCGGTAGGTGGGGTTGCTGCGCAGCGTGCTGGGCAGATCGGCGCGGGCCGCCTGGATGGCCGCCTGGACGTCGCGCGCGGCGCCGTTGATGTCGCGGGCCAGATCGAATTGCACGATGATCCGCGTCGATCCGACGGTGTTGGTCGAGGTCATCTCGTTCACGCCGGCGATGGTCTGCAGTCGCCGTTCCAGCGGCTCGGCCACCGTCGAGGCCATGGTGGCCGGGCTCGCGCCTGCCATGCTGGCCTGCACGACCACCACCGGGAAGGTGATGTTGGGCAGGGGGGCGACCGGCAGCTTGAAAAACGCAAGCAGGCCGGACAGCACGGTTGCGATGGCCAGCAGCGTGGTCGCCACCGGCCTGCGGATGAAGACCCCGGTGACGTTCATCTCGGATCCCGGCTGGCCTCGGCGTCGGACGCTGCGCCGTCTTTACCGACTTTGCGGCGCAGGCGCTGCGCGGCGCGGTCGAAGAACAGGTAGATCACCGGCGTGGTGAACAGCGTCAGCAGCTGGCTGAGCGTGAGGCCGCCGATAATGGCCAGACCCAGCGGTCGACGCAGCTCCGATCCGGTGCCGGTGCCCAGCAGCATGGGCAGCGCGCCCAGCATGGCAGCCAGCGTGGTCATGAGAATGGGGCGAAAGCGCAGCAGCGACGCCTCGAAAATGGCATCGCGCGGCGCCTTGCCGTGGTTGCGCTCGGCATCGAGCGCGAAGTCCACGATCATGATCGCGTTCTTCTTGACGATGCCGATGAGAAGCACGATGCCGATGATCCCGATCACGTCCAGGTCGTTGCCGGCGAGCATCAGTGCCAGCAGCGCGCCGATGCCGGCCGACGGCAGAGTCGAGAGAATGGTCACCGGATGAATGAAGCTCTCGTACAGCACGCCCAGCACGATGTACACCGTGATCAGCGCTGCGATCAGCAGATAGACCTCGCTGGAGAGCGAGTCTTCGAATGCCTGCGTCGCGCCCTGAAATTCGGCAGTGATCGACGGGGGCAGTCTGCTGTCCAGCTCGGCGCGCTTGATCTGGCCTACCGCGGTAGACAGCGACGCGCCGGACGCCAGATTGAACGAGATCGTGACCGACGGGAACTGCGCCAGGTGGCTGATGACCAGCGGCGATTTGACGATCTCTATCCTGGCCAGCGCGCTCAGGGGCACCTGGCCGCTGCTGGCTGTCTGGCTCGGCAGATAAATATTGCCCAGCGAGGCCACGCTGGTCAGCGCTTCGGGTTTGGCGACCAGGATTACGCGGTACTGGTTGGCCTGCTGGAAGATGGTCGACACGATGCGCTGGCCGAGCGCGTCGTACAACGCATTGTCGATGGTGGCGGGTGTGATGCCGAAGCGGGCCGCCAGCTGCCGGTTGACCTCGATGTTGATCGCCGGCCCGTCGTTGTTCATGTCGCTGGTGACGTCGGTGATCGAACCGATCTGCTTCATTTTTTCCAGCAATGTCGGCACATACTGCTGGAAAGCCTGCTGGTTGGGGCCGCGCAGCACCAGCTGATATTGGTTGGCCGAGACGGTGGTGTCCAGCGTCAACGACTGCGCGGGCTGCAGATAGAGCCGGATGCCAGGCACCCCGTCGACCTCGCCACGCAGGCGCCGCGCAATCTGGGCGGCGCTGTGCGTGCGGTCGTCGCGCGGTTTCAGGTTGATCAGAAAGCGCCCGCTGTTGAGCGTCGGGTTGGTGCCGTCCACACCCACGTACGACGTCAGCGACACCACGTCCGGGTCTTTCAGGATGACGTCGGCCAGGGCGGTCTGGCGCGTCACCATGGCCTTGTACGACACCGAGGGATCGGCCACGCTGATGCCCTGGAGCACGCCCACGTCCTGCACCGGAAACAGGCCCTTGGGAATGAACAGGTACAGCCCCACGGTAAACACCAGCGTGAGCACCGCCACGCCCAGCGTCAGCCGCTGGTGGTCCAGCACCCACACCAGGCCGCGTTCGTAGGCGGCGAGCGTCCTGTCGAAGGCCTTCTCGCTGAGGATCTCGAATCGGCTGGGATGACGCTGCGCCTGGGCGCGTATGACGCGGGCGCACATCGTGGGCACCAGCGTGAGCGAGACGACGGCCGAGATCACGATGGTCACGGAGAGCGTGATGGCGAATTCGCTGAACAGCCGTCCGATCACGCCGCCCATGAATAGCAGCGGAATCAGCACTGCGATCAGCGATACCGTCAGCGACAGGATGGTGAAGCCGATCTGGCCCGCGCCCTTGAGCGCAGCCTCCAGCGGCGTCATGCCCTCTTCGATATAGCGCACCACGTTCTCGATCATCACGATCGAGTCGTCGACGACGAAGCCGGTGGCGATGATCAAGGCCATGAGCGACAGGTTGTCGATCGAATAATTGAGTTCGTACATCACGGCCAGCGTGCCGATCAGCGACACCGGCACCGAGATGCTGGGAATGATGGTCGCGGGCAGGTTGCGCAGAAAGACGAAGATCACGGCTACCACCAGCGCGATGGCCAGCAGCAGTTCGACGCTTGCGTCGGACACCGACGCCCGGATCACGCCGGTGCTGTCGGACACCACCGTCACTTTCATGTCGGTCGGCAGCGTCGCCTCGAGCTGGGGCAGGCGGCGCTTGATCTCGTCGACGGTCGCGATCACGTTCGCGCCAGGTTGGCGCTGCACATTGAGCACGATGGCGGGCTGCTTGTTGTACCAGGCGCCCAGCGAGGCATTCTGCGCGGCCTTGACGACGCGCGCGACGTCGCGCAGATGCACAGGCGCGCCGTTCTGGTAGGCGATTACCGTATCCAGATAATCTTTGGGATCGGAGATCTGGTCGTTGCCGTTGATGGTGTAGTCAAGCTCGGGACCGTCGAAGTTGCCCTTGGGCTGGCTGACGTTGACGTTGGCCAGCAGCGTGCGCAGATCGTCCAGGTTCAGGCCGTAGGCCGCGAGCTTTTGGGGGTCGGCCTCCACGCGCACCGCGGGCACATTGCCGCCGGCCGCGGTCACCACGCCTACGCCCGGCACTTGCGAGATCTTCATCGCCAGGCGGTTGTTGGCCACGTCCTGCAACTGCGTGAGCGACATCGACTTGGACGTGATCGCCAGCGTGAGGATGGGCTGGTCGGCCGGGTTGACTTTGGCATAGGTGGGCGGCGCCGGCAGCCCGCTGGGCAGATAGCTGTTGGCGCCGTTCAGCGCCCGCTGCACGTTCTGCTGCGCTACATCCAGGTTCAGCGACAGATTGAACTGCAGCGTGATGACCGAGGCGCCGTCCGAGCTGTAGGAGGTCATCTGCTGCAGACCGGGAATCTGGCCCAGCTGCACCTCCAGCGGCGCGGTCACCGTGGTGGCCATCACGTTGGGGCTTGCGCCGGGATAGAAGGTCTGTATCTGAATGGTGGGGTAGTCGACGTCCGGCAGCGCCGATACGGGCAGAAAGCGCACGGCGACCAGACCCACCAGCACGAGGGCGATCATCAGCAGCGACGTCGCCACCGGGCGCAGAATGAACGGGCGGGAAATATTCATCGGTCAACGGACGCGATCATCACTGCGCATTGCCGGCGGCGGGATGCGGCTTGGCTTTCGACCCACCCTGCTGCGCCGTCGGCGGCGCTCCCGCCACGCGGATTTGCGCGCCGTCGCTCAGGCGATCCATGCCGTCGGTGACGACCTTATCGCCCGCTTTCAATCCGGCCAGGATGGCCGTGTGGCTGCCGTCGGTCGGCCCGGGCGTGACCTTGGTCAACGTTACGGTGTCGTTTGCGTTGACGACATAGACATAGTCGCCCGGCGCACCGGTCTGCACCGCCGGCGTGGGCACCAGCACCGCATTTTTCAGCGTGTCGACCCGCAACTGAACATTGACGAACTCATTCGGAAAGAGCGCTTCGTCGTCGTTGGCGAAACGCGCGCGCAGCATGACGGTGCCGGTGCTGGTGGACATCTGGTTGCCGATCGCATAGAGCGTGCCGACGGCGATTTTCCTGGTGTTGTCGCTGTTGTAGGCCGTGACCTGCAGCGTGTCGCCGCTGTTGAAGCGCTCGATGATGCGCGCCAGCGAGTTCTGCGGCACAGTGAATTGAACCGTGGTCGGCTTGATGGTGGTGATGACCGCGATGCCGGTGGACGTGGAGGTGCTGACGAAATTGCCCGGATCGACCAGCCGCAGCCCGACGCGACCCGACACGGGCGCGGTAATGCGGCAGTAATCCAGGTCCAGGTCGTACTGTGCGATGCTGGCCCTGTCGGCCTGTACCGCGGCCTCGTCCTGCTGCACGGTGAAGCGCTGGTTCGCGTAGGTCTGTTCGGCGATGGATTTTTGCTGGAATAGCTGTGTGTAGCGGGCCAGATCGGACCGAGCCTGCGCTAGCGCGGCCTGGTCTTTGGCGAGTTGGGCCTGCGCCTGCTGTTTGCCGATCTGGTATTGGCGCGGATCGATCTGCGCCAGAAACTGGCCTTTCTGGACTTCCTGGCCTTCCTGGTAGCCCACTTCGGTCAGAAAGCCGCTCAATTGCGGCAGCACGGTGACCGTCGCTACGGGCGTTACCGTGCCCAGTTCGTTCATGATCTCCGGCATGTCGCCCGTGACGGCCTGGGCCACGCTCACGACCTGTGCGGGCGCCGCCCGTTGGGGGGCTTTCTTTCCGATCAGGTGGCTGGCGACCGCGGCGATCAGGACAACGACGATCACCGTTAGCACGATGGCCCCGCGGCGCGAGCGCTGGATGGGCGGTGGACTGAGTTTGCTCATGCGTTTTTTCTGGCGACGAGATCGACCCCGGACACGGGCCGCTATGCGGTTGCGACAAGACCGAAGCGACGGACAACGGCCCGCCGCTTCGGCTCGGGATAGGGTGGAATGGCGAGTCTAGCCGAGGCCTGGGGTTTTTTCGAACCCGGCGCGGCGGGTGCATTCCATGGCATTGCCGGAGCCCGGGATTTGTAATGATTTGAAGCGCATCGATGCGCTAAGGCACGCGGCACGCCGCACCCCAGAGCGGGCAGCTCGCCTGGGTCCGTCAGCGCGAGGGCAATGGCATGGGCTGCACGGAGGCCAAACTGGGGCAGTCGACAGCTGCCTGATCAGGCAGCGTCCGCGCGGAAACGTTCGAGTTCACCGATGAACTCGCGTTTGCGGCCGTCGTCGATGAACGAGGCTTCGAAGCTGTTTTGCGCAAGCGCGTAGGCATCGTCTTCGGTCATGTCGAGCGCATCGAACACGGCGAGGTAATTGTCGTTGACGTAACCGCCGAAGTAGGCCGGATCGTCGGAGTTGATCGTTACGGCCAGACCGCGCTTGAGCAGATCGCGCAGCGTGTGCCGGCCCATGTGGTCGAACACCTTGAGGCGCACATTCGAGAGCGGACAGACGGTCAGCGCGATCCGCTCGCGCGCGAGGCGCTCGATCAGGGCTTCGTCTTCGATTGCGCGCACACCGTGGTCGATGCGCTCTGCGTGCAGCGTATCGAGCGCCTCGTGGATATAGGCCGGCGGGCCCTCCTCGCCCGCATGCGCGACGATGCGCAGGCCGAGCGCGCGGCAGCGCTCGAACACGCGCGCGAACTTGGACGGCGGATGGCCGAGCTCGGACGAATCGAGGCCCACGCCGATCAGGCGATGGGCGTGGCTGCTGAAGTACGGCAGCGATTCGTCGAGCGTGCGCTGCGCATCCTCTTGCGGGAGGTGGCGCAAAAAGCACAGAATCAGGCGGCTGGAGAAGCCGTGCTTCGCTTCGGCCTCGGCCAGCGCACGCTCGATGCCGCCGATGACGGTCGCGATCGGCACACCGCGCGCGGTGTGGGTCTGCGGATCGAAGAAGATCTCGGCGTGGCGCACATGATCGGCCATGGCGCGCTCCACATAGGCGCGCGTCATGTCGTAGAAGTCGTCTTCCGTGAGCAAAACGCTTGCGCCGGCGTAGTAGATGTCGAGAAAGGATTGCAGGTCGTTGAACGCGTACGCTGCGCGCAGCGCCTCGACCGACGCGTAAGGCAGCGTCACGCCGTTGCGCTCGGCCAGCGCGAAAATCAGCTCCGGCTCCAGCGTGCCCTCGATGTGCAGGTGGAGCTCTGCCTTGGGCATGCGGCGGATCTTGTCGGCGAGCTGGGGTGTCAGTGCCATGGGTCGTTGATGCGGATGCCGTGCCGACCCTCGCGGTCGCCCCGCAAGGCATCTAGCCATAGGTAAATGGTGCCGGTGAAAGGAATCGAACCCTCGACCTTCTCATTACAAGTGAGCTGCTCTACCAACTGAGCTACACCGGCGTGGGCTCGCGCGTCGACGAGCGCGAGGCAGCGATTGTATTAGACGTTGATCGCGCGGGCTGTGCCGCACGGCGGGGCCGCTAAACCAACAGCCTCATTTGACGATGGTCAGGCGCGGGCGCTTGGGCGCGTCGCCGCCGTCGGTCGGCGCCACATCGTCAGACGCAGCGGCAGCGGGCTCCGCCGCCGGCGCGGGCGCCGGGCGTTCGCCCGGCTCGTAGGGCTGCACCTCGAAACCCATACCCGTGCCGGTCTCGCGCGCATAGATGGCGCTGACCGCGCCGACCGGCACCGAGACGTTCTCGGTGATGCCGCCGAAACGGGCCTGGAATTCGATGAACTCGTTTCCCAGCACCAGGTTGTGCGTGGCCAGCGTGCCCACGTTCAGGGTGATCTGCCCGTCGCGCACATGAGCCGGCGGCACCAGTGTGTGCGCATCGACATGTACCGTGACGTAAGGCGTATAGCCGTTGTCGGTGCACCACTCGTGCAGCGCGCGGATCATGTAGGGTTTGGTCGAGGTCTCGCCCATGGCGTGTGCAGTCCGTAGGCCGATTAGCGGCGCATGACTTTTTCGGACGGCGTGAGCGCCTCGATGTAGGCCGGGCGCGAGAAGATGCGTTCGGCGTACTTCTGGATCGGGGCGGCATTCTTGGGCAGTTCGATGCCGTAGTGGTCCAGGCGCCATAGCAGCGGGGCCACGGCCACGTCGAGCATGGAGAACTCTTCGCCCAGCATGTACTTGTTCTTGATGAGGATGGGGGCGAGTTGGGCCAGGCGGTCGCGGATGGCCTGGCGGGCCAGGTTCATCTTCTTGTCGTCGGGCTTGGCGCTGCGGTCTTCCAGGGTGGAAACGTGCACGAACAGCTCTTTCTCGAAGTTGTAGAGGAAGAGGCGGGTGCGCGCGCGCATGACCGGGTCGGCCGGCATCAGTTGCGGATGGGGGAAGCGCTCGTCGATGTATTCGTTGATGATGTTGGACTCGTACAGCACCAGATCGCGCTCGACCAGGATGGGCACCTGGCCGTAGGGGTTCATGACCGAGATGTCTTCAGGCTTGTTGTACAGGTCGATGTCCCGGATCTCGAAGTCCATGCCTTTTTCGAAAAGCACGAAGCGGCAACGTTGCGAAAAGGGGCAGGTCGTGCCGGAGTAGAGCACCATCATGGCGGGTAAGTCCTTGTATTTAAGAGCAAAGCTCGGCGTCCGCGCTAAAACTGGGGACACTGGCGCGTGGCCGATTATGAAGATAGTGTAGCTTTTTTTCAAAGTGCACGTTTTCGGCAGGCGCGGCGCCGGGTCTCGCCGGGACGGTGGCTATTTGTAACATCGGCGCTATTGCAGCTGCGTATCATAGCTACCGGTCTCGCTGGAGCCGATTATTCAAACCGATACCTGGGCTCGGACCCGAGGGGTGGAAAAATGAGCTTTATCAAAGAATTTCGTGCTTTTGCCGTCAAAGGCAGCGTTATCGATCTGGCTGTCGGCGTGATCATCGGCGCGGCCTTCGGCAAGATCGTCGATTCGCTGGTCAAAGACATCGTCATGCCTGTCATCAACTTCGTGCTGGGCGGCTCGGTGGATTTCACCAACAAGTTCATCGTGCTCGCCATGCCCAAGGGCTATGCCGGCCCGATGACGTATGCGGATCTGACCAAGGCGGGCGCCAATGTGCTGGCCTGGGGCAATTTCGCGACCATCATCATCAACTTCGTCCTGCTGGCCCTGGTGATCTTCTGGATGGTCAAGGGCGTCAACATGGCCCGCACGAAAGACGAAGCCCCCGCGCCCGCGCCCGTCACGCCCGAAGACGTGGCCCTGCTGCGCGAGATCCGCGATCTGCTCAAAAAGTAAGGCCCTGTCGCCGGTTTTGCATAGGTATTCAGCGCAGTGATGCAGGTTCGCGTTCTGCCGTCCCCGGCGCCTTACCGGGAGACCTGGGAAGCCATGCGCGCTTTCACCGAGGCGCGCGCGGCCGATACGCCCGACGAGATCTGGCTGGTCGAGCATCCGCCCGTATTCACGCTGGGGCTGGCGGGCAAGCCCGAGCACATTCTGGCCGCGCATGACGTCGAGGTGGTCCGGACCGACCGCGGCGGTCAGGTCACTTACCACGGCCCCGGGCAGGTCGTGGCCTATGTGCTGCTCGATCTGCAGCGGGCCGGCTATTTCGTCAAAGAATACGTGCGCCGCGTGGAGCAGGCCGTCATCGATCTGCTGCGCGAGCTGGGCCTTGCCGATGCCTGCCTCAAGCCCGGCGCGCCGGGCGTCTACGTGCCGTGGCCGCGCACGGGCGGTGAAACGGCCGCAGCAGCGGAACCGACCGAACTGGCCAAGATCTCCGCACTGGGCATCAAAGTGCGCAACGGCCGCACGTATCACGGCGTGGCACTCAATGTGGATATGGATCTGACGCCCTTCACCTGGATAAACCCCTGTGGCTACGAGGGTTTGCGTACGGTGGATCTGGCCTCGTGCGGCTGCCGCATCGGCATGGGGGCGGCGGGCGAGCGGCTGGCCCAGGCGTTGGTGCGAACCCTGTCCGCCCAGGGGTCGTCCAGGTAAACCCTGGCCGGGTGGCAGTAGAATGAGGGTCGAACGAACGGAACCCGCAATGACTCCTGCCCCCGAATCCCTCACCGCGACCCAGGCTGCTGATCCGCATCAGAAGCAAAAGAACAAGTTCAAGGTCAAGACCATTCCCATTCAGGTCGAGCAACCGGCCGAGCGTCTGAAGAAGCCGGAATGGATCCGGGTGAAGGCCGCGACGACCGGGTCGCGCTTCTTCGAGATCAAGCGCATTTTGCGCGAGCACAATCTGCACACGGTGTGCGAAGAAGCCTCCTGCCCGAACATCGGCGAGTGCTTCGGCAAGGGCACGGCCACCTTCATGATCATGGGCGACAAGTGCACGCGGCGCTGCCCGTTCTGCGACGTGGGCCACGGGTATCCCGACCCGCTGGACAAGGACGAGCCGATCAATCTGGCGCGCACCATCGCCGCGCTCAAGCTCAACTACGTGGTGATCACGTCGGTGGACCGCGACGACCAGAAGGACGGCGGCGCGGCGCACTTCGTCGATTGCATCGCGCGCACGCGCGAGCTGTCGCCCAATACGCGCATCGAGATCCTGGTGCCGGATTTTCGCGGCCGCCTGGACCGCGCGCTGGCCATCCTGAACGCCGGTCCGCCGGACGTGATGAACCACAATCTCGAAACCGTGCCGCGCCTGTACAAGAAGGCCCGCCCCGGCGCCGACTACGCGCACTCGCTCAAGTTGCTGGCCGAGTTCAAGGCGCTGCATCCCGACGTGCCCACCAAGTCCGGCCTGATGCTGGGACTGGGCGAGACCGATGATGAAATCCTGCAGGTGATGCGCGATATGCGCGCGCACAACGTAGACATGATCACCATCGGTCAGTACCTGCAGCCTTCCGAATATCACCTGCCGGTGCAGCGCTACGTGCACCCCGACACCTTCGCGATGTTCGAACGCGTAGCGTACGAGATGGGTTTCACGCACGCGGCGGTGGGCGCGATGGTGCGGTCTTCGTACCACGCGGACCAGCAGGCGCATGCGGCCGGCGTAGCCTGACGCATCGAGGCGATTGCAAGATCGCCGCCTCGCTCGAATAAAAAAGCCGCCTGAATTTTCTGGCGGCTTTTTTGCGGGCTACGAGCGGGTCAAGAAGCCATGCATTTTTTGATCGACGCGTTTTTTGCGGCGCCGGAAAGCGGTTTGCCGCTCTTGCTTACGGCCCGGGCTTCGCAGGTGGCCTGTTCGCACTTTTTCATGAACGACGTCTTGGCGGCACCCGCAAGCGCCTTGCCGTTCTTATCGACAGCCTTGGCTGCGCAGGTGCTGGATGCCGAAGCGGGCGCCTGGGCATGGGCGGATAGCATGCACATCGAGCCGATGATCGCAACGAGCAGTTTTTTCATGTCGATTCCCCAAAGTATGTAAGCCGGCCGTGTAAACCGAGTGCTTATGCTACCCGTGAACACGGCTGAATTGATGAGGCGGCGGGCCAGGAAAACCAGACGGACCGATCGGCATGGCGGGTCACACCGGGTTGTCGATATCGACGAATTCGACCTTGATGCCGAAATGTTGCGCGATGGCTGCACCCAGGGCCTGCACGCCGTAGCGCTCGGTGGCGTGGTGGCCGGCGCCGATGAAGCCGGTATGGGTTTCGCGCGCCAGATGCACGGTGGGTTCGGAGGCCTCTCCTGTGATGTAGGCGTCGGCGCCGGCTTCGATGGCGGCGTCCAGAAAACCCTGGGCCGCGCCGGTGCACCAGGCGACGCGGCCGACGGGTTGGGTCGGATCGCCCACGGTCAGGGGCGTGCGGTTCAGACGCTGGGCCACGCGCCCGGCGAGCTCGCCCAGGGTGGACAGCCCAGGGGCGGCACCCAGCCAGATGAGATTGTCCGGGCCGCAGGTGCGCGGCAGGCCGTCCGTGCCGGTTTCCGGCGCCAGGCCCAGGATGCGGGCGAGCTGCGCGTTGTTGCCCAGTTGCGGGTGGGCGTCCAGCGGCAGGTGGTAGGCGAAGAGGTTGAGCTCGTGGGCCAAGGCCAGCGTCAGCCGGGTGCGGCGCGGGCCGCGCACGCGGGGGTCTTCGTTTTTCCAGAACCATCCGTGGTGCACCAGCACGGCGTCGGCCTGGCGCTCGACGGCGACGCGCAGCAACGCCTCGCTGGCCGTAACCCCGGCGATAATGGAGCCTATTTGCTCGCGACCCTCGACCTGCAGGCCGTTGGGGCAGTAGTCCTTGAAACGCGCGGTTTGCAGGGTGTCGTCCAACCAGGCGGCCAGTTCGCGAGTGGCGATCGTTTTCATCGTTGAGGTATTCCAAGGGATCATGCGTCGCCTTTGGCTGATATTTGCGCAGGCCGTCACGATTTGTCTGGCCATTTTATTCGTCGTCACCACGCTGCGGCCGGATTGGCTGCGACTGGCCGGCCCGTATCGGCCGGCGCCGCCGCGGGTCGGCATCGAGCCGCCGCCCCTGCCGGCCAGTGCGGGCAGCCCGGCGCCGCGCCGCGAGCCGGAGATGGCGCGGCGCAGCGGCGTAGTGTCGTATGCCGACGCCGCCGCGCGTGCGATGCCGTGGGTGCTTAACGTGTACACCACCAAGCACGTGGACGTGCCGCTGGTGCCTTTGCCCGACGATCCCATGCTGCAACGCCTGTTGGACCAGGTGCCGGGCATGAGCCGGCGTCGATCGTCGTCCAGCCTGGGATCGGGCGTGATCATGAGCAGGGACGGCTATGTGCTCACCAACTACCACGTGGTCGAGGCGGCCGACGCCATCGAGGTCGTATTGAGCGACGGTCGCAAGACGGCGGCGAATGTGGTGGGCTCGGATCCGGACACGGACCTGGCCGTGCTCAAGCTGGAGGGCAATCTGAGCCGCCTTGCGGTGGCGGCCCTGGCACCCGACAATTCCTTGCGCGTGGGCGACGTCGTGCTGGCCATCGGCGATCCGTTCGGCGTGGGACTGACCACGACGCAAGGCATCGTCTCTGCCCTGGGCCGCAATGGGCTGGGCACCAATACGTTCGAAAATTTCATCCAGACCGATGCGGCCATCAACCCGGGCAATTCGGGCGGCGCGCTCATCGATACGCGCGGTCAGCTGGTGGGGATCAACACCGCCATCTATTCGGATACAGGCGGCTCGATGGGCATAGGCTTCGCCATACCTGTCGCGGCGGCGCGGCAGGTCATGGGCAAAATCATCCGGGCAGGCCGGAAGAAATAGCGATTCGACCTCGGGCGAGTTGCAGCGTCCGCGTCAGCGCGCGGCCGCGCGTTCAGTCACGCTCGACGAGGTCGGTGGACGAGGCGTCTTCTTCGCTTTGCTTGGGCTGCACGAAGCGTGCAGCCAGCAGACCCAGCTCGAAGAGCAGGCACAGGGGCACCGCCAGCATGCACATGCTGAGCATGTCGGGCGGCGTGACCACGGCCGCGATGACGAAGGCAGCCACGACCATGTAGCCGCGCATGCTGCGCAGCTTGTCCAGTTGCACGATGCCCGTCTTGACCAGCAGCACCACGACCACCGGCACTTCGAAGGTGACGCCGAAGGCCAGGAACATGGTCATGACGAAGCTGAGATAAGCCTCGATGTCCGGCGCCGGCGTGATCGACTGCGGGGCGAAGTTGGCGATGAAGTGAAAGACCGTGCGAAAGACGAAGAAGTAGCAGAACGCCATGCCCATCATGAAGAGCAGGGTGCTGGAGACGATGAGCGGTAGCGCCAGGCGCTTTTCGTGGCGGTACAGGCCGGGAGCGACGAAGGCCCAGGCCTGGTAGAGCACCACGGGCAGTGCGATCACCAGCGCGGCCATCATGGTGACTTTGATCGGCACCATGAAGGGCGTGATGACGCCGGTGGCGATCATGTGCGTGCCCTGGGGCAGCGCATTGAGCATGGGCCTGGCCAGCAGGTCGTAGATATACGAGGCGCCGGGATAGAGGCAGAGCACGAAGAACACCGCCACCACGGCTATGCCGGCCCTGATCAGGCGCGAGCGCAGCTCGATGAGGTGGGAGATGAAGCTTTCTTCTTTTTGCGGCTCTTCTTCGGGGGCTGCGTTGTTGCTCACGTGGGCGTACCCGTGGTGGTGTTGACGGGCGGCTTGGCCAGCGGCTCGGGACGTGTCGCGGCCGCGGGCAAGGGGTCGGCCAGCGGCAGCTCGGCCTGAACCGTGTGGGCCTGCGCAGAGGTTGCCGGCGCCGGGAGGGCCGGCTCGGGTTCGACGGGCGCCGCTTCGTGCGCGGCCGCGGCGGCAGGGGAAGCGACGTCAGCCGGCACGGTCTCGGGCGCCGCGGACTCCGCCGTCAAGGCGGCGTTGGGATCGACGATGCGCTTCTTGGTCTCGGCCACGGCGTCGTCGAGCTGGGTCTGCAAAGCCTGCCCGGCAGTGTGGATGGTGTTTTGCGTTTCCTGCAGCGACGTGCGCAATTCGCCCGCGGCGTCGTCCATGCCCTGCTTGAGCTTGCGGAACTCTTCGAGTTCGACCTCGCGCTGGATGTCGGCCTTGACGTCGTTGACGTAACGCTGCGCGCGGCCCATCAGGTGGCCGACAGTGCGGGCCACCTTGGGCAGGCGCTCGGGGCCGATGACCACCAGCGCGACTACGCCGATGGTCGCCAGTTCGGCAAAGCTGAAGTCGAACATCAGGCCTGGTTTTTCTCTTTGGCCTGGACGTCGATGGTTTCGCCGGTGACGCTCTTTTGCGTGACCTGCGACGGTTCCGCCGAGCCGTCCTTCATGCCCTCTTTGAAGCCCTTGACGGCGACGCCGAGATCGGAACCGACGTTGCGCAGTTTTTTCGTGCCGAAGATCAAAGCCACGATGACCAGAACGATCATCCAATGCCAAATGCTGAAGCTGCCCATTTTGTGCTCCTTTATGATGCCAGCGTTGCCAGACGCGCCTGCCATGGGCGCGGGCCGCCGAGTATATGGAAATGCAGATGGGCCACTTCCTGGCCGCCGTCCTTGCCGACATTGGAGACCAGGCGAAACCCGCCTTCGGGCCCGGGACGGCAGCCGTTTTCAGCAGCCAGCCGCGGGACCAATGCCATCATTCTACCCAACCAGCCCGCATCGGCGGCGGTAACGTCGTCCAATGAAACAATGTGCTTGCGCGGGATTACCAGAAGGTGCACCGGCGCGGCGGGATTGATATCGTGAAAAGCGAGGAATTCTTCGTCTTCATAGACCTTCTTGGACGGGATCTCGCCTTTGGCAATCTTGCAGAAGATACAGTTTTCGCTCATGGATGCCTCATCATTGGGCGGGACGGCGGGCTTTTTCTTCAAGTCCGGACAGACCCTCGCGGCGGGCCAGTTCGGCCAGTACGTCCTCGGGGCGCAAATTGTAGTGCGTGAGCGCGACCAGGCAATGGAACCACAGGTCGGCGGTTTCGGACACGATGCGGTCCGGTTGCCCGTCCTTGGCGGCCATGACGAGCTCGGTGGCTTCTTCGCCGATTTTCTTCAAAAAAGCATCAGGCCCCTTGGACAGAAGCTTGGCTACGTAGGACGTTGCCGGATCGCCACCCTGGTCGGGACGACGCGTGGCCAGGGTGTCGGCCAGCCGGGCCAATGTGTCGCCGGTGGATGCGGAAGCGGTCATTTGTAGATGAGTTCGGGGTCTTTGAGCACCGGATCGACGGTGATCCAGGTAGCGTGGCGGGCTGTGCCGTCCAGGCGGCGGTAGAAGCAGCTGGCACGGCCCGTATGGCAGGCGATGCCGCCGATCTGCTCGATTTTGAGCAGGATGACGTCGCCGTCGCAATCCAGGCGCAACTCGTGCACCTGCTGCACGTGGCCGGATTCTTCGCCCTTGCGCCACAGACGCTTGCGCGAGCGCGACCAGTACACGGCGCAGCCGGTGGCGGCGGTTTCGTAGAGGGATTCGCGGTTCATCCAGGCCACCATCAGCACCTGGCCGGTGGCGGCGTCCTGCGCGATGGCGGGGACGAGACCCTGCTCGTCGAAGGCGACATCGGCCAGCCAGTCGGGCAGGTCGGTGTCAGCGGTTGCGGGGGCCTTGCCGTGGGTGTCGCACATGGAAGTCTCGCTGGCGGTTCTTAGAGCCGCACGGGGATGCCGCGCTCGGCCATGTACGCCTTGCACTCGCGCACGGAATGCTGGCCGAAGTGGAAGATGCTGGCGGCCAGCACGGCGCTGGCACGGCCCAGCGTGACGCCGTCGGCCATGTGCTGCAGATTGCCCACGCCGCCGGAGGCGATCACGGGTACGGGCACGGCGTCCGACACCGCGCGCGTGAGCGCCAGGTCGAAGCCTGCCTTGGTGCCGTCGCGGTCCATGCTGGTGAGTAGGATCTCGCCGGCGCCGTAGGCGGCCATGCGACGCGCCCAGGCGATGACGTCCAGGCCCGTGGCCTTGCGTCCGCCGTGGGTATAGACCTCCCAGCGCTCGGGCTCGCCCTCGGCAGAGGCCTTGCGCGCGTCGATGGCCACTACGATGCATTGCGAGCCGTGATGGTCGCTGGCCGCGCGCACCAGTTCGGGGTTGGCCACGGCGGCGCTATTGATGCTGATTTTGTCCGCGCCGGCGTTGAGCAGGCGCTGGATGTCGGACACCTGGCGCACGCCGCCGCCCACCGTGAGCGGAATGAAGACCTGCGAGGCTACCTGCTCGATGATGGGCAGGATCAGGTCGCGGCCGTCGCTGGTGGCGGTGATGTCGAGAAAGGTGAGTTCGTCGGCGCCCTGTTCATCGTAGCGGCGCGCGATCTCGACCGGATCGCCGGCGTCGGTGAGGTTGACGAAATTCACGCCTTTGACCACGCGCCCGGCGGTAACGTCCAGACAGGGAATGATCCGGCGTGTCAGCGCGTTGGCGGGGGCGGCGGCAGCGTTCATTGCGCGAGTTCGTCCGCCCGGGCCTGCGCGGCCTCGAAGTCGAGCGTGCCTTCGTAGATGCTGCGGCCCAGGATGGCGCCTTCGATGCCTTCGTCCTCGACGGCGCACAGCGCTTCGATATCGGCAATACCGGCGATGCCGCCGGAGGCGAACACGGGGATGCGCACGTGCTGCGCCAGGCGCACCGTGGCTTCGACGTTCACGCCCGAAAGCATGCCGTCGCGGCCGATGTCGGTGTAGATGATGGCTTCGCAGCCGTAGTCTTCGAACTTTTTGCCCAGGTCGAGCACGTCGTGCTTGGTGAGCTTGCTCCAGCCGTCGGTGGCCACTTTGCCGTCGCGCGCGTCCAGGCCGACGATGATGCTGCCGGGGAAGGCGCCGCAGGCGTCGTGCAGGAAGCCCGGGTTTTTGACTGCGGCGGTGCCGATGATCACGTAGGAGATGCCGGCGTCGAGATAGCGCTCGATGGTGTCGAGGTCGCGGATGCCGCCGCCGATCTGCACCGGGATGTCATCGTCCACGGCTTCGAGGATGGCCTTGATGGCGGCGCTATTGGCGGGCTTGCCGGCCACCGCGCCGTTCAGGTCGACCAGGTGCAGGCGCCGCGCGCCCAGCTCCAGCCAGTGTTTGGCCATGGCGGCGGGTTCTTCGGAAAACACCGTGGCATCGTCCAGGTCGCCCTGGCGCAGGCGCACGCAGCGCCCATCTTTGAGGTCGATGGCGGGGATCAGCAGCATGGTGAATGGCGTGCGTCGTGAAGTGTCGAAGGTGAAGAAAATGGCCTGCCATGCGCACGGCAAGCCGGGAAAGATGAAACTTTAGGGGTTCCAGTCTACAAAATTGCGGTAGAGCCGCAAACCGTGTTCGGCGCTCTTTTCCGGATGAAACTGAACCGCGAAAATGTTAGCGGCAGCGATCGCGCAGGTAAAGGCGAGACCGTAGTCGCTCATGCCGGCGATCAGGGCCGGATCTTCGGGCACCGCGTAATAGCTGTGTACGAAGTAGAAGTGCGTATTGTCGGGAATGCCGTCCCAGAGGGCGTGTGCGCGCGTCTGGCGCACTCGGTTCCAGCCCATGTGCGGCACTTTGAGGCGCTCGTCGCAGTCGCAGTCGATCAGCGGTGCGGCTTGCGCGTCGGCGGCGCAAGCTGTGCCCGCGTCTGTCACGGGCGGAGCGAATTGCGGGCCGGCGAAGCGGCGCACCGTGCCGGCGAAGACGTCCAGGCCGGGCGTGTCGCCTTCTTCGCTGCGGCTAAAAAGCATTTGTTCGCCCACGCATACGCCCAGTAGAGGCTTCTCGCGCGCGGCGCGCAGCACCGATTCGCGCAGGCCGGATTCGTTCAGCGTACGCATGCAGTCGGCCATGGCGCCCTGGCCGGGAAAGACGACGCGGTCTGCCGCCGCGATCTGGCCGGGCTGGTTGCAGATGCGGATGTCGGCATCCGGGGCGGCGTGCGCGAGGGCGCGCGCGACGGAATGGAAGTTGCCCATTCCGTAATCGACGATGGCGATGGTGCTCACGGGCTTCGTGGGTAGGTGATCGCAGCGGTAAGGGACGCGGCGCGGGCTGCTCGATGCCGCTTGCGCCGCGGGTTCTCTTTTACAGCACGCCCTTGGTCGAAGGCATGGCGCCGTTCTGGCGCGTGTCGACCTCGGCGGCCATGCGCAGGGCGCGGCCGAAGGCCTTGAAGACGGTTTCGCACTGATGGTGCGCGTTGGTGCCGCGCAGATTGTCGATGTGCAGCGTGACGAGGGCGTGGTTGACGAAACCCTGGAAGAATTCGCGCGTGAGATCGACGTCGAAGCTGCCGATGCGCGCACGCGTGAAATCGATGTTGAACACCAGGCCGGGGCGGCCGGAGAAATCGACCACTACGCGCGATAGGGCCTCGTCGAGCGGTACGTAGGCGTGGCCATAGCGACGCAAGCCGGCCTTGTCGCCGACGGCCTTGGCCACCGCCATGCCCAGCGTGATGCCGACGTCTTCGACGGTGTGGTGGTCGTCGATGTGCAGATCGCCCTCGGCCTGGATGTCGAGGTCGATCAGCCCATGGCGGGCGATCTGGTCGAGCATATGGTCGAGAAAGGGCACGCCGGTGGCGATGCTCTGCTTGCCGGTGCCGTCCAGGTTGATCGCGACGCGGATGCGCGTTTCGTTGGTATTGCGGGTGATTTCGGCGGTGCGCATGTCGAAATGCTCGGTGTGTTCGGAACCCGCGGTTGCTTTGGCGTTCGCGGGTCTTGCAGGCCTATTCTAGTCCAGACGGTAGCGGGCGCTGCCGGCGTGGGCCGCAAGGCCCTCGCCCATGGCCAGTTCGACGGCGATGCGGCCCAGGGTTTGGGCGCCCTGATGCGACACCTGGATCAGGCTGGAGCGCTTCTGGAAGTCGTACACCCCCAGCGGCGAGGAAAAGCGCGCGGTGCGCGAGGTGGGCAGCACGTGGTTGGGGCCGGCGCAGTAGTCGCCCAGCGCCTCGGAGGCATAGCGGCCCATGAAAATGGCGCCGGCGTGGCGGATCTTGGCGGCCCAGGTTTCGGGCTGCTCGGTGGAGATCTCCAGGTGCTCGGGAGCAATGTCGTTGGCGATGGAACAGGCCTCGTCCAGGTCGCGCACCTGGATCAGCGCGCCACGGTTGGCCAGGCTGGTGCGCAGGATGTCCACGCGGGGCTGCTGCGGCAGCAGCGTGGCGATGGCCGCCTCGACCTGCTGCAGGTAGTCGGCGTCTGGGCACAGCAAGATGGCCTGGGCCAGTTCGTCGTGCTCGGCCTGAGAGAACAGGTCCATGGCGATCCAGTCGGCCGGCGTCTTGCCGTCGCAGATGACCAGGATTTCGCTGGGACCGGCGATCATGTCGATGCCCACTACGCCGAACACGCGGCGCTTGGCGGCGGCCACGTAGGCGTTGCCGGGGCCGACGATTTTGTCTACGGCGGGAACGGTGGCGGTGCCGTAGGCCAGTGCGCCCACGGCCTGCGCGCCGCCCACGGCAAAGGCGCGATCCACGCCGGCGATGGCGGCGGCGGCCAGCACGATGGGATTGCGCACGCCGCCGGGCGTGGGCGTGACCATGACGACTTCGGGCACGCCGGCCACTTTGGCGGGGATGGCGTTCATCAGCACCGAAGAGGGATACGCGGCCTTGCCGCCGGGCACGTAAAGGCCCACGCGATCGAGCGGGGTGATCTTCTGGCCGAGCAGGGTGCCGTCGGCTTCGGTGTAGGTCCAGGTCTCGCCGCGCTGGCGCTCGTGATAGGCGCGCACGCGGTCGGCCGCGGCCTGCAGGGCGTCGCGCTGGGCGGCGGGCAGGGCGGCGAGCGCGGCATGCCAGTCGGCCTTGGGAATCTCGAGCGCGGCGACGGAGTCGGCCTCGACGCGGTCGAAGCGGCGCGTGTAGTCGAGCAGTGCGGCGTCGCCCTGCTTGCGCACGTTTGCCAGGATCTCGGCGGCGGTGCGGTCGATGGATTCGTCCTCGCCGGCTTCGAAGGCCAGCAGCGTGTTCAGATCGGCTTTGAAGCCGGCGTCGCGGGAGTTCAGGCGGTTGATGAGGGCGGCAGGCATGGGGTGGTCCGGTCTTGTCTGAGTTCTTGAGCCGCATGGGCGCCGCGGGCGTAAAGCGCGCTGGCTTCGAAGTGCCGGGCTTGGCCGCCGCCTTAGGCGGCCAAAGCCCGCTGCGCGGACTGCCCCGCCACTTAGGCGCCCGCGCGCTTTACGCCCGCGGCGCCCATGCTGGGTTCAGTGAGTCAGGGCGAGGCTCATTGCATTGTTTTGTTGGATCAACCCAGCGTAGCACGCGCGAAGGCGTCGATGATGGGTTGCAGGCGTTCGCGGCGGGTCTTGAGCGCGGCCTGGTTGACGATCAGGCGCGAGGAAATGGGCATGATGTCTTCGACTGCGACCAGATCGTTGGCGCGCAGCGTGTTGCCGGTGGAGACCAGGTCGACGATGCAGTCGGCCAGGCCGACCAGCGGCGCGAGTTCCATCGAGCCGTAGAGTTTGATGATATCGACGTATACGCCCTTGTTGGCGAAGTGTTCGCGCGCGGCGCGCGGGTATTTGGTGGCCACGCGCAGACGCGCGCCCTGGTGCACGGCGGCGTCGTAGTCGAAGCCGCGGCGCACGGCCACGCACAAGCGGCAGCGGGCGATGTCCAGATCGATGGGCTGGTAGAGCCGGCCGGGCTGGTCTTCAGCGTATTCGTGCAGCACGTCCTTGCCGGCGATGCCCAGGTCGGCCGCGCCGTATTGCACATAGGTGGGCACGTCGGAGGCGCGCACGATGATCAGGCGCAGGCCCGGGTCGCTGGTGGGCAGGATGAGCTTGCGCGAGTCTTCGGGGCTTTCGGGTACGGAGATGCCGGCCTCGGAAAGCAGCGGCAGAGTGTCGTCGAAAATGCGGCCCTTGGAGAGGGCAAGCGTGATGGGTTCCATCAGGGCTTTCCGGTAAGTCGTTCGATCTGCGCGCCCAGGGCGCCGAGTTTGCGTTCCATGCGATCGTAGCCGCGGTCCAGATGGTAGACGCGGTCGATGACGGTCTCGCCCTCGGCGACCAGGCCGGCGATCACCAGGCCGGCCGAGGCCCGCAGGTCGGTGGCCATGACCGTGGCGCCGGACAGGCGCGGCACGCCGCGCACCACGGCGGTATGGCCGTCGATGTCGATGTCGGCGCCCATGCGGCGCAGTTCCTGCACGTGCAGGTAGCGGTTTTCGAAGATAGTCTCGACGACGATCGCGGTGCCCTCGGCGACAGAATCCAGGGCCATGAGCTGGGCCTGCATGTCGGTGGCAAAGCCGGGATACTCGTGCGTGCGCGCGCCCACCGCGCGCGCACGGCCCGAGATGGCGCCGCGGATCCAGTCGGTACCGGTTTCGATGGTCAGGCCTGCCTCGACGAGCTTGTCGAGCGTGGCGCCCATATGGTTCGGCTCGACGTTGCGAAGCGTGATGTCGCCTCCGGCCGCGCCCACGGCGCACAGGAAGGTGCCGGCCTCGATGCGGTCGGGTATGACGCGATGCTCGGCGCCGTGCAGGCGCTCGACGCCCTGGATGACGATGCGGTCGGTGCCGTGGCCCTGGATGTCGGCACCCATCTTGATGAGCAGTTCGGCCAGGTCCACCACTTCGGGCTCGCGCGCGGCGTTTTCCAGCACGGTACGGCCTTCGGCCAGCACGGCTGCCATGAGCAGGTTTTCGGTGCCGGTGACGGTGACCATGTCGGTGCGGATCGATGCGCCCTTCAGGCGCTTGGCGCGCGCCACGATGAAGCCGTGCTCGATTGCGATCTCGGCGCCCAGCGCGGCCATGCCCTTGATGTGCTGATCCACCGGGCGCTGGCCGATGCCGCAGCCGCCGGGCAGCGAGACGCGCACTTCGCCGAAGCGCGCCAATAGCGGCCCCAGCACCAGCACGGAAGCGCGCATGGTCTTGACCAATTCATAGGGGGCTTCGAGCTTGTCGACCTGATTGGCCTGCAGCGTGACGGATTCGCCATTTTGCTCGGCGTGCACGCCCATCAGGCGCAGCAGCTTGAGCATGGTGTTGGTGTCGTTCAGCGCCGGCACGTTGGCCAGATGCACCGGGTCGGCCGTGAGCAGGCCGGCGCAGAGAATGGGCAGGGCGGCATTCTTGGCGCCGGAGACGACGACTTCGCCGTGGAGCCGGCGGCCGCCGGTGATGCGCAGTTTGTCCATTATTCAGCCGCCTTGGCGTATTCGCCCGGAGTCAGGGTGCGCATCGACAGCGCGTGGATTTCGGCTTTCATGCGGTCGCCCAGCGCGGCGTAGACGAGCTGGTGGCGGGCGATGGGGCGCTTGCCGTCGAAGGCGCTGCTGACGATGACGGCTTCGAAGTGCGAGCCGTCGCCGGTGACGTCGATGTGTTCGCAGGGCAGGCCGGCGGCGATGTAGTCGCGCACCTGTTCGGGAGTGGGAAGCATGGACGAGTCCTGTGCGGAGGTATCAGTGACGGAGCTTGTAGCCGCGGGCCAGAAGACGCAGCGCGATCAGCATGAGCGCGGCGAAGACGCCGGCCACCACGGCCAGGCTATGCCAGGGCGACACGTCGGATACGGCGAAGAAACCGTAGCGAAAGCCGTCGATGGTGTAGAAGAGCGGGTTCCAGTGCGACACGGCCAGCCAGAAAGGCGGCAGAGTATGGATGGAGTAGAACACGCCGGACAGAAAGGTGGCCGGCATGATGAGGAAGTTCTGGAAGGCCGAGAGCTGGTCGAATTTTTCCGACCAGAGACCGGCAATCAGGCCCAAGGTGCCCATGATGCCGCAGGACAGCAGGCCGAACGCCAATACCCACAAAGGCTGCGCCGGCATGAGGGGCGCGAAGTACAGGGCCGTGAGCCATACGCACAGGCCCACCGCCAGGCCGCGCGCCACCGCGGCCAGCACGTAGGCGCCGAAGAGCTCGTAGTGCGACATGGGCGGCAGAAGAATGAACACCAGGTTGCCCGACATGCGGCTCTGGATGATGGATGAGGACGGATTGGCGAAGGCGTTCTGCAACATGCTCATCATCATCAGCCCAGGGATGAGGAAGGCGGTATAAGGCACGCGGCCGTACACCAGCGTGTGGCCTTCGAGCACGTGGGCGAACACCACCAGGTAGAGCAGGGCGGTGATGACGGGGGCGGCGACGGTCTGGAAGGCGACCTTCCAGAAGCGCTGCAGCTCTTTGCGCAGCAGCGTGGGAAAGCCCAGGCCAGCCTGCATCTGGGGCTGGAGCAGCGCGGCGGGCTTGCTCATGCCGCGACCTCCTGCGTTGCCGGATCGAGCGGGTCTTCGTGCATGATGCGCACGAAGGCGTCTTCCAGGTCTGCGCCGCCTACACGTGCCAGCAGCGCGGCTGTGGTGTCCAGCGCCACCAGCCTGCCGCGTTTGAGCATGGCGATGCGGCCGCATAGTTCTTCGGCCTCTTCGAGGTAGTGCGTGGTCAGCATGATGGTGTGGCCCGCACGGTTCAGGCGCGAAATGAACTGCCACAGTGTATGGCGCAGGTCCACGTCCACGCCGGCGGTGGGCTCGTCGAGCACGATGACCGGCGGACGGTGCACCAGGGCCTGTGCCACCAGCACACGCCGCTTCATGCCGCCCGATAGGGCGCGCATATTGCTGTCGGCCTTGTCGGACAGGCCCAGGTTGTGCAGGATCTCGTCGATCCAGTCGTCGTTGTTGCGCAGGCCGAAATAACCCGACTGGTTGCGCAGCGTCTCGCGCACCGTGAAAAAGGGGTCGTAGACCAGTTCTTGCGGCACCACGCCCAGGGCGCGCCGCGCCGCCTTGTAGTCGGACACGACGTCGTAGCCGCAGACGCTGGCCTGCCCCTGGCTGGCGCGGGCCAGCCCGGCCAGAATGGAGATCAGCGTGGTCTTGCCGGCGCCGTTCGGGCCCAGCAGGCCGAAGAACTCGCCCGGTTCGATGCGCAGACTGACATCGTCCAGGGCCTGGAAGCCCGACCCGGCCGGCTGGCCCAGCCATTTGCGCCACCCGCGCGGGCGGGGCGGGTAGATTTTGGAGATGTGTTCGAGACTGACGGCGGCGGACATAAATAATAAGCGGCAGCCCGATCCAGGGGATCGGGCTGGAAAAGAGCGAATTTCACATTATATAAGCGTGAAATTTCGATCAGTTGCCGCCGTTGCGCTGGTTCAGCGCCTTGATCAGGCCGTCGATGCCGTTCTGGCTGATCTGCTGAGCGAACTGGTTGCGGTAGTTCTCGATCAGCCACACCCCTTCCACGTTCAGATCGTAGATTTGCCAGCCTTGCGAGCTCTTGCCCAGCCGGTAGTCGACTTCGATGGGTTGGGCATTGGTGTTGGCGATGATGACCGTGCGCACCACGCCGTCGTCGCCCTGGATGTCGTTGGCGCGCTTGGGCAGCAGCTTGATGGTCGTGCTCGGATCGACGCTGGTGAGCGCGCCGCTGTAGGTGCGGATCAGCGTGCCGCGGAATGCCTGGGCCAGCTCGGTGCGCTGCTGCGCGGTGGCGTTGCGCCAATAGTGGCCGGCGGCCAGGCGCGTGGTCTTTTCGAAATCGATATAAGGCAGGACGTACTGGTCCACTACCTTGTTGATGCGCGCAATGTCGCTTTCCTGGGTGGAACCGCCGGCCTTCAGCGCGGTCAGGGCCTGGTTGGCCACCTTGAGCACGAGCTGATCGGGCGGGCCGTTGGGATCGGGCTTGCCGTTCTGAGCCTGCGCGGCGACGGCCACGCAGGCCAGAGCGGCGACGCACAGCAGGCGTTTGAACAGAGCGGGGAAAAGGGACGGCATGACGACTCCTTACTTGGCCGGTGCGGCAGGCGCGGCGGCGGGGGTCGGCGCCGCGGGTGGGGGCGTGTCGCCCTCATCGTTGTAGTTGGGCAGCGCGTCGGTGTTGGGCTTGTTGCCGCGCACCATGGCCGCCCGGCGCTGCAGATACGCATCGCGCACGAAGCTGTAGGGGTCGAGCGCCGTGCGGTCGATGGTGTCGGTCACGCCCAGAAGACTGGCGCGCGTATCGACGAAATCCAGGCCATACAGCGAATTGCGCAGGCCTACGTTGCGGACGTCGTGCAGCGCCACCGGATCGCCGAACCAGTCGGCGGTCATGCCGACGCCGTCGCGCACCGTGCTCGGGCCGAGCAGGGGCAGCACCAGGTAGGGTCCTGGATGTACGCCCCACACGCCCAGCGTCGTGCCGAAGTCGCTGGAGATCTTGGGATCGCCGGTGCGCGAGGCGATGTCCAGGCAGCCGCCCAGGCCCATGGTGGTGTTCAGCATGAAGCGGCCCCACATATTGATGGCATCCACGCCGCGCTCTTGCAGCATGAGGTTGACGCCGCCCCAGACGTCGCCCAGGTTGCTGAAGATGTTGTGCACGCACGATTGCACCGGGTCGGGCAAGACCGTAGCGTAGAGCGTGGCCACGGGCCGCAGCACCAGGTGATCGACCGTGTCGTTGAATTTGTAGACGCCTCGATTGAACCCTTCCCAGGGGTCGCGGGGATTGGGATTGGACGGCGCGGCGCAGCCGGCCATGAGGGCACAGGCCAATCCGGCGGCGGCAAAACGAGAGATGAGAGGCATGCTCATAATGATGTTGTTATTGGTGCGCGCCGCCAGACCCGCTATTGCCCGAGGGGCTGGCGGTGCCTTGTTTGTCGGCCGTGTTGTAGAGGAATTTGCTGATCAGGTTTTCCAGCACGACTGCGCTTTGTGTATAGCGGATTTTTCCGCCCGCCGCAAAATTCTGGTCGTCGGCGCCGGCGGTCAGGCCCACGTACTGTTCGCCCAGCAGGCCCGACGTGAGAATGGCGGCCGAGCTGTCCTTGGGGAACTGGTACGCCGCGTTCATGTCGAGCGTGACGGTGGCCTGAAAGCTCTTGTTGTCGAAGCCGATGGCGGCCACGCGGCCCACTACCACGCCGGCGCTCTTGACCGGTGCGCGTACTTTCAAGCCGCCCACGTTGTCGAAAGAAGCGGTCAAGGGGTAGGTGCGCGCGAACGAGAAGCTGCTCATATTGCCGGCGCGCAACGCCAGAAATACCAGCGCGGCGGCGCCCAGCAGCACAAAAAGGCCTACCCAGAAATCGGTTTTCGTCTTGGACATGATGGTTCTCTAGCCTCCGAACATGAGGGCCGTCAGCAGGAAATCCAAACCCAGCACGGCCAGCGAGCCCACCACGACGGTGCGGGTGGTGGCGCGTGCCACGCCTTCGGGTGTGGGCTGCGCGTGCCAGCCTTCGTATAGTGCGACCAGCGTCACGGCGACGCCGAACACGACGCTTTTGAGCACGCCGTTGGCCACGTCTTGCCAGACATCCACGCCGCCCTGCATCTGCGACCAGAAGGCGCCGGCATCGACGCCGATGAGCAGCACGCCCACCACCCAACCGCCCAGGATGCCCACCATGGAGAACACGGCGGCCAGGATGGGCATGGCGATCACGCCGCCCCAGAAGCGCGGCACCAGTACGCGACGCAGCGGGTCGACAGCCATGACCTCCATGGCGGCCAGTTGTTCGCCGGCCTTCATGAGGCCGATTTCGGCGGTGAGCGATGTGCCGGCGCGGCCGGCAAAAAGCAGCGCAGTGACCACCGGCCCCAGTTCGCGCACCAGCGACAGCGCCACGAGCAGGCCCAGCGCTTCTTCGGAGCCGTAGCGGTTGAGCGTGTAATAGCCTTGCAGGCCCAGCACGAAGCCGACGAACATGCCCGAGACGGCAATGATCAGCAGCGAATAATTTCCGATGAAATGGATTTGCTGAGATACCAGGCGCGGCCGGCGTACGGCGATGCCGCTGCGTGCCAGCAGGGCGCCGAGAAAGCGGGTGAAGTCGCCGACGCCGCCGATGATGCCGAGCACGCGGGTGCCCAAGGCGCTGATGAGATTCATACCCGGTCCCCCTGCTTGCGCGCGGCGCGGGTGCCTGGTTGCTGCGCCAGCCAGGCTTCGAAGGCCGGCGTGTCGGGATAGTTGAAGGCCACCGGGCCATCGGGTGCGCCGTCCAGGAACTGGCGCACATACGGGTCCTGCGACACCTTGAGCGCTTGCGGCGTGCCGGACGCGGCAAGCTTGCCGCGTCCCACCAGGTACACCTGATCGGCGATGGCGAAGGTTTCGGCGACGTCGTGCGTGATCAGCACCGACGCGCAGCCGAGCTCATCGGCCAGATGGCGGATGAGTCGGGCCGTGATGCCCAGCGAAATCGGATCGAGCCCGGCGAAGGGCTCGTCGTACAGAATGAGTTCCGGCTCCAGCACCACGGCGCGCGCCAGCGCCACGCGCCGCGCCATGCCGCCGGAGATTTCCGCGACCTTGAGATGGGCCGCGGTGCGCAGGCCGACCGCGTCGAGCTTGGCCAGCACGCGGTCGAGGATGGCGGCCTCGTCGAGCCTGGTGTGTTCGCGCAGCGGGAAGGCGACGTTTTCGAAGACGTTCAGGTCGGTGAAGAGCGCGCCTTGCTGGAACAGCACGCCCATGCGCTGGCGCAGGGCGCGCAGCCCGGCGGGCGATTGCGCGGCGATGTCCTGGCCGAAGACCTTGACCGTGCCGCCTTGCGCGGCGATCTGGCCGGTGGCCGCGCGCAGCAGCGTGGTCTTGCCCGACCCCGAACCGCCCATGACGGCCACGACCTGCCCGGCCCGAGCCTGCATCGAGATGTCGCTGAGTACGGTGAAATCTCCATAGCCCAGGGCTACGCCGTTCAAGGACAGAGCGGGTTCCGGGGTGTTGGAAGAACTTTCAGGCATGGGCAGCCGAGGATCTGTTGGCACGAGCCCAATTGTAATGTAGTAACGTCGTGCTCCTCGTCGGGCCTGTCGCTTAGGGAGCCTCATTGCATGAATTCGATCGATTTCAATGCCGTTGCAAAAACCCTGCCTACCGCATGGAGATCCGTCGTCGTCGGCCAGGTCGGCCGGGCCGAGATCGTGGTCGAAGCCGGGCAAATGTACCTCGCGCAGGCGGGTGCTGAAAGCAGGCAAAGACGGACTGCGCTACGCATACAGCTTCTTCACTTTCAATAATTCCTTCATAAATCTGTTCCTGAGTTCCTTCGGCCCTACGATCTTCACTTCCGCGCCATATCCCAGCAGCGTGCGCGCGCCGTGCTCGATGGATTCGATGGGCAGCAAACATTCTTTCCATCCCGGCGGCACCGCCGCGCTGCCCGCGCTGTGCGGGACGGGGGCGGTCTTGACGCGGCCATTGGCCAGCCAGCGCTGGCCGCGCGGCGATACGGCGATGTGCGCCGTCAGCCGGTAGAGATCGGCTTCGTAGCGGTCCAGGGCATCGCGCCAGTACCGGGCCAGATCGAATCGCACGGGTCGTTTGAAGTGGCGGCGGGAAGATTTGAACTCCTGGATATTCGCCAGCCGGAAGGTCAGCGCCCCCGGTTTGCCCGCGATTTTCGCGATCAGGTACCAGACCCCCGCCTTGAGCACCAGGCCGAGCGGTTCGAGTTCGCGGCGGGACATGCCGCGCCAACTTTCATACTTGACCTCGATGCGATGCGAATTCCACACGGCATCGGCGGCGTCGCGCAGAAATGACGGCGTTTCCTGTGCGCGATACCAATCCACCGCGTCCACGTGCAGACGATTGGCGACGCGATCGGCCTGCTCGCGCAAATCCGGATGCAGGCTGGCGATCATCTTCTGTCGCGCCGAGCTTGCCATGCCGCCCAGGCCCAGTTCCGTCGCCGGTCCGGGCAGGCCCGCCAGCAGCAGCGCGCGTGCTTCGTCTTGCGTGAGTCCGGTGAGGTCGGTGCTCCAGCCCTCGCGCAGCTGAAAACCGCCGTTGCGGCCCCGGTCGCCCCAGATGGGCACGCCGGCCGCGGAGAGATGATCGATGTCGCGCAGAATCGTGCGCTCGGAAACCTCCAGCGCCTGGGCCAAGGCCGGCGCGGTCATGCGCCCGCGCGCCTGCAACAGCAGCATGATCGACAGAAGGCGGCCGGCTTTCATAAGGAATTGCTGTGCCTCAAATACATGACATAAGCTGTCATGTTATCGGACTTATCCTTGCCCGCATGATCAACACGCCCGATTTCCGCAAAGGCTGAAAATGAACCCGACGAGCATGCGCGACAACCCGCTGGGGTGCGTCGAACTGCGCCAGTACACCCTGCATCCCCATAAGCGCGATGTGTTGATCGATCTTTTCGACCGCGAGTTCGTCGAGACGCAGGAGGCGGTCGGCGTGACGGTCATGGGGCAGTTTCGCGACCTCGACGATCCGGATCTGTTCGTCTGGCTGCGCGGATTCGAAAGCATGCAGACGCGCCTGCGCAGCCTGACCGAGTTCTATGACGGCCCTGTCTGGCGAGCCCACGCCGATGCGGCCAACGCGACGATGATCGATTCGGACAATGTCCTGCTGCTGCGTCCAGCCTGGGAGGGCGCGCATCTGGCCGTCGATCCGACGCGCAGGGCAGGCCGAGGCGCCGTGGCGATACCGCCGGGATTCATCGACATCACGGTCTTGTATCTGCACGAACCCGCGTCGGCTCGGCACCTGGCCTTTTGCCGCGAACGCATGCAGGGTGTTCTCGATGCGGGCGGGGCGCAAGCCCAGGGGTGGTATGTGACCGAGCCGCGCGAAAACGATTTTCGCCGGCTGCCGGTGAGGGAGAACGAGCAGGTGCTGATGGGCGTCGCGGTGTTTCCCGACGTCGCACGGTTTGACGATTTCGGCCGGTCGAACCTGTGGGCGAGCGAGATCGCGCCCGAGTTGAGGCGCTGGCCCCTGCGGCGCACCGAGAGCCATCGACTTGCGCCCACTGCCCGCTCGGCCACGCACGCATGACTGCCATCCAGGAGACAAAGATGAAAATAATTTCAGGCCCGCTGAGCATGTTCGGCGCCAAGGTTGAGATCGCGGCGCGCGAGAAGGGCATCGATTTCGAACTGGCGATGGTGCCGTTCAGCCAGCAGCGCGGCTACGAGCCCAGAGATCCGGACGTATTGCGCATCAACCCGAAGCGCCAGGTGCCGGTGCTGATGGACGGCGACCTGGAGATCTTCGATTCCACGCAGATCTTCGAATACCTCGAAGACATCGAGCCCGATCCCGGTCTATGGCCGGCGCATCCCAGGGAGCGGGCGCGGGCGCGTCAGCTCGAGCACTGTAGCGACGAGGTGTATTTTCCGCACATCATCCGGTTGATGGGGCTGGAAAGCACGCCGGACGATCCCGCGGCACAGGCCGCGCGCCACGAAGCGGCGCAATACTACCGGCGCATGGAGCGCGTACTGGCGGACCGGGAGTATCTGGCCGGAACCTACTCTTACGCGGATATTGCGTTCTACATGGCGCAGCTGTTCGGTGCGCGCAAGGGCGCGCCGATGACAAAAGAAACGCCAAGCCTGCTGGCTTGGCGTGATCGGATGACCGAACGCGCGGCGGTGCGCAACGTCGCCGGCGCGATGGCGCGGTATCTGGTCTCGATCGGGGAGGCAATCCCCGATTTTCTGCGCGATATCGACTAGAAACTGCGCTTGCCGGCGATTAGCGCGGCAAATCGCTGGCGCCCATCAGGAACTCGTCCACGGCACGCGCGCACTGGCGGCCTTCGCGGATGGCCCAGACCACCAGCGACTGGCCGCGGCGCATGTCGCCGGCGGCGAATACCTTGCCGACGCTGGTGCGGTAGTCGTCGGTGTTGGCGCGCACGTTGCCGCGCGCATCGCGGTCCACGCCGAAGGCGTCGAGCACGGTCTGCACCGGCGAGACGAAGCCCATGGCCAGCAGCACCAGGTCGGCCTTCATTTCGAATTCCGAATCGGGGACTTCGGTCATTTTCATCTGGCCCGTGGCGTCGTCGCGAGTCCAGGCGACGCGCGCGGCGATGAGCTTCTCGACCTTGCCGTTGCTGCCTTCGAGCCGCTTGGTGACCACGCTCCAATCGCGCTGGCAACCCTCGTCGTGCGAAGACGAAGTACGCAGTTTGAGCGGCCAGTAAGGCCACACCAGCGGCTTGTTCTCGGCGTCTGGCGGCTGGTCGGTGATCTCGAATTGCGTCACCGTGGCCGCGCCGTGGCGGTTGCTGGTGCCCACGCAGTCGGAGCCGGTGTCGCCGCCGCCGATCACCACCACGTGTTTGCCGGTGGCCTTGGGCTGGCTGGTCAGTCGATCGCCCGCTACGGCCTTGTTCTGCGGACGCAGGAAATCCATGGCGTAATAGACGCCGGACAATTCGCGCCCCGGGATGGGCAGATCTCGCGGCGTTTCTGCGCCGCCGGACATGACCACGGCGTCGAAATCGGCCAGCAGCGATTCGGGCGTGCGCACCGTCAGGCCGTCGGCGCCCTTGTCGGTGGCCTTGCCGATATACGTCGCGGGGGCGAATTCAACGCCTTCGGCCTCCATCTGGGCGATGCGGCGGTCGATGAGCGGCTTTTCCAGCTTGAAGTCGGGGATGCCGTAGCGCAGCAGGCCGCCGATGCGGTCGCTCTTTTCGAATAGCGTCACGGCATGGCCGGCACGCGCCAGTTGCTGGGCGCAGGCCATGCCGGCCGGGCCCGAGCCGACCACGGCGACTTTCTTGCCGGTTTTGCGCACGGGCGGCTGCGGCTTGATCCAACCTTCGGCCCAGCCCTTGTCGATGATGGCGTGCTCGATCGACTTGATGCCCACCGCGTCGTCGTTGATATTGAGCGTGCAGGCGGCCTCGCAGGGAGCCGGGCAGATGCGGCCGGTGAACTCCGGGAAATTGTTGGTGGAGTGCAGCACGTGCAGCGCCTGCTGCCATTGCTGGCGGTATACCAGGTCGTTCCAGTCGGGGATGATGTTGTTGACCGGACAGCCGTTGGTGCAGAAGGGAATGCCGCAGTCCATGCAGCGGGCAGCCTGCTGCTTGGCCTGGCCGTCGTCCAGATGCAGAACGAACTCGTTCCAGTGCTTCAGGCGCTTTTGCGGGGCTTCGTACGCTTCCTGCAAGCGCGCGAATTCCATGAAGCCGGTGATCTTACCCATACTCAAGTCCTTGTGTATGTCTTGTCGATGATGTGGGAGAAAGTCAGGCGACCATCTGTTCGGGGTTGGCGGCCTGCCACAGCTCGGCCAGCGCGCGCTTGTATTCGATCGGCATGACCTTGACGAACTTGCCGCGCGCGGTATCCCAGTCGCCCAGGATTTCACGGGCGCGGAAGCTGCCGGTGTAGCGGAAGTGGTCCTCGATCAGGCGGCGCAGCAGAATTTCGTCGGCCTGCGGCTCGCCGCCGCGCTGCGCGCTGTGCCAGGTGCCCTGAGCGCTTGCGCTCGACTGCTCGGCGTGCGGCAGCACGGATTCGAGCTCGACCATGGACAGGTTGCAGCGTTGGCGGAAGGTGCGATCCGGATCCCACACATAGGCTACGCCGCCCGACATGCCGGCGGCGAAGTTGCGGCCGGTGTTGCCCAGCACGACGACGGTGCCGCCCGTCATGTATTCGCAGCCGTGATCGCCGGTGCCTTCCACCACGGTGGCCGCGCCCGAGTTGCGCACGGCAAAGCGTTCGCCCGCCACGCCGTTGAGGAAGGCCTCGCCCGACAGGGCGCCGTACAGCGCCGTGTTGCCGGCGATGATGTGTTCGGGGCCGAAACCGCGGAAGTCGTTGGGCGAGCGCGCAATGATGCGGCCGCCCGACAGGCCCTTGCCGACGTAGTCGTTGGCTTCGCCCACCAGATCGAGCGTGATGCCGTGCGACAGGAAGGCGCCGAAGCTTTGGCCGGCGGTGCCGTTGCACTGGATGTGGATAGTGTCGTCCGGCAGGCCTTCGTGGCCGAAGCGCGCGGCCACCGCGCCCGACAGCATGGCGCCGATGGTGCGGTTGCGATTGCGCACGGGGGTGATGAAGGAGACCTTCTCGCCACGCTCGAGCGCGGGCTTGCAGCGCTCGATCAACTGGTGATCGAGCGCGCCGGCCAGGCCGTGATCCTGCTCTTCGACCTGGAAGATGGCGTCGCCGTCGGCGGGCACGGGACGGTAGAACACGCGCGAGAAGTCCAGGCCCTGCGCCTTCCAGTGCTCGACGCCGGCGCGCACGTCCAGCAGGTCGGTGCGGCCGATCAGATCGTCGAACTTGCGGATACCCAGCTGGGCCATGATCTCGCGCACTTCTTCGGCGACGAAGAAGAAGAAGTTCACCACGTGCTCGGGCTTGCCCGAGAATTTCTTGCGCAGTTCGGGATCTTGCGTGGCCACGCCCACCGGGCAGGTGTTCAGGTGGCACTTGCGCATCATGATGCAGCCCTCGACCACCAGCGGCGCAGTGGCGAAGCCGAATTCTTCGGCGCCCAGCAGCGCGCCGATGGCGACGTCGCGTCCGGTCTTCATCTGGCCGTCGGCCTGCACGCGGATGCGGCTGCGCAGGCGGTTGAGCACCAGCGTTTGCTGGGTTTCGGCCAGGCCCAGTTCCCAGGGCGTGCCGGCGTGCTTGATCGAGGACACGGGCGATGCGCCGGTGCCGCCGTCATGGCCGGCGATGACCACGTGGTCGGCCTTGGCCTTGGCCACGCCGGCCGCCACCGTGCCCACGCCCACTTCCGACACCAGCTTGACCGAGATCGAGGCGCGGCTGTTGACGTTCTTCAGGTCGTGGATGAGCTGGGCCAGGTCTTCGATGGAGTAGATGTCGTGGTGCGGCGGGGGCGAGATCAGGCCCACGCCCGGCACCGAGCAGCGCAGCTTGCCGATGTATTCGGTGACCTTGTGGCCGGGCAACTGGCCGCCCTCGCCGGGCTTGGCGCCCTGCGCCATCTTGATCTGGATCTGGTCGGCCGAGCTGAGGTATTCGGCGCTGACGCCGAACCGGCCCGAGGCCACCTGCTTGATGCGCGAGCGCAGCGAATCGCCCTTTTGCAGCGCCACGTCGGCGGCGATGCGGTCCGAGCCCAGCACCGAGGCCAGCGTGTCGCCGTTCTTGATGCCCGACTTGCCCGTGCGCAGTTCGCTGCGGTAGCGCAGCTCGTCTTCGCCGCCCTCGCCGGTGTTGGATTTGCCGCCGATGCGGTTCATGGCCACGGCCAGCGTCGCGTGGGCTTCGGTGGAGATCGAGCCCAGCGACATGGCGCCGGTGGCGAAGCGCTTGACGATTTCCTTGGCGGGCTCGACCTCGTCCAGTGGGATGGCGCGGCTGGGATCGACCTTGAACTCGAACAGGCCGCGCAGCGTCATGTGGCGCTTGGACTGATCGTTGATGATCTGCGCGTATTCCTTGTAGGTGCGATAGTTGTTCGCACGCGCCGAGTGCTGCAGCTTGGCGATGGAGTCCGGCGTCCACATGTGCTCTTCGCCGCGGATGCGGAACGCGTATTCGCCGCCGGCGTCCAGGTCCTGCGCGAGCACGGGGTCGTTGCCGAAGGCGGCGCGGTGCAGGCGCAGGGCTTCCTCAGCCACCTCGAAGATGCCGATGCCTTCGATGTTGGAGGCAGTGCCGGTGAAGTACTTGTCGACCAGGCTGCGCTGCAGGCCCACGGCTTCGAAGATCTGCGCGCCGCAATACGACATGTAGGTCGAAATGCCCATCTTGGACATGACCTTGTTCAGGCCCTTGCCGATGGCCTTGATGTAGTTCTTCGCGGCTTTGGCGGGCTCGGGCATCTTGCTCAGCGATTCCAGCGCCAGGTAGGGATGGATGGCCTCGGCGCCGTAGCCGCCCAGCAGCGCGAAGTGATGCACTTCGCGCGCCGAGCCGGTCTCGGCCACCAGGCCGGTGGCGGTGCGCAGGCCCGCGCGGATCAGATGCTGGTGCACGGCCGAGACGGCCAGCAATGCCGGGATGGCCACGCGCTCGCTGTCGACCAGGCGGTCGGAAATGATCAGGATGTTGTAGCCGCTCTTGACCGCGTCGACGGCGCGCGCGCACAGCGCGGCCACGCGCGCTTCGATGCCCTCGGGGCCCCAGGCAGCCGGATAGGTGATGTCCAGCTCGTAGCTGCGGAACTTCTGGCTGGTGACCTGCTCGATGCCGCGGATCTGCGCCATGTCGGCGAAGTCCAGCACGGGTTGCGCGATTTCCAGGCGCAGCGGCGGGTTGACGTTGTTGATGTCCAGCAGATTGGGCTTGGGTCCGATGAAGGACACCAGCGACATCACCATTTGCTCGCGGATCGGATCGATGGGCGGGTTGGTGACCTGCGCGAACAGCTGCCGGAAGTAGTTGTAGAAGGGCTTGGCGCGGTTCGACAGCACGGCCAGCGGCGCGTCGTTGCCCATGGAGCCGATGACCTCCTCGCCCGTGGCGGCCATGGGTTCGAGGATGAACTTGTAGTCTTCCTGCGTCCAGCCGAAGGCCTGCTGGCGGTCGAGCAGCGGCACGCCGGTCTGGGTGGCGGGCGAGACGGCATTTTGCTGCGCGGGCAGCGAGTCGAGCTTGACCTGCAGACGGTCGATCCATTGCCGGTAAGGACGGCTGTTGGCCAGCTGCGCCTTGACCTCGGCGTCGTCGATGATGCGGCCTTGTTCCAGATCGATGAGGAACATCTTGCCGGGCTGCAGGCGCCACTTCTTGGTGATGCGGTGCTCGGGGATGGGCAGGGTGCCGGCCTCGGAGGCCAGGATGACCATATCGTCGTCGGTGACCAGGTAGCGGGCCGGGCGCAGGCCGTTGCGGTCCAGCGTGGCGCCGATCTGACGGCCGTCGGTGAAGGCGATGGCTGCCGGGCCGTCCCAGGGTTCCATCATGGCCGCGTGGTATTCGTAGAAGGCGCGACGGCTGGCGTCCATCTGGGTGTGCTGTTCCCACGCCTCGGGGATCATCATCATCACGGCATGCGAGAGCGCATAGCCGGAGTTGACCAGCAGTTCGAGACAGTTGTCGAACGTTGCCGTGTCGGACTGGCCTTCGTAGACGATGGGGTAGAGCTTTTTGAGGTCGTCGCCCAGCACGGCCGACTGCATCATGCCTTCGCGCGCGCGCAGCCAGTTGAAGTTGCCCTTGACCGTGTTGATTTCGCCGTTGTGGGCGATCATGCGGTAGGGGTGGGCCAGCGGCCAGGCGGGGAAGGTGTTGGTCGAGAAGCGCTGGTGCACCAGCGCCACGGCCGAGACGGTGCGCGGATCGGCCAGGTCGCGGTAGTAGCGGCCGACCTGGTCGGCCAGCAGCAGGCCCTTGTAGACCACGGTGCGCACCGAGGCCGAGGGCACGAAATATTCTTTGCCGTGGGCCAGGTGCATGGCCTGGATGGCATGGCTGGCGGTCTTGCGGATGACGTAGAGCTTGCGTTCCAGCGCGTCGGGCACCATGACGTCGGGGCCGCGGCCGATGAAAAGCTGGCGGATGACCGGCTCGACCGAGCGCACGGCCGGCGACATGGGCATGTCGGTGTCTACCGGCACGTCGCGCCAGCCCAGCACGATCTGTCCCTCGGCGCGTACCGAACGCTCGAGTTCCTGTTCGCAGGCCAGGCGCGAGGCGGTTTCCTTGGGCAGGAAGACCATCGCCACGCCGTATTCGCCCGGCTGGGGCAGGACGATGCCGCGCTGCGCCATGTCTTCTCGGTAGAGCTGGTCCGGGATCTGGATGAGGATGCCGGCGCCGTCGCCCATGAGCTTGTCGGCGCCGACTGCGCCGCGGTGATCCAGGTTTTCGAGGATCTTCAGGCCCTGCTGGATGATGGTGTGGCTCTTGTGTCCCTTGATGTGGGCTACGAAGCCCACGCCGCAGGCGTCATGCTCGTTGGCAGGGTTGTACAGACCCTGGGCCGCCGGCAGACCGATACGGCTGGCGTCGATGGGCGCGGCCGTCGCAGGAACGGCCGTCGCGTCGGCCTGATGAGAGAGGGGGGAAGAAATAGGGGGCATGACGCGCTCCGCGGGGGGACTGCGGGAATTGTTGTTAGTTCAGTAGGGGCAAGATAGCGCGCCAAGGGGTTATGTGCAAGTGCAATAAAAAGGGTGTGTCCCTATATTTTATTCTCCATCAGGGTGCGCTAAATAAAATAGGGACATTGAATATTGTTTTAAAAACAAATACATAAATATCGTATGTTTTTAGGAAAGATGGGCTAAGGTGGAATTTCGCCATGTTAAGTCCCCATATTATTTTGGGACTTTAAAGGCTGGCGAACCGCCCATGCGCAGATCTTGGCCGGGTTTGCCCGGCTCACGGCCCAGGTCCGGCAGAAGGGCGAATACACACCGGCGCAGGCTTGCAGCCAGACGCCTAGACGATGCATTTAGCGGCCAGATGGGCGCTAGGTCGTGGTGTCCGCGGGCGTGGCGGGTAGCGGCTTTTTACGCGGCCGGCCGCGATGGCCGGGAGAGACGCGGCGACTGGCGGTGTGGGCCAGGCCGGCAATGAAAGCGGGGCCGCCCAGGGCCCACTGACCCGATACCGCCTGCTCGAGGCGCTGGGATTCTTCGCGCGACAGGCCGTCCTGCAGCAGCTTGCGGTAATTGGCCTGGCGATCGAAAGGCGTGTTGCCGCAGGCCCAGTAGTCGGCATGGTCCGACTGCCACGAGGGCGCTGGTGTCTGATGGCTGGCGCCGGTGTGGCTGCCGGCCGACGACCAGGGCCAGGAATCGGGGTCGGACGCAGTGCCGCTGCGCACAGGATAGGTTTCGAGCCAGACCTGGGCGCGCAGCACCCAGGCGCGGGGCTCGAGCAAGGCCGAGCGGTAGCGCCCTGCGAAGACCCTGCCGCCGCGCAGGCGGGCCGCCAGGTTGCGGCCCAGCGTCTGCATCAGCCTGGGCAGGCCGGATTCGTCGCTGGGCGTGGCCAGCAACAGAATGCGGTCGGTGGCCAGAACCCAGCCGTGTACGGCGACTTTGTGGCGCTGGGCCGAATCGCCCAGCCAGGCGACGAGCTGATTGAGAATATCCTGCGGCGCCGGCTGGCCTGGGGCGGCCAGCGGCTGGACGAAACTGGCCTGCACCAATTGGGGCAGGCCGGGAGCATACAGTCGGGGCAGACGAGCCATGTAATCTCAGCCTTGCAAGGGGACGCAAGAGGGTTGGGTTCACTATATTAAATAGTGCCGCCTTCGTCGATGGCTATCCGGGGGCAAATCGTGCGCAGGCGTAACAGTGCAATGCAGAGCCGGTTATCGGCGAGGATCGCCATTCTGTGTTTTGTGGCCTTTTCAGGGAACTCCTGGATGCCGTCAGGGTCAAATTAGCACTCAGTAGCACAGAGTGCTAACATCGTTCGCATGCTTTTTTCCATCTTCAGGAGGCCCCGCCAATGAAAGCAGCCAGTATCGCGACGGCCCAGTCCAACGCGCTGGCGTTGGCAGTGGCCAACCCCGGCGCGCTCGGCACGATCGACGCCTATATCTCGACGGTCAACCGTCTGCCGGTGCTCAGCGCAGAACGCGAGACCGATCTTGCGCGCCGACTGCGCGACCACGACGATCTCGAGGCCGCGCGTGAGCTCATCCTGTCGCACCTTCGTTTGGTCGTATCGGTGGCGCGCCAGTATCTGGGCTACGGCCTGCCGCACGCCGACCTCATCCAGGAAGGCAACGTCGGGTTGATGAAGGCCGTCAAGCGCTTCGATCCCGAACGCGGCGTGCGCCTGGTGTCCTTCGCCGTGCACTGGATCAAGGCCGAAATCCACGAATACATGGTGCGCAACTGGCGCCTGGTCAAGGTGGCCACCACCAAGGCGCAGCGCAAGCTGTTCTTCAATCTGCGCAGCATGCGGCCCGACGGCCAGACGCTGGATACCGAGCAGGTCGACCACATCGCCGACGAACTCAATGTGCGGCGCGAAGACGTGCGCGAGATGGAAGTGCGCCTGTCCGGCCGCGACCTCGCTCTCGAAGGCCAGGACGACGACGAAGACAGCTTCGCGCCCATCGCCTACCTGTCCGACGAAGGCCGCGAGGAACCCACCCGTGTGCTGGCGCGCCAGGCTCGCGCCAACCTGCAGGGCGAGGGCCTGACCCAGGCGCTCGAGGGCCTGGATGCGCGTTCGCGCCGCATCATCGAGGCCCGCTGGCTGCAGGACGACGGCGGGTTGACGCTGCACGATCTGGCCGCCGAATTCGGCGTGTCGGCCGAGCGCATCCGCCAGATCGAAGCGGCCGCGCTCAAGAAGATGCGTGGCGCTCTGGCGCCGGCCTGAACCCCGGCATGCCGGATGGCAAAGGCGCCGCCAGTCGGCGCCTTTCGCATTTTGGCGTTGGCCCGGGTGACCCTTCGGGGGCTTCGCTTGCTGAAAACCCGCTATCCTTGAGCCTAATAAAGATAAGGGATCCCGCGGCGCATGGATGTCGGCCTGATCGTATTCGGCATAGCCGGCCTGCTTACGCTGGTCTGCTTCATGCCGCCTCTGGCGGCCCGCCTGAAGCTGCCGCATTCGGTGCTGCTGGCCATCGTCGGCTGTCTGCTCGGCATTCTCATGCATTGGCACGGATGGGTCCCCCCCGTGCTGGGCGATCTGCTCGCCACCATCGACCACTTCCAAATCTCGTCCGACACCTTTCTCATGGTGTTCTTGCCGGTGCTGTTGTTCGAGACCTCGCTGTCGATGAACGTGCGCCGCCTCATGGACGACCTGGGCCCCATCCTGCTGATGGCCATCGTGGCGGTGGTAGTCTGCACCATCGTGGTCGGCCTGGCCCTGAATGCGGCCTCGAACTACGGCATCATCGTTTGCCTGTTGCTGGGCGCCATCGTGGCCACCACCGATCCGGTGGCCGTGGTGAGCATTTTTCGCGAAGTAGGGGCGCCCAAGCGGCTGACGACGCTGGTCGAGGGCGAGAGCCTGCTCAACGATGCGGCCTCCATTGCCTTGTACTCGGTGCTGGTGGCAGCGCTGGCCAGCGGCGCGATGGGACATGGCGGCCTGTCGGTGAGCGGCGTGCTCGGCGCTTTTCTGCACACGTTTCTGGGCGGCGGACTGGCCGGTTACCTTATGGGCCGCGCGGCCTGCTGGCTGTTCACGCTGCTGCGCGGCTTTCCCACGGCCGAAATCACGCTCACGCTCAGCCTGGCCTATCTTTCCTTCTATATCCCCGAGCACTATCTGAATGTGTCGGGCGTGGTGGCCACGGTGATCGCCGGGCTGGTGGTGGGGTCGACGGGCCGCACGCGCATATCTCCCGGCACGTTCGAACACCTGGCCCTGGCATGGAACCAATTCGGCTTCTGGGCCAATTCGCTGATTTTTCTGCTGGCCTCGATGCTGATTCCGCGCATGATGGCCCACGCCGGCTGGTTCGAGATGTTCATGGTGCTGGTGGTGTTCGTCGCGACGCTGGCCGCGCGCGCCGTCGTGGTGTTCGGCCTGTTGCCCCTGTTGCGCGTAATGCGCATGAGCAGCCGGGTCAGCACCTCGTACAAGTCCGTAATGCTGTGGGGCGGTCTGCGCGGAGCCGTGTCGCTGGCGTTGGCGCTGGCGGTGATCGAGAAGGACGCCATTCCCGAGTCCGTGCGGCAGTTCGTCGGCGTGGCGACCACGGGCTTTGTGCTGATGACGCTCTTCATCAACGGCACGACGTTGCGCTGGCTGATCGGCATACTGGGCCTGAACCAGCTTTCGCCCATGGAACGCAGCCTGCGCAACCAGGCGCTCATCCTCGCACTCGAAGATCTGCAGGAGCGAACCGACGAGATCGCACGCACCGATCACATCGGCAGCGAAGCCAGCGGGCGCATCCACGCCGTATTCGATGCGAGCCTGGCCAGCGTGCAGGACGCCCAGGCGGCAGCGCTCACCGTGGAGCAGCGTGTGCTGGTCGGCCTGGCTGCGGTGGCGCAGCGCGAACAGGAAATGTTCTTCGACATCCTCAAGGCGCAGATCGTCGACTGGCGCATGGCCGAGAACCTGCTGGCGCGCGCCGAGCGGCTGGAGGATTCAATCCGCTCGCATGGCTTGCCCGGCATGCAGGCGGCTATCGAGGCCGATGTGCGTTACGGCCGCGGCTTTCGCATCGCCCTGCGCATGTACGATCTTTTCGGTTGGCAGGGATGGCTGGCGCGCGAACTGGCGCAGCGCTTTGCCGCGCTGATGACCAAGCGCTCGGTGGCGCAGCAGCTGATCAAATTTGCGCACGACGAGCTCGGGCCGCTTCTGGGCGAGGAGGCGGCCCAACGTGTCGTCGATATCCATCAACGCCGTCTGAGCCTGGTCGAGAATGCCATGCAGGCCCTCAATCTGCAATACCCATCCTACGCGCAATGGCTGCAGGAAAGCTATCTGGGCCGGGTCGCGCGCGAGCTCGAGCGGCGTCGCTACGGCGCCATGCAGGATCAATTCCTGATCGGCGGCGAAGTCTATGCAGACTTGATCCAGCAGTTGGAGAGTCGCTGGCAGCATATCGACCGGCATCCTCCGCTGGATATGCAAATGGGGGCGGCCGACCTGATCAAGCGGGTGCCGCTGTTCGAGGGGCTGAGCGCCGAATCGCAGCGCGCCATCGGCCGCCTGCTGCGGCCTCGCCTGGCCTTGCCGGACCAGTCCATCCTGGAACGCGGCAGCTATGGCGCCTCCATGTGCTTCGTGGCCTCGGGCGCCGTGGCCGTGCATCTGCCCGACGGCACCGCGGTCGAGCTGGGCAGCGGGGAGTTCTTCGGCGAACTGGCCCTGCTGGGCGAGCGGCAGGTCACGCCCCGGGTGACTTCGCTGGGCTACAGCAAGCTGCTGATGCTGTCGGCGCGCGATTTCGACGCGCTCCTGAGCCAGGACGCAGACCTGCGCAAACGCATCGAGGTGGTCGCCAAGCAGCGCATGCGCGCCATCGAAGTCTGGAAACAGTTTTCGCAGCAGCCTTCGCCGGACGGCGCGGCGACGTAAGGCTCCGCGGCATCGCGCGCGGTGCTCAGCCTGCGCGCAGCAATTCCTCGACGATGACCAAGGCGGCTTCCAGCGTGAACTCATCCGCCTCGACCAGGCCGACGACCTCGTCTACCGGCATGGCGGCGATCTCCATGACTTCGCCGTCGCGGTTGACGGGCTGAACACCGGGTTCCAGCACGCAGCGGCTGGCCAGCAGGTCCTCCACCTGGTAGCCCTCGGGCAGGCGGCGATGCAGGCGCTGCGTGGTGCGCAGCGGGCCGCGATTTTGCAGATCGGGCGCATCCAGACCGGCTTCTTCGCCGCATTCGCGCACCAAGGCCAGATCCAGGCTTTCGCCGGTGCTGACCAGGCCGCCGACCAGGGTGTCCCACATGCCGGGATCGGTGGCCTTGTCGAGGGCGCGGCGGGCGACCCATAGACGGCCGTCGGGCGTCCAGGCGTTCAGATGCACGGAGCGGGTGAGCAGCCCCAGGGGGCGCATGGCGGTGCGTTCGATCGCGCCGAGCCATTCGCCGTCGGCGCGGATGTCCAGCAGTTCATTGCGCCAGCCACGCAGGCAGCCGGCGTCGCGCAGCGCCTGCGCCACCTGCGCCAGCGCGCCATCCAGTTCCGGGCCGGGCGGCAGGCCGGGCAGCAGGCGCACGATGCCGTCCTCGATCACGATAAAGCCGGCGTCGCGCAGCGCGTTATGGGCTGGCCGGGTGATCCAGCCGCAGCGGTGGCCGGCCAGGTCCAGCGGCAGGGACTCGTCGGGCGGCGGCTCGCTGGCGCGCGCGCGCAGGGTGTCGTACAGGGGCGTGAGGCGGGTGGTCGGAATGGAATGCATGATGGCGCGGATTTTAATGCCTGCGCGGCATGGCCGCCTCCATCGTGCACGCCGCTGCCCATCCCGCGTTTCGCATTGCGTCAGGTGCCTATGTAAAAATGCGGGCATGGACCGCATTACCCGCCTCTACCGCAAGCTGGTCTTTCTGACCTGGTTTCTGACCCTCGACCTGATCATGTTCGGCGCCTTCGTTCGCCTGACGGACTCCGGCCTGGGCTGCCCCGATTGGCCGGGCTGCTACGGCAGCACCTCGCCCCTGGGGTCGCTGCCCGAGATAGACCAGGCCGTGCGCGCCATGCCCTACGGACCGGTCTCTCTGTCCAAGGCCTGGATCGAGATGGTGCACCGCTACGTGGGCGCCACGCTCGGCTGCCTGATCATCGCCATTCTTTACATGGCCTGGCGCTATCGCCGCCACCTGGGCCGCTCGCCGGCCCTGGCCACTGCGACCCTGGCGGCGATATGCCTGCAGGGTGCCTTCGGCGCCTGGACGGTCACGCAACGGCTCATGCCCGCGGTGGTGACGGCGCATCTGGCCATAGGCTTGATCGTGCTGGGGCTGCTGACCGCGCTGGCCGCGCGCGAAAAGCCGCATCTGGCCCTGGCCGCGGCGGCCAGGCGGCTCAAACCCTGGGTGACGGTTGGCCTGGTGTTGTTGTCGCTGCAGATTCTGCTGGGCGGCTGGGTCAGCACCAACTACGCCGCGCTGGCCTGCATGGACTTTCCCATGTGCCAGGGCGCCTGGATGCCTCCGATGGATTTTCGCGACGGATTCTCGCTGATCCGCGCCCTGGGCGAACTGCCTTCGGGCCAGGCGATCTCCCAATCGGCGCTGACGGCCATCCACTGGACGCATCGCAATTTCGCCTTTGTCGTGTTCATCTATCTGGTGCCCCTGGCCTGGAGACTGCGTCGCGAGGCCGCGCTGCGCGGGCCGGCCACGCTGATGCTGTGGCTGCTGCTGGCGCAGTTGTGCACCGGGCTCACCACGATCTTCTTTCAATGGCCCCTTGCCGTGGCCGTGTTGCACACGGGCGGGGCAGCGGCCATCACGCTGGTCATGGTCCTGATCCGCGTCCGCCTGGGCACGGCCGGCGGGCCGCCGGTAACATCTGCGGGCTAAACTAGCGCAATCATGACCGTTGCCGCTACGCATTCTTCGCAGGGCCTGCTGCGCCAATATCTGGTGTTGACCAAACCCCGGGTCACACAGCTGGCGGTTTTCTGCGCAGTCATCGGCATGTTCCTGGCCGTGCCCGGCCTGCCGCGCTGGGACCGCGTGGTTTACGGCGTGCTGGGCATCTGGCTCCTTGCCGCCGCGGCCTTTGCCATCAATTGCCTCATCGAGCAGGAAGTCGACGCCCGCATGGCGCGCACGGCGCGGCGTGCCACGGCCCGGGGCACCATCTCGTCCTTCCAGGTCCTTGGGCTTTCGGGCCTGCTGGGCGGGGCCGGCATGCTGGTGCTGTATGTGCTGGTCAACCCGCTCACCATGTGGCTCACTTTCGCCACCTTCGTGGGCTACGCCATCATCTACACGGTTCTGCTCAAGCCGTACACCTCGCAGAACATCGTCATCGGCGGCCTGGCCGGCGCCATGCCGCCTGCGCTGGGCTGGGCGGCCGTGGCCAACGCCGTGCCGGCGCAGGCCTGGTTGCTGGTGCTCATCATTTTCGTCTGGACCCCGCCGCATTTCTGGGCGCTGGCCCTGTACCGCGAGCAGGATTACGTCAAATCCGGTCTGCCCATGCTGCCGGTCACGCACGGCCGCCACTACACGCAGCGGCAGATCCTGCTCTATAGCGCGGGCCTGTTCGTCGTCTCGCTGCTGCCCTATGCGGTGCACATGAACGGCTGGCCCTACCTGCTCTGCGCGGTGGTGCTGAGCGGTCTGTTCCTTGGGCACGCCTGGCGCCTGTTCCGGCACTACAGCGACGCGCAGGCGCGCCGTCTTTTTCGCTATTCCATCGTATATCTGTCGCTGCTTTTTGCGGCCTTGCTGATGGATCACTGGGTTGGCCTGCTGCTGACTTGACGCCATGAAAGATCCGATCTCCTGCGGCCGCCGCCGCGCATTGCGCGTCGTCGCGTCGAGCAGTCTGGCGCTGGCCATGCCCTGGGCATTGACCGCTTGCGGCAACGGCGGCCCGGCCTTCAAGGGCAGCGACATCACGGGCACGCATCTGGGCAAAGACTGGACGCTCACCGATTTCAACGGCCAGCCTCGCACATTGAGCAGCTTCGCCGGCAAGGTGGTGGTGGTGTTCTTCGGTTATACCCAGTGTCCCGACGTCTGTCCGACGTCCATGGCCGAGCTGGCCGACGTGATGCACAAGCTCGGCCCGGATGCCGACAAGGTGCAGGTGCTGTTCATCACGGTCGATCCCGACCGCGACACGGCCGAGATACTCAAGCAGTACGCAACCGCATTCGATGCGCGTTTCCTGGCCCTGCGCGGCACGGCCGACGAAACCCGCAAGGCCGCGGCCGCGTTCAAGGCCTATTACGCCAAGGTGCCGGGCAAGAGCGGCGCGGCCGACGACTACACCATGGATCATACGGCGGCGTTCTATCTGTTCGACACCCGTGGCGAGGCGCGCGTGCTCGCCAAGCACGACGCCAGCGCCGACGACCTGGCGCACGACATCAAGCTCTTGCTCAAGCGCTGATTCAACCCAGTGACGCCTGCCAGGCCTGGTAGGCAGCCAGCGCGGCCAGCGGCAATTCTTCGGCGCCCATATCGGCCCGATGACCGATGATCATCAGGGCATAGGGCGCGGCCAGGGCGGCCGCCTGCGGACACAGGCGCGACTCCTCGCCCTGCGAGGGTTCGCGCTTGCGCCAGTAATTGATGGCCTCTTCGATCTGGGGCAGAGTGATGCGGTCCATGCCGCCATTGTCCCAGAAACGGGCGTAATATCGGGCGGCAGCTCAACAAGAGACGAGGAGACAATATGTCCGATTCCAGCCATACCAATCCTTTTGTGCTCCCGGGCCTGGGGCAGTCGTCCGACGCGTCAGGCAACCCGTTTCTGGCCAGCATGGAGATGATGCGTCAGGCTTGGGCGGGCTTGGCGGGCGAGGGCGGTTTTTCGCAGGTGCTGCCCATGGGCACGACCATGAACGTCGAAGAGCTCGACCGCCGCATCGCCGAGCTGCGTTCGGTCGAAAGCTGGCTGCGCATGAATCTTTCCATGCTCGACAGCGCCATTCAGGGCATGGAGGTGCAGCGCGCCACCATCACGACCCTCAAGTCCTTCGTCGGCAAGATGTCGTCCATGGATCCCATGGCCGCGGCCGCGGCATTGGGCGGTTCCGCGCCGAAAGACGCGGGCGCGTCGTTCAGCGAGGCCGCCCAGTCGGCCTCGGCCTGGTGGAATCTGCTGCAGCAGCAGTTCAGCAATATCGCCGCCGCGACGGCTGCCGGCATGCCCGGCGCCGAGCAGTCTGCCGCCTCGGCGCCCAAGCCGGCAGCGAAATCAACGCGCAAAAAAGCCGGGGCGCGTCAGGCCGCGCCGGGCAAGTCCAGCGCACCGTCATCCGATCAATCCTGATTCGTCAGAGCCTTCAACCCAGTTTTCCATGCTCAATGTCGTAATCCTTGCCGCCGGTCTCGGCAAGCGTATGAAATCCGACCTGCCCAAGGTGCTGCACACCTTGGCGGGCCGCCCCATGTTGAGCCACGTACTCGACAGCGCACTCCAGCTCGATCCGGCGCGCATCACAGTGGTCGTGGGCCACGGCGCCGAGCGCGTACGCGCGGCCTATGAGGGTCAGCCCGGGCTGTGCTTTGCCTTGCAGCAACCGCAGCAGGGCACCGGCCATGCCGTGCAGCAGGCCGTGCCGCAACTGCTCGAAGGCGACGCAGACGACGTCACGCTCGTGCTCTACGGCGATGTGCCGCTGGTACAGCCCGAGACGCTCAAGCGCCTGCTGGCCGCGCGCGGCCAGGGCGTGGCCGTGCTCACCGAAATTCTGGACGACGCCACCGGCTACGGCCGCATCGTGCGCGACGCCGGCGGCAAGGTGCAGCGCATCGTCGAACACAAAGACGCGGACGCCGCCGAACTCGCCATCCGCGAGGTCAATACCGGCATGCTGGCCGCGCCCACTGCGCGCCTGAAAGACTGGCTGAGCCGCATCGACAACCACAACGCCCAGGGCGAGTACTACCTCACCGACATCATCGGTCTGGCCGTGGCCGACGGCGTGCCCGTGCAGGCCGCGCATCCGGCCGCCGCATGGGAAACCCTGGGCGTGAACAGCCGCGCACAGCAGGTTCAGCTCGAACGCGCCTGGCAGCGCGAACAGGCGCGGCGCCAGCTCGAGGCGGGCGTCACGCTGGCAGACTCCGAGCGCTTCGACGTGCGCGGCAGCCTGATCTGCGGCCGCGACGTCTTTATCGACGTGGGCTGCGTGTTCGAAGGCCTGGTCGAATTGGGCGACGGCGTGCACGTCGGACCCTACAGCGTATTGCGCAATGTGACTATCGCGACCGGCGCCCGCATCGAAGCCTATAGCCATTTGGACGATGCCCGCATCGGCCGCGACGCCCGCATCGGACCCTATGCGCGCCTGCGCCCGGGCACCACGCTGGCCGACGGCGTGCACATCGGCAACTTCGTCGAGGTCAAGAACAGCGTGGTGGGCAAGGACAGCAAGGCCAATCACCTGGCCTATGTGGGCGATGCCGACGTGGGCGAGCGCGTCAACGTCGGCGCGGGCACCATCACCTGCAATTACGACGGCGCCAACAAATGGCGCACCGTCATCGAAGACGATGCCTTCATCGGCTCCGATTCGCAGCTGGTCGCCCCCGTGCGCGTGGGCCGCGGCGCCACGCTGGGCGCGGGCACCACGCTCACGCGCGATGCGCCGCCGGATCAGCTCACCGTTTCCCGCGCGCGGCAAAGCAGCATCCAAGGCTGGAAGCGCCCCGTCAAAAACAAATGACCGAAGCCGTTCACACGGCGCAGTCGCCGCTGCAGGACGGCCTGCCCACGCCGCGCCGTTATTGGGCGGCAGCCACGCTCCTGTGCGGCATCAGTCTCACGGTGCTCGATACCACCATCGTCAACGTGGCACTGCCCACCATCGCCCAAAGCCTCGGCGCGCCGGCCGCAAGCATGGTGTGGGTGGTCAATTCCTACAGCCTCGCCATCGTGATGCTCCTGCTGCTCATGGCCGCCCTGGCCGAGCGCATGGGTTTCAAGCGGATGTTCGCCTTCGGCGTGGTGGTGTTCATGCTGTCGTCGCTGGGCTGCGCTTTGTCCGCGGCCTTGTGGCAGCTGAACCTCGCGCGCGTCTGTCAGGGCGTTGGGGCCGCGACGCTGATGTGCATGATCGGCGGCATGGTGCGCAACATCTATCCTGCCCGCCATCTCGGGCGCGGCATCAGCCTGAACGCCACGGTGGTCGCGCTGATGTCGGTGCTGGGGCCCTCCCTCGGCGCGCTGATCGTGTCGGTGGTCTCATGGCGCTGGATCTTCGCCGTGAACGTGCCGGTCAGCATGGTGCTCCTCATGGGCATACGCACGCTGCCCGACGTGCCGCGCGTCAAGAGTCCGATCGATATGCTCAGCGCCGTGTTGTCCATGGCGGCCATGGCGGCATTCATCGTTGGCGTCGACGACCTGGCCGCAAATTTTTTCAAGGCTGTGGCGCTGATCGCCGTCGCTGCGATCCTTGCCTCGATCCTGGTGCGCCGCGCCGGCAGTCAGACGGCTCCGCTGGTGCCCGTCGATCTGTTGCGCATCAAACCGCTGGGCTTTGCCGTGGCGGCGTCGGTGTGCACGTTCGCTGCGCAGACTGCCGCCTACGTATCGCTGCCGTTCTACTTTCTCAACGAACTCGGCCGCGAGCAATGGCAGCTGGGCATGTTGATGGCCGCCTGGCCTGTGGGCACCGCGGCGATCGCGGGCCTGGCCGGTCGCCTCGCCGGCCGCTATTCGGCGGCCTTGCTCAGCGGCTTGGGCGCGGGGGCGATGGCGATCGCGCTGGTCTGGGTCACGCTGCTGCCGCACGGCGCCTCCAACGCCGCCATCATGGGCGTCATGTTCCTGGCCGGCCTGGGCTTCGGCTTCTTCCAGACGCCCAACAACCACGCCATGCTGGGCTCGGCGCCGCGCCACCGCAGCGGCGCGGTCGGCGGCGTGCAGTCCACCACGCGAGTGTTCGGGCAGAGCGTCGGCACGGCGCTGGTGGCGGTGGCCTACGGCCTGCATGTCGGGCATGGCGCGACCGTGGCGCTGCTCCTGGCCGCGATCTGCGCGGTGCTGGCGGTCGGCGTCAACACCGTGCGTTCGGCCAAGCTATCGGCCGTGCGGGGCTGATTCGGTCCCGGCGCGGCGGTCATGATGGTGTCGGCAGGGAACTTATAATCTATGCATGCCGGCGGCGATGGTTCCGCCGCGATCGCATCGAGGCGCTTGCATGAAAATTACAGTGGTGGGAACAGGGTATGTCGGCCTGGTGACCGGCGTCTGCCTGGCCGAAATGGGCAACCAGGTCATGTGCCTGGATACCGACGCGGCCAAGGTGGCCCTGCTGCGCCAGGGCGGCATTCCTATCTATGAACCCGGCCTGCAAGACATGGTGGCGCGCAATGCCGGCGACGGCCGCCTGTTCTTCACCGACGACGTCGCCGCCAGCGTGGCTTTCGGCGACCTGCAATTCATTGCCGTGGGCACGCCGCCTGGCGAGGACGGCTCGGCCGATCTGCAGTACGTGCTGGCTGCCGCGCGCAATATCGCGCGCTACATGAACGAACACAAAATCGTCATAGACAAGTCCACCGTGCCCGTGGGCACGGCCGATCGGGTGCGTCAGGCTATGCAGGAAGTGCTGGCCGCGCGCGGCGCGGACATTTCCTTCAGTGTGGCCTCGAACCCGGAATTTCTCAAAGAAGGCGCGGCCATCGCCGATTTCATGAGCCCCGACCGCATCATCGTGGGCGCCGACGACGAGCACACCATCTCCGTCATGCGCCGCCTGTACGCGCCGTTCCAGCGCACCCACGAACGCCTGATGGTGATGGACGTGCGCTCGGCCGAGCTGGCCAAGTACGCTGCCAATGCCATGCTGGCCACGCGCATCTCCTTCATGAACGAAATGGCCAATCTGGCCGAGGCGCTGGGCGCCGATGTCGAGCAAGTGCGCCGCGGCATCGGCGCCGACCCGCGCATCGGCCATCATTTTCTGTATCCCGGCGCGGGCTATGGCGGTTCGTGCTTTCCCAAAGACGTGCAGGCACTGGTGCACATGGGGGCGCAGCATCAGGTGCCCATGCGCGTCATCCAGGCGGTCGAAGAGGCCAATCAAGGGCAGAAGCATCGCTTGTCCGAAAAGGTGGCGCAACGCTTCGGCGCGGATCTGTCGGGGCGCCGTTTCGCCCTGTGGGGCCTGGCTTTCAAACCCAATACCGACGATATGCGCGCCGCGCCCAGCCTGGATGTGATCGCCGATCTGACCGCGCGCGGCGCGCAGGTCAGTGCCTATGATCCGGTGGCCATGAAGGCGGCGGCCGGTGCGCTGCGAGCATATCCGTCGGCATCGCTGGCGCCCGACATGTACGCCGCGCTCGACGGCGCCGATGCGCTGCTTATCGTCACCGAGTGGAAGGTCTTTCGCGCGCCCGATCTGGCCCGCGTCAAATCGCTGCTCAAGTCGCCGGTGATCTTCGACGGCCGCAATCTGTACGAGCCGGCCGACATGAAAGAGCAGGGCTTCGAATACCAGGGCATCGGTCGGGTATGACCCAACGCCTGCCGGCGCCGGCAGGCCCTGTAGTGTCGCTTACCGGCCCGGCGCGTCGCCGTCGGTCAGCGACGCGGTATGCGTCAGCTGCGCCGGCAGGTCCGGTTCCCAGGCGTGGAGGTCTTCGGTGGGGTACAGGCCGAAGGCATAAAGAACCCGCTTGAACCGGCTCTTCAGGCCGGGGCGCGGCACGTTCGGCAGCGCATCGGCGGCGGCCGTTGCGGTGCGGGCCACGTAGTTGTTCTTGAAATCGCTTTGCGAGATGCCCCACTTGAGCAGGAACTCGCGTCCGCCCCGGTTGCGGCGGATGCGGCCCGTGGTGCGGGTGCCGAAGTGATAGATGCGGCTGGCGCCGACCGAACGGAACACCCGGCAGCCCACCAGCCACAGCTTCATCAAAAAGTCGTCGTCGCTGCTCATGCCGGGGCCGAACTCGATGCTGTAGCCGCCTACGCGCAGCCAGAGTTCGCGGCTGACCAGCGTGGGCTGTTGCGCGATGCCGTCGCGGTCGGCAATGTTCATCTGCGCCGCGAAAGCGAGCATGCCTGCTTCGTCGAAGTTGTCCGGGCCGCCGCCGAAGTCGGCCACCGTGATGGTGGCGTTGCCGGTATCCACAGGTTCGATGAGCACGGACGCCAGATAGGCCGGTCTGGGGCCGAGCCCGCGCAGGGCGTCGACCAATGCCGTGTCCCACCCAGGGGTGCAGAACATGTCGTCGTTCATGAACAGAATCCAGTCGCGCGTGGCGAGCCGCGCGACGTCGTTCAGCGCGAGGCACACGCCCACGTTGCCCCGGCTCCACGTATGGCGTATGCCCTGCTCGCGCACCCACTCCAGCGTGCCGTCGCTGCCGTCGTTGACGTGCACCAGAATCTCGTGCTCGAACGCCGAATGCCGCCGGATGCTGTCGACGCACAGCTGCAGGTACGGCAGGTTGTTCCAGGTGGGGATCAGGATGCTGAACATGGGGTCACGATAAGGATGGGTTCGATGCGTCTTGATTGGCGCGATCCGCGATCCCCGCCAGCGCGGCCACGATGAGCGCGTAGATGGAAACCGTGCCCTTCAGGTCGAAGGTCTCGACGGTCAGTCCGAAGACGAAAAACATGACTGCGAACAAAAGCCCCAGCATTGCCGCGCCGCGCGCGGCGGCCGACGGGGATGCGCGCCGGCGCGCGAAGAAGACAACGGGCACGACGTAGATGGCCAGCAGCGCCAGGCCGCCTACGATGCCGTAATCGGCCGTATAGGCCAGCAACTGGTTGTGCACTTCGCCCTTGCCCAGCTGCGCCGCGGCAGGCGTGAGCCGGCCCTGCTGAGCCATCGCGTTCATGGCATCGCGAAAGCCGTGGCCGCCCAGGCCCAGCACGGGGTTCGCTTCGACCAGTTCCACGGCCACTTTATAGAGCTGCAGTCGTACACCGACCGACGTGTCTTCCTGGCCGTGCTGGTATTGCGTCAGATTGGACGAGATGACGTCGATGCGTTCGCGCACCGTGCTCGAGGCGCCGTAGACCACGGCGAATAGCGCCACGATGGCCAGCGGCGTCAGGACTTTCCAGCGCAGGGACTTGCCGCGCCCGCGCTCCCACAGCACGATCGCGAGCACGACAGGCAATGCGATCCAGCCCCCGCGCGAACCGGTCAGCAGCGAGGTAGCCAGGCCCGCCACCAGACCGGCGATCTTGAGCGCGATGACCCAGTTGCTGTCGCGGCGCCACCAGTTCAGCGCGGCCGCCGACAGCACGCCGAAGGCGAGCGCGAGGTCGCCGAAGTGAATCGGGTTGAGGAACTTGCTGCCCAGGCGGTGGTCGCCCGCGCTCCAGTCGCGCGACAGGAACAGCGCGATGAACAGGGTCGCCAGGGCGCCGACAGGAAAAGCCAGGTCTGCCCAGGCCAGGGATCGCAGCGAAGCGCGCCGCAAGGCCAGAAATACCGGGATGACGAACAGAAAGCGCGAAGGCGAATCCCACACCGGAAAGGTCGGACGCCCATGCGCGAGCGTGCTCAGCGCGACGGCGGCGAGCGGCGCGGCAAGCGCAATACAGAACGCCAGCCCCAGGCCGTCCAGGCGACCCTGTACACCCGATCGCCGGGACAGGAGCGCGGCAAGAGAAAGCACGCCGGCTGCGATCATCAAGGCGCTCGCGGCGCCGTCGAACAGCATGGCCAGGGCCGGGTAGGTCACCAGCAAAAACGCGATCAGACTGTCGCCGGCCGTCGTGCGTTGCATATTATTTGTTGTAATAGACGTAGGCATTGCGCACTGTAATGTCGGTAATGGTGGCGTCTCGTACCGCGGATTGCGCGGATTTCATGGGCGGGCGCCACGATGAGGGCCTCGCCATTGTATCCGCACGACACTCGCAAATTATCCTGGTTTCCGCCCGCCCGCTGGCTGGCCGGCGTCGTCGCCCGATCTACTGTCATCCCTTATCCCGGCGTGCCGCATGAGCCGCAGGTGTTTGTCGGCCGCAATGGCCGGCTCAAGATCGCCAAGAAGTATCTGCACAAGCGCTGGCTCCTGCGGGCGCGCCGCCAGCTGCCGCTCGAACGGACCCACCTCGATGCGTCGCAGCGCCTGCTGTGGATCTATGCCAAGCGCAATTTCGGCGATGCGACCATGGACCTGGCCGGCCGGGTGCTGCTCAAGCGCTGCGGCGTGCGCGTGGATCTCCTGGCCCTGCCTTCGCTGGTGCCGCTCTTCGCGCAAGACGACGTCTTCGGCCACGTCTACGGTGATCCGTCGCAGGTCGATGCAAGCCTCTACGACGCGGTCGTGCTGTCCGAATACAACCTGCCGTCGATACGCCTGAAGGCGCGCTACTTCGGCAAGCTGCCTTATGTCTGCCTGTATCGATATTTCAACGGCCCCGACCGCAATCAGACGCGTTTCAGCTATGCCGGTGTCAACGAGGTCTTTTCGCTGGGCCTGCATGCGGACGAGCTGACGGCGATCAGCAAGCCCTACCTGGCGTCCAGCGAGGCCACGCGCGAGTCGGTCCGCGAGCTGCTGCCGGCGCGGCCGTTCATCGCGCTTTCCACAGGGGGCCTGGATTTCAACCGCACCTATCATCGCTGGCCGGAATTCGTCGAACTGCTGGGTCGCTGCGAAGAAGCCCATATGCCGAAGGACATCGTTCTGGTCGGCTCCGACAACGGTCTGGAAAGCGCACAGGCGCTTTGCGCCGCCGCGCCGGGCAAGGTGCGCATCCATTCGCTGGTCGGCAAGCTGACCTTTCTGCAATCGCGCGAAGTTGTGGCGCGCGCGGCGCTGTTCATCGGCGCCGACGGCGGCCTGATGCATGTCGCGCACAGCACGCCCACGCCCAGCGTTTCGCTGTTTTCGGATCGCGAGCCGCCTTATCTGCGCCTGACCGAGGCCTGCCGGTCCATCGGCCTGCAGGGCGGCGGCGATGTCGACACCATCGCGCCCGATCAGATCAGGGACGCGGCGCTCAAGCAGTTGAGCACTTATCCGGTGTCGTGTTGACAGGCTCTAACCGAACGCCCGCTTGATGCGGGACTTGAGCAGCGCGCGCTTGAGGCTGCCGCGCTGCTCGGGCTCGGGCAACGCAAGCTCGGCGCCGGCGGGTTGGCCGCGCCGCAGGTAATAGCGGTCGAAGGTCGACTGCGTCATGCCCCATTTGTTCAGGAACTGTCGCCGTCCGTCGTTCTTGACGATCTTGCCCGTGCTCTTTTGCTGAAAGTGGTAGACCAGACTGTCGCCGACGCCGAGAAATACGCGGCATCCCGCGTGCCACAGCTTCATCGAGAAGTCGTTGTCGCTGCTCATGCCCGGGCTGAGTTCGCTGCTGTAGCCGCCGATCTTGTTCCACCAGTCGCGGTGCACGAGCGTCGGCGGCCACGTGGCGCCGAGCCAGTCGGCGCGCGCCAGCCCGGGGGCGGCGTCGACCAGCTCCTGCGCGCGGAAGGTTTCCGCGTCGCGGCCGAAATTCTGCACCACGACGCACGGGTTGCCCGTGTCGACCGGCTCGATCATCGTGCCCGACAGCAGGAAGAGGTCGGACGGCATGTGTTCGATGCGGCGCACGAGCGCGGTGTCCCAGCCGGGGCAGCAGACCATGTCGTCATTCATGTAGACGACATACTCGCGCGTGGCGCGCGCCGCAGCCCAGTTCACTGCGTGGCAGATGCCGATGTTGGCCGGCGACGCGGTGTGTTCGATGTTCTGCTCGCTCACCCAGTCCAGCGTGCCGTCGGAGCCGTCGTTGACGTGGACGATGATCTGGTGCTCGTAGGCCGAATGACGCCGCAGGCTGTCGATGACCAGTCGCAGATAAGGCAGATTGTTCCAGGTCGGAATGATGATGGAGAACATCGAGGGGGGCTAGTCCAAGTGGCTGCCTGCATGGCTGCAAGCCTGAGGCGAGTATTTTACCGTTCGAGGCCGCGTCGGCGCTGTGTACACTGGTGCGCAATCGCGGGCCGGTCCCGCCCTTTGCTCATCGCGCCATGAATTCCCCCACGCTCGGCGTCGCCCTGATCACCAAGAATGCCGCCGCGCGGCTCGCGCAGTGTTTGAGTGCCCTGGCCTTCGCCGACGAGGTCGTCGTCGTCGACAGCGGCAGCACCGATGCCACGCTGGATATTGCCCGCGCGCACGGCGCGCGCGTGATCGAGTGCGTCGACTGGCCCGGATTCGGCCCGCAGAAAAACCGCGCATTGGACGCGCTCGCGACCGACTGGGTGCTGTCGATCGATGCCGACGAGATCGTGTCGCCCGAATTGGCCTCATCCATACGCGCAGCCATCGCGGCCCCCCAGGCCGATGTCTATGCCATCGATCGGCTGTCCAGTTTTTGCGGCGTGTGGATCCGCCACAGCGGCTGGTATCCCGACTGGATCCCGCGTCTTTTCAAGCGCGGCGCGGCGCGGTTTTCCGATGATCTCGTGCATGAGCGCCTGGTATTCGAGGCGCCTGCCCGGCGCCTGTCCGGCAAGCTGCTGCACTACTCGTACGAAGATTTCGACACGGTGCTGCGCAAGCTCGACGCCTATTCGAGCGCGGGCGCGCGGCAGCGCGCGGCGGCCGGCAAGCGCGGCGGCTTGGGCACGGCGCTGGCGCGCGGGGTCTGGGCCTTCGTGCGCACTTGGGTGCTGCGCCGTGGTTTTCTCGACGGGCGCGCGGGCTTGTACTACAGCCTCATGCAAGCGTTCTACGAGTTCATGATTTCCGTGAAACTCGTGGAGCTTTCCGGCAAACCGGTTCAGGAAGCGGCTTTGTAGGGGCGAGATCGGTCTCGCCCCAAAAAATTAGACATTTTCAAGACCCGATTGATTTGGTGGGGCTGCCCCATTAATCCTCAA
>NZ_JBQCER010000092.1:0-35621 GCF_051960075.1 Bordetella sp.
TGGCCGTCGCGCAGCACGCGGGCCGTCTGCGGCTGCAGGCTCACCAGTCGCTGGATGGCCGCGCCCGTGCGACCCTTGGCGCGCGCTTCGAGCATGCGGCCCAGCAGGATCAAGGTGACGATGACGGCGGCCGATTCGAAATACACCTGCCGCGCGCTCGCGGGCAGCGCCTGCGGGGCGAAGACGGCCACGGTGGAATAGAGCCAGGCCGCGCCGGCGCCCAGCGCCACCAGCGTGTTCATCTCGGGCGCCAGGCGCCACAGGGCCGCCAGGCCGCCGGTGAAAAAGCGCCGGCCCGGGCCGATCAACACCGCGCTGGTCAGGACGAACTGCGCGAGCTGATTGCCGCGCTCGCCCAGCGTGGCGCCGATCAGGTGATGCCAGCCGGGCAGCAGATGGCCGCCCATCTCCAGGATGAAGACGGGCAGCGCCAGGATCAGCGCGATCGAGAAATCGCGGCGCAGGCGCTGCGCCTCGGCATCGCGCGACCGGGCCAGTTCGCGGGCGTGATCGTCCTGCGCGGCGATGGGGCGCGCTTCGTAGCCCGCCTTGACAACCGCCGCGACGAAATCGTCCGGCGTGCCCGCGGCCGGGTCGTAGCGCACCTGGGCGCGCTCGGTGGCCAGGTTGACGGTCGCATCCTGCGCACCGGGCACCTTGGCCAGCGCCTTCTCCACGCGCCGCACGCAGGAGGCGCAGGTCATGCCGGAAATGGCGAGTTCGAGTTCGGTAGGAGTGTTCATTGGGGGCTTCGGAGGTCACCTCCGCATTGGGGATTTGACGCCAGTCTTGACCTTCCCATCATGGGAAGGTCAAGCATTATTTTAGGCTTGACATTACCACGATGGGAAGGTTTAAGCTGGCCAGGAACTTTTCATCAGGAGTCCTCCATGAGCACCGAATTCATCGTTCCCGACATGACCTGCGGCCATTGCGTCAAGACCATCACCAGCGCCGTGCAGGCGGTGGCCCCGGCGGCCAAGGTCACGACCGATCTGGCCAGCCATCGGGTCGCCATCGACGGCGCCGATCCCGAGAAGGCGCGCGCGGCCATCGAGGAGGCCGGCTACGAAGTCCAGCCCGCCTGACCGGACTCGGACGCGCGAGGCGCCGGAGGGGAGCAAAGGGTAAAATAGTCGATCTATTGCGTTGTCCTTTTGATGGCCGTCAATTCGTTCTTGATGGTCTTCGCCGCCTTTTCGATTCCCCCACTTCGGCCGCATCGTGTCCCTCGTCCAGCATCTGCCCGGTTCCTCCGTCCTTTCCGCCTTCCGCCGCGAACGCCTGCTTGCCCAGCTGAAACAGGCCGGCTTGCCGATCGCCGATGTCTCGGCCCGCTACGAACACTTCGTCCTCACCGACGCCGAACTCGACGCGCAAGAGTCCAGGCACCTGGCCGAACTGCTCGATTACGGCGATCCGGCCAAGGCTGAAACCGCGCCGGCCAAGGCGCTCGAACTGCTGGTCATCCCCCGTCTGGGCACCGTGTCGCCCTGGGCCAGCAAGGCCACCGACATCGCCCGCAATTGCGGCCTGTCGGCGGTGCGCCGCATCGAACGCGGCATTCGCTACACGCTCACCCCCGAGCGCGGCCTGCTGGGCAGCAAGTCCTTCGACGCCGCCGCCCTGGCGCGCGCGGCGGCCTGCCTGCACGACCGCATGACCGAAACCGTGGTCGATGCCGGCTTCGACGGCCAGGCGCTGTTCGCGCCGCTGGCCGGCAAGCCGGTGCGCACGGTGCCGGTGCTGGCCCAGGGCCGCGCCGCGCTGGTCCAGGCCAATACCGCGCTGGGCCTGGCCCTGTCCGACGACGAAATCGACTACCTCGCCGAGGCCTTCGCCGTGCTCGAGCGCGATCCGACCGACGTCGAACTGATGATGTTCGCGCAGGCCAACAGCGAGCACTGCCGCCACAAGATCTTCAACGCGCAGTGGAAGATCGACGGCGCCGAACAGCCCAGCACGCTCTTCGGCATGATCCGCGCCACGCACAAGGCGCAGCCCAACGGCACAGTGGTGGCCTATTCCGATAACGCCGCCGTCATGGAAGGCGGCGCGGCCCAGCGTTTCGAAGCCGGCGTTCCGGGCCTGGCCGGCGCCAGCCCGGTGTATCGCCGCCGCGAGACCACCGTGCACACGCTGATGAAGGTCGAGACGCACAATCACCCGACCGCCATTGCGCCGTTTCCCGGCGCATCCACCGGCGCCGGCGGCGAGATCCGCGACGAGGGCGCAACGGGCCGCGGCTCCAAGCCCAAGGCCGGCCTCACGGGCTTTACCGTGTCGCATCTGCGCCTGCCGGGTTTTGCAGAACCGGCCAGGCAGCCCTGGGAAGCCGATCACCACGGCCTGCCCGACCGCATCGCCACGCCGCTGTCGATCATGATCGACGGCCCCCTGGGCGGCGCGGCCTTCAACAACGAATTCGGCCGGCCCAATCTGCTGGGCTATTTCCGCACCTACGAGCAGACCGCGGGTGAAATGCGCTGGGGCTACCACAAGCCCATCATGATCGCCGGCGGCCTGGGCAGCATCGACGCCGGCCTGACCAAGAAAGATCCGATTCCCCCCGGCGCGCTGCTCATTCAGCTGGGCGGCCCGGGCCTGCGCATCGGCATGGGCGGCGGCGCCGCCTCCAGCATGGGCGTGGGCAGCAATTCGGCCGAGCTGGATTTCGATTCCGTGCAGCGCGGCAATCCCGAGATCGAACGCCGCGCGCAGGAGGTCATCGACCGCTGCTGGCAGCAGGGCGCCGGCAACCCCATCATCGCCATCCACGACGTGGGCGCGGGCGGCCTGTCCAACGCGTTCCCCGAACTGGTCAACGACGCCGCGCGCGGCGCGGTGTTCGACCTCAAGCGGGTGCCGGTCGAAGAGTCCGGCATGTCGCCCGCCGAGATCTGGAGCAATGAATCGCAGGAACGCTATGTGCTCTCGATCCTGCCTCAGGATCTGGACCGCTTCGATGCCATCGCCCGGCGCGAGCGCTGCCCTTATGCGGTAGTCGGCGTGGCCACCGAAGAGCGCCAGCTGCGCGTGGTCGACGGCGAGGGCCTGCCGGGGCTGGATCCTGCCCGGCCCCAACCCGCCGATGACGTGCGCCCCGTGGACGTGCCCATCGACGTCATCCTGGGTAAAGCGCCGCGCATGCTGCGCGACGTCAAGCGCCTGCCCGGCGCGTCCGGCAAGCTCGATCTGGTCGGCATCGACCTGACCGAAGCCGCTTACCGCGTGCTGCGCCACCCCACGGTGGCCAACAAGACCTTCCTCATCACCATCGGCGACCGCACCGTGGGCGGGTTGTCCGCGCGCGACCAGATGGTCGGTCCGTGGCAGGTGCCGGTGGCCGACTGCGCCGTCACGCTGGCAGACTACGAGGGCTTTCGCGGCGAGGCCATGTCCATGGGCGAGCGCACGCCCATTGCCGTGATCGACGCGCCGGCCTCGGGCCGCATGGCGGTGGCCGAGGCCTTGACCAACCTGGCCGCCGCCGACGTGGCCCAGATCGAAGACATCAAGCTGTCCGCCAACTGGATGGCCGCCTGCGGCGTGCCGGGCCAGGATGCGGCGCTCTACGACACCGTCTCGGCCGTGAGCGAGCTGTGCCAGATCGTCGGTCTGTCGATCCCGGTGGGCAAGGATTCCCTCTCCATGAAGACCTCGTGGGAAGAGGGCGGCGAACAGCGCAAGGTCGTGGCGCCGGTCTCGCTCATCGTCACCGCTTTCGCGCCCGTCAAGGATGCACGCGCCAGCCTCACCCCGCAGTTGCGCACCGACGCGGGCGACACGGCGCTCATCCTCATCGACCTGGGCCAAGGCCGCCACCGCATGGGCGGCTCCATTCTCGCGCAGGTCTACGGCCAGGTCGGCGAGACCGTGCCCGACATCGATCGCGCGCAGGATCTGCGCGCCTTCTTCATCACCATCCGCACCCTGGCCGAGGCCGGCATCGTCCTGGCCTATCACGACCGCTCCGACGGCGGCCTGTTCGCCACGCTGGTCGAGATGGCCCTGGCCGGCCGCACCGGCGTGTCGGTCAATCTCGACATGCTCACCTTCGATCCCGACTCGGCAGACTGGGGCGATTTCAAGATCCGCGCCGAGCAAGTGGCCGTGCAGCGCGAAGAACTCACGCTCAAGGCCTTGTTCTCGGAAGAGGCCGGTGCCGTGATCCAGGTGCCGATGTCGCAGCGCAACGCCGTCATGCAGGTGCTGCGCGGCGCGGGCCTGTCGAAATACGCGCACGTCATCGGCGGCCTGAACGACAGCGACGTCGTCGAGTTCTACCGCGACGGCCAGAAGATCTGGAGCCAGCCGCGCGCCGACCTGGGCAGCGCCTGGAGCGAAGTCAGTCGCGAGATCGCGCTGCTGCGCGACAACCCGGCCTGCGCCCAGGCCGAATTCGACGTCTGGAAAGATGCCGCCGATCCGGGTCTGGCGCCGCGCGTGGCTTTCGATCCGCAGCACGACATTGCCGCGCCCTTCATCGCCGCCGGCAAGCGCCCGCGCGTGGCCATCCTGCGCGAGCAGGGCTGCAACAGCCAGGTCGAAATGGCCTGGGCCTTCGACACCGCCGGCTTCGATGCGGTCGACGTGCACATGACCGACCTGCTGTCCGGCCGCATCGACCTGGCCTCCGTGCAGGGCCTGGTGGCTGTGGGCGGCTTCAGCTACGGCGACGTGCTGGGCGCCGGCGAAGGGTGGGCGCGGACCATCCGCTTCAACAGCAAGCTGTCGGACCAGTTCGCGCAGTACTTCGCGCGCCCCGACACCTTCGGCCTAGGGGTGTGCAACGGCTGCCAGATGATGGCGGCGCTCGCGCCCATGATCCCGGGCGCCGAGCACTGGCCGCGCTTCACGCGCAACCAGTCCGAAAAATACGAAGCCCGTCTGTCGCTGCTGGAAATCGCCGAATCGCCGTCGATTTTCTTCGCGGGCGTGGCGGGCACCCGCGTGCCGGTGGCCGTGGCGCATGGCGAGGGCTACGCCAACTTTGCGCAGCAGGGCGATCAGGCCCGGGTCGTCGGGGCGGCGCACTTCATCGACAACTACGGCAACCGCACCGAGGCTTACCCGGCCAACCCCAACGGCAGCCCCGGCGGCCTGGCTTCGGTCACCACGGCCGACGGTCGTTTCACGGTCATCATGCCGCACCCCGAGCGCGTCACCCGCAATGTGATGATGTCCTGGGCGCCCGAAAAATGGGGCGAGGCAGATACCGGCGGCCCGTTCTCGCCGTGGATGCGCATCTTCCGCAATGCGCGGGTGTGGCTGAAGTAAATCACCTTGCGCGGGGGCGGCGCCGTGCCGCCTGCGTCAAAGATCCGAGTCGGCGCGGCGCTCGAGATAATCGAGCAGCAGCGCCGACGCAGCGCCCAGGCTGCGGGCGCTGCGCATGCACAGGGCAAAGCGCCGCGGCGCCCAGGCATCGCTCAGTTCGATCACTTTCAAATCGTGCACACGGGCATACGGCGCCGCGATTTCGACGGGCGCGACATTGATCGCCAGTCCGGCCTGCACGACCCGGAACGCCGAATCGAAGTTCGACACGGCCACGCGATAGTTGAGCGTTTTGTTCTCCTGCCCGGCGGCGCGCTGCAGCAGGCGCAGCACGGCGCTGTTGACCGGCATGACCACGTGCTCGTAATCGAGGGTCTGTGCGAAGCGCAGCTTTTTGTGGCGCGCCAGCGGGTGATTGCGAGGCATGATCACGCCCAGCCGATCGGCGCGGTAAGGGCGGGTTTCCAGCCCCTGAAAATCGGCTGCGTTCCAGCAGATGCCGAGCGCGGCCACGCCTTCGCGCACGCCCCGCACCACCCCTGTGCTCTGCCGTTCTTCGATGTCGACGTGTATGCCGCCGTGGGCTTCGTCCTGCAGAAATGCGGCAATATCGGCCGGCAGCGATTCGGCCAGCGCCGATGCCGACGCGAGGATGCGCACCTGTCCGCGCACGCCGGCCGAGTAGGCCGACATGTCGCGCTCGATGCGCTCGGAACTGCCCAGCATGGAGCGCGCGTGCTCCAGCAAGGTCGCGCCCGCCTCGGTGGGTTCCACGCCATGACGCCTGCGCGTCAGCAGCTTCACGCCGACCGTGTCCTCGAGCTGCGCCAGCCGTTTGCTGATCGCCGAACCTGCGAGATGCGCCTGCTCGCCGGTTCGGGCGATATTGCGGGTTTCGCACACCTGGACGAATAGCCGCAGCGTGGTGAGGTCCAGATCGCGCATGGCTGCTCTCAAGATATTCCGTTATGGAATTTTAACGCTTCCAAAATGGCTAAGCTAATCAAAAAAAGAATATCTAAACTCCACGACGAAGACATTCCAAAAACGAACAAGCCGCTGCCCACCTCATGCAACCGTCCTCGTCCGAATCCGCCACCACGCACCCGGCCTGGCTGCCAGAACACGTCACCATCCGCGAAGTCGGCCTGCGCGACGGCCTGCAGAGCATCGCCACCGTCCTGCCCACCGATCTGAAATGCGAATGGGTGCGCCGGGCCCATGAGGCCGGCCAGCGCGAGATCGAAGTCGGCTCCTTCGTGCCGGCTCATCTGCTGCCGCAACTGGCCGACACGGCCGAGGTCGTGGCCTATGCCCGCACCTTGCCCGGTCTGTTCGTGTCGGTGCTGGTGCCCAACGTCAAGGGCGCGCAGCGCGCCATCGAGGCGCAGGCCGATCTGATGCTGGTGCCGCTGTCGGCCAGCCATGCGCACAGCCTGGCGAACCTGCGCAAGACGCCCGACGAGGTGGTGGCGCAGGTGGCGCTCATGCGCGCCGAACGCGATGCGCGCGGCTCGCGCACCTTGATCGAGGGCGGATTGAGCACGGCCTTCGGCTGCACCTTGCAGGGCCGCGTCGAGCCGGCCGAGGTGCTGCGCCTGATGCAGGCGCTGCTGGACGCGGGCGCGGACCGCGTCAGCCTGGCCGACACGGTGGGCTATGCCGATCCCGCGGCGGTCGCCCGTCTGTTCGAGGCGGCGCGCCGCATTGCCGGCGAGCGCCTGTGGTGCGGACATTTTCACGATACCCGCGGCCTGGGCCTGGCCAATGCGCTGGCGGCCATGCAGACCGGCATTACGCGTTTCGACGCCAGCCTGGCCGGGATAGGCGGTTGTCCGCACGCGCCGGGCGCCAGCGGCAACATCGCCACCGAAGACCTGGCCTATATGCTCGCCAGCATGGGCTGCGCCACGGGCCTGGATAATGCGCGTCTGCTGTCCCTGCGCGCCGACGCGGCGCAATGGCTGGCCGGCGAAACCCTGCACGGCGCCGTGTGGCGCGCGGGGCTGCCGTCCACGCTCGATGCCTGAAAGCGCATAACTTTTTTCTTCCATCGCCCTCATGAACACCACGCAACCCACCGATACGCCCGCTCCCCGACTGCCGCTGGAGGGACTGCGCGTCGTCGAATTCACGCACATGGTCATGGGCCCCACCTGCGGCCTGGTCCTGGCCGATCTGGGGGCCGAAGTCATCAAGGTCGAGCCGGTCGAAGGCGATCGCACACGCCATCTGCTGGGCGCCGGCGCGGGCTTTTTCACGCTGTTCAACCGCAACAAGAAAAGCATCGCGCTCGACCTGCGTCAGCCTGAAGGAGCCGAGGTCGCCCGCCGTCTGGCGGCCGGCGCCGACGTGGTGGCCGAGAATTTCAAACCCGGCGCCATGGCGCGCTATGGGCTGGACTACGCCTCGCTGTCCCGGCACAACCCGCGGCTCATCTATGCCAGCCTCAAGGGCTTTCTGCCCGGCCCGTACGAATTGCGCACCGCGCTGGACGAGGTGGTGCAGATGATGGGCGGGCTGGCCTATATGACGGGCCGGCCGGGCGACCCGCTGCGCGCGGGCACCAGCGTCAACGACATCATGGGCGGCATGTTCGGCGCCATCGGCGTGATGGCCGCGCTGATCCAGCGCGGCATCACCGGCCGCGGCCAGGAAGTGCAGTCGGCCCTGTTCGAGAACAATGTCTTTCTGGTCGGGCAGCACATGCTGCAGTACGCGATCACCGGCGCTGCCGCCGCACCCATGCCCGAGCGCATTTCCGCCTGGGCCGTGTACGACGTGTTCACCGTGCGCGACGGCCAGATATTCCTGGCCGCGGTCAGCGATGCGCAATGGACGGTTTTTTGCGATGCATTCGGCTTCGACGATCTGAAGGCGGCGGCGCACCTGGCCACCAACAACGACCGGGTGATCGCGCGGCGCGAGCTGCTGCCCGACCTGCGCGCGCGGCTTCAGTCGTACACGGTGGAAGAGCTGGCGGCCGTTTTCGAGCGCGAGGGGCTGCCGTTCGCGCCCATCGTCAAGCCCGAAGAGCTATACGACGATCCGCATCTGCGCGCCACGGGCGGCCTGGTCGAAGTGAAGCTGCCCGATGGCGGCGCCTGCGGCCCTACGGCGGCTGTGCCGCTGTTTCCCTTCACGATGGACGGCGAGCGCCTGGGCGTGCGCACCGATCCGCCCACGCGCGGCGCGCATACCGGCGAGCTGCTCGCAGACCTGGGCTACGACGCCGCGCAGATCGCGGCGCTGCGCGAGCGCGGCGCGGTGAGCTGATTTCCGTTCCGGTATTTCCGAGCGCGGACGAGCGTTCGGCCTGCATACACGAAAACGACGCGCCGTCCCGATGCGGCGCGCGCCACAAGGAGACGACGGTGAAAAGACGGAAAGGACAGACCGCAAGCGATTCGGCGGCGGACGGCAGATGGACGCGGCGACATCTGCTCGGCGCGTTGGGCGCGTTGGGCGCGCTGGGCGCCGCTGCGCTGGGCGCACCCCTGACGGCGCGCGCGCAGGAGGGCGCGCGGCCCATCCGCCTCATTCTGCCGGTGGGTGCAGGGTCGGGCGTGGACGTCATCACGCGTTCGGCCGGCCCTGCGCTGACGGCCGCGCTGGGGTCTCCCGTGATCATCGAGAACCAGCTCGGCGCCGGCGGCATCATCGGCACCTCCATGCTGGTGCGTTCCAACCCGGACGGCTACACGCTGGGCATGTTGTCGAACAACCATGTGATCTATCCCAGCGTGTACAAATCGGTGCCTTTCGATCCGATCGCCGACATCACGCCGATCTCGGTGGTGGGCAGTTCGCCCTTCCTGCTGGTGGCCAATCCCAGGACCGTGCAGGCCCGTGATGCGGCCGGTCTGATCGCGCTGCTCAAAGCCAACCCCAACAAGTACAACTACGCCTCGTCAGGCACCGGCACCATCCTGCAACTGGCCATGGAAATGTTCCTGCAGCAGGCGCACGTGCATGCCCGGCATATTCCCTACAAGGGCGTGGGCCCCATGGTGACGGATCTGATCAGCGGGCAGGTCGACCTGGGCGTGCTATCGCTGCCGTCGGTGCTGCCGCATGTCCATACCGGCGCCTTGCGCGCCATCGGCGCCTGCGGCCGGCAGCGCAGCGAGGTGGCTCCCGATATTCCCACGCTACGCGAACAGGGGCTGCCGAATTACGACGCGGCCGGCTGGTTCGCGGTGGCCGGGCCTGCCCGCCTGAAGGCGGCCGATGTGCAGCACATCTATGCCGGTTTTGAGCGCGCTTTCACGTCGCCCGGCGTAAAAAAGGCCATGGCCGCGCAGGGCAATCACATCGACCTGATGCCGCCTGAGAAGTCGGCAGCCTATTTCCGCAGCGAGATGCGCAAATACGCGGCTATCGTGAAAGGCGCAGGCCTGCATCCCGTGTAGCCGCGGGGCGCGATCGAAGCGATTGGCGAAGCGGGCGCCTCCGGGCATAAAATGCCCGCATAGCCATCGCCCTCGAGGAATCCCTCCCATGAACGCCCGCATCCCTGACGACGCTCTGCCTCCCGCGCTCGACCCCCAGGCCCTGCAAGCCTATGTCGACGAAAAATGGGACGGCCAGATCATTCCCGCGCTGACCACCTACATCGAGATTCCCGCCAAGAGCCCGTCTTTCGACGCCGACTGGGAAAAGAACGCCTACATCGAGCGCGTCATCCGCGACGCGGCGCAATGGGTCGAGTCGCAGAAGATCCCGGGCCTGCAGCTCGAGATCGTGCGCCTGCCTGGCCGTACGCCCGTGATCTTCTTCGACGCCCCGGGCACGCGCTCCGACAACGGCGACACCATCCTGCTCTACGGCCACCTGGACAAGCAGCCCGAATTCAACGGCTGGCGCAACGACCTGGGCCCCTGGACGCCCAAGCTCGAAGGCGACAAGCTGTACGGCCGCGGCGGCGCCGACGACGGCTATGCCGTCTACGCTTCGATCACCGCCATCATGGCGCTGGACAAACAGGGCGTTCCGCGTCCGCGCTGCGTGGGCATCATCGAAACCTGCGAAGAATCCGGCAGCTACGACCTGCTGCCCTACGTCGACGCGCTGCGCGAGCGCCTGGGCAATGTGGCTCTGGTGGTGTGCCTGGATTCGGGCGCCGGCAATTACGACCAGCTGTGGATGACCACCTCGCTGCGCGGCCTGGTCGCCGGCACGCTGGAAGTTCAGGTGCTCGACGAAGGCGTGCACTCAGGCGATTCCAGCGGCGTGGTGCCTTCGACGTTCCGCATTCTGCGCCACGTGCTCGACCGCCTGGAAGACAGCGGCACGGGCCGCTTACTGCCCAAAAGCCTGCATTGCGACATTCCCGCCGAGCGCGTCGCGCAGGTCAAGACCACCGCCGGCATTCTCGGCGACGCCGTCTGGGAGCGCTTCCCCTGGAGCTGCGGCGCCAACGGCAGCTTCGTGCTGCCCATGACCACCAACCCCGAAGAGGCGCTGCTCAACCGCACCTGGCGTCCGACCCTGTCGGTGACGGGGGCAGAGGGCCTGCCGCCCCTGACCTCGGCCGGCAATGTGCTGCGTCCGCGCACGGCCTTCAAACTGTCGCTGCGCCTGCCGCCTCTGGTCGACGCGTCCGCCGCCGTGCAGGAGATCAAACACCTGCTCGAAGACAATGCACCCTACAACGCCAAGGTGACCTTCCATGCCGACAAGGGTGCGGCCACCGGCTGGAACGCGCCGGAAACGGCCCCATGGCTGGCCCACGCGCTCGATCGCGCCTCCAGCCAGTACTACGGCGCGCCCTGCGGTTTCATCGGCCAGGGCGGCACCATTCCGCTCATGAGCGTCCTGCAGCAGGGCTTCCCCAAGGCGCAGTTCATGGTGTGCGGCGTGCTCGGTCCCAAGTCCAACGCGCACGGCCCCAACGAGTTCCTGCACGTGCCCTACGGCAAGAAGATCACCGCCGCCGTGGCGCAGATCATGGCAGACTTGCCGGCATAAGCGCGTCATGATCCTCGAAGACGAGTCGGCCCGCCAGGCGGCGGCCGACACACAGCGCTGGGTAGAGATGGCCGTCATCGGGCTCAATCTCTGCCCCTTTGCCAAGGCAGTGCAGATCAAGGGCCAGGTGCGCTATGCGGTGAGCGACGCGGTGGACGAAGAGGGCGTGCTCGCCGATCTCGAAGACGAGCTCATGCTGATTGCCGAAGCCGACCCCGAAGCGATCGACACGACGCTGTTGATTCTGCCCGAGGCGCTGCACGATTTCTACGACTTCAACGAGTTCGGCGAACTGTCCGACCGCCTTCTCAAGCGCATGCGGCTGGTGGGCGAGCTGCAGGTTGCCACGTTTCACCCGGCGTTCCAGTTTGCCGATACCGACCCGGACGACGTCGGCAACTACACCAACCGTTCGCCGTACCCTACGCTGCACATCCTGCGTGAAGCCAGCATCGATCGCGCTGTCGAGGCCTTTCCCGAGGCCGAGACGATCTACGAAAAAAACATCGAGACCCTGGAAAGCCTGGGAATCGAAGGGTGGCGCAAGTTGATGCAGCAATAGCGCTCCGGCGCCGTGCAGGCCGATGACACAACGCGTGGCGGCCGCCCGGCTGCGACCGGAACATGGAAAACGATGAATATCGAGGGAAATTCCGAAACGCTGATTGCGCGCCAGTCGATCGTGAACCGACGCGGCGAGTGCGTGGCGCATGAGTTGCTGTTTCGCGGGCGCAGCCACGATACGACTGCTATCGTCGATGACGGCTTCGGGAGCACGATGACGGTCGTGCAGAACCTGCTGGGCAGGATAGGCATCGAGACCGTGCTGGGCGACGGCGACGGCTTTCTGAATTGTCCCGACGAATTTCTCACCTCGGGGTTCATCGACATTCTGCCGGCCCGCCGTATGGTGCTTGAGATCCTGGAGAGCAGCCGCCTGGACGAAGCGCTCGCGCGGCGGTGCCGCGCCTTGCGAGGCAGGGGCTTTCGCATCGCGCTGGACGATGTCAGGGGAATCGCTGCGGAGACGCTCGCGTTTTTGCCCAATGTCGATCTGGTCAAGATAGACTGGCCCTACGTCGATCTCGACATGGCTGCCCGCATTACCCGGGCTTGCCACGCGGCGGACAAATTGGTGCTTGCGGAAAAAGTCGAGACACGCGAAGACTACGCGCAGGCGCTGGAAATCGGCTGCGACCTTTTCCAGGGCTTTTATTTCACCCGGCCGCAGCTGTTGAAAAGCGGCAGCAAGGCAACCGAGAATTCCGCGGCGCTGCTGGGCATACTCGATCTGGTGCTACAGGAGGCCGATATCGAAGATATCGAGTACGCCTTGAAATCGGTGCCGTCGTTGACCGTGAAGTTCCTGCGCCTGGCCAATAGCACCAGCCTGTGGCGTACCCACGTGTCCGAGATCACATCGGTGCGCAAAGCCTTGTCCATGGTCGGATACAAGCAATTGGCGCGCTGGTGCTGTTTCATGCTCTATGGCGCCGACACGAACGGCGACCCGGATCCGCTCGCACAGCTCATCATGCGCCGCGCCGACTTCATGGAGCGCGTCGCGCAAAGAACGTGCCCCCACGACGAGCGCCTGCAGCAGGAAGCCTACCTTTCGGCGCTGCTGTCCCTGGCCTATATTCCGCAAGGCACGGATGCGCGCAGTTTCATGAGCGGCGTGGCCGTAGGCGCGGCCATTCGCGAAGCGGTCGTGTCGCGCAGCGGCTGGCTCGGCGCGTTGCTGACGGTGGCCGAGTGCGTGGAAAAAGGGGATTTTCCGACGCCGGCGCAGCTTGCCGAGCTTTGTCCCGACGGGCCTGCGGAAGGGTTGCTGGACGGCCTTTACCTGTAGTCGCCGCCGCAGGCCGCAGCCCGGCGGCCGGCCCGAGCCAGGGCCGATCTGCGGTCTTCTCGACGCCGCGCAATCCCGGTCTGGCAGTTGCCCTTGATCTGTATCAAAGGTTTTTGGGGCCTTGCTCCCTACACTGATCTCGCCCAATAACGCAATCGACAGAACGAGCCGATCTTGGCGCGTTTCGATTCCGCCATTTCAAGGAGCGAGATCATGTTCAAGAAAATTCTGATTTCCACCGACGGTTCGGCGTTATCGAACCAGGCCGCCGACGCCGGCATCGACTTCGCGAGTTCGTCAGGGGCCGAGATCGTGGCGGTGTTCGTCGCGCAACCGATGGAAGCGTTCATCGGATTCGACGGCACAGCGGCGATTTATGCCGCGAATTACGAACAGGACATCGCCGACCAGGGGGGAAAGTATCTTTCTCAGCTCGCCGAGCGCGCCAAGGCCGCGGGCGTGAAAGCGCAGACCCGCATCGTGACCAGCTATAACGTCGCCGACGGCATTCTGCGGGCCGCCGAGGACGAGCATTGCGACCTGATCTTCATGGGCAGTCACGGCCGCAGCGGCCTGTCGCGCCTGGTGCTGGGCAGCGTCGCAGCCAGGGTGGTGAGTCTTGCCGGCATTTCCACCCTGGTTTTTCGCGTCAAGAAAGAGAAGTAAATGGTCCTGCGCGCGCAGGATGACCGCGTCGGCGCGATCATGAACGCCGCGTCCTATCTGGAAGCCGATCGTGACGAGGTCTTCCTGCAGGGCGATGCCACGCGCGGCGTGCGCCTGCACCTGGACTATCTCAAGACCGAAGAAATATTGCGCGCCCACGGCATCGAAAGAACGATCGTCGTATTCGGCAGCACGCGCCTGCGCGATCCCGCGACAGCGCGCGGCGAACGGGACGCGGCGCTGCTCGATGCGCTGGCCGATCCCGGCAACGCGGCGCACGCTAGGGCGCTGCGCATTGCCGAGCGCCGCGTCGAGCTGTCTCGCTATTACGATATCGGAAGAGAGCTGGGACGTCTGGTGGGGCGGGCGAACGATCCAGGCCTTGCCGTGCTGACGGGCGGCGGCCCGGGCGGCATGGAGGCCGCCAACCGCGGCGCCTCCGAGGTCGGCGCCAAAAGCGTCGGCCTGAATATTTCGCTGCCGCACGAGCAGTATCCCAATCCCTACCTGACGCCCGGCCTGTGCATGCGCCTGCACTACTTTGCCATGCGCAAGCTGCACTTCATGAAAAGGGCGGCGGCGCTGGTTGCCTTGCCGGGCGGATTCGGCACGATAGACGAATTGTTCTGCGCGCTGACACTGATCCAGACGCGCAAGAATACGGCGATTCCGGTCGTGCTTATCGGCGAAGCCTATTGGCGCAAGGTGTTCGACGCCGATTTTCTGGTCGAGTCGGGCTGCATCGACGAGGCGGAACGCGATCTGTTCTGGTATGCCGAGACCGCGCAGCAGGCTTGGGACGGCATCCTGGCCTGGCATCGCGACAACGGCGGTCCCCTGTCCGCGCGGCCCGAGACGCAAGGAGATCCATCGTGAAGATCTCGTTTCATGGCGCAGATCGCGAAGTGACCGGCTCGTGCCATCTCGTCGAGGCCGGCGGCGCACGCATTCTCATCGATTGCGGCATGTACCAGGGCGGCCGCGAGCTCGACGAAGAGAACGCGCAGGAGTTCGGCTTCGATCCGGGGTCGATCGATTACCTCCTGCTCACGCATGCGCACCTGGATCACTGCGGGCGCATTCCCTTGCTGGTCAAGCGCGGTTTTCAAGGCGAAATCATCACGACCACGGCCACTCGCGAGCTGGCTCGGCTGGTCATGCTCGACGCCGCGCATCTGCAGGAGGAGGAGGCCGAGCGCCGCGTCCGGCACGCGCATCGCGGCGGCGCCGCGCCGCGCCAGGCGCTCTACGGCACGCTGGACGCGCTGGATGCGCTAGGCCGATTCGGAAGAGCGGCGGCATACGGCGAAGCCATCGCATTGACGCCGACGCTGAGCGCGACGTTTCACGACGCCGGTCACATTCTCGGGTCGGCGAGCATCCGCCTCGAGGACACGAGCGGCCCGGTCCGGTCGGTCATTTTTTCCGGCGATCTCGGCAGCAGCGGCCGGGCGATTCTGCGCGATCCCCAGGCGCCGCCGCCTGCCGATGTCGTCGTCATGGAAACCACGTACGGCGACCGTGCGCACAAGCCGCTCGGGCCCTCGGTCGAGGAGCTTTACCAGGCGATCGGCGATACCTTTCAGCGCGGAGGCAATGTCGTGATTCCGACCTTCGCGCTGGAGCGGGCGCAGGAAATTCTTTATTACCTGCGCCAGGGCGTCGAGCTCGGACGCCTGCCGCGATCGATGTCGGTGTTTCTCGATTCGCCGATGGCGATCTCGGCCACCGAGGTGTTTCGCAGGCACCCGGACTGTTTTTCGTCGCGCAACCAGGCGCTGTTCGAAGGCAAGCAGGATCCGTTCATGCTGCCGGGCCTGCGTTTTACGCGCGACGTGGCGGACTCGATTGCCTTGAATCGATTCGTCGGCGGCGCGGTCATCATGGCCGGCTCGGGCATGTGCACGGGCGGGCGCGTCCGTCATCACTTGCGATACAACCTCTGGCGCCGCGATTCGAGCGTCGTTTTCGTCGGCTATGCCGCGCGCGGCACCCTGGCGCGCCAGATCATCGACGGCGCCGGGCAGGTGACGCTGTTCGGCGAAAAAGTACCGGTGCGTGCGCAGCTCTACACGATCAACGGCTTTTCTGCGCACGCCGGCCGCGACGAGCTCCTAGCCTGGCATCGTGCGCTGAAGCCGGCAAAGACCGTACTCGTGCACGGCGACGAGCGGGCGATGCTGAGCTTTGCCGCAGCGCTCGAAAATACCGAAGTCTTCATGCCCAAACGCGGCGATGCGTTCGTTGTTTGACCCTGAGCAGGGAGGTCTGCCATGGCTGCGATCAAGAATCAATCGTCCGAGGCGCGGCGGCCCGGCGCGGCATCGGCCCGAACTTCGGCTGCCGAAGCGCCGCGGCGCGCACAGACCGAGCCCGGGGTCGCCCATGCATGGCATCGATATGAGCATCTGATCGGCATGACTAGAGGGCTCGCGCCGCTTCGCACGGCTGTCGTGCACCCGGTCGACGTCCCTTCGCTGGCCGGCGCGATCGAAGCTGCGAGGGAAAACCTCATCGTCCCGGTGCTCGTCGGTCCCGAGGTGAAGATCCGTGCGGCCGCGGCCGCGGCGGGCATCGATGTCTCGGCGTACGAATTGGTCCCGGTCGAGCACAGCAACGCGGCCGCCGAGCGTGCGGTCGCAATGGCGCGCGCGGGGCAGGTCGAGGCGCTGATGAAGGGCGCATTGCATACCGACGAACTGATGCATGCGGTGATCGATCCGGCGTTGGGATTGCGCACCGGGCGACGCATCAGTCATGTGTTCGCGATCGACGCGCCGGCCTATCCGCGACCGCTGTACGTGACCGACGCCGCAATCAATGTGTCGCCTACGATCGCCGACAAGCGCGACATCATCCAGAACGCGATCGAGCTTGCGCACGCCCTGGGCAACCGCGAGCCGCGCGTCGCGATCCTGTCCGCGGTCGAGACCGTCACCGAGAAGCTGCGCTCGACGATCGACGCCGCCGCGCTCTGCAAAATGGCCGATCGCGGGCAGATCACGGGCGGCATTCTGGACGGCCCGCTCGCCTTCGACAATGCGGTGTCGCCGGAGGCGGCGCGCGCCAAGGGAATCGTGTCGACGGTCGCGGGCCGCGCGGATATCCTCGTCGTGCCCGACCTCGAAGCGGGCAACATGCTTGCCAAGCAGCTCGAGTATCTGGGAGGAGCTCAGATCGCGGGCATCGTGCTAGGCGCACGCGTGCCGATCATTCTGACCAGCCGCGCCGACAAGACGCCCGCGCGCCTGGGCTCGTGCGCCATCGGGCTGCTGCTCGCGCGCCATGCAAAAGGAGTGCGCACGTGAGCGACGCAATCCTGGTCCTGAACGTGGGCTCGTCAAGCATCAAGTTCGCGCTATTCCCGGGAGATTCCTCTCCGGTGCGCGACGCGCTCATTTGCTCTGGAAAAATCGAGAATATCGGTCATGTGCTGCATTTCGTCGCAAGCGACGGCGCGGGGGCTTTGCTCGCCGCCAACTGTCCTGGCGGTACGAGCCACGAGGATGCGCTTGCCGCGCTGCTCGGCTGGATCGAGGTGCGGTTCAGCGGATACCGCCTGGTCGCCGCCGGGCACCGCGTGGTGCACGGCGGCAGAGATTACGGCGGTCCGGTACGCATCGATGCCGCCGTCACTCAGGCGCTGCGCGCGTTGATTCCTCTTGCGCCGCTGCACCAGCCGCACCATCTTGCGGCGATCGACGCGCTCTCCAGGCAGCATCCGGCGCTGACGCAGATCGCGTGCTTCGATACGGCATTCCATCGCACGCAACCCGATCTCGCCACGGCGTTCGCGCTGCCGCGCGCGCTGGCCGGCGAGGGCATCCGCCGCTATGGTTTTCATGGCCTGTCCTACGAGTACATTGCCGATGCGCTGCCCGGCATCGCAGGACTCGAGACAGCGAACGCCCGCGTCGTCGTCGCGCACCTGGGCAGCGGCGCGAGCCTGTGCGCCATGCGCGATCGGCGCAGCGTCGCCACGACGATGGGCTTCACCGCGCTCGACGGTCTGCCGATGAGCCGCCGCTGCGGCAATCTCGATCCCGGCGTCGTGCTGTATCTGATGCAGCAGAAGGGCATGACGGCCGACGAAGTGAGCCATCTTCTTTATCAGGAATCCGGGCTATACGGCGTGTCGGGCGGCGTAAGCGACGATATGCGCGAATTGCTCGACAGCACGCATCCGGCGGCGCGGGAGGCGGTCGACCTGTTCGCATACCGGATCGGACGCGAGCTAGGGTCGCTCGCAGCGGCGCTCGGCGGCCTGGACGCGCTCGTATTCACCGCCGGAATCGGCGAGCATGCCGCCGAAATCCGACGCAAAGTCTGCGAGGGCGCGGCGTGGCTCGGCGTGGAACTGGACGACGCGGCGAACGCGGCAGACGCATCGAGGATCACCCGCCCCGGCAGCCGCGTATCGGCATGGGTGATTCCCACCGACGAGGACCTCATGATCGCGCGCCATGTCTACGACATGCTCAGGCCGGGGGCTCGGTCATGAGCCGGCTCGATTCACGTTCGCGCCGATGGCTCGGCGAAAGCGCGGGCCGACCCCCATCGCCGGTCGCAGTCAGAACTCTTCCAGAAAGCGCATGCGGAACTTGCGCCCCTTGATATTGCTGTTGGAGACGCGCGCGAACGCCTGTTTGGCAATCGAACGATCCAGCGCCACGTAAGAACTGAACTCGCCGATATTGATCTTGCCGACCTGCTCGAAAGTCAGTCCGCCGTCGCCGGTCAGGGCACCGAGCAGATCGCCGGGCCGCAGTTTGTCCTTCTTGCCGCCCTGGATGCACAGGGTGATCATGGGCGCGCGCAAAGGGCGGTCGGCCTTGGACCGCAGCGATTTGATGTCGGCCCATTTCAGCGGCGCGCCCTGGTATTGCTCGATCAGCGTGGCCCAGCGCATTTCCTCGGGCGAACAAAGGCTCAGCGCCAGCCCCTTCTGCTCGCCGCGCCCGCTGCGGCCGATGCGGTGCACGTGGACTTCGGTGTCCTTTGTCACGTCCACATTGATCACGGCTTCCAGATTCTGGATGTCCAGGCCGCGGGCGGCCACATCGGTGGCGACCAGCACGGCGCAGCTGCGATTGGCGAACTGGATCAGAATCTCGTCGCGCTCGCGCTGCTCCAGATCGCCGTTGAGCGCCTGGGCGCTGATGCCCTCGGCCTGCAGGCGCTCGACCAGGTCGTGGCAGCGGATCTTGGTGTTGCAGAAGGCCAGCGTGGATGCCGGGCGAAAGTGCGCCAGCAGCGCGGCCACGGCGTCCAGCCTCTCGTCCTCGCCGATCTCGTAGAAAATCTGCTTGATCTGGCTGGCGTCGTGCTGGGCTTCGACCTTGACCTCGGCCGGGTTGCGCAGAAAGCGGGCGCTGAGTTTGCGGATGTTGTCAGGGTAGGTGGCCGAGAACAGCAGGGTCTGGCGCTTGGCCGGGCAGTGCGAGACGATGGCGGCGATGTCGTCGTAAAAGCCCATGTCCACCATGCGGTCGGCCTCGTCCAGCACCAGCGTGTTCAGGCCGGACAGATCCAGGCTGCCGCGCGCCAGGTGGTCCTGGATGCGGCCGGGCGTACCCACCACCAGATGCGCGCCGCGGGCCAGCGACTCGGCCTGGGGTCGCGCCGCCGCGCCGCCACACAGCGTCAGCACCCTGACGTTGGGGATCAGGCGGGCCAGCCGGCGCAGTTCCTGCGCGACCTGGTCGGCCAGTTCGCGGGTAGGGCAGAGCACTAGCGCCTGCGGCGCCAGTCGATCGACATTCAGTGTCTGCAGCATGCCCAGGCCGAACGCCGCGGTCTTGCCGCTGCCGGTCTTGGCCTGCGCGATCAGGTCGCGGCCTTCCAGGACGAGCGGCAGGCTCTGTGCCTGGATGGGCGTCATTCGTTCGAAGCCCAGGCTTTGCAGGTTGTCCAGCAAGGCGGGGATGAGGGGTAGCGTGGAGAACGACGGGGCGGTCACAGTGGGCCTTGTAAGGGGGTTGATTCAGGTGCAAAGAACCGGTCTTTCAATTGCTGCAAGCCGATGCGCTCGAGCATCTCCCGCAGGCGCTCGGCCGGTTTGCGCCTCGGCAAGTTCTTGTACTGCGCGATGATGAGCTCGTTCTTCATCGAGTGCTCCCACCCTACCAGCTCGGTCACGCTGACCTGGTAGCCGTGCGCTTCCAGCTGCAGGCAGCGCAGCACGTTGGTCACCTGACTGCCGAACTCGCGCGTGTGCAGCGGGTGGCGCCAGATCTCGGCCAGCGGGTCGGCCAGAGCGCTTGCTTTGTTCTTGCGCAGCACCGAGGCCACCTCGGCCTGGCAGCAGGGCACCGCCACCACGTAGCGGGCCTTTTTCTCCAGCGCGAACCGGATCGCGTCGTCGGTGGCCGTGTCGCAGGCGTGCAGCGCCGTCACCACATCCACGGTGGGTGGCAGTTCGCGCGAGGCGATGGAATCGGCCACCGATAGGTTCAAAAACGACATGCCTTGCTCGAAGCCCAGATGCCGGGCCAGTTCGCGCGAACGCTGCACCAGTTCCTCGCGCGTTTCGATGCCGTAAATGTGCGAAGACGAGGGCGCGGCCTCGGCGCGCGCCTTGAAGAAAAGGTCGTACAGGATGAAGCCCAGATAGGACTTGCCTGCGCCGTGGTCCACCAGCGTGACCGCGCCGCGTTCGTCCTGCACGCTTTGCAAGAGCGGTTCGATGAACTGGAAGAGGTGGTAGACCTGTTTGAGCTTGCGACGGCTGTCCTGGTTCATCTTGCCGTCGCGCGTCAGGATGTGCAGCGCCTTGAGCAGCTCGATGGACTGGCCGGGGCGAATGTCGTGGGTAGAGTCGGGCATGGTGCGATTTTACCCGGGAACCCCCAATTCCCTAGGGTTGACCCCTAGTAAATCGGGCAAGTAAGCGTATAATCGGACTTTGCGCCTGGAGCTTTCTCATGCGTCTCGTCCAAAAAGCACTCACCTTCGACGATGTGTTGCTGGTGCCTGCCTATTCCGAGGTGTTGCCGCGCGACACGTCGCTCGCCACTCGCCTCACCCGCAATATCACCCTGAACATCCCGCTCGTGTCGGCCGCCATGGATACGGTGACCGAGTCGCGCCTGGCCATCGCCATGGCGCAAGAGGGTGGCATCGGCATCATCCACAAGAACCTCACTGCCGACGAGCAGGCCAGGGAAGTGGCCCGCGTCAAGCGCCACGAGTTCGGCATCGTCACCGATCCGGTCACCGTCACGCCCGACATGAAGGTGCGCGACGTCATCGCCCTGCAGAACCAGCACGGCATTTCCGGCCTGCCGGTGGTCGAGGGCAAGAAGCTCGTGGGCATCGTCACCAACCGCGACCTGCGCTTCGAAGACCGCCTCGATCAGCCCCTGCGCAACATCATGACCCCGAAAGATCGCCTGGTCACGATGAAAGAAGGCGCCACGCTCAACGAAGCCCAGGCCCTGATGCACAAGCATCGCCTCGAGCGCGTGCTCATCGTCAACGACGCCTTCGAGCTGCGCGGCCTGGCCACCGTCAAAGATATCGTCAAGAACACCGCGCACCCCGTCGCCAACAAAGATGCGCACGGCCAGCTGCGCGTGGGCGCCGCGGTCGGCGTGGGCGAGGGCACCGAAGAACGCGTCGAGAAGCTCGTGGCCGCCGGCGTGGACGTGATCGTGGTCGACACCGCCCACGGCCACTCCAAGGGCGTGCTCGACCGCGTGCGCTGGGTCAAGCAGAACTTCCCCAAGGTCGAGGTCATCGGCGGCAACATCGCCACCGGCGCTGCGGCCCGCGCGCTGGTCGAACATGGCGCCGACGGCGTCAAGGTCGGCATCGGCCCCGGCTCCATCTGCACCACCCGCGTGGTGGCCGGCGTGGGCGTGCCGCAGATCACCGCCATCTCCGATGTGGCCCGCGCGCTGGAAGGTTCCGGCGTGCCGCTCATCGCCGACGGCGGCATCCGCTACTCGGGCGACATCGCCAAGGCCCTGTCGGCCGGCGCCTCCTCCTGCATGATGGGCGGCATGTTCGCCGGCACCGAAGAAGCCCCCGGCGAGGTCGTGCTGTTCCAGGGCCGCTCGTACAAGTCCTACCGCGGCATGGGCAGCCTGGGCGCCATGACCGACGGCTCGGCCGACCGCTACTTCCAAGATCCGGCCAACAACGCCGACAAATTCGTGCCCGAAGGCATCGAAGGCCGCGTGCCCTACAAAGGCAGCGTGCTGGCCATCATCTATCAGCTGGTGGGCGGCATCCGGTCCTCGATGGGCTACTGCGGCTGCGCGTCGATCGACGACATGCGCACCAAGACCGAATTCGTCGAGATCACCTCGGCAGGCTTCCGCGAGTCGCACGTGCACGACGTGCAGATCACCAAAGAAGCCCCCAATTACCGCGCCGATTGATTCCGGCAAGCTGATTCAAGACACCACGCACCGGCAGAGCGCAAGTTCTGGCCGGTGCGGTCATTTTTATCCAACCGGCAGAACTCCATGCACCAGCGCATCCTGATTCTCGATTACGGTTCGCAAGTCACCCAGCTCATCGCACGCCGCGTGCGCGAAGCGGGCGTCTACTCCGAAATCCACCCCGGCGACGTCCGCGACGACTTCATCCGCGAACAGGCCAGGCTCGGCCTGAAGGGCGTGATCCTCTCGGGCAGCCACGCGTCGGCCTACGACGAGGCCTCGATGCGCGTGCCCCAGGCCGTGTTCGAGCTGGGCCTGCCGGTGCTGGGCATCTGCTACGGCATGCAGGCCATGGCGAACCAGCTGGGCGGCAGGGTCACCTATAAAGACCACCGTGAATTCGGCTATGCCGAGGTGCGCGCCCACGGCCACACCAAGCTGCTCGAAGGCATCCAGGACTTCGCCACGCCCGAGGGCCACGGCATGCTCAAGGTGTGGATGAGCCACGGCGACAGCGTCGACGAAATGCCGCCGGGTTTCAGGCTCATGGCGTCCACGCCCTCGTGCCCCATCGCCGGCATGGCCGACGAGGCGCGCGGCTACTACGCGGTGCAGTTCCACCCCGAGGTCACGCACACCGTGCAGGGCCAGGCCATGCTCACGCGCTTCGTGCGCGAGATCTGCGGCTGCTCGGGCGACTGGAACATGCCCGACTACGTGTCCGAAGCCGTGGCCCGCATCCGCGAGCAGGTCGGCCAGGACGAGGTCATCCTCGGCCTGTCGGGCGGCGTCGATTCGTCCGTGGCCGCCGCGCTCATCCACAAGGCCATCGGCGACCAGCTCACCTGCGTCTTCGTCGACCACGGCCTCTTGCGCCTGAACGAAGGCAAGCAGGTCATGGAGACCTTTGCCAGGAACATGGGCGTCAAGGTCGTGCACGTCGACGCTACCGCCCAGTTCATGGGCAAGCTCGCGGGCGTGAGCGATCCCGAGGCCAAGCGCAAGATCATCGGCAAGGAGTTCGTCGAGGTCTTCTCGGCCGAGAAGGCCAAGCTCAAGAGCGCTGGGTCACAATCCGCTAAATGGCTGGCCCAGGGCACCATCTACCCCGACGTGGTCGAGTCGGCCGGCACCAAGACCGGCAAGGCCGCGGCCATCAAGTCGCACCACAACGTGGGCGGTCTGCCCGACGACCTGGACTTCAAGCTGCTCGAACCGCTGCGCGAACTCTTCAAGGACGAAGTGCGCGAACTGGGCGTCAGCCTGGGCCTGCCGCCCGAGATGGTCTACCGCCATCCTTTCCCGGGCCCCGGCCTGGGCGTGCGCATCCTGGGCGAGGTCAAGCTCGAATACGCCGACCTGCTGCGCCGCGCCGACGCCATTTTCATCGAGGAACTGCGTTCGACCATCGACAAGGAAACCGGCAAGAGCTGGTACGACCTGACTTCGCAGGCCTTCGCCGTCTTCCTGCCGGTCAAGTCGGTGGGCGTGATGGGCGACGGGCGCACCTACGAATACGTCGTGGCGCTGCGCGCGGTGCAGACCTTCGACTTCATGACCGCCGACTGGGCGCCGCTGCCGCACGCGCTGCTGGCCAAGGTGTCCTCGCGCATCATCAACGAAGTGCGCGGCTTCAACCGGGTGGTGTACGACGTGAGCAGCAAGCCGCCGGCGACGATCGAGTGGGAGTGAATTGACGTCCTTCGAGGACTATCGCCAGCTATCGAAAAACTGACGTAACGTGTTGACTTAGAAAGAAATACGTCGCGGCAGCTATTGGTGGCTATCGCTGGCCAGCAGAAAAAGTTGGCGGCAGAGCTGACGGTAAAAATCGAGGCCGGATTAAGACGCTCTCGTTCACTATTCAGACTTTTACCGTCTTTGACAGTAAAAGCCTTCTCGGGAATGCTTGTTTCATGCGGCTTTCCGGGCATCAGCAGGTCTCCAGGTCCTTGACGGTAAAACCTGACGGTAAAGCCGTCACAAGCCGGAGGAAACCTCGATGCTTACTGACGCTGCACTACGAAATCTGAAGCCTAAGTCCAGGATTTATAAGGCTTCTGACCGGGATGGGATGTACGTGACGGTATTGCCTGGCGGTACCGTCACCTTCCGCTATGACTATCGTCTCAATGGGCGCCGCGAGACACTGACGCTCGGGCGCTACGGCCCCGGCGGCATCTCGCTGGCGATGGCGCGCGAACTGCTCCTGGACGCGCGCAAAGCCGTGCTCAAGGGCAACTCACCTGCGCTCGAAAAGCAGCGCGAGAAGCGCGGGTGGGCGCCATCAAGACCTTCGGCACGGCGATGGACACCTGGCTGGCCAACGCAAGGTTGGCCGACAGCACGCGCGCCATGCGCGAGCACATCATCGACCGGGATATCCTGCCGGTCTTCCAGGACCCCCTGCTGACCGAAATCCAAGCCGAAGACCTGCGTGCCTTGTGCAACAAGGTCAAGGAGCGCGGGGCGCCGGCCACGGCTGTCCAGATTCGGGACATCGTGAAGCAGGTTTACGTCTACGCCATCGCCCACGGCGAAAAGGTGGACAACCCAGCCGACAGCGTGGGCGCGGCCTCGATCGCTACCTTCGTACCAAAGGACCGGGCTGGGCTTCAACCGGGACCGGATCGAGAAGTGCTTGGCGCACGAGGACTGGCGTTCGTCGCGCTCTATCTACAACAAAGCCGAATACGCCGAGCAGCGGCGCCACATGCTGCAAGCGTGGGCCAACATGGTCGATGCTTGGATCGGCGGGCAGACTTACGCGCCGAAGCTTATGCCGGAGAATGTGGTGGTACCGATGCTGCGCGCGACCGGTGAGAGGGGGGCATGAAGATCCCGGGGCGCGGGGTACTGGCGATGGAAGGCGTATGGTTTATTATTTCAATAAAAAGATCACTTTGGGTGATCTAATTTTTCATTTATTGAACCTTGAATCTTGGCAAAAGTTCGATAAATCTGTATTTTGAGTACTATGAGTGATCAAAATGCAGGGAAACTGAACCGCCTGCTGGCTGAACTGGGCGATACGCGCCTGGTGTCCAGTCGCTGGCTACGGGCGCACGGCTATTCCAATAGCCTTGTCGCGCGTTATGTGGGCAGCGGCTGGCTCGTCTCGCCGTCTCGTGGCGTGTACATGCGTCAGGGCGGGCGCCTGCAGTGGGATGGGGTGGTGCGCAGCCTGCAGGCCGGGGAAGGGATGCCGCTCCATGTGGGGGGGCGCTTCGCGCTGACCTTGCAAGGACACGAGCATTACCTGCGCTTGGGCGACGCCGGGACAATCACGCTCTACGGGCCGGAGCGGCCGCCAGGCTGGGTGAGCAAGGTACCGTTGCAGGAGCGCTTCGCGTTCCTGGGCAAGGGGCCATTCAATCTGCCTGCCGTGCCGTTCACGGCCGAGGTGTCCGAGTCCGTGCTGTCTGGGCAGGGACTGGCGTGGCATCCGGTCGGCTCTGGCACCGATGCGCTGGTGTGCTCGACCTCGGAGCGGGCCATGCTGGAGCTGTGCGACGGCGTGTCGGACGCGGCGCTGGTCTACGAGGCCGACGCGCTGATGCAGGCCATGACCACATTGCGCCCGCAGCGCGTCGGCCTGCTGCTGCGTCACTGCCGCAGCATCAAGGCGAAGCGGTTGTTCCTGGCACTGGCCGATCGCCATCGGCATGCGTGGCTGGCGCACGTGCCGATGGAGGACGTCGATCTGGGCCGGGGCAAGCGCGCGCTCGTGCCGGGTGGTCGCCTGCACCCCACCTACCAGATCACCTTGCCGGGAGACCTCGATGAGCACCTGGTTTGATCATTGGGATCGGCGCTACATCGACCGGGTGCGGCTGCTGGTCGAGATCCTGCCGGTGCTCGCGCAGGAGCCGCGCTTCGCGCTCAAGGGCGGTACGGCCATCAACTTGTTTGAGCACGATCTACCGCGTCTGTCGGTGGACATCGACTTGGCGTGGCTGCCGGTGCACGACTACGCCGAGGATGCGAAGCTGATTGCCGAAGCCCTTGGGCGATTGGCTGATGTGCTGCGCGCTCGCCCGCTGCAACTGCAAGTGCAGACCTCGGCGGGCGAGGGCGCTGGAACGGTTACCCGGCTGGTGGCCAGCCGCGGTCGTTCGCGCGTGCAGATCGAGACGACGCCGGTGATGCGCGGCACCGTGCATCCGGCGCGTCGCATGGTCGTGCGCCCAAAAGTGGAGGAGGCGTTCGGCTTTGCCGAGGTGCAGGTGTTGGACTTCGCGGACCTGTATGCCGGCAAGCTCGCGGCGGCGCTGTCGCGGCAGCATCCGCGCGATCTCTTCGATGTGGGCTTGTTGCTGCAGGACGAGCGAGCGGATGCAGTGCTCTGGCGCACCTTCCTCGTGTACCTGACCTGCAGTCCCAAGCCCGCCTGGGAAATGCTTGCGCTCCGGGTACCAGCGGATTTCGCGGCCACCTTCGAGGCTCATTTCAAGGGCATGACGACCGAGCCCATTGAGGTCGAGGCCTTGCTGGAGAGTCGCGAGCGTTTGGTGTCACGCGTGGCCACGTGGCTGGATGAGCCGTCGTGCGCGTTTCTGCGGTCCGTGGAGAGCGAGCAGCCGGACTTCGGCATGATCGGTCTTGCGCATGCGGCGGCGTTGCCGGGCGTGCGGCGCAAGCTGCACAACCTTGCGCAGCGCACGGCGGGCAAGCGTGCAGCGGATCGCCAGGCGCTTGAAGAAACGCTGGCGCGGATCGCTGGTACCCGATGACGAAGGAGATCGGAACGATGGTTCATGATTTCACATGGGTCTATGAGTTAGGCCAACGCATGGGTTGCACGATGATGCTCTGCGTCGACAGGCAGACAGCGTGTGCACCGTGGATGGCTATCTACGGCGTCATGCAGCCGCGAGCGGCTTGCGATTCCCGAGAGTCTTCGAGACAGGAATCATCCTTGATCTGGCTGAAAGGTACCGCCTGGTTGGTGACAAGAATTTCCTGTTTTCGGTATCCTTCGAGATGGTTGACAATACGGTTGCCAGAGTCGTCGTTCTGCAAATGGCCCCATCTCCCGCGTCGGCAAAAAGCCCACGCGCGTGACGGTAAAGACGACGGTAAAGGCCCATATTGAGCACAGCCAAATCCTTTTACAACGGGGGTTTGGGCGGTCTGTTGATGATCGAGTGGGAGTGAGCCTGGCCCATCCTCAGGCGTACTGTCTCGCATTCGTCTACTGTTGAGCTCCGGTCAGTGGCCGAGCAAGAAAACCGCGTAGGCGCTCAACAGGTAGACGATGAGCAGCGACAGGCTGACCCAGCCGATCGCTCCGCCCAAACGTGTTTGCGGCTTGTACAGCATGGCGACGATGAAGATCCCCGACATGATCGCTGCGGCGAAGGCAGTGATGGCGTGTGCCGGGGACACCGCGCTCAGGAGCGGGCCCTTTCGATAAGCGAGATCGTCCGCCGCCAAGATCAAGATGTCGAACAGGTTACTCCCGAGCAAATTGCCTATCGCCATGTCGACGGCGCCGAGGCGTAGCGTGCTGATGGTGACGACCAGTTCCGGTACCGAGGTGGCGCCGGCGACGAACAGCGTGCCGACGAAGGTTGTCTTCCACCCCATCGCCGTCGCGATCTCCTGACCGACGAACGGCAGCCAGGAGCCGGCAACGGCGACGACGGTCGCGGCTGCGGTATAGCGCAGCGCGGCACTTCTCAGCGTGATGCTGCCGTCGACCTTGGCGGGTTCGGGCGGCCAATGCACGCGCCGCTCGTAGACGTATGCGGCGCGCATCGCGACGAGATATATCACGATTATGAACGGCGTGTACGCGCTGATGTGCAGGAGCGTGAAGCTAAGCGCATTCTGGCTGAGCAGCAGGAAGGCGCCGGCAGTACCGATCAGAATCACGCCGAATCCGGCGGTGAGGATGTGCCCCTGGTCGATGCGGCGATACATGGGCTCCTTGCGGCTCAATTCGTCGAGCAGCACCAGCATCACCAAATTGAACACGCAGCTGCCGAGCGCGTCGCCGACCGCAATATTGGGCGCGTTCGCGGCGGTCACGGCGCTGATGCCGGTGAAAAGTTCCGGCAGGGAAGTGGCGGTGGCAATCAGAACCAGGCCGATCCACGAACGCGATAGGCCGGTAAGATGCGCGATGGTGTCCGCGTAGCGGGTGAGGACTGGGCCGGCGAGGCCGATCATCGCAACGCATATGACGAACTTCAGCCAGGGCAGCAGCAGCCCGGTCATCGCTGCGTTCTCGCATGCCGCAGGCCAGCCACGGCCATGATCGCCTGCGTCGCGATTAGGGGGGCGAGGCTGCATGCCAGCACGACGACCCACATCGCAGAATTGGGCGGCGCCAATTGGAGAAGATGCGCAGCCGGCGGCAGGTAGGGCGGTACGCACAGTAGCGTGGCGCAGAGTGCCAGGGCGCCCCACAGCCAGCCGTTTCGTGTCACCTCATTGACGAAGATCCCCGCATGAACGCTCCGCATATCGAAGGCGTGCCAGAGCTGCGCAAAGGCGAGCGTGAGAAAGGTGACCGTCACCGACTGGCGCGCATCGAGATCGAGCCAGCGCGCGGCTAGGAGTGCCGCGAACGTGCCCGCTGTAAGGGCTATGCCTTGCAATGCGATGGCGAGCCATTGCGCGCGGCCGAGGATGGGCTCTTTCGGATCGCGCGGCGGTTGCTGGAGGATGCCCGCTTCGCCTTCGCCCATCGCCAGAGCGAAGGCAGGAAACACGTCGGTGAGCAGGTTCAGATAGAGGATCTGCAACGGCAATAGCGGCAGCGGCAGCGCTGATGCCACCGCGATTCCAACCACCATCACCTCGCTCAGATTGCAAGATAGGAGATAAGCGACGAAACGACGGATGTTGCCGAAGATGACGCGACCCTGGCGGATCGCCTTGACGATGGTGGGAAAGGTATCGTCGAGCAGGATCATGGCCGCCGCTTCGCGCGCCACGTCGGTCCCGCGCAGCCCCATGGCCACGCCGATATCGGCCTGGCGCAGTGCCGGCGCATCGTTGACGCCGTCGCCCGTCATGGCGACGATATCTCCGGCCGCCTGGTAGGCCTTCACGAGCGCGAGTTTCTCCGCCGGAATCACGCGTGCGAAGATGCTGATGTTGCGCAAGGCGGCCGGGCCGGCCTCGATTACCTTGGCGATCGCCTTGCCGTCGACGACATGGGCTGCGCAATCGGCGAGTCCGACAGCGCGGCCGATGCTGCGTGCGGTTACCGCGTGATCGCCCGTCACCATCACGACCCGAATGCCGGCGCGATGGCAGTCTTCAATAGCGCTCGGCACATCGGCACGGGCCGGGTCCTCCAGGCCGACCAGCCCAACAAGAACGAGACCGTCGTACGGCGAGCTGTCGGACTGCGTTTCCATCTTCATCGCGCAGGCAAGCACGCGCAAACCGTGATGACCGAGCTGAGCGGCGCGCGCGAGCCATTCGGCGCGCGCATCGTCATTCAACGCGACCTCTCCGTGTTCCCCGATCGCGCGCGTTGCGGCGCCGACGACTGCTTCGGGCGCACCTTTGACCGCAACGAGAAAGCCATCGCCGCTTTCGTGCACCGTCGCCATCATCTTGGTGGCGGAGTCGAAGGCATGCTTGCGGGCGAGGCGATGCCCGCGCAGCAGCGTAGCCCGCCTGAGGCCTGCCCGCAGTCCGACGCGCAGAAGCGCGATTTCCATCGGATCGCCGCTCCCCTCGTCCTCCACGCTATCGAGGTACGCATCATTGCATAGGACGGCGATGCGCAGCAGCGTATTCACGGTCCGGTCGTCGGCGCCGCGGAAGGCCTGGGAACCTTTATGTGCGCTCGGATCGATCGCGATCTCGCCCGTTCCCACGTGCAGGCGCCGCACAGTCATGCGGTTTTCGGTCAGGGTGCCGGTTTTGTCGGTCAGAATGACGGTCGTGGCGCCGAGTGTCTCGACCGCCGACAAGCGCTCGATCAATGCGTTCTGCCGCGCCATTCGCCACATGCCCCGCGCGAGCGCGAGCGTCGCTACGATCGGAAGGCCCTCGGGAATTGCCGCGACGGCCAGCGCGATCGCCGCCTCGATCATCAGAAAAGGATCCTCTTGGACGATCAGACCGACGCCGGCGATCGCCGCCGCGACCACCAGGGTCGCCCAGACGAGTTGCGCCGACAGCCGGGCGAGCTTGCGCTCGAGCGGCGAACTGCCGGCATCGGCTTTGATGAGCAGTTGTGTCACCCGGCCGAGCTCGGTCGCAAGCCCGGTAGCTACCACGATGCCCACTCCGCTGCCCCGCGTCACGGCCGTACCCTTGAACAGCATCGACATGCGGTCACCGAGACGAGCGTTGCGTGCGACCGGCGCGTTCTCTTTTTCGACGGGGACCGATTCGCCCGTCAGCGTCGACTCGTCTGCCGACAAGCGAGACGCCTCGACGAGCCGCAGATCGGCCGATACCGCATCGCCGGCGTCGAGCAGGACGATGTCGCCGGGCACCAGTTCTTCGGCAGGGACGAGCCGCACGCCGCCGTCGCGGCGTACGCGGGCGGTGCGGCCGCCGAGCGCACGCAGCGATTCGATCGACCGTGCCGCTTTCAATTCGGTCACGAAGCCGATCAGCGCATTGATCGCAAGGACGATGACGATGGCGCCGCCTTCCTCCAATTCGCCGAAATAGAACGCGAGCGCGGCTGCCGCGCCCAGAAGGTAGACGACCGGGCTCGTGAATTGACGCAGCAGCAGCCGCAGGGCATTGGCTGCACGCCGGGCGGCGATCGTGTTCGGCCCGAATTGTTGGTGCCGCGCCGTCACGGCGTCCGCGGACAGTCCATCGGCGCTCGTCACCTGTAACGCTGCCAGCACCTGGGCGGCAGGCAGGGCGTGCGGGCTCTCGGGCAATCGTACAGGCGCCGACAAGTGGGGTGCGATCGGCGGATTGATGGCACATCTCCTCTCGTGAACCGCGAGGGTATCCGCCTGCTCAGCGGCGAGCTGGGTACCTCGATGGGTGTCGCTCGCAGCCGGTGTCAGCGGTTTCCGCTGCCGCCTGCACCACTATTTCCTGCGCCACCGCCGCCTGCACCGCCGCCGCCGGCACCACCGGCGCCTGCGCCACCGGCGCCACTGCCGGGGCCGCCTCGGCCTGGACTATTGCCGCGCGCGGGCGGCATATCCGGCAAGACCACGCCGCGCGAGCGCGCGCGATCCTGCATTTGGCGGTGATGTTCCAATCGAATGGTCTCGCGCTCGCGCGCGGTTTTCGCGGCGCGCATTCTGGCGCGATATTCATTTCGCTCACGCTGCGTCATCAGCTGGCTGCCATAGATCGTGTCGCGCGATTGCGTCTGCGTGCGGTCGCGGGTTCTGTCTTGCAGTCGATCCCTGTCTTGCGACGGATCTCTCGTCCGATCCTGCGTTCGGTCCTGGGTTCGATCCTGCGTCTGGTCCTGCGCGTTCGCGACGCCCGCGTTTGCGCCCAGCAACAGGACGAGGGTCGACGATAGAGCCAACGAGCCCAGCAATTTGCGCGATTTCATGTTGTTCTCCAAGTTTTGCGTGCAGGCGATTGCCCGCGAAGGGGGAAATGTTCCTGAAAGACGATCTACGGCTTGGGCGCGATGGTGGGCGCGCCCGATTGCGGTCGCTGTTTCAGCCGCTGCGCTTCCGCGATCGCGGCGATGGCGCGCGCGCGGTTTGGCGGCAGCGGCGGAGCACAAAGCGATTCGCCCACCACTGCCACCAATTCCTCTGTCACCGGCCGCACCGAGACCATGCCGAGATATGTCCCGGCCAGCAGCGGGTCGGGGTCCGGTTTTTCCAGCTCTGCCTGCATGTCGGCCAGCAGGTAGCGCGCAGTCAGCGCGCTTTGCGGGGCGCCCGGCATCAGCCCGTCGGCGAGCGCGTCGATACGTGCGAGGTTGTTGCCGCTCAAGCGAGCCTGCGGCGATGCGAGCGCGGCCGAATGCGTGCATTTTCCGAACAGACTCGCAGGCAGCGCCATCAACGGTGCGCTGGGTACGGTGGGTGATGTGCCGGGTGGCGTGTCGGGCGGCGTGACGGCCGGTGCGGTGCGCCCGCCAAGATAGCCTTGCCGGGATGACTCGGTGGCTTGCGGCGTTCGGCCGTTCGCGGCCCCGCCGTTGGCCGACGCGCCCGTGCCCGAGCCCGGACTCGGATTGCTCACACCGCCTGCCCCGCCGCGATTGGATGCCCCGTTCGCTCCGCCGCCGAGCGTGCCGTTCGAAGGACCCGTTGCGGTGCCGGTGCGGCCTTGCGCGCCGGCATCGGACGGCAGCATTGCTGCCGCGACAGCAAGTGCGGCAGTCAGCGGCAAGGTCCATTGCCGGCGCAGCAGATCGGTCAAGATTTGCATGATCATTTCCCGGGAACAGGTGCGGCGGCGAGCGCGGTACGTTGTTGTTCGGCGATCTGGGCGATCTGCTCGGCTTGCGCGTCGCTCATTCTGGCGCACAGCAAAAAGCCGATTCTTTTGACCGCTGCAGGCGTGACCGGCGTCCTGGCCACCAGCCCCAGCAGGGTGCCTGCCAATTCCGGATTGGGCGCGGGCTTGATCAGCTCGTTTTGCAGATTGCCCATCAAGTACGGCGCAGCGATCTTTCCGCTGGCGGCCAGCGCAGGCTCGAGCTCGCCGCGCGCTTCGTTCAGACGCAGCAGATTGCTGCCGCTGAATTGCTGCGTAGCGGTCATGCCGGGTCCTACGCCCTGGCAGCGCGGCGAACTATCGAGCGAGCCGCGCACGTTGATGGCCGGGCCGCTGCCCGGACCGGCGACGAAATCGGAGGCGGTGTCGGTGCCCGGTTCCGTGCCGGTGTCGGGTGGGGTCGATGGATCGTCCGGGTTGGACCACCCTCCCCAGTAGCGCAGGCGGGTGCGACCCGCATCTTCCGTGGTGCTTGCGCCGCTGCCGTAGTGCCCGACGCCCTCGGGCACCTGGCCGTTGCCGCGTACGCCGCTGCCGCCGCCGAAGCGCTCGGATCCCGGTGTCGGGTGTGAGATGGCGCCCTGATGTTGGCCGCTCTCGTGGCCCTGGTGCCCGTATCGTGTACCGTGACCTTTTTCGACGGTTCCTCCGGTCTCGCCGCCGCCTTCGTGTCCACCGCCACCGCCATGTCCGCCACTTCCGCCGCTCTCGTGTCCGCCGCCGCCACTGTCGTGACCGCCGCCGGCATCCTGCGCATGCACCGTGCCGATCATGCCGGGCAGGGTCGAGACGCCGGCAAGCTCCAATCCAAGCAGCGGGGTGCCGATGATCGTCAGGGCAATCGCCGCGACGCGAACTTTATGGTGAATGACAGCGTTCATTTTCGTGACTCGCGCAATCGGTAGGGAGCGGCCGGGAAGTTGGCGGCCGGGTCGATCAGCCATGCGCTTCCGAAATCGCGGCGCGCACGGCTTCGGCCGCCGCACCCAGCTCGACATCCGAGACCCCGTCAGGCAATGTCAACGACATGATCTTGTTGATCGCGTCGACCGTCGCAGTGCTGACCGGCAAGGTCTTGTCGGACGCCGTGCCGATGAAGACCGCCGCCAGCAGCAGGGAGCGCGTGGCGGTGTTGGCATCGTAGGTTCCCGAGCTGCTGACGATCTGGCCGGTGGTCAGCATGTCTTTGTAGAGGGCGAGGTTTTGCAGCGGCGAATCGACCATCACGATCGATGTGTCGGCAAAGGTCGATTTGACCAGGGCTTGCAGCGCGGCAACCTTTTGATCCATGTTTAGCGACGCGTTGTCGGCAATGGCCAGAACCTGGTTGTAGAACGTTGGCTGCATGCTCGAGAGCGCGTCGGCGAGCGAGCGGTCGAGCACATGAGACGGCGCACGGGCCACGTTCAGACGGCCCAGTTCGAGATCCGAAGGAATGCCCTCCTGAGCCCACGCGGGTTTGCCGCCTTGCGTGCCGGGCGCCGGCTTGGAGCCGCCGCCGCCGTACTTCGGCCCCTTCGCGTCGCTGTCGTCGCTCGGGCCGCCTTGGCCGGAGCCGCTCGACCCGGAATCGGTCGACGATCCGTGCTTGCCTTTGCTGCCGCGGTCGGCACCCGGGCCACCCTGGCCTTTGGGCGTGCCGCTCTGGGCGTGCGCGGCCGGCATCGGCGCGATCGCTGCGAGCCAGCTTGGGGCGATGTTGCTGACGCTCACGGCCATGCCCAGCGATGCTGCGGTGGCAATGGCAATCTTGCTCAGGGTTAGGGTCTTGGTGGACATGACGATCCTCTCTACTCGTGTTGGGTTGAGTGCGCCCGATCGTTGCATCGGAATCCAATCCACCTCGGATTGGGTCTGCATCACTCGATTCCATTCTCGCTGTTGGCAAGCCGACGATATTGATGCGAATCAAGGTTTCGCACGCTGTGTGCGGCGCTTGATCGGCGCTCGAGCGAATTCGCCCGATATGCGATGCATGGCGACGAAAGGACGCGACGCGCCGGCAAATCGTTGCCGACGGCGCCTATGCTGGGACGCGGATCAGTGCGAGAAAGGAATCGCCACGCGCGCCATCACGGTGTACTGATTGAAGTTTTCGCCGGGCACGCTCGAGTACAGCCTGCGCCCGGTGACGCTCAGATCGAAATACAGATTCCGGTGAAGGCGATAGACAAATCCGAGCGTGAGCCCGTAATAGTCGTCGTTGCGGGGCAGGCCCTGATAGGCGACGTGGGACAGCGAACCCGTGCTGCGCAGCGTCAGCTTGTCGGTCAGCCGATGCTCCACGCCGAGCGACGCATAGGTGTTGATGTAGCTCGACGAGACCAACACCACGCTGGGAGACGGCGTGGACGTCACGGTGGTTTCTTCGATGGTCCGATCGAGATACGCCGTCAAGGTGGTGCGGTCGGTGGCCGACCACTGCAGCGCGGTCCCGATCACCGGCGCGCTCACGGTGCCAAAACGCGGGTCTTTGTAATCCTGCTGCATCCATCCCGCAAATGCGTCGAGTTTCAGCGTCCGCGGAATGTTCCAACGCACGCCCGCCAGATAGCGCATGCCGCTCGAATTGCGCTGATAGCCCAGATCGTCCGCCGCGCTGTCGTAGCGGCGGTTGTCGAGGGCAATCTGTACGTAGGGCTCGATACGCGGCGTGATTTCATACCCGACGCGCACGCCGCCGGTGTATTGCCAACGATTGCGGTCGCCGTTGTTGATGAGTTTGATGGCGCCGCTGCTGGTGAGAAAGTCGACGTTGTTGTAGTCGAGCTTCTGGGCCGTGCCGGCCACGCGCACCGAGACGCGGCCAAACTGGCGAAACGCGCCGCCGTAGAGCCGCAGCTGATGGTACAGGGTAGGCGTCAATCCATTGCGTGCCGAGGGCGACTCGCGGTCTTCATGCTCTTGCGAGAAATGTACGCCGCCGTACACATTGGTGTCGGAGCTGAAATCGTAGCGGCCTTCGGTGCTCAGGTGATAGTCGTTGGAGTTTTCCGTTTTGTAGGTCGCATAGCGCGTACTGTCTAGCGAAGCGTGAAAATCCAGCTCGTGCT
>NZ_JBQCER010000093.1:0-30475 GCF_051960075.1 Bordetella sp.
ATGCCGTCCTTGTCCTTCGTTTATACGTCCGGCCTTTCGTTGTAGCCGTATGTCACGGCCTTCACAGGTGTGCCGGCCGTGCGGCCGGATTGCGCGTCGTTCAGCGAATCGCCGATAGTGACCGCCTGGGCAGGCGCCACGCCTAGCCGTTCGCAGGCATGCAGTACCTGGTCCGGATCGGGCTTGCGGCGCGCACAGGTGTCGCCGCACACGACCACGGAAAAAAAGCCGGCCAGACCGACGCGCGTGAGCAGCGGGCCCGTAAATTCCGTGGGCTTGTTGGTGACCACGGCCAGCTTCAGGCCCTGGACCTGCATGGCCCGCAGGCCGTCGATCACGCCGTCGTAGACCGTGGCCATATCGCCGTTGACCAGCGTGTAATGACGGCGGAACGAGGCGCGGCCTCGCGCGAACAGGTCTCGGCCGAGATCGTCGTCCGGCATCGCATCGACATGCAGCGAGCCCGCCAGCGTGCGGCGCACCAGATAGTCCATGCCCTTGCCCACGAACGTGGTCAGCACTTCCAGGCCCAGCGGCGGCATACCCAGCTCGACGCGCATGGCGTTGGCGGCGGCAGCCAGGTCGGGAATGGAGTCGACCAGCGTGCCGTCCAGGTCCAGCAGCACGGCGAGGATGGGCGGCCGATTTTGTGTCATGCCCGCGCGCTCTGCGCTTCGCCGAGGGCGATCTGCTCGCGCAGCGCCTTGATCACGGCCCGATAATCGGGTTTGCCGAAGATCGCCGAGCCGGCCACGAAGGTGTCGGCGCCCGCCGCGCGGATCTCGGCGATGTTGTCCACTTTCACGCCGCCGTCGACTTCCAGCAAAATGGGCTGGCCGCCTTCCTGCGTCCAGCGCTCGATGCGCGCGCGCGTCTGGCGCAGCTTGTCGAGCGTGGCCGGGATGAACGACTGGCCGCCGAACCCCGGGTTGACCGACATCAGCAGCACCACGTCGAGCTTGTCCATCACATAGTCCATGTACGACAGCGGCGTAGCCGGATTGAACACCAGCCCGGCCTTGCAACCGTTGTCGCGGATGAGCGCGAGCGTGCGGTCGACGTGGCGCGAGGCCTCGGGGTGAAAGGTGATGATGTCTGCGCCGGCCTTGGCGAACTGCGGCACGAGGGCATCGACCGGCTCGACCATCAGGTGCACGTCGATGGGCGCTTGCACGTGCGGGCGTATGGCCGAGCACACCATGGGGCCGATAGTGAGATTGGGTACGTAATGGTTGTCCATTACGTCGAAGTGGATCCAGTCGGCGCCGGCGTCGATGACGCTGCGCACTTCCTCGCCCAGGCGGGAGAAGTCGGCGGACAGGATGCTGGGGGCGATGCGGGCCGTGGCGGCCGAGGGCGTGGACATGGTGTTCGGGGCTTCCGAGGGCATAATGTGCAGTATTGTATTTTCCCCGAAAGCCTTGCGGGACTGCCCCTTGAAACCCTACAACCTGACCGTCTCCGTCACGCCGCGATTCGTCCCGGAAGAGTCCAAGCCCGGCCAGCAGCTGTATTTGTTCGCCTATACGGTTCGCATCACCAATTCCGGCGAATTTCCGGCGCAGATCATCAGCCGGCACTGGATCATCACCGACGACAACCAGCAGGTGCGAGAAGTAAGCGGCCTGGGCGTGGTGGGCCAGCAGCCTCTGCTCGCGCCCGGAGAAACTTTCGAATACACCAGCGGCTGTCCCTTGCCCACGCCCATGGGCACCATGAAGGGCACCTACCATTGCGTGGGAGAGAACGGCATTCCGTTCGACGTCCCCATCGCAGAATTCCTGCTTTCCATGCCGCGGACTCTGCATTGAGCCCAGGTTCGACCCGGTTTTTCATGAAGCGTCTTATCCGCCGTTTTTTCCTGGTTCTGGTCGCCGCTGTCCTGGCAGCCTGCACCACCACTCCCGAAAAGCCTCCTGCCCCCCTTCCCGGTGCCGGTGCGCCGTCGTTGGAAGGTCCTCTGGTCGTGCCGCCCCTGTCGGCCCTGCCCGAGACGGCGCCGCGGCCCCTGTCCGGCAAGTTCGCGCGCGTCGCCTGGACCGATGTGCCGGGCTGGAGCGACGACGATCTGTCCGGTTTCTGGCCGGCCTTTCTGCGCGATTGCCGCGGACTGATGCGGCCGGTGAGCGGCAGCCTGGCCATGCCCGCGCGCGCCGCGCCGCGCGCCTGGCAGCCGGTCTGCGCCGCGGCGGCAGCACAAGGCGCGAGCGATCCCGCAGCGGTGCGCCGTTTTCTTCAGGCATGGCTGCAGCCCTGGCGCCTGAACGGGCCCGACAACAGGCCGGCCAGCAATCTGGTCACCGGCTATTACGAGCCGATGGTCAGCGGCTCGCTGCAGCGCGGCGGCCCGTACCAATGGCCTTTGTATGCGGTGCCCAATGATCTGCTCACCATCGACCTGGGCTCGGTCTATCCCGACCTGGCGGGCAAGCGCATACGCGGCAAGCTGGTGGGCCGCCGCGTCGTGCCCTATGACTCGCGCGCGCAGATCGAGGCCTCGGACCACAAGCCGCCGGTATTGGTCTGGATCGACGATCCCGTCGATAATTTCTTTCTGCAGGTGCAAGGCTCCGGCCTGGTGCGCCTGACGTCCGGGCCCGATGCCGGGCAGATCCTGCGCCTGGCCTATGCCGATCACAATGGCCGGCCTTATGTGTCCATCGGCCGCTGGCTGGCCGATCATGGGCAGATGCCGCTGTCGCAGACTTCCATGCAGAACATCCGTGCCTGGGCCAGGCGCAATCCGGCGCGCGTGCAGGAAATGCTCGATGCCAATCCGGCCGTGGTGTTTTTCCGCTCCGACAGGTTGAGCGACCCCTCCCTGGGGCCGAACGGCGCCTATGGTTTGCCGCTGACGCCCAAGCGTTCGATCGCGGTGGACGCGCATTTCGTGCCCCTGGGCACTCCCGTGTTCCTGGCCACCACCGAGCCGGGCTCGAGCCTGCCCATGCCTCGCCTGGTGCTCGCGCAAGACACCGGCACGGCGATCCAGGGCGCGGCGCGGGCCGATTTCTACTGGGGCTCGGGTGACGAAGCCGGGCGACAGGCGGGCCGCATGAAACAGCGCGGCCAGATGTGGTTGTTGTGGCCCAAGCAGGCCGGGGAGCCGTCGGCGCGATGAAACCTCAAATACTTGTTTGCGGCGCGGGCATCGTGGGCCTGTCGTGCGCGCTGGCCCTGGCTCGCAAAGGGCAGCGCGTGGCTGTGCTGGCTCCGCGCGGCGACGTGCCGGCGGCGCAGGCCGATGTCTATCACCCGCGCGTCTACGCCATTTCTCCGGCCAGCCAGCGGCTGCTCGACGGACTTGGCGTCTGGCACATGCTGCCGTCCGCGCGCATCGCGCCCGTGCAGGCCATGGAAATCTACGGCGACGGCGACGGACGAGTCGATCTGCATGCCTGGCAGGCCGCGCAGGAGAACCTTGCTTGGATCGTCGAATCGGGCGAGATCGAGCGCGTGCTGATCCAGGCCGTGCGCATGTTCGGCATCGAATGGCTGGACGATCGCTGCGAGACTTGGCGTGACGGCGAGGTCGAGACGGCCGCCGGCCGCCGGATGCAGGCCGAGCTATTCGTCGGCGCCGACGGCGCCGCCTCCCGGCTGCGCGAATCCGCCGGAATCAAACACGAATCCCGCCCCTACCACGATATCGGTCTGGTGACGCATCTGGATGCCGAACGGCCGCATCAGAGTACGGCCCTGCAATGGTTCCGCGACGACGGCGTACTGGCGCTTTTGCCGCTGCCCGACACCGCCGCCGGCCCGCAGGTGTCCATGGTCTGGTCCATGCGCAAAGCGCAGGCCGAGGCTTTGCTCGCTTTGCCTCACCAAGAGCAGGCCGCCGAGCTGGAAAATCGACTGGCGCATGCCGCGCAGGGCCGGTTGGGCGCATTGCGCATGCGCGGCGCCCTGCACGGCTTCCCGTTGTCGGTGGATCAGTCGCAGATGACCGGCCCGGGCATCGCCCTGGTGGGCGACGCCGCGCACCGCGTACACCCCTTGGCGGGACAAGGCCTGAACCTGGGGCTGGGCGACGTACAGGCCTTGGCCGAGGCGGTCTGCCAGCGCGAAAATTTCCGCGCGGCAGGCGATGCCCGCGTGCTGCGCCGCTATCAGCGTGCCCGGGCCGAGCCGGTGCTGGCCATGCGCCTGGCCACCGACGGCCTGCACCGTCTGTTCGGCATCCAGGCCGCGCCGCTGGCCTGGCTGCGCAATGCCGGCATGCGCTGGGTCGACGCGTTGCCTTTCGTGAAACGACAACTGATAGAAGGCGCTTCGCGCAATTGAGCGCAGCGCCGTACCGGAGTCCTTCGATGATCCCCGCTTCTCTGCGCAAATTCGCCGTGGCCTTGTGCGCCGTGGCGTCGCTTGCCGCCTTTGCCGCAGGCGCTCGCGCCGCCGAACCGGCAGCCGCCAGTTCCGCCGATCCGGCCGCCGCAGCCGTGAAAGAGCGCTTTCACCAGCGCTTCCCCGACCTGGATGTAGGCCGCGTAAGCGCCACGCCTTATGGCCTCTATGAGGTGCAGGTCGGCATGAACATGGTCTACACCGACGCAAAAGTCAGCTGGGTTCTGGAGGGGCATCTTATCGACGCGATGACGCGGCGCGATGTCACCAAAGCCAGCATTCAATCGCTGTCCAACATCGCTTTCGACCAACTGCCGCTCAATCTCGCGATCAAGAAGGTGCAGGGCAACGGCAAGCGCCGCGTCGCCATCTTCGAAGATCCCAACTGCGGCTACTGCAAGCAGCTGCGCCATACACTGCAGCAGGTCGACAACGTCACCATCTACACGTTCCTGTATCCCATCCTGGCGCCCGATTCTGCCGAAAAATCGGCTGCCATCTGGTGCGCGAAGGATCCGGCCGACGCTTGGGACGACTGGATGCTCAAGGGCAAGATGCCGGCCGCGGACGTGCCGTGCAAGGCGCCGCTCGATAAATTGATGGCTTTGGGCCAGAAGCTGATGGTGACCGGCACCCCCACGCTGTATTTCGCCGACGGCACGCACATCAGCGGCGCGCTGCCGCTGGACATGCTGCAGGCCAGACTCGACGGGCGGAGCGAGCAGGACTAAAACCTGGCGGCGCCGATAGGAGCGGATCATGCGCATAGCGATATTGGACGACTACCACGGCGTGGCGCAACGCTATGCCGATTGGACGGCCCTGGGGCCTCACGCGAACGTGCAGGTTTTTCACGAATACCTGGCCGAAGGCCCAGGCCGCATCGAGACGCTGACGCCTTTCGACGTGATCGTGGCCATGCGCGAGCGTACGCCGTTCCCCGCAGCGCTGATCGAGGCGCTGCCCAATCTCAAGCTGCTGGTCACCACCGGCATGCGCAACAACGCCATCGACATGACGGCGTGCAAGGCGCGCGGCGTACTGGTGTGCGGCGCGCCGGGCAACAACCAGGCCGTGCATGCCACCGCTGAGCTGGCCTGGGCATTGATTCTGGCCTTGTTCAAGCGCATTCCCCAGGAACAAAGCGCCATGCGTGCCGGCCTCTGGCAAACCGGCATGCCGCAGATCCTGGCCGGCAAGCGTCTGGGCCTGGTGGGCCTGGGCAAGCTGGGCGCGGCTACCGGCGCGGTCGGCAAGGCCTTCGGCATGGACGTGGTGGCCTGGAGCCCCAATCTGACCGACGCGCGCGCGCAGGAGGCGGGCTTCGAACGCGTGGACAAGCAGGACCTGTTCGCCACCTGCGACGTGATCAGCCTGCATCTGGTGTTGAGCCAGCGCACGCGGCATGTGGTGGACGCGGCGGCCCTGGCCGCCATGAAGCCTACGGCGTTTCTGGTGAACACCTCGCGCGCAGGCTTGGTGGATCAGAAGGCATTGTTCGCCGCCTTGCGCGAAGATCGTTTGGCGGGGGCGGGTCTAGATGTGTTCGAGGTCGAACCCTTGCCGGCGGATGATCCGATGCGCTCGATGGACAAGATCGTTCTCACGCCGCATCTGGGCTATGTGAACGAACCCAATTTCCGCGATTTCTATACCAATGCGGTCGAGGCGGTGAAGGCTTGGGTACAGGGAACGCCGGTTCGGGTGCTGTCTTGAGTTGAGTTCTTGAGTGGCTGCGACATGCCGCGGCTACTCAAGACTCAAGAACGCAGGCCGCTGAACCGGATCGTTTTCTCGATGAGGTTGTCATCGGCGCCGTCGCAGGCCTGCGCAGCGTCTTCCTCCGGATCCTCGCGATCGAAGGCGATATCGCCGTTGGCGTCGGGCAGACCGGTGGGCTTTAGGCCCGCGAAGTCGAACAGCTCGCGGTCCATCAGGTGCGAAGGCACCACGCGCGACAGCGAATTGAAGATGTTCCAGGCGCGCCCCGGATGTTTGCGATCCCACTCGTTCAGCATGCGCGAGACTTCCTTGCGCTTGAGGTTTTCCTGCGAACCGCAGAGATTGCAGGGAATGATGGGAAACCGTTTGAGCTGGGCATAGGCAATCAGGTCGCTCTCGGGCACGTAGGCCAGTGGCCGTATCACCGTGTGCCGGCCGTCGTCCGAGATCAGCTTGGGCGGCATGCCTTTCATCTTTCCGCCGTAGAACAGGTTGAGGAAGAACGTGCCCAGGATGTCGTCGCGATGGTGGCCAAGCGCGATCTTGGTCGCGCCCAGCTCGCCCGCCACGCGATACAAAATGCCGCGCCGCAGCCGCGAGCACAGCGAGCACATCGTCTTGCCTTCGGGAATGACGCGTGTGACGATGGAATACGTGTCCTGCGTCTCGATATGAAAGGGCACGCCCAGTTCGGTTAAATACGCAGGCAGCACGTCGTCCGGGAAGCCCGGTTGTTTCTGATCGAGGTTGACGGCGATGAGCTCGAACGGGAAGGGCGCACGTTTTTGCAGCGCCATCAGGATGTCCAGCATCCCGTACGAATCCTTGCCCCCCGACAGGCACACCATCACGCGGTCGCCCGCCTCGATCATGCTGTAGTCGGAGATCGCGCGCGTCACCTCGCGCGCCAGTCGCTTCGAGAGCTTGTCGCCCTCGCGCTTGGCTTTCAATTCGGCTGTGTTAAGAAAAACAGGGGTATCCATGACATTGCTCAACGACGCGTCTGTATTTCCACACCCACCGCCGCGCAATCCGAAAACGCCATGGGCTTGCTGATCCGCAGCTTGACCGCATTGATGTCCGGGAACTCGGCCAGCAGCCGCTCCGCGATCTGCTCGGTCAAGGTTTCCAGCAGATTCACGTGGGCGCGCGTGCACTGATCGATAATGGTTTCACGCAGACTTCGGTAGTCGAGCACGCTATGAATGTCGTGGTCGTCGGTCTTGTGCATGATGTCCACGTCGAATTCGGCGTCGATATGCAAGGGCTGCGTGGCGCGGCGTTCGTGCTCGAGTATGCCGACGCGGGCGTCGAGCGCCAGACCTGAGAGAATGATGCGGCGGGTCAGCATGATCTCGAAAGCAAAATGGGGAAAACCTCATTGTAAGGCGTGACTACAATCGACTCTCACGGACAGCTCAAGAACATGCAACAGGTATACGACGCGGTGATCGTTGGGGGCGGGCCGGCCGGTGTGTCGTGCGCCGTTTGGCTGGCGCGCCTGGGCTTGGCGCCCTTGCTGATCGAGGCCGGCGAGCGCCTGGGCGGACTGACGGCCACCAATCCTTTTACGGACGACTGGACCGCCGTGCTTCCCGGGGCTACCGGGTTGCAGGTTGCCGCCAACCTGGAGCAAAGCGCGCGCGCGGCGGGCGTGCCCGTTGTTCTGCGCTCGCCTGTCGCGCGGGTTCGCATCGAAGAAAACCTCTTCGTCGTCGAGCCGATCGAGCCGCCCGAGGCCAGGCTATCCGGCGTGACACGAGACAAGACTGCGCGCGGTCGAGCCCTGGTTATCGCTTCCGGCGTGTTGGCGCGCAATCTGGCGGGCTATCCGCCGCAGGCGCGCTGGCCCGGCGTGCTGGTGGGACCGGGTTCGGCCATCGTGGCGCAGGACTACGCCGGCCTGTCAGTGGCCGTGCTGGGCGGCGGCGACAATGCCTTCGAAAATTTCGTCTATGTGCGCGGCTGCGGCGCGAAAACAGTGCACCTGTACTCGCGCACCGTGCGCGCGCAAGCGCAATGGATCTGACGCGCCGGCGACGTCGGCGTGCATCGCGGCGACTACGACGTCGACCCCGTCGCGCGCACGGTCAACGGCCGTCGCTACGACCTCATCCTGGTGTTCTACGGCTGGGAACCGCAGGCAGCCTTCGCCGACGACCTGAATCTGGCGCGCGACGAGCGCGGCTATATCCGCACCGACGCCGCCACCGCGCAGGCGAGCCTGCCCGGCGTCTACGCCATAGGCGAAGTCGCCAATCGCATGCACCCCTGTGTGGTCACGTCCATGGCCGACGGCGTCGTGGCTGCCAAGGCCATACAGCGCAAGCTGGGCCGCTAGGCGGCGCGGGCATCGCCCGCGGCCGCGCAGTCATGCCAGCAGCCCCTTGGCGATCGTGTTGCGCTGAATTTCGCTGGTGCCGGTCACGATCCGGTACAGGCGCAGGCGGCGGAAGATGAATTCCACAGGGTGATTTTTGGTGACGCCCACATTGCCGTGGATCTGCATGGCCTTGTCGGCAATCTCGAAGCAGCGCTCCGAGACGAAAAGCTTGCACATCGACGCGGTCTCGCGCACATCATCGCCGGCATCGGCCCGTTCTGCCGTGGCCAGCACCATTTGTTCGCACGCATAGAGCGCTGTCGCCATGTCGGCCAGCATGTGCTGGATGGCCTGAAAGCGGCTGATGGGGCCGCCGAATTGCTGCCGATGGTGCGCGTAGTCCAGCGCCAGCCGCAGAGCCTGGCGTGCCAGGCCTATCATCGTCGGGCAATGCAGCAGCCGGTTCACGCTGACCCGGTTCATCGCGATCTTGAAGCCTTTGCCGGGTTCGCCGATCAGATTTTTACGGGGCACGCGCACCTGATCGAAGGTGATGTCGGCGTCGACATACTGGCCTGTCATCGGCACGCAGTCGTAGCTCAAGCGCACGCCGGGCTGATCCAGGTCTATCAATATCGCGGAGATGCCGTCGGCGCCCTTGTCCGGATCGGTGACGCACATGACCACGGCGAAGTCGGCAAAGGTGGAGGCCGAAATGTAATGCTTGACGCCGTTGACGATGTAGTCGTCGCCATCGATGACGGCGGTGGTCATCAGGCGCGACGCATCCGATCCGGATTGCGGTTCCGTCATGGCGAAGCAGGCGCCTCGCTCGGCGTTGACCACCGGCAGAATGTAGCGGTCGCGCTGATAGGGTGTGGCGTATTGCGCCAGGCTGCCGATGCGCGACGGGCCGCCCCAGTCTCCCAGAACGTGAGGGAACAGAATCGCGCCCGACGCGGCCACATCGTCTTTCAGCACGCATAGAGACCGCAGGCTCAGACCTTGTCCGCCCAAGTCGGCCGGCAATTGCGGTCCGTACAGACCCAACGCGCGCGCGCGTTGCCATACCGAGCGCACCAGTTCCCGCGGGAATTTGTCTTCATAGCCCAGCCCCATCGATTTTTCCATGGGAATGAGCTCGTCGTGCAGGTAGCGCTGCAGCGTTTCGCGCAGAGAGCGCAGTAGTGGATCGTCAATGCGTGTCATGATGTTTTCTCCTCGATACCGCAAGCTTGACAGTCCGCAATCGGGTCGCGATTATCTTTCCCGGGTTGTCGATAACCGGGCGGAATCATGAGACTGGAAGACCTGGACTATTTCCTGGCGGTGGCGCGTGCGGGCCACATGGGAAGAGCGGCCGACGAACTCGGCGTCAGCCAGCCTGCGCTGACCAAAGGCATACGCCGACTGGAGCAGGAACTGCGTCTGCAGCTCTTCCATCGCACGCCCAAAGGCATGGAGCTGACCATGCCAGGGCAGGCCTTCTTTCTGCGCTCGACCCAGGCGCGGCGCAGCCTGGACGATGCACTGCGGGAAGCAGGCGACCTGCACAGAGGGACGGTCGGTCTGGTGCGCGTCGGCGTCACGCCGCTGCTGGCCGAGCCTTTTTTCAATCCGGCCTGTGTCGCGTTGCTGGCCCAGCGTCCTGCGGCGCGTGTCAACGTCATGGTCAATCTCAACGATGCGCTGCTGTCTTGCCTGCGACAGGGCGGCCTGGACATGGTGATCTGTTCTTTGCACGCGGCTGCGGCGTCGGACGAGCTGGACAGCGTGCCGCTTTTTGTCGACGACCTGTACGTCGCCGCCCGAGCCGGCCATCCCCTCTTTGGCCGCAGCCGCATCGGCCTGGCCGATCTTGCGCCTTATCGCTGGATCCTGCCGGGCCCCCAGGTGGCGGCCCGCCGCTGGCTGGAATCCTGTTTCAGGCAGCATGGATTCGAACCGCCGAATGTGACCGTCGAATCCAACGCTTCCGTCGCCAGCCTGGCGAGCATCCTGCTCAACACCGACCTGCTTACGGTCGTCAGCGAAATCACGCTGGCATCGGCGACCGGCAAGGGGTTGAGCGCAGTGCCGCTGGAAGACCTCATCTGGCATCGCGAGATAGGTCTGCTGACGCTGCGCGGCGCATACCGGTCGCCGCTGGCGGAGCGTCTGATGGAGATCTTGCGCGAGCACGGAGCCGCCCGCCATGTTCGCTTGCCCGCCACCGATGCGGCGGGCATTGCGGCGCGCCGCACGAGCCGATCGGGGTAGATCGGCCTCAATTCGCGTGCAGACCCAATTTCTCGATCAGCGGGCCGTAACGGTCCGATTCGCGTCGGACCCGGTGCGTCAACTGTTCCGGCGTGCCGCCGATGGCGGTGAACGACTGTGACTGCAGCGCCTGCTTCACCTGGGGATCGGCCAGTGCGGCCAGAACGGCCTGGTTCAGTCGGGAGATCACCGCCGACGGCGTACCCTTGGGCACCGCCACGCCAGCCCAGCTTCCGCTGTTGTAGTCCGGGTAGCCCGACTCCGCCACAGTGGGCACATCAGGCAAGGCCGCATCCCTGTTCGCGCTGGTGATCGCAATCGCCCGAACCTTGCCGGATTTGATCAGCGGCATGGCGGGCGATACCGCGATCACGCCGACATTGATCTGTCCGCCCGCCAGGTCGGTCAGCATATTGGCTCCGCCCCGGTAGGGCACGTGGACGGCATCGATGCCGAAATGCCGTTTGATCATTTCGAAAGTCAGATTCATGGATGAGCCCAGGCCTGGGCTGCCATAGCTCAATATGCCGGGATGCGCCTTGCCGTAGGCGGCCAGTTCCCGCAGCGTGTGTACCGGCAGCTGGGTGGAAACCAGGATGATGTGGGGAGAGAGGCTGATGCCCGACACCATGGCGAAGGCGCCCACGGGGTCATAGGCCAGATGAGGCATCAGATGCTTGGCGATAGGGAAATTTTCGCCGTATTCCAGCAGCGTATAGCCGTCGGGCGCGGCGATGGCGACCTTCGCGCCGGCCACCGTGCCTGCCGCGCCGCTGTCGTTTTCCACGATCACGCTTTGTCCCAGATTCCGGCTCATCGGCTTGGCGACCAATCGGGCGACATAATCCAGCTGGCCGCCGGCCGAGAACGGCACAATGAAACGTATGGGTTTGGATGGATAGCCGTCCGCATGGGCCGGTGGCACCAGCAGCGCCAGCATTGCCGGCGCCATGGCGGCCAGCAGGCGAAGTTTCGAATAGCGTGTCGGCATGCGATGTCTCCTGTTTTTGGGTATGGGACGGCGGCGGTTTTTCGCCGCCCGATCCCGCCGCGTCTTCCTCGACGGGGCACTGTTAGATGTAACCCCGCGCGCCGTTCGCGCCGATGCCGCGATGGCGCAATCCGATAACCACGCGGCATGTCCGGCGTCGATAACGCGGCGGTATCGGATTGCGTCGTCCCGTTATGCGCTGCAGGCCACGCATCGCGCACCATGCGGTCTCCAGGAACCGGGCTATCCAACCGCCCTCGCAAGGAGAATCGCCATGAATCAAGGACGCTATACCACCCGCAACGCGCGCTACTGGCGCGATCGTCCGGCGATCATATTCGGCGATCGCATCATCAGCTTCGGCGAACTGGAAAGCCGCTCCAACCGGCTGGCCAATGCGCTGCTCGGTTTGGGTCTGATCAAAGGCGACCGGGTCGCCATCCTTGCCTGGAACTGCCCCGAGATCATCGAGCTGGAATGCGCGCTTTACAAGGCCGGTCTGGTCAAGGTGGCGCTGAACGCACGGCTGTCGGCGGCCGAGGTGGTCGACACGGTCAGCAATGCCAGGGTTGCTGTGCTCATCGTCGATCTGGCCCATGCCGACCTGGTCGACCGTGTGCGCGACGAGCTGGGCGGCGTGCGGCACCGGATCGTGACCGGTGCGCGGGATATGGGGGCCTGGCGCGCTTATGAGAACCTGCTTGCCTTGGCCGCCGATCGCAATCCGGACATCGAGATGGCCGCCGACGATCTGGCCGTGCTGCACTTCACCTCCGGGTCCACGGGCAAGCTCAAAGCAGCCATGCAGACGGTTGGAAACCGCCTGGCGTCGCTGCGCAAGGTGGTGATGGGGCGCATGCGGGCCGAGCCGGGCGAGGTGCTGGCGCTGGCCGGCCCCATTACGCACGCCAGCGGCATGTTCATGCAGCCATTTCTGTTCCAGGGCGGCACCATTCTGCTGCATGACCGTTTCGATCCTCAGGCGTTCCTGGCTTCGGCGGCTCGGCATCGCGCGGCTTTCAGTTTCATGGTTCCCACCATGGTCAATATGTTGATCACGCAGCCCGATCTGCATCGATACGACCTTAGCGCGCTACGTCAGATCTCTTATGGCGGAGCCCCCATGGCGCCGGCCCGCATACGCGAAGCCTGGGAAACCCTCGGGCCTCTGTTCAGCCAAGGCTACGGCGCCGGCGAGACGACCGGCGGATTGGTCATGCTCAGCAAGGCCGATCATGCGTATGCAATGGCCTCGCGGCCCGAATTGCTCAGTTCCTGCGGACGCACTTTCGGGGAAGGCGAAATGCGTCTGGTCGCGGAAGACGGCAGCGAAGCCGCGACGGGCGAAGTGGGCGAAATTACGGTGCGTGGCCCCGATGTTTTCGCCGGCTATTGGGGCGAGCCCGAGTTGAGCGCGCAGGCGCTGCGCGACGGCTGGCTTCATACCGGCGATCTGGCGCGCATGGACGAGGAGGGCTACTTGTTCATCGTCGATCGCAAGAAAGACATGATCATCACCGGCGGCTTCAATGTCTATCCCACAGAGGTCGAGCAGGCTTTGTATCAGCACCCCGCCGTCTATGAGGCCTGCGTATTCGGCGTGCCCGACGACACCTGGGGCGAGGCGGTCAAGGCTGTGCTGGTGCTCAAGCCGGGCAGCAATGCGACCGAGCGCGAACTGGCCGAGCATTGCAAAGCGCACCTGGCCGATTTCAAGAAGCCGCGCAGCATCGATATCGTCCTCGAGCTGCCGAAGAACGGCAACGGCAAGTTGGCGCGCAAGCAATTGCGCGATACCTACTGGGAAGGACAGGCGCGCCGGGTAGGGTAGCGGGCCGCGAAGCGGCGCGCCCGCCTCGGGCGGATCAGGCCGCGTCGGTGAGCACGCAATCCAGCGCCGCCGGCGCGCTGAGTCGAACCGTGAAGATGCGCAGCTCGTCGCGCCGGAACACATGCACCTGCACACGCTCGCCCGCCTGGTATTGCGACAGCAGCACGTCCAGCCCGGCCGGCGCATCCACGCGCAATCCATCCACCGCCACCAGCACGTCGCCTGCCGACAAGCCGGCCTTGTGCGCCGCGCCGCCCTCCAGCACCGTGGCCAGCGCCAGTCCGTCGCCCTGTTTGCGCACACGCACATCCATGGAAGGAATCGGCGAGGCGGTTTTCCATTGCAGCGTCACGCCGGCCGTCGCCAGCAGTTCGGCCAGCGGCACGTCGTCGGTGCCATAGGCGTAGCGCGCCACGAAGCGGCGCACGTCCACACCGGTGGCCTCGCGCACCAGCGCGGGGAAGCCCTCTTCATCCAGGCCTTGCTGTTTGCCTCGATAAAAATCGCGGCCGTAGCGTTGCCACAGCAGGCGCATCACGTCGTCCAGCGAATGCCGTCCGCCGCTTTGCCGGCGCAGGGTCAGATCCAGCCCCAACGCCACCAGTGAACCCTTGGTGTAGTAGCTGACAATGGCATTGGGCGAGTTTTCGTCCTGTTTGTAATAACGCGTCCAGGCGTCGAAGGAGCTCTCGGCCACCGACTGCTTCTTGCGGCCGGGCGCACGCGCCACGCCGGTAATGGTCTTGGCCAGCATGCGCAGATAGTCCGCACGGGTGATGCGGCCCGAACGCAGCAGCAGCAGATCGTCGTAGTACGACGTGAAACCCTCGAAGATCCATAAAAGGCGCGTCAGATCGGCCCGCGACAATCCGTAGGGCACGAAGGCCGCCGGCTTGATGCGCTTGACGTTCCAGGTGTGGAAATATTCGTGGCTCACCAGGCCCAGGAAGGTACGGTAGCCCTCGCCCTGGCCTTGCTGGCCGATGACGGGCAGATCTTTGCGCGTGGCCATCAGCGCCGTGCTGGCGCGATGCTCCAGGCCGCCGTAGCCGTCGCCTGTGACCATGGTCATGAACACATAGCGATCCGTGCTGTCGAGAAAGGGTGCGCGCTTGGTTCGCGGCTCGAAGAAGGCGATCTCGGTTTCGCAAATGGCCTGAACGTCGTTGGCAATGCGCTTGAGATCCAGTCGGGGAATCTCGCCGGTGAACACCAGCTCGTGCAGGGCGCCGTGCGCGGTGAAGCTTGCGACCTTCGGCGTGCCCATTTCTACCGGATAGTCGATCAGCGCATCATAGTCGGGCGCCCGATACAGGCCGAAGCCATGCCGCCGCGCCGCGCCCCGCATGCTGCGGGCCTCGGGCAGCGCGGTGTAGACCTTCCAGTGTTCCAGCCCCGGCGGGGCGACGAGATCGAGCAGGCAAGGTTCGTGTTCCTGCCCTTCGACACGCAGGAACACGCTGGTGCCGTTGAAAAAGGCGTGCGTCTCGTCCAGGTGGGCGCCGCGCACGGACAGGTCCCACGCATAGACGGTGTATTCGACTTCGAGCGGACCGTCGCAAGGCGCGGCCTGCCAGGTGTGGTTGTCGAGTTTTTCCACGCGCACCGTCCGGCCGCGGCTCTTGGCTGCAAGCGTCTCGATCTGGCGCGAGAAATCGCGGATCAGGTAGCTGCCGGGTATCCACGCCGGTAGGGCGAATTTCTGGCCTTCGGGATCGGGCTGCGCCACGGCGAGCGTGATACGGAAGCGGTGTCCGGCAGGGTCGTGGGGCTGCAGGCGATAGAGAATGGCGGTATCGTTCATGTCTAATATCTTAATTCCGACCGCCAGGAGACATACCCGTGAGCGAATCCTTTGTTCTGGCCGAGACCCGCGGCCGCGTGGGGCTCTTGACCCTGAACCGTCCCAAGGCCCTCAATGCGCTCAACGACACCCTGATGGACCAGCTGGGCGCAGCCCTGCTCGCCTTCGATGCCGACGACGCCATCGGCGCCATCGTCATCACCGGCAGCGAAAAGGCCTTCGCGGCGGGCGCCGACATCGGCGCCATGAAAGACTGGTCGTACATGGACGTCTACGTCAGCGAATACATCACCCGCAACTGGGAGACGCTCAAGCGCGTGCGCAAGCCGGTAATCGCGGCGGTGGCGGGCTATGCCCTGGGCGGGGGATGCGAGCTTGCCATGATGTGCGACATCATCATCGCGGCCGATACGGCCAAGTTCGGCCAGCCCGAGATCAAGCTGGGCGTCATTCCCGGTGCCGGCGGCACGCAGCGCCTGCCTCGCGCGGTCGGCAAAGCCAAGGCCATGGACATGGTACTCACCTCGCGCATGATGGGCGCCGAGGAGGCCGAGCGAGCCGGCCTGGTCTCGCGCGTGGTTCCCGCCGACAAGATGCTCGACGAGGCCATCGAGGCTGCCACGGTCATCGCTTCCATGTCGCTGCCGTCGGCCATGATGGCCAAGGAGTGCGTCAACCGTGCCTACGAAGGCACGCTGGCCGAAGGCATCCTGTTCGAGCGCCGGGTGTTTCATTCGCTGTTCGCGACCGAAGACCAGAAAGAAGGCATGGCCGCCTTCGTAGAAAAGCGTGCCCCGTCGTTCAAGCATCGCTGAGCCGTGTTTTTTCCCGCAGTCCAAGGCGACGGGTGCCTGACAGTGGGCTTGCTAATTTGCGGTGCAGCAGAAAAACAAGCTATACTTGATAGGTTTGATGCTTAGCGAAAACGATTAGCGAAGCACGTTTTCAGGTGCGAATTGCAAGCTGACGCATAACGACACAAGGTGGGGCCGAGCGATCTGGCGCCACCTTTTGTTGTCTGTAGGCCCAAAGGCAAAAAGCCTTCGGGCGTCAAAACGGCTGGCAATTGAATAAAAGCGCATGTGATTCGTGATGATGCAAGAAGATAGCAGCAACATCGAAGCTGAAGCAGAGTGGGGGCCTCCCATCGTCCTGTCTGATCAAGAGCGCCAGGCACTTGATGCGCAGGCTTGCCGGGATATGCTCTTCATTCTGGCAGCCCAGGCGGTAATGGGGCTGCTCGCGGCGGCGCTTGCTGGATTGTGGGGAGGAGCGGCAGCGGGGCTGTCGGCATTGATCGGGGCGGGGGCCTACTGGTTTCCCAATGCGTTTTTTGCGCTGCGCCTGCTGGTCAATGTCGTCCGGTCGACACGGGCCAATCCTTTTGCCTTCCTTTTCGGCGAGCTTGCCAAGCTGCTGCTGACGGCGCTTTTTCTGGGTCTCGCGGCCTGGTATGCGCGAGGTTGGCTGGTGTGGCCGGCGGTGCTGGCCGGCCTGGTGCTCACCTTGAAGGGCTATCTTCCGTTTATGTTGTTGCGCAGGCGGTCAAGGCAGTAGGCAGTACCAAGAATACAAATGCGCGGTCGTTGGCGCCGGGCTCCACGCGGGGCAGCGCAAGCGGCCCGCCAGGGTAAACAGCAAGAAGATAGGATTTTCCATGGCTGCAGAAAGCGGTGTATCGCCCCAGGCGGAGTACATACAGCACCACTTGGTGCATCTGAACAACCTCGGCGAAAAGCAGACCACGATTGCCCAGTTCAACATCGTCAATTACGACTCGGTGTTCTGGTCGATCCTGACGGGCCTCGCGGTGGTGCTGTGCCTGTGCTATGTCGCGCGCCGTGCCTCGGCCGGCGTCCCGGGCCGCTTTCAGGCCGCGGTCGAGATGGTTGTCGACATGGTCGATGATCAGGCCAAGGGCATCGTCAACAACGTCAAGAGCCGCCTGTTCGTCACCCCCTTGGCGCTTACCGTGTTCTTGTGGATCGCCGTGATGAACGCGCTCGATCTGCTGCCGGTCGATCTGCCTGGCACGATCTTCCACGCCCTGGGCTGGGGCCGCCATCATGGCGATTTCCTGTATTACCACCGCATTCTGCCGACGGCCGATTTGAACGTGCCCTTGGGCATGTCGCTGGGCGTGCTGCTGCTGATGGTCTACTCCGGCATCAAGATCAAGCGCCCGGGCGGTTTCGTCAAAGAGCTGTTTACCGCTCCGTTCCATGCGCACGGTATTGGCGGCGTGGTTCTGGCCCCCATCAACCTGTTGATGAACATCATCGAATACGCCGCCAAGTGCGTGTCGCTGGGCATGCGGCTGTTCGGTAATATGTTCGCCGGCGAACTGCTGTTCCTGCTGATCGCTCTCCTGGGCGGCGCCTGGACGGGCTTTAACGGTACCAGCATCGCCTTGGGCGTCGGTCAAATCCTGGCCGGTTCCATCTGGTCCATCTTCCACATCCTGATCGTGCTTCTGCAGGCCTTCATCTTCATGATGCTGACCCTGGTGTACATCGGCCAGGCCCACGAAGGACACTGATTTTCCCTTTTTCGGCGCGGGCCAGAGGTGCGCGTCGGGCCGCAAGAGTTTCTTGCATAGAGCAGTACCCGTTTTCAAATTTGATTTCAGATATTTAACCAAGGAGTTGTCATGACCAACGTCGCTTTCGTTGCCCTCGCTTGCGGTCTTATCATCGGTCTGGGCGCCATCGGCGCTTGTATCGGCATTGGCCTGATGGGCGGTCGCTACCTGGAAGCCTCGGCTCGCCAGCCCGAACTGATGAACGCCCTGCAGACCAAGATGTTCCTGCTGGCCGGCCTGATCGACGCCGCGTTCCTGATCGGCGTGGGTATCGCCATGTTGTTCGCCTTCGCGAACCCCTTCGCTGGTTAAGCACGGGCCTGGCCATCGATGATGGCCGAGCTCGCGTCCGGGTCGTAGCCGGATGCGGGTTTTTGATTGTCGAGAGCTTCGGAACGCCGTGAGTGCGTCCGAAGCCAAGGTGTTAAAGGAACGACCGTGAATCTGAACGCGACGATCTTTTTCCAGATGATCGTGTTCTTCATTCTGGGTTGGTTCACGATGAAATTCGTGTGGCCCCCATGATGAAGGCGATCGACGAGCGCCGTCAGAAAATCGCTGACGGCTTGGCTGCTGCCGAGAAGGGTAAGGCCGATCTGGCCCAGGCCCAGGCTCGCGTCAGCCTGATGGAAGCGTCTGCCAAATCTGAAAACCATGCCCGCATGGCCGAAGCCGAAAAGCAGGCTGCCTCCATGATCGAGCAAGCCCGCCGCGAAGCCGAAGCCGAGCGTGCCCGCATCGTGGCTCAGGCCGCGCAGGACGCCGCTCAAGAAGTTCAGCGAGCCCGCGACGCGCTGCGCGACGACGTGGCGGCCCTGGCCGTCAAGGGCGCTGCGCAGATCCTCAAGCGCGAAGTCGACGCGCGCGCCCACGCCGAGCTGCTCGAACAGCTCAAGGCGCAGCTTTAATTGGTGATGCGGAACTGACATGGCTGAACTTTCCACTGTCGCCCGTCCCTACGCCGAGGCCTTGTTTCAGGCGGCCAGCGACGACAAGGCCCTGGGCCTGTCGGGCTGGGCCGAACTGATCGGTCAAATGGCGCAGGTCGCAGCGAACCCCGATGTGCGCGAAGCCATGAGCGATCCGCGCCTGGACGACGCGCAGCGCGCCGAAGTCTTTGGCGGCCTGCTCAAGGACTTGAAGAGCGAGACGTCCGCGTCGGCCGGCAATCTCATCCAGTTGCTGGTGCAGAACGATCGACTGCTGCTGCTGCCCGAGATCGCCGAGCAATTCATTGCGTTGAAAAATCGCCATGAAGGCACGGCGCAGGCGGAAATCGTCAGCGCGTTCGAGCTTTCCGATGCCCAGGTCAAAGATCTGGTCGTCGCTCTGGAAGGCAAGTTCGGCCTCAAGCTCAAGCCCCACGTCACGGTCGATCCTTCGTTGATCGGCGGCGTGCGCGTAGCCGTGGGTGACCAGGTGCTCGACACTTCCGTGCAAGCCCAACTGACCCGCATGCGCGACATGCTGGCCGCGTAGCCCTAACCCACGCAGCCAGTCACATACAGGATTCCAGGAGTCAATATGCAACTCAATCCCTCCGAGATCAGCGAACTGCTCAAGAGCCGCATCGAGGGCCTGGGCGCTTCGACTGATGTTCGTACCCAAGGCGCCGTCGTGTCCGTGACCGACGGCATCACCCGCATCCACGGTCTGTCCGACGTGATGCAGGGCGAAATGCTCGAATTTCCCAACAACGTCTACGGCGTGGCGCTGAACCTCGAGCGCGACTCGGTCGGCGCGGTGATCCTGGGCGATTACACCGGCGTGTCCGAAGGCGACCAGGTCAAGACCACCGGCCGCATTCTCGAAGTGCCGGTCGGGCCCGAACTGTGCGGTCGCGTGGTCAACACGCTGGGCCAGCCCATCGACGGCAAGGGTCCGATCAACACCAAGCAAACCGACATCATCGAAAAAGTGGCCCCGGGCGTCATTGCCCGCCGCTCGGTGTCGCAGCCGCTGCAAACCGGTGTCAAGGCGATCGACGCCATGGTGCCGATCGGCCGCGGCCAGCGCGAACTGATCATCGGCGACCGCCAGACCGGCAAGACTGCCGTCGCGGTGGACGCCATCATCAGCCAGAAGGGCAAGGACGTCACCTGCGTGTACGTTGCCATCGGCCAAAAAGCCTCGACCATCAATAACGTGGTGCGCAAGCTCGAAGAGCATGGCGCGATGGAATACACCATCGTCGTGGCCGCCGCCGCCTCCGATTCGGCTGCCATGCAATATCTGGCCGCCTACGCCGGCTGCACCATGGGCGAATATTTCCGCGACCGCGGCGAAGATGCCCTGATCGTTTACGACGATCTGACCAAGCAGGCCTGGGCCTACCGCCAAGTGTCGCTGCTGCTGCGCCGCCCGCCTGGCCGCGAAGCCTACCCCGGCGACGTGTTCTACCTGCATTCGCGTCTGCTCGAGCGTGCCGCTCGCGTCAATGAAGAGTATGTCGAGAAGTTCACCGGCGGCGCCGTCAAGGGCAAGACCGGTTCGCTGACCGCCCTGCCGATCATCGAAACGCAAGCCGGCGACGTGTCCGCCTTCGTGCCGACCAACGTGATCTCGATCACCGACGGCCAGATCTTCCTGGAAACCGACCTGTTCAACGCCGGCGTGCGTCCCGCTATCAACGCCGGCATTTCGGTGTCCCGCGTGGGTGGCGCCGCTCAGACCAAAGTCGTCAAGAAACTGTCCGGCGGTATCCGTACCGACCTGGCCCAGTATCGTGAACTGGCCGCCTTCGCGCAGTTCGCCTCCGATCTGGACGACGCCACGCGTCGTCATCTCGAACGCGGCAAGCGCGTGGTCGAACTGCTCAAGCAGCCCCAATACCAGCCGCTGCAGGTCTGGGAACTGGCCGTGTCGCTGTTCGTGGTCAACAACGGCTACCTGGACGACATCGACGTTGCCCAAGTGCTGCCCTTCGAAAAGGCCCTCAAGGACCAGCTCAAGGCCAAGCACGCGGATCTGATCCAGCGTATCGAAGATACCAAGGAACTGGCCAAGGGCGACGAAGCCGAGCTCACCGCGGCCGTCGTGGAATTCAAGAAACACGGTGCTTACTAAGTAACGGGAAAGCGCAATGCCCGGAATCAAGGAAATCCGCACCAAGATCAAGAGCGTGCAAAACACGCGCAAGATCACCAAGGCGATGGAGATGGTCGCCGCATCCAAGATGCGCAAGGCGCAGGAACGGATGCGCGCAGGCCGCCCCTATGCCGACAAGGTGCGCGACATCGCTCTGCATCTGATGCAGGCCAACCCTGAATACAACCACCCCTTCCTCGAAGAACGCGAGATGAAGGCGGTGGGCGTGGTCATGGTTACCACAGACAAAGGTCTGTGCGGCGGCCTGAACACCAACATCAGCCGCGTGGTGCTGGCCAAGCTCAAAGAGTTTCAGCAAAAGAGCATCGCGGTGCAGACCACGGCTCTGGGCAACAAAGGCCTGGGCTTGCTGACCCGCATCGGCACCAAGCTGGTTTCGCAGGAAATCCATCTGGGCGACGCGCCCAACATGGAACGCCTGCTGGGCGCCATCAAGGTTCAGATCGACGCCTACCTCGCGGGCCGCATCGATGCGCTCTACCTGGCTACCACGCGCTTCATCAACACGATGCGCCAGGAACCGACCTTCGTGCGTGTGCTGCCCCTATCCGGCAGTCTGGACGATCCTTTCCAAGCCGGCATATCCGCCGAGCAGACCGAAGGCGCGAAGCTGCCGACTACGCATGGCTGGGACTATCTGTACGAGCCCGATGCCCAGACCGTCATCGACGATCTGCTGCAGCGCTACATCGAAGGCCTGCTGTATCAGGCGGTCGCCGAAAACATGGCCTCCGAGCAGTCGGCTCGCATGGTGGCCATGAAGGCAGCGTCGGACAACGCCAAGAAGGTCATCGGCGAACTGCAGCTGGTCTACAACAAGACCCGCCAGGCGGCGATCACCAAAGAAATTTCGGAAATCGTGGGGGGCGCGGCGGCCGTCTAAGGCCCTCGCCACCTAATACAAGCTATCAAGCAAGGAATCGACATGAGCAACGGAACCATCGTTCAGTGCATCGGCGCCGTGGTGGATATTCAGTTCCCCCGCGATCACATGCCCAAGATCTACGAAGCGCTCACCCTGGTTGACGCCGGTGAAGACGCGTTCGCCGAGAAGGGCCTGACCTTCGAGGTGCAGCAGCAGCTTGGCGACGGCGTTGTCCGTACCATTGCCCTGGGCTCGAGCGACGGCCTGCGCCGCGGCATGGCCGTGGCCGGCACCGGCGCTCCGATCTCGGTGCCCGTCGGGTCCGGCACGCTGGGCCGCATCATGGACGTGCTGGGTCGTCCCATCGACGAAGCCGGCCCGATCGCCCACGAAGAAAAGCGCGCCATTCACCAGCACGCCCCGAAGTTCGACGAACTGTCGCCTTCGGTCGAGCTGCTGGAAACCGGCATCAAGGTTATCGATCTGGTCTGCCCCTTCGCCAAGGGCGGCAAGGTGGGTCTGTTCGGCGGCGCCGGCGTGGGCAAGACCGTCAACATGATGGAATTGATCAACAACATCGCCAAGCAGCACAGCGGCCTGTCGGTGTTCGCCGGCGTAGGCGAGCGCACCCGCGAAGGCAACGACTTCTATCATGAAATGGAAGAGTCGAACGTGCTGGACAAGGTCGCGATGGTGTTCGGCCAGATGAACGAACCGCCGGGCAACCGCCTGCGCGTGGCGCTGACCGGCCTGACGATGGCTGAGAAGTTCCGCGACGAAGGCCGCGACATCCTGTTCTTCGTCGACAACATCTACCGCTACACCCTGGCCGGCACCGAAGTGTCCGCTCTGCTGGGCCGTATGCCTTCCGCCGTGGGTTACCAGCCTACCCTGGCCGAAGAAATGGGCGTGCTGCAAGAGCGCATCACCTCGACCAAGACCGGCTCGATCACCTCGATCCAGGCCGTGTACGTTCCTGCGGACGACTTGACCGACCCCTCGCCCGCCACGACCTTCCAGCACTTGGACTCGACCGTCGTGCTGTCTCGCGACATCGCCTCGCTGGGCATCTACCCTGCCGTCGATCCGCTCGACTCCACCAGCCGCCAGCTCGACCCGCAAGTCGTGGGCGAAGAGCACTACCAAGTGGCACGTGGCGTGCAGCAAACGCTGCAGCGCTACAAGGAACTGCGCGACATCATCGCGATTCTGGGCATGGACGAACTGTCGCCGGAAGACAAGCAGGCCGTGGCCCGCGCTCGTAAGATCCAGCGTTTCCTGTCGCAGCCTTTCCACGTGGCTGAAGTGTTCACCGGTTCGCCCGGCAAGTACGTGCCCCTGGCCGAGACCATCCGCGGTTTCAAGATGATCGTCAATGGCGAGTGCGATGCGCTGCCCGAGCAGGCCTTCTATATGGTCGGCTCCATCGACGAGGCCTTCGAAAAGGCCAAGAAGCTGCAATAAGCGGCGCTAAAAGGAATACGCATGGCTAACCTTCAAGTGGACGTCGTCAGTGCGCATGAAGCGATCTTCTCCGGCGAGGCGAAGTTCGTGGTGCTGCCTGGCGAATCGGGCGAACTGGGTATCCTGCCCGGTCACACCCCGCTGATCTCGCGCATTCGTCCCGGCACGGTCAAGATCGTCCGCCCCGACAACAGTGAAGAACTGGTCTTTGTCGCAGGCGGCATTCTGGAAGTGCAGCCGGGAGGCGTGACGGTACTGGCCGACACCGCCATCCGCGGTGCCGATCTGGACGAAGCCCGCGCCGTGGAAGCCCGCAAAAAGGCCGAAGAGGCCCTGCGCAACGCCAAGGACAAGGCCGACATCGCCGTGGTCGAGGCCGAGCTGGCCATGTTGGCCGCCGAAGCCGCCGCTGCGCGTAAGGTCCGCCAGGGTCGCTCAATGCATTGATCGGTCGCCTGCGGGCGATTCGCGCCGCGCATGCGGCCATGGCAGGGCGGGCTCAGGCCCGCCTTGTTCATTTTGGCTATGCGTACTTCCCACACTGCGGCAAGTGCGAATAGCCCTATCCTGACTCGTTGCTTAATCTAACTTCCGATCTTATCTTCAGGAGTTATCCATGCGCGAGATGTTCGAGTGTGCGGTGCTGCAGGTGCCCGATCAGGTAGGTATCGGTCCTTTCGATGGCGGCGGCAGAATCAAGCTGCATGTCTACGATCTGGGGCAGGCCGCGGCGGCGGCTGGCACCGAAAACGGCATTGCTTCCGACACCACAGGTCTGATTGCCTTGTCGGCGCTGGCCCTGCAGCGCTATGACGCCTGCCTGCTTTACATAGAGCCGGCCAACCTGCCATGGGTACGCATTGCACTGTCGCGTGCGCGGTCTGTGCTTCGCACACCGCTGCTGGCGCTGGTTCGCGAGGTCAGGGCCGCGGCAATGGCCGATCTGTTGGCGCTGGGCGTAAAAGACTTTGTGCGCGTGCCGGTATGCTCCGAGGAATTGCGCGCCAGACTCCTGCATCTGCCGGGCCGAGCGCAGCTGCAGGAACCGACCTCGGCCTATGGCGCGACGCCGCTTTCTGCGTCGCGCACATCGTCGCCTCGGCCGCAGCGGTCCTGCGGCATCGACATCGCCTCGTACGAACCCGACGAGCCTTTCCGCCAGGCTAAGGCGCGTATCGTCTCCGGCTTCGAACGTGCCTATCTGCGTCAGGCCCTGGCGCGACACGACGGCAACGTGGCGCGGGCAGCCCGGGCAGCGAACAAACATCGGCGGGCCTTTTGGGCGCTCATGCACAAGCATGCCATCGACGCCAAAGCCTACCGGGGGGCTGCCCCAAGCGAGCATGAGGCAGACCATGATGCGCTGCCTACCGCCGGCAGATCCCGGCACCGGGTGGGCTAGCGACGCTGGGCAGTAAAATCACGGTTCCCAGTCGACGAGTAAAACCGTGCCCTCCGCCCTGAAAAATGATGTGCTCCTGCGCGCTCTGCTACGCCAATCGGTGCCTTACACGCCCATTTGGCTCATGCGACAGGCAGGCCGCTATCTGCCCGAGTACAACGCCACCCGGACTCGCGCGGGGTCTTTCCTCGGGTTGGCGCAAAATCCCGACTATGCGACCGAAGTGACGCTGCAGCCCCTGGCTCGTTATCCGCTGGACGCAGCCATACTGTTCTCCGACATTCTCACCGTGCCCGACGCCATGGGCCTGGGCCTGGAGTTCGTGCAGGGTGAGGGCCCGCGTTTCGCCCGACCGCTGCGCGACGAGTCCGATGTGGCCCGTCTGGCCGTGCCCGACTTGGACACGCTGCGCTACGTCTTCGATACGGTCGCGCAGGTTCGGCGCGAGCTTGACGGCCGCGTCCCGCTGATCGGCTTTGCCGGCAGCCCCTGGACGGTTGCCTGCTATATGGTCGAGGGCCAAGGTAGCAGCGACTATCGGCTTGCCAAGAGCATGCTCTATCGGCGGCCCGATCTGCTGCATCGCATTCTGAACATCAACGCCCAGGCCACCCAGCAGTATCTCAACGCGCAGATCGAGGCCGGTGCGCAGGCGGTGATGCTGTTCGACAGCTGGGGAGGCGTTCTGGCCGACGGCCTGTTCCAGGAATTCTCGCTGGCCTACACGCGCCAGGTCATACAGGGCTTGCATCGCGAACGAGAGGGCAGCCGGGTACCCGTCATCGTCTTTACCAAGGGCGGCGGCGCCTGGCTCGAGGACATCTCCACCTGTGGCTGCGACGCCATGGGGCTGGACTGGACGGTCAATCTGGGCGACGCGCGCAGGCGTGTCGGCGATACGGTGGCTCTGCAGGGCAACCTGGATCCGATGACCCTGTTCGGCGGCAGTCAGGCGGTGCGAGCCGAAGCCCGGCGCGCGCTCGATGCCTTCGGCCCGGTCGGCCGGGGCGGGCACGTGTTCAATCTGGGCCACGGAATTTCCCAGCACACATCGCCCGAGATCGTGGCCGAACTGATCGACGAAGTACATCGCTACAGCCCTGCATTTCACGCAGAGTGAGTGTCTGCTTCGGTGCTAAGGCTCATATTTCTGTGTCTCTTGTATAGAGTTGTGCACAGTGTCAAAGCAATCTGAATGCGCCTTAGAAACTTGTGAGCGATTCTCGAATTAAAGCGTAACCCAATGATTTATAAAACGAAAATGATTTATTTCGGGTGTTTTTAATATCATTTTGAAACATTTCATCGAAAGCTTGAGAATTTGCTCAGGTACTTTTCCCCAAAGTTATCCACAGGCGGAATAAAAATTTCAAACAACTCTCTGAGACGGCCGGATTTAGCGTGGATTTCAAGAAAGCACTTTAAGTTGCTCCCTGTCATGACCATCACCCGAGCATGACGCATCCGGCTTCAAATCCTGAATCGGCAGTGCCGCCTGCCGGAGAAACCCGCTGGCTGCGGGTGGCGCTCGACGTGCCGCTTCCCGGTTTGTTCGATTACCGCTGCGATGAAGACGTCGAACCGGGCTTGCGCGTCATCGTGCCTTTCGGGCGGCGCAAGCTGGTGGGGGTGGTAGCCGGGCTGGCAGACGCACCATGCATGGATCCGGCCAAGGTCAAGCCCGTGGAACAGGTGCTGCGCGATCTGCCGCCTTTCTCGCCCGATTGGATGCGCCTGGCGAGTTTCGCAGCCGAGTATTACCAGCGCCCGTTGGGTGAGGTCATGCTGCCCGTGTTGCCGCCGCCCTTGCGCAAGCCTTCCGCTTATCAGGGCAAGCGGTCTGGCCTGGGGCCGGTGGCGCGGCGAGATGCCGCGCAAGCCCGACACCGGCGCAAAGCGCCGGTGGAAGAGGCGCAAGCTGCCGCGACGCAATCGCCCGTCTTTCGGACAGCCGGCGCACAGGCGCCGACGCTGCATCCGGAACAGCAGGCTGCCGTCGACGCCATTGTCGCCTTGCAAGCCTTTAAACCGGTGCTGCTGCACGGCGTAACGGGCAGCGGCAAGACCGAGGTGTATTTGCACGCGGCGCAAGCGGTATTGGCCGCAGGTCGCCAGGTGCTCCTGATGGTGCCCGAGATCAATCTCACGCCGCAGCTGGAGGCGGCTTTGCGCGCGCGCTTCGAGCCGATCATCGGCGCCGGTGGCCTGGCCGTGCTGCACAGCGGCCTGGCGGACGGCGAACGCATCGAATCGTGGTCGCGCGTGCAGCGCGGCCAGGCGCGGTTGCTGCTGGGCACGCGCATGTCCATCTTCGCACCCATGCCCGAGCTCGGGATGATCGTGGTCGACGAAGAGCACGATCCCTCCTATAAACAGCAAGAAGGGCTGCGCTATTCGGCGCGCGACCTGGCCGTGTGGCGCGCGCACGATCGGAACATTCCCGTGGTGCTGGGATCGGCGACGCCCTCGCTGGAGTCCTGGCAGCACGCCGAGCGCGGCCATTATCTGCGGCTGCTTCTGCAGAACCGCGCGAGCGCGAGCCGTCTGCCCGACGTGCGCCTGGTGGACACCCGCCGCCTGCAGATGAAGCAGGGTCTGTCGCCCCAATTGATCGAGGCCATCGGCGATCGGCTGGCGCGCGGCGAACAATCGTTGGTGTTCCTGAACCGGCGCGGCTATGCGCCGGTGCTGCATTGCGGCTCGTGCGGTTGGGTCAGCCATTGTCCGCGCTGCTCCACGTTTACCGTGCTGCATCGCGCCGAAGGGCGCTCGGGGTATCGCCTGCATTGTCACCACTGCGGCTATCAAGACAATGTGCCGCGTGCCTGTCCCGAATGCGGCGATCAGGACTTGCTGCCCATGGGGCGCGGCACGCAACGCGTGGAAGAACACTTGGCCGAGCTGTTTCCGCAGGCGCGCATCGTGCGCATCGACGCGGACAGCACGCGCAGAAAAGGCAGCGCACAGGCGCTGTTCGCGTCAGTGCATGCAGGCGAGGTCGATATCCTGGTGGGCACGCAGATGGTGTCCAAAGGGCACGATTTCACGCGGCTGGGGTTGGTCGGCGTGCTCAATGCCGACTCGATTCTGTTTGCCCACGACTTTCGCGCGCCCGAGCGCCTTTTCGCCCAGCTGATGCAGGTGGCGGGCCGGGCCGGACGCCATACGGCCAACGGCGAGGTCATCATCCAGACCGGCTACCCCGAGCAGCCGGTATACCAGGCATTGAAGCGCCACGATTACGCGGGCTTCGCCCGCCATATGTTGCAGGAACGTGAAGCCACAGGCTTGCCGCCCTATGCCTATCAAGCCTTGCTCACGGCCGAGGCGCGCGAGTTGCAGCAGGCGCTGGCCTTTCTGCAGCGCGCGCGCGATGTTGCCGACCAGGCCGGCTTGCCGGCGCTCGATGCGGTGACGCGCTACGATCCCGTGCCCTTGCGCGTAGTGCGCGTGGCGCATGTGGAGCGTGCCCAGTTGCTGGTCGAGAGTGCGCACCGTCCGGCCTTGCAGGTCTTTCTCACGGCCTGGTCGGCTTGGCTGCCGCAGATCGCGGGCGAGATGCGCGTGCGCTGGCAGCTCGAAGTCGATCCCTTGGAAATATGATGTCTGCTAGCGATACGCCCGTCGGCCATGGCCTGAACCCGTCCCAGAAGGAGGCTGTGCTTTACCTGAACGGCCCCTGCCTGGTGCTGGCCGGTGCGGGCAGCGGCAAGACGCGAGTGATCACGCAGAAGATCGCCTACCTGCTGCGCGAATGCGGCTACATGGGCCGCAACGTGGCGGCGCTGACCTTCACCAACAAGGCCGCGCGCGAAATGGCCGAGCGGGTCAAGACCCTGGTCGATCCCAAGCTGGCCAAGGGGCTGACGATCAGCACCTTTCATGCGCTGGGTGTGCGCTTTTTGCGCGAAGAGGCCGCGCATGCGGGGCTCAAGCCGCAGTTCTCGATCCTCGATTCGGACGACGCCATGGGCATCATCCAGGAGCTGCTGGCCACGACCGATCGCGGCCGCCTGCGCGAGGTGCAGTCCATCATCTCGCTCTGGAAGAACCAGTTGGTGTCGCCCGACCAGGCCGCCCATATCGCGCGCACGCCTACCGAAGCGGAGGCGGTGCAGGTGTACCGCAGCTATGCGGCCACGCTGGCGGCCTACCAGGCGGTGGATTTCGACGATCTGATCCGCCTGCCTACCGAAGTGCTCGAGCGCGACGAAGCCGTGCGCACGCGATGGCAGAACCGCATCCGCTATTTGCTGGTGGACGAATACCAGGACACCAACGCCTGCCAATACCGCCTGGTGCAGTTGCTGACCGGCATGCGCGCCATGTTCACCGCGGTGGGCGACGACGATCAAGCCATCTATGCCTGGCGCGGCGCCACGGTGGAAAACCTGGGCAAGCTCACCACCGACTATCCGCAGCTCAAGTTGATCAAGCTCGAGCAGAACTATCGCTCGGCGCAGCGCATCCTGGCTGCGGCCAATAGCGTGATCGCGCACAACCCCAAGCTGTTCGACAAGAAGCTGTGGTCGGATCTGGGCGTGGGCGAGCCCATTACCGTCACCGCCATGGACGGCGACGAGCAGGAGGCCGAGAACGTGGCGATGCAGATCTCGGCTTCGCGCTTCGAGCGCCGCGCGCAATGGAAAGACTACGCGATTCTGTACCGCAGCAACCATCAGTCGCGCGTGCTGGAACAGGCGCTGCGCAATCTGAAGATCCCGTACACCATCTCGGGCGGACAGAGTTTTTTCGACAAGGCCGAGGTGCGCGACATCCTGGCTTATCTGCGCCTGGTCGCCAACGACGAGGACGATCCGGCTTTCATCCGTGCGGCTACCACGCCGCGCCGCGGCATAGGTCAGAGCACGTTGCAGACGTTGGGGCAGTACGCCGCTTCGCGCGGCCTGTCGCTGCTGGCGGCGGTGAGCGAGGCAGGCCTGGAAAGCCAGCTCGCCGCACGCCAGCTCGAACCCTTGCGTACGTTCGCCGAATTCATACGCCGCATCCAGTGGCGCGCGGGCCGGGGGGCACCGCAGGCGCAGCGTGGGGGCGACATCGTTGCCCCCGAGCCCGCGGGGGCGATCCTCGACGATATGCTGGGCGCGATCCAGTACGAGCGCTACCTCTACGACACGCTGGAAGAGCGACCGGCGCAGACACGGTGGCAGAACGTGCTGGAGCTGGCCTCATGGCTCAAGCGCAAGGCCGAGGAAGACGGCTATACGTTGTTCGAGCTGGTGCAGCACGTGGCGTTGATCACCATGCTCGAGCGCGGCGACGACGAAGAGCCGGACGCGGTCAAGCTTTCCACGCTGCATGCTTCCAAGGGGCTGGAATATCCGCACGTTTACCTGGCCGGTGTGGAAGACGGCTTGCTGCCGCATCTGGGCAAGGACGACGAGGACACGGGCGACGCGGCTCACGCAGCCGAGGCCTTGGCGGTGCGCATCCAGGAAGAACGCCGGCTGATGTACGTGGGCATCACGCGCGCGCAGCGCAGCCTGCATTTGAGCTGGTGCAAGAAGCGGCGGCGTGCGCGCGAAGATATCGTGCGGGAGCCTTCGCGGTTTATCGAAGAGATGGGGTTGGGGAGTGTCAAGGTGGCCGAGGACGAAGCGACCAAGGCTATGAGTCCCAAGCAGCGGCTCGACATGTTGAAGGCGTTGTTGAACAAGGGCTCTTGAGTCGTCTTGTTCGGTGTCTGGGGGCGCGTGGCCAGGCCGGCTCCGAAGAGTCGGGTTTGGGCGCCGCCTTAGGCGCCCAAAGTCCCCTGCG